>NZ_DAIUBR010000003.1:0-194870 GCF_036846585.1 Limnobacter sp. | reverse complement strand
GAGTCACCCTTGCCCGGAAACTTACAAAAAAGGCACCCGAAGGTGCCTTTGAATCAGCCCTTTACCCCGGGCTGAAGGAATCCACCTAAGTGGAGAGTGTTCACATTACTTGCTGTAGGCTGTTTCACCGTGAGAGGTGATATCCAGGCCTTCACGTTCCGCATCTTCTGGAACACGCAAGCCAACGATCAGGTCAACCAGCTTGAAGGCGATTGCAGCAACAATACCGGACCACACGATGGTGATGATCACACCCTTGGCTTGTACGGCCAACTGGGAAGCAATCACGAAGTCGTCGCCCATGGTGCCACCAAGGGTTGGTGCAGACAACACACCCACCATCAAGGCACCCAGAATACCACCCACGCCGTGCACGCCGAATACATCAAGTGCATCATCAGCACCCAGCATTTTCTTCAGGCCGGTTACACCCCACAGGCACAATGGGCCAGCCATCAAGCCAAGGATCAGGGCACCCATCGGGCCGATCGTGCCGCAAGCAGGTGTAATGGCAACCAAACCACCCACTGCACCAGACGCTGCACCCAGCATGGAAGCCTTGCCTTTAACCATTGCTTCCGCACCGGCCCAGCTCAATGTTGCAGCCGCCGTGGCCAGCAAGGTGTTGATAAAGGCCAGTGTGGTACCACCGTTGGCTTCCAGGTTTGAACCTGCATTGAAACCGAACCAGCCCACCCACAGCATGGATGCACCAACCATGGTCAGTGTCAGGCTGTGTGGCGTCATGGCTTCCTTGCCGTAACCAATGCGCTTGCCGATCATGTAAGCACCCACCAAACCCGCAACCGCAGCGTTGATGTGAACCACGGTACCGCCCGCGAAGTCGATTGCGCCATCAGCAAAGATGAAGCCAGCCGCGTCCCACACCATGTGTGCGATCGGGATGTAACTGAAAGTGAACCAGATTGCGCAGAACAGCAGCACTGCAGAGAACTTGATGCGCTCGGCGAATGCACCCACGATAAGAGCACAAGTGATGGCTGCGAATGTGGACTGGAATGCGATGAAAATGAACTCAGGGATCATGACACCTTCAGTGAAGGTGGCAGACAGGGAGGCTGGCGTTACACCGCTCAGGAAGAGCTTGCTGAAATTGCCCACGAATGGATTGTCACCGCCACCGAAAGTCAGGCTGTAACCATAAATGGCCCACAACACGACGATCAGACAGAACACGGACATGACCTGCATCAGCACGGACAACATGTTCTTGGCGCGAACCAGGCCACCGTAGAACAGGGCCAGGCCGGGAATGGTCATGAAGATGACCAGAATGGTGGCAACCATCATCCAGGTGGTGTCACCTTTGTCCACGGTTTGTTCAACAGCGGGTGCAGCCTCTTCTGCGGGCGCTGCTTCAGCGGCCACAGGTGCTTCAGCCGCAGGGGTTGCGTCAGAAGCGGGGGCGGCGATTGTCTCGGTGGCTTCAGTGGCAGGCGCTGTCGGGGTTTCTTGCGCATACACACCAGGGCTTGCAACACTGAAACCCAGTGCAGCTGCCGCCAGCCAGATTGTCAGAAGTTTTCTCATGATTTCCTCACTTCTCTCTGGTTAAAGGGCGTCTTTACCGGTCTCGCCTGTGCGAATACGGGTAACACTCAACAAATCGAACACGAAAATTTTGCCATCACCGATTTTGCCGGTTTTCGCAGCGGTCTCAATGGCTTCGCACGCTTGATCAACCAAGCCATCGTCCACCGCAGCTTCAATTTTCACCTTGGGCAAAAAGTCAACCACATATTCCGCACCGCGGTACAGCTCGGTGTGTCCCTTTTGGCGACCAAAACCTTTCACTTCGGTAACCGTAATGCCTTGTACGCCGATGGCAGACAGCGCTTCACGGACTTCATCGAGTTTGAAAGGCTTAATGACTGCTGAAATTAGCTTCATTACGCACTCCTGAATTAAGTTTGAAGAGGGTAAAAACAGCGCCCCTCTTCAGAGCGCTGTCTGGATTCAATTTAGAACTTGGCGCTAAAAGTCACAACAAGTGAACCGTCTGTCAGGTCATCATTGTTGATCAAGGCTTGCGCGTCGTCATCCGTTTCAATGTATGCAGCAGTTACTGAATACTTTGGGCTGATGGCGTAGGTCGCGCCAATGCTGTAATCAGCATAGGAATCGATGGTGCCTGCGCCTGCGCGCAGGTTGGCCATGTCTTTGTCGAAAGTAGTCAAACCGTAATGCGCGGTCAAAGACAACTGTTCGGACAAGCCAAAAGTGTAGCCCAGGTCAAGGTAGGTAGAACCGCCCTGATCGGTTGAACCATTGGCTGCGGTAAACGCGAAATAGTCATCCGATGCGGCAACAGACAACTTGGCGTAAGCACCGGCGTAAGACAGCTTGCCGTAGATTTCCAGGGTGTCTGCATCAGGGCCGGTGCCCTGGTTGTAGCCTTCGTAGAAATAGTACAAAGCACCTACATCGTAACCAATGCCGCTGAATTCACCGGCGTAGCCACCGTAGAAGTCCATTTCCAGACCAGAGCTACCAGCACCCAGGTTGTTGATGTTGGAGTTCCAGTTGCCTACATAGAAACCGTTGCTGAACGCTGCGTCAAAGCCGCCCTGGAATGCTGGACCGGCGTTGGTTTGGGAAATACCACGGAATTTGTAATCGGTAGTGATGTTTGCGTTGGCTGTCGTAGTTACGTCCGCCTGTGCAGTTGAAACAGCCCCGAAGGTACATGCAGCGATTGCAGTTACCAGTACTAGTTTTTTCATCTCACTCTCCTGAAAATAGATGAATGCCGTAAAGTTTTTTTGGCAAGGGTCTATTAGCGAGAAGTGTGCCAGCGGCGTACCCGGCAGTAATTTCGCGATAAATCCCCCTTTTTCGGGCACAATAGGCACTCGATTTTTTGAATTTTCGATGGCCGCACCATTTTGGCGCACTGTTTTGGTGCGCCCCGAACTCACCACACCGGGGGAAACTTTGGCAGACAATCCATTTGAGTCCATTCAGGCAAAAGTCAGCGAAATGCTGAATGCAAAAGGGCTGCAGAATCTTGAAAACCCAATCACACAACTGATTCGGCAAGGTTTACAAGACATGGAGTTTGTCAGCCTGGAAGATTTCGAGATTCAGCGCGAAGTACTGAACCGATTACGCGAAAAGGTGCATGCACTGGAATTGCGCGTGACCGAACTTGAAAAACGCACCTGATCAACCAACTGGCAATGCATCACCCGCCGGGTGACGCAGACCGAAGCACCCGTTTGCCCAAACAGCAAGATTGGGGATAATCATTTAGGTTTAAGCGCCCTGCGTCCCCATGCCTTTAGCCACCCTGCACAGCCTCACATTCGTGGGTGTTCGCCCTGTTCCCGTTCAAATTGAAGTGCACCTGTCGGCGGGTTTGCCATCGTTTGCACTGGTGGGCCTGCCCGACACCGAAATTCGGGAATCCAAAGAACGCGTGCGCTCGGCCCTGCTCAACAGCGGCTTTGAATTTCCGTCGCAACGAATTACTGTGAACCTGGCGCCCGCCGACCTGCCCAAAGGCAGTGCAGCATTTGACCTGGCTGTTGCCTTGGGCATTGCCGCAGCATCGGGTCAACTGGCCAAAGCCGAACTTGAAAACTGGGTGTTCGCCGGGGAGCTTTCACTTTCTGGTGCCCTGACCGGCGTTAGAAGTCCTTTTGCGCTGGCCGTGGCCACCCGCAAAGAAGCACGCCAAGGCAAACGCCCCTTGAAATTGATGATGCCCAAAGCACAGGCCGCACTGGCCGCCACCGTGCCTGATATTGCCGTGTTTGGTGCCAGCAGTTTGTTTGAAGCGGCAGCCCACCTGGTTGGTCATGGCAAGCCGCTGGAACAGCAAACCGTGGCCCAAATTCAAAGCACACACACACCACACCTGTTCGACATGGCCGAGGTAATTGGTCATCAAACAGCCAAACATGCCCTGCTGGCAGCCGCAGCGGGGCAACACCACATTCGCCTTGTGGGGCCGCCCGGCAGCGGAAAATCCATGCTGGCCCAGCGCGTGGGCGGCTTGCTGCCCGCCCTGCCCTTTGAAGACTCACTTGATATTTCTGCCATTCGCAGCCTGAAGGGGGAAAGTGACCAGTTCAGCCAGGTGCGCCCGTTTCGCAACCCACACCCAAGCAGCTCGATGGCGGCACTGATAGGCGGTGGCAACCCGCCCTCGCCGGGCGAAATCACACTGGCACACCAAGGGGTTTTGTTCACAGACGAGGTGCTTGAGTTTGATCGGCGATGCCTGGAATCATTGCGCGAACCACTGGAAACGGGTCGCGTGAATATTTCACGGTCAGGCCACCAGGCCAACTTTCCCGCGCGGTTTTTGTGGGTCTGTGCACACAACCCGTGCCCGTGTGGCTGGCTTGGACACCCGGCACGGGAATGCCGCTGCACGCCCGAACAGGTGCGCCGCTATCAGGGCAAGCTGTCGGGTCCGCTGGCCGATCGGCTGGATATTTCAATTGACGTTCAACCGGTGGACCACGCCGCCCTGCTGCAAAACGATGTGGCCAAACACAGCGACACACCCGGCAGCGCCACACTGTTGACCCAAGTTGAGCGGGCACGCAGCATTCAACTGGATCGACAAGGCTGCCTGAATGGTGAAATGACCCCGGGCCAAATCAACATGCACGCAAAACCCGAACACAGCGCGGAAAAACTGTTGCTACTTTATGCGCAGAAGAACCACCTGTCAGCACGCGCACTGCACCGGGTATGCCGGGTTGCACGCACCCTGGCAGACCTGGACACGGCCATCGATGTTCAGAAAAAACACGTGGCCACAGCCATTCAATACCGCAAATCGCTCAGTGAGATCAAATGACTGGTTTTGCGCCCGGGCCGGGCATACCACAGCCAGCTGCCCAACTGCACAACCCACAAAGCTGCCAGTGACAAACGCATGGCGTCGGTGCTGGTAAAGCCTGCAGCAACAAACGCATCAATGCCCACGCCAATGCCCCACTGGATGCTGAACGCGCCAATGAAGATCAGCAAATTCAACGCCGTGCTGGATCGCCCGGTCAACTTTTTCGGGAAAGGCTTGTTGCATGTGGCATAGGTCATGATGCCGGAAGAAATCAGGAAAGCATGAACCAGCCAACCCCACAAGCCCGATTGTGCGCCCTGCACAATTTGAACGGCAAAAACCACCAGCGACAGCCCCATGCCAATCAGCATGATCTGGTCTTCATCGCCACCCGCCTTGGACACACGGCGTGTCAGAAAGCCCAAGGCCAGGTAACCCGCCATCAACACGGCTGAAATCCAGAACATGTTCTGCGCAGCCTGGGCATTGCTCAAACCAATCACATTGGTGAACCAGGGCCCCACCCAAAGGCCATGAAACGCCATGAAACCACCCTGTGTGATCATGGCCAGCGGTGCAACACGCCAAAAATGCGGGTGCGCATAAATGGCGCGGTAACCTTGTGCCATGTCGCCAACCGATTCCGTTTTCTGGGGTTTGAACAATTTTGGCAACACAAACCACAGCGCCAGCCCGGCCAGCACGCACAACACGGCGGCCAGACCGAAAACACCGCGCCAACCCAGAGATGGCAAGGCGGCTTCAACGGGCGTGGTCACTGTAAGCGCCCCCATGGACCCTGCCACCAGCATCCACGACGACAGACTGGCCTGCATGTGTGGGCGAAAGTACAGGGAATATGCTTTGACGGCGGCCATCAGACAGGCAGACACACCCACACCAATCAATGCACGGCCCAACCACAGGACAGTATACGATTCAGCCACCGCAAACAACACGGCGCCCAAGGCGGCAAAACCAATCAACACGGCTTCAACACGGCGTGGGCCGTAGCGATCCAGCATCACCCCCACCGGCAATTGCATCACGGCAAAAGACAAAAAGTAGGCAGACGCCAGAAAACCCAGTTGACTGGCCGACAAACCCAGTTCAGCCACCAAGGGCTGCGCGATCACCGCATTGATCGCCCGGAAGGCATATGACATGACATAGGCCAGCGCAAAAATCACAAAGATGCGAATGGCCAGGGCGCCGTTGACATACATGTGTTCAAGGCCATCGGGGCCGATTTCCCGGGACACATGGTCGGGGTTGTACCGCATCACTGCCCCAGCAGGGAAAACCCGCCAAACCAGGTGGTTGGCGCGTTGGGGTCGAGCTGCTCACTGCCCCCCATCATCAGGACTTCATACAAAGTGCCGCGATGTTCGAAAAAACGCGCCTGGGCAAACGCGGCATGCCCGTCGGGCAGTTTCCCGGTAATTGACATTTCATACGCCGCTTTGCCCAACCATTGAATTTGATTCAGTTCTGGCTTGCCCGCAGCAATGTTGTTGGCCACCGATTGCGCCAAGGCATCGCGCAGGGCGGTGCTTTGAATTTGCAATTCACCTTGCAGGGGCACCGTGCCCACCGCAAAATACAGGCCTTCAACCTGCGCCGCCTGCATGGTCAGGGGTACTTGCAGCCCGATCAAGTCCAGGGTGCGGGTCACTTGCGCGGGTTTGTCGGGAAAGGTGGCCATGTAACCCACATCGGCGTTGGGCACGGTGCGCCAGTTGTACTGTGGCGAACACCCGGCAAGGGTCCATAATGCAAGCAGACCAATAAAAATGCGGCGGCTTTTGCTTAAAAATGAATTCATGAAGCGCTTTGAAGCGAAAATTGAGCAGGTGCACCATTGTAGGTGCACTTCCGGCAGATCAACAGCAGTAATCACCAGAGTGCGAACAGAATGGGTATCGTTAAATTCAAGTCCAAGGCAGCGGGCGACATTGTGATGTTCAAATCCAATGCTGAGCAAATGTTTCGAATCATGGGGATCGAGCCCAGTGCCCGCGGGGTGATTGAGCCCAAAGACCTGGCGCATGCACATGCGCAGTTGGTGGCTGCCATCAACACGGAGCGCATGGCCAGGGCCGGCAATCCGGTCAATGAAGACGAGTTAAGCCTGGAAGAAAAAATTGCGCTGAAAAACCATGTCAGCCTGGAGCAACGGGCCTACCCCCTGTTGAAAATGCTGGAGGAGGCCCAGAAGAAGAATGTGGATGTGCACTGGGGGTTCTAATTCGGGTGATACCCGGCAAGTGACTTTTGTCACCCCATCCATAACCTGTCTAGACTGAAGGGGCCTTACTTTTTCAGGATCTCGAATGTCCGTCGATTACAGAAAAATTTTCTGGCCCCTGCTTCACAACAAAATCCGACGCGGAGTGAAAAACCATACATTCGGTATGGTGCGCAAATACAAAAACGGCGTTGCCAAACCACACCAAGGATGGGATTTTGAGGCTACAACGGGCACGCCCTTCTATGCCATTGGATCAGGAAAAGTCCAGTTTGTAAGGTCGAACGGTGATTACGGACTTCAACTTTGCCATTCATTCGAATTCAAGGGTCAAACACTCTATGCTTTTTACGCTCATCTTGAGCGAACTTATGTTCATCAAGGTGACTCGATTTCCGGCAACCAAGAGCTGGGGACCACCGGCGAAACCGGTAATGCCAAGGGAGCTCCCAAAGCAGACCAACACCTACATTTTGAAATTCGTACAACGGTGACACCCCGCCCGTCACTGTTAGATAGAATTGACCCAAGCGTCGTTTTTGGGCACTGTCCCCTCACTATTGGCGTTGCCGGTTAAACATGAAACATTCAGCAGCAATTAAAACCCTGGTATGCCTAAGTGTGTTGTTCGCAAACTTCGCGTTCGCAGGGGAATGGATTCGCGTTGCCAAATCCAACCCGGAAGGAAGTGCGGTTTACAACAAAGTCAGTGAAATGGGCCTTACTTGCGAGTATTTTGTTACCCCGTTCGATGGGCGTTCCATTTTGACGAGCTGTCGGGATGCGCAAAACAGCACTTCGGAGCTTGGTTTATATATCCTGAAAAAAGTGGGTGACTCATACTCAAAAAACCTTCTTTTCAAGTTGGGTGACGCCTCACGGACAATCTCTCTTGAATTTCACTCTCCAAAAACAATTACAAATCACCTTAATCCACAGTCGAAAGACAAAACTGAGCAACGAATTGTTTTAATCGATGTAATGGATGAAGGGAGCTGTTATGCAACCGAGGTGTTTGGACTGGACGGTGGGATATTCGATCACCTTGGTACAGTAGAGTTTTCTGCTTTGAGCTACACCATGCACCCAGATGCACCCGTTTACGAGACCAGAATGGAGTGTTTAGGACTGTACGGCCGTGTAAGCTCAAAAGGCAGTGAGGCTACGCTGACATTCTCAGCACCACAGATATACGAAATGAATTCAAATACCGGAAATTTAATGCCGTTGAAAGAGAGTGAGCTCAAGTACCGATTGTTTTCATCGAAACTCACTCGCATAAAATAATCAGCAAAAACTTTACGTTCTTAGCCAGCCATTTGTTTTCTACGAACCGGCCCGGCAATGGCTTCCACCTGTGTCTGGGTTTTCTTGCCCAGGCCAATCAGGAATCCCATTTCAGCGACCACAAACAGCGGGCCGATGGCCAAGCCAATCAAGTCATCCACGAAAGCGGGTTTTCGCCCTTCGTAGTAATGGCCGATAAACTGAATAACCCAGCCCACCACAAAAATACCCACGCCTGCGCCAAGCCAGGCGGCCATGCCCAGCGTTGCAAACTGGCCAGCCACGATCAACAAGGCACCGTGGATCAGGAACATGGCCAAACCGTAACCAATGCTCAGCTTGAAGTAAAACAGACTGGACAACAAAAAGACCACCAAGGCTGGTGTTACAGCAACGCCTGCCACGTCCACGGAAAACCTGGACAACAGGATGAGCACTGACAACACAATGATGGGCACGCCCACAAAGTGGGTTGCAATGTTGCGGGGATCGCGGTGATACGTTGCGTAAGTCGCCAGCTGATCGACCAAAGTTCTCATGGGTGTTCTCCTTAAACAAGACCCTATGGTTACAAATCAGAAACCAAAGGTCTGTCAATTGCCTGACATTTGATGCTAATTTAGAAGGAAAGGTGGAGACATAAAAAAATACAATGCAAACAAGCAATCTTCAACAAATTCTGAACCGGGGGCGCTGGTTCGCCAACCTGCCTCCAAATCTGCAACAGGCCTTGCTTAAACACGGCGTGGTGCGCCAGTTTCAGAACGGACAGCGTCTGTTCTCAAGAGGCGACTGCGCCGACGGGCTGTATGCCATGCTAAATGGCTCGGTTCAAATTGTAGGCGCCAACAAACATGGCGCGGAAGACAAACACGTCATTTTGACACTGATCGACCCACCCGACTGGTTCGGTGAAATTTGCCTGTTTGACCGGCAACCCCGCACGCACGATGCGCTGGCCGACGGCCCGGTCACCGTGCTGCACGTTCGGCAAAGCCTGCTGGACCAGCTGATTTCAGAGAACCCCAACTACTGGCGCGAATTCGGCTTGCTGCTAACCCAGAAAGTTCGCCTGATCTTCGGTGCCATTGAAGATGCGGCCCTGCTACCCACCCCAATGCGCCTTGCACGGCGGCTTCTTCAAATGGCCGAAGGTTATGGCATACGATCCGACAGCGACACCGTGAGCGCACGCACGCTGCATGTGTCGCAGGAAAAGTTGTCGGCCATGCTGTCCATTTCACGGCAAACCGTAAACCAGATGCTCAAGGAACTTGAAAATGAAGGGCTACTGCTACTGGGACGGGGCAATATTGAAATTCTGAACCTGGAAAAACTGAAGCGCAAAGCGCAAACCAGCTAGCTGCATCCAGAAGATCACTGTCGGTGTTCTAACTGTGTCGCCTTCGGGTTTGACGCTGCTTTTTGAATGACCGACAGAGGGATCAAATGACAAAATTCAAAATGAAATGGTTGGCACTGGCTGTATCTGGCGTGGTGTTGGGCGGATGCCTTTCAAGCAATGACGATCCGTCATTGAGTGCTGGTGATGTGTTTGTGCTGACATCCAACAATCAACTGACCACATTCAACCGGACAGACCCCAGTGTTGTAAGAACATCTGTTCCGGTTTCTGGCGTGATGAGCGGCGACACGCTTCTGGGCATTGATTTCCGCCCCCGCGATGGCATGCTGTACGCCATTGCAAGAACATCCCCGGGCAATGGTGGGCGTTTGTACACCATCAACACCACAACGGGTGCAGCCACTGCAGGTGCAACATTAATACCTGCTGCAACCCCAACAGCGAACGGCCCATACACCACACTGGACGCGGCAGCCACTTCATTCAGCGTTGACTTTAACCCGGCAGCAGATGCGCTGCGCCTGATCAGTGACACTGGCCAAAACCTGCGTATTTTCGTGGCCAACGCAACTGGGCGAACCGCCGGTGAAGCGTTTGTTGATGGCACGGTGTCGGATGCTGCGGCAGACATTTCGGGCGCAGCCTATACCAATTCGTTTGACGGTACCACCAACACCCGCTTGCTGAACATTGACACCGTGGGCGACAACCTGACATTCCAGAACCCGCCAAATGACGGCACACAAGTGGTTGCAGCACCACTGGGTGTAAATGCAAGTGGCATGGTTGGTTTCGACATTGATGCGCGCAACAACCGGGGCTACGCCTTGCTGAACGTGGGCGGCAGCGTGGTGTTTCACACCATTGCCATTCCCGACTCAACGGCAACATTGCCCGTGGCTGGCCCTGCCGCTGTGGCGGTGGGTACACTGAATATTTCAGGCGTTGTGGGCATGGCTTTGGCGCAGCCAACCGCACCAACAGCAGTTGCTTTGGATGGCAACACCGCCGGTTCGCAGCGCTTGTTGAAGTTTGGTATTCGCACACCCAACACAGCAACGGCCACTGCCATTACCGGCTTGCCTTCAGGCGAACGTTTGCTGTCTATTGACTTCCGCCCCAGTAACGGGCGCTTGTATGGTCTAAGCAGCGCAGGCAAAATTTTCACGATCAACCCAGATACAGGTGCAGCCACCCTGGGTTCCACGCTCAGCGTAGCCACAGACATTGTGAATGGCTTGGCGGCTGGTAAAAATTACGCCATCGACATCAACCCTGCAGCAGATGCACTGCGCATTGTCAGTTCACCAGAAGGTGACGGTGCATCCAAGAACTACCGTGTTCCCGGTGCCAACCTGGAAAGCACAGGAACCACCAACACCGACACAGACCTGACTTTGAATGGTGTGACCACAGGCTTTGGCATTGCCCAAATTGCCTACACCAACAGCTTTGCCAACCCTGCACCAACGGGCACCCGTTTGTTTGATGTGGACGCTGACAACAATCGGCTTTTGCAACAGACCAACGCCAACGGTGGAACCTTGGCCGAGATTGGAGCAATCGGTACATTTAACGACTACGGTGGTTTTGATATTTCCGGTGGCGACAACGGCATGGTGCTGATGAGCAATCGCGTGTTGACCACAGGTGTATTCAGCCTGTTTACGGTCAACCTGGCCACTGGCGCGGCAACTGCGGCAGGCGTGGGCAGTGGCACCAACGAAATCGGTTCGGGCCCAACGGCAAGCACCGACATTCGCGCACTCAGCGTTCGCTTCTAAAACGAAAAACCCCGGTTCAAAAGACCGGGGGTTTTTTTGTTCCCGACACAATTCACTTCAGTGCAACCGCAGTGCCGATAAACATGATCGGGCCGGTGGGTTTGTCACTGTACGGCGAGCCTTCTTTGGGCTCCAAAGTGACTTCAAACAACTGTTGCTCAACCAGCTTGGGCAACATGTCGGCAGGCAGTTCCATCGGTTTTCCAAGTTCCATCAAACCCAGCGATGTGGGGCCGGGGTCGCTGGGTGCCTTGGTCCACAATTGCAGTGACTTGCCCATGTTCGCCGGGTTGCCTTCAATGGGCAAACCACCAATTTGATACACGCGAATGGTTTCATTCGGGCGTGCCTCAACAAGCCATTCGGTCGATTTGTCCGGGCTTTTCATCACGGCAACATAGCGGGGGCCACTGTTCAATTCCTGGCTTGTGCCAAAAAGCTGTACACCCAACACCACCACTGCCGCACTGGCTGCAACAGCCCAGCCTTTCCACAACCATGCAAAGGGCGAAGACTCGATCAGGGTTGATCCCTTGCGGGCAGTCAATGACTTGTCGACTTGCGCCCACACCCTGGGGCTCACGGGCTCCTGTTCGAGCTTTCTGGACATGGCCGCAAAATGGTCTGTCCAGTAAACAACTTCCCTGGCCAATTCAGGGTCTTGATTCAAACGCCGTTCAAAATCCTGACGCTCGGCATCTGTCATCACGCCGAGCACGTACTCGCCAGCCTCAATTACTTTGGCCTCTGTCTGCGACTCTGTCATGACAAACACTCCTTCAATTTCAACAATCCCCGGCGTATCCAGCTTTTGACACTACCGAGGGGCGATTCCAGTCGTTGTGCAATTTGTTCGTGGGTGTACCCATCCACGAAGGCCAACACAATGGCGTTTCGTTTGGTTTCATCCAGATGTCCCAAACACGTACTTAACTTGTCTGCGTCTTGTGCAAGTTCCTGGTTGTCAGTGGTCGACAATTCCGGCACATCGAAGTCCTCTGTCGACACTTCCATCATGCGCTTGCGCACACTGTTCAACGCCTGGTTGCGAACCACCGTGTACACCCATCCACGCGCCGACCCCAGCGCCGGGGAATACAGGCGGGAACGGCTCCACACTTTCACCATGGCATCGTGCAACACTTCTTCGGCCAGTTCACGGCGCTTGACGATGCGATAAGCCACGGCAAACAGCCAGCGACTGTCGCGCGCATAGATGGCCTGAAGGGCGAACTTTTCTCCCCGAGCGCATGCAAGCAAAGCCGCCTCGTAGTCAAAGTCACTCGGGTCTGGAGAGATTTTGTCAGTCACGTTAACACTACACCTTGGTTAATAAGACAGATGCAAAACAGGGGAAGAATTTACACTTCCCCCAAGGTGGGGTAAAACTTTTAAAGCGGGGTTGGTCAACATAATTTTTCATTGACCCAACGGGTTGGAAATAGTTGCAACTCCGTTGATGTGCACGGAACCCAAGTACAGTTTGCCACCAAAGGGTGTCACTTGTGTCACGTAGTAATAATAATCGCCTGCCTTTTCAGCCTGCAAGTTCGCAATCACAACCCCGGCGGGGTTCAGGGCCAGCGCCATGGCGCTGGGTTTGATGGGAAACTGCACGTGGTTCAACAGCTTGGCCAGCGCTTTGCGAAGCCTGGGTTTGTCTGCAAGTGAATCCAGCATGGGGTCTCGCAGGCTTGGAATGGCCACCCAGTAATTGCCGTCGGCATCGGTTCGAATGTTGTCGGGAAAGCCGGGAAGGCCATCGCTGAAGATGTCACTTTTTCCTGCTTTCTCGCCCGCCAGCCAATAGCGCGTTATTCGGTACGCCGCGGTTTCATTGACCAGCACGTAGTCGCCCGCCTTCGACAAAGTTACACCGTTGGCAAACTGCAAATTGCGCAACAGGGTCTGGGTTTCGCCTGTTTGAAAATCGAAGCGCAGCAGGCGGCCATTGCCACCATGTTCTATTACATCGAGCACGTAATTGTTCAGATCAAATTTGCTGGATGCGTCTGAAAAATAAGCGTAGCGACCATCCTCGCTTACCGCCACATCGTCCACAAACTTGAATGGCACACCTTCTGATTCCGTGCTTAATACCGTGACCTCACCTTGCAAGGTGACTTTCAACAAACCCTTTGTTCCATCGGCCACCACCAAATAACCTTCGGGGTGAAACACCATTCCCAAAGGTCGGCCTTTGGTGTTGGCAATCAAATCAAATGGTGTGGTTTGCAGGTTCTGTGGCAGTTGTGTTTTTGCGGGGTTAAAGCGCACAATTTCACCAGTGTTCATGCCGGTGTACAGCAGGCCATCTGGGCCTGGGGCAATCGATTCAGGTTGCAGCAGGTTGTCGGTGCCAAACACTTGTGCATCTTTCAGTAAATCGTTGTTGGCGTAGGGGCCGGAATTCAAGCTGGGCATGGGTGCGGGTTTCCAGGCCACCGGTTCCACAGGGGTTGAGCCAAACACCGCCACGCCCCCAATGACCACCACTGGCAACAAAACAATTGCAATCAAAACTTTGCCCAAAGCACGCATGTTGTTGACACCTTGTATTTTCCGATAGCATGGATGATATCGGAGGAAACAAGCCGAGCCGAAAAATAATCAGGAGACATGTCGTGAATTTTCAGCCCAGCGCCAAGGCGCAAGACTTTGTAAAGCGCGTTCGCGCCTTCATGAAAAACGAAATTGCCCCGCTTGAAGCGGCCTACTGGGACAAAATCGAGGCCCAATGCAATGGCCGCGAATGGAATAATTGGCGCATCCCCCCGGAAATGGAAGCCTTGAAAAGCAAGGCACGCGAAGCAGGTTTGTGGAACATGTTTTTGCCCGACGACAAGCTGGGCGCGGGCCTGAGCACCATGGAATACGCGCTGGTCGCCGAGGAAACCGGCCGCAGCCTGATGGCCCCGGAAGTCTTCAACTGCAACGCGCCCGACACTGGCAACATGGAAGTGCTGTGGAAATACGGCAGCGATGCGCAAAAAAAAGAATGGCTTGAGCCTTTGCTGGCGGGTGAAATTCGATCGGTGTTTTGCATGACCGAACCCGATGTGGCCAGCAGCGACGCCACCAACATGCAAGCCACCGCCACACTTGAAGGCGATGAAGTGGTGATCAATGGTACCAAGTGGTGGAGCAGCGGCATTGGTGACCCACGAGCAAAAATTGCCATCGTGATGGCCCGCACTGAAAACACGGATGCAGACCGCCACCACCAGCACACCATGGTGCTGGTGCCATTGAACACACCGGGCGTTGCCATCAAACGCATGCTGCCCGTGTTCGGCACCTACGATGAACCCCACGGCCACGGCGAAGTGGAATTCAGCAATGTGCGTGTGCCATTGGGCAACGTGATCGCTGGCCTTGGCAAAGGGTTCGAAATTGCACAGGGCCGCCTGGGACCGGGCCGCATTCACCACTGCATGCGCTGCATTGGCGCGGCCGAAGAATCGCTGGATTTGATGATCAAGCGAGGCATCCGCCGTATTGCATTTGGCAAACCGCTTATCAACCTGGGTGGCAACCGCGAACGTGTGGCGGAAGCTCGGCTGGCCATCGACCAGGCCCGCTTGCTGACCCTGTATGCCGCATGGAAGCTGGACCAGCAGGGAGCCTTGGGCGCGATGACTGAAATTGCAGCCATCAAGGTAGTAGCCCCCAATGTGCTTGAACGGGTGGTGGACATGGCCATTCAAATGCATGGCGGTGCAGGTGTTAGCCGTGACACACCACTTTCGGGTTTTTATATTCAGGCCCGCAGCCTGCGCCTAGCCGACGGCCCGGATGAAGTGCACAAAGGCGTGATTGCCCGCATTGAAATGATGAAGCGGGGTTTCAAATGATGAATGCTGCCATTGATGTGGTTAAGGATGCAGTGATAGACAAAGGAGGCAACGTTCGAAAAGGTGAGGAACTAAACACGGGAGTGATCACGGGCTGGTTGCGCGCACAGGGTTTGGCACTCAGCGACAACCCGGAGTTGACGCAGTATTCGGGAGGCGCTTCGAACTGGACTTATCGCTTGAAGTATCCGGAAGCCGACCTGATTTTGCGCCGCCCGCCCAAGGGCACCAAGGCCAAGGGTGCGCATGACATGGGCCGGGAATACCGCATACAAAGCCTGCTGAAACCCGTGTACCCCCACGTGCCCGACATGGTGGGGCACTGCGCAGATGAAGCATTGATCGGCAGTGAATTTTATGTAATGCAGCGCATTGAAGGCATTATTCCGCGCAAGCACATGCCTCGCGATTTGAAATTGACCACGGGCCAGACACGCGCGCTTTGCACGAATGTCTGGGACAAACTGATCGAGTTGCACCAGATCGATTTGCACACCAGCGGGCTGGACACCTTGAGCAAAGGCAGCGGCTACACCCGCCGCCAACTCGACGGCTGGAGCCAACGCTATGACAAGGCCCGCACGTGGAATGTCGGCTCATTCAACAAGGTACGCAGGTGGCTGGATTTAAACTGCCCCGACGACATGAAACTGCGCATGATTCACAACGACTGGCGACTGGACAATGTTGTGTTGAACCCGGCAAACCCGGTGGAAGTAATTGGTGTACTGGACTGGGAACTGGCCACCGTGGGTGACCCGCTGATGGACCTTGGCAGTGCCTTGGCCTACTGGGTTCAGGCCGATGACAACTTTCTGATGAAGATGCTGCAACGGCAACCTTCCTCGCTGAACGGCATGATGACACGCGAAGAAATTGTGCAGCACTATCTGAATAGCACCGGCATTCAAACCGACAACTGGACCTTCTACGAGGTGTTCGGTTTGTTCCGGCTGGCCGTGATTGCACAGCAAATTTACTACCGCTACCACCACAAGCAAACCCGCAACCCGGCGTTCAAGAATTTCTGGATTATGGTGAATTATTTCGATTGGCGCTGCAAATCGCTGATCAAGAAACAGGGTTGATCGGACATGGGCACTCTCTATTTGATTCGCCACGGCCAGGCCAGTTTTGACAGCGCAGACTACGACAATCTGTCTGATCTTGGGCAGCTTCAAGCCGCACAACTTGGTGCCTGGTTCAGAGCGCGAAAAATTGGCCTGCATGGTTTTTTCAGTGGCAGCATGAACCGACATTTGCAAACCGCGCAGGCTTTTTCAAGCACCTATGGTGTGCTTCAGGAACCTGTGCAGCTTCCCACCCTGAACGAATACGACCACGAAGCCATTTTGCAGGCCTTGATTGGCCAATATGACGATTCAGATGCGTTCGAAAAACAGGTCACTCAAGATGCCGAGCCGCGCAAAGCCTTCCAGCAAATTTTCGAGAAGGCAATTGCACGCTGGGTCAGCGGCGAACACGATGCCGATTACCCGGAGAGCTGGCGTGTATTCAAGGCAAGGGTGATGAGCGGTCTGGGCGCTGTCACTGCGCAGGCCATGCAATTAAGGCCCTCAGCCAATGTGGTGGTGTTTACTTCAGGCGGGCCGATTACTGCGGTTGCGCAGAATTTGCTTCAACTGCCCGATTCGAATGCATTCAATTTGAACTGGATGATCACGAACTGCAGCGTGAGCAAACTACTGTTTGGCCAGCGCGGAATCAGCCTGGCCAGCTTCAATGAGCAAGCACACTTTGAGGGTGAAATTGCCGGTGTGCTGGCGGACCAGGCCAGTGGGCTGGAAGCATTTGCTGCAAAACCCAATGGCCTGATTTCGTACCGGTAAGCAGTAAAACTTACTGCGCTTTTTTGATCTCGGTCACGGTGTAGTTTGACCCGTCCTGCTTCACATCAAACTTCACTTTGTCGCCTTCTTTCAAGCCCTCCAGCATGGCTTTGTCAGCCACACCAAACACCATGGTCATGGGCGGCATTTCAACGCTTTTGATCTCGCCGTGCTTCAAGGTCACCTTGCCGGTGGCTTTGTTGATTTTGCGAATTTCGCCATCGGCCATTTCAGCGGCAGCCACGATTTCTTTTGCTTCCTTCGCAGCGCCATGGTCGTGGTTGTGTGCGCCACTGTGATTGGCAGCAAACACGCTGCCAGCACCCAGCAGGGTCAATGCAATCGCACTCAGTTTCAATGTGTTGTTCATGGTGTTACTCCTTCAAAAGTTAATTGGCTGCCACGGTGATTGTTCCCACCATACCTGCCTGGAAATGACCTGCAATCAAACATGCAAACTCAAACGTTCCCGCACGATTGAATGTCCACACAATGTCACCTGACTTGCCTGGGTTCACATGCGCCATGTAGGGCTCGTCGTGCTCCATGCCGGGAAACTTCATCATCAATTCGGCATGCTTTGCGTTTTCTGCTTTCGTTCCAATCACAAACTCGTGCAACAACTTGCCCGTGTTTTTCACGCGAAAACGAATGGTTTCGCCTTCTTTAATGTCAAGCTTGCCGGGCTGAAAACGCATGTCATCGCCCATGCTCACCTCAATGATTCGTTTCACAGCCGCAGCATCACCGGCAATGCCCCATTCTTTCTGTTCCTTCACCACCGGGGCGCTGCTGTGTTTCTTGTCGCCGTGCGCAACGGCTGGGCCTGCTGCAGCGCCAGCAAGCACCACACATGCAAATAAGACAGATGTCTTCCTGAATAATTTCATGATTTACATTCCTTTACGTATTGCCTGTTTATCAATGCCCTGAATGGCCGCTGGGTTTGCGCACCTTCAGTTCAATCTCGGGTTGGTTCTTTTGCTTCAATTCCATGCTGCCCTTGCCCGCACCACTGCTGCGTTTTGGTTTGGCCAGCTCCCCCGTGAATTCGTAGGCCACCGTGCCTTCGGGGTGTTTGTACCAACCGGGGTCGGAATAGTCGCCGGGCTTTTGGTCCTTGCGCACCTTGAGCATGCTGAACATGCCGCCCATTTCCACAGATCCAAATGGCCCATCGCCCGTCATCATGGGAATGGTGTTGTCGGGCAGGGGCATTTGCATTTCAGCCATGTCGGCCATGCCGCGTTCGCCCATCACCATGTAATCCGGAATCAGGTTGGTGATTTTTTTGGTCATGCCGCGATGGTCCACGCCAATCATGGTGGGCACGTCGTGCCCCATGGCATTCATGGTGTGGTGGCTTTTGTGACAATGGAACGCCCAGTCGCCCTCTTCATTGGCGATGAATTCCATTTGCCGCATTTGCCCCACCGCAATGTCCACGGTCACTTCGGGCCAGCGGCTGCCTTTGGGCGTGGGGCCGCCGTCTGTGCCGGTCACTTCAAACTCGTGCCCATGAATGTGCATGGGGTGGTTGGTCATGGTCAGGTTGCCCACTCGAATCCGGACCCGGTCATTCTTGCGTGCCACCAGCGGTGAAATGCCGGGGAACAGGCGGCTGTTCCAGGTCCACAAATTGAAGTCGAGCATGGTCATGATCTTCGGTGTGTAGGCACCGGGATCAATGTCGTAAGCATTCAACAAGAAGCAGTAATCGCGATCCACTTCGCTGATCAGCGGGTTTTTGTTCTTCGGGTGCGTTACCCAGAAGCCCATCATGCCCATGGCCATTTGCACCATTTCATCGGCATGCGGGTGGTACATGAAGGTGCCGGGGCGCTTGGCCTCGAATTCATACACAAAGGTTTTTCCAGAAGGAATGGCCGGCTGGTTCAAACCCGCCACCCCGTCCATGCCATTGGGCAAGCGCTGGCCATGCCAGTGAATGCTGGTGTGCTCGGGCAGTTTGTTGGTCACAAAAATTCGAACGCGGTCGCCTTCCACCACTTCAATGGTGGGGCCTGGGCTTTGACCGTTGTAGCCCCACAGGTGGGCTGTCATGCCCGGTGCCATTTCACGCAGCACAGGCTCAGCCACCAGGTGAAATTCCTTCACACCTTTGTTCATGCGCCAGGGCAAGGTCCAGCCATTCAAGGTGACCACCGGGTTGTAAGGCCGCCCGGTGTTGGGCACCAAGGGGGGCATGGTGTCGGGCGAGGTTTGCATGATCGGTTCAGGCAAGGCGGCCATCGCCACATTGCTGACACTGGCTGCCGCCACTGCACCACCGGTCATCGCGGCGGCTTTGAAAAATTCACGTCTGGAAGTCATTTTAAAATCCTTGTATGTTTGCCATCACTCAATGGCCACTACTTAATGGCCACCGCCGGCATCACCGCCCGCACCCATCGCTGCACCGCTGACAGACACCATCATGGGCTTGCCCACCACGGTGGCTTGCAGGGCGGCGTCGGCCCGCCAAAAATCGGCTTGTGCATTGATGGCCTGAACAACCGTGCTTACCTGGTCGCGGCTATCGGCCAGCAACTCAAATACCCCAATGAACATGCCGTTGTAACGCAACAGGTTTTCATCGGCGATGGTTTGCCGTAGGGGCACCACTTCATCGCGGTAATGGCGTGCAATGTCGTAGGTAGTACGGTAGGCGGAATAACTTTCCCGCAGGGTGGATTGCGCAGCACGCAACGTGGCTTCAAGCCGGTTGGCAGCAGCCAGTGTGTTGGCGTTCATTGCGTCGCGTTTCATGCCGCCCCAATCGAAAATGGGCAGGCTCAATTCCAGTTCCCACCCCTTTTTGTTGGCGCGTTCGCCCGTGTCATTGTCGAAAATGGTGTCGTAACGCACACCCACTTCAATGTCGACAAAGCTGGCCACATTGCCCAAACCCTGTGCCTTGGCACTTGCATCAAAGCCTTGTTTGGCCATGCGCACGTCCAGGCGCTTGGCGCCTTGTTTGGCCACCGCCGAAGGGGCTTTGGGTTCTTCCGGCAAATCAGGCAGACGATCAGGCAGTTTTATTTGGTTGGCTTGCTCAGTGCTTAAACCCAGCATGCGCACCAGTGCTTCGCGGCTGGCGATGGCTTTGTGCCGTGTGGCCGCCAGGTTCAATGCCGCATCGGCATAAAAACTTTGCTGCCGGGCCCGTTGCAAACGGGTGAAGTTGCCCACTTCCTGCATGCGGCGGGCCAGTTCAGCACTGGTTTGCGCGCTTTCAAACACCTGCTGTGCGTAGGTGTGCGCCTGCCTGGTTGCCACGGCGTCCACCCAAGCCTGGCGTATCTGGGTTACCTGATCCACCACGTTGCTGGTCAACTGCAATTGCACGCGGTCAATTTGCGTGCGGGCAATGCCTTGACGGGCAGGCAGGCTGAGCAAATCGAGCAAACCAAAACTGAGCAAGCGACCAATTTCAAGTTCATCCTTGAAACGCAAGCGCTCGAACGCAAACACTGGGTTGTGCACGCGCCCACCTTGGGCGGCCTGCGCAGCCTGAGCCCAGTTCTCGGCCAGCACGGTTTGAAATTGCGGGCTATGGGTCAGCATCAATTCCACGGCAGCAGGCTGGCTCAGTGGTTCTTTCAAAATGTCATCGGCCTTGGTGGCCATGGCTTTGCGCTGCTCATCGGTTTGAACAAGGCTCAACTGGCCGTTGGTGAAACCATTCAATTCCTGATTGGTTTTCTCCACCGATTCATTGATGTTCACCGATGCACAACCAGCCAACACCAGCACCGCCAGTGCAACAGCCGTTTTTCTCAGCAAATGGGGTGCATTCATTTCTCACCTCCGTGTTGGCGATGTGGGTCATCCTGTGGCGGTGCAGCGTTGTCTTCGCCGGATTTGTCGGCATAAGGTTCGCGGGAATACACGCGCCAGCCTCCAATTTCTTCGACCAACTGGTTCACCTTTGGCCAGTTTTGTATTTCGGGTTCAGAATAGGCTTGGTAGCCTTCAAACACCGATTGATATTCAAGTTCTTGCGCAGCCGGTTGGGCATGGGAAGGCAAAGCCAGCGCCAGCAAAGGCAACGCGAATAGGGAATGGAACTTCATAGGTCCTCGCAATCATTCAATAGACAAGGCATGCGCAGCCATTGAGCCACGCAATGCCCACGAATCAAATTGCGAGTGTTTTGGGCGGCCGGTCTATTCGGCGCGTGTCGGCAGAATGGGGAAGTTGTGAAACTGAAACGGCGTGAAGCGTGTCGTGCTGAATCGAGCCAAAACTGGCTTGTGCCACTGGCAATAACACAACCGCGCAGGTGGGTGCACAATTACAGCACCCGTGAAGCGACTTCATGACCTGCTTTGAGGAATCAGGATCCGGGTCGGCGTTCACAGCATGCATGCTGTGATCCATTGAGGCATGGTCCATCAAGCCGTGGTCCATTGTTTGAACTGGCCCAGTGGCGTCACCCTGCAAATGGCACGCGAACATGCCGACCTGCGCCATGCCTTGTACAGGCAACGCAAACAACATCAACCACATGCAAAGGATTCGGACCACTTTTGTCATAGCCAGCAACATAACATGTCTGTATGGACGCGACAAGCCGGGGAAAGTTCGGATCAGGCGGCCATGGCGGCAGGCGATTGGTTCAGGTAGTTTTGGGCCACTTCGGTTGATCCCTCTTTGGACGGATCGTACCACGGGCTGAAATAGGGCAATTGTTGCATTACCAACCAGAACGGGTTGGGCAGTAAACCCTTGCGGGAACTCTTGAGCCACTCGATCCACATCCAGGGCTTGTACACCGCCGGCTTTTTCTTGGCAAAGCGGGGGTCTTGCCCGGCAATGTTGGCCGCACCATCCACCCACAAACCGATGATCATGGGTACAACAATGGCGGCCAGGTAGTAGCGCGACAGGTAATCGCCACCCAGGTGTTTGTACAAATCGAAAGCCACGCTGCGGTGCTCCACTTCCTCAGCACCATGCCAGCGAATCAGGTCCAGCAACACCTGGTCCGAATTCAATTCATCCCACTTTCTGTTTTCCAGCACATACATGCCCAGCACGCAGGTCATGTGTTCAATGGTGGCCACCAAACCGAGGCGGGCCAGCAGCCAGCGGCGCTCCAGCAGTGCAGGTACTTTTTTTCCGAAAGGGTTGTCGTCCAGCACCACATCAAACAACCACTTCATCAGCTTCTGGTTGCGCTCGGTTTTAATGCCACGTGCCGCCAGATATTCTTCAGTGGCCGAACTGTGTCCCCGCGCATGCATGGCTTCCTGCTTAATAAAACCACGTACATCTTCTGTCAGTTTTTCATCGCGCACCAAGGGCAAAGCCTTGTTGTACAGGCGACAAAACCAGAATTCGCCTGCGGGCAAAATCAGGTTGATCTCGTTGATGAAATAGCTGGGGAAGGGCTCGCCCGGAATCCAGTCAATCGGTGTTTCGGTCCAATCAAATTTCACATTGCGTTGTTTCAACGGCACGTCGGTGTTCGACGCGGGGCGCGCAGTTTTTTTGCGGGCAGTGGTGGCGGTCATGAATGGTCTCCGGCGCATGGATCAAAGATGACATTCTTCGATGTCATGGTTTGATCATAACCGGGAAGTTTCAGAACAGATAGGGGATTTGCTCTACATGAAATCAAGCCAATCGGGTTTCACCCAGTCGAATCCTTGACGGTGCCCGACTTGCCGTTGATTTTAACTGATTCAATACCACCCTCGCAGGCAGGCTCGCTTGCATACATCTGGCTGGAACCGATAATCTGGTAATTGGCTGCCTTCAAGTTAAAGTAATATTTGCCATTGAGCGCCACTTTTTTCTCATAACGGGAAGAATCGCCGCAATTCTTCTGAACCGATTCGATTCCGTTTTCTGCAGAGGCCTTGGTTTTGTAAAGTTCGCTGGTCAGAATGGTTTCATGGTTACCGGCTTTCAATGCAAACCGGAACTGACCATCGCTGCTTTTCATCAACTCGAAATAACCTGCCATTTCCAGCTCCTTCGTCATGAATATGAATGCATGCTGTGGGCTAACCCGTCTTGGTTATATCGCACAGCACTTCAACAGGTCAATCAATTCGCAGCTTACTCTTTCAGTGCCACTTCCTCGGCATCGAAGCCGCCGCCCAAAGCGCGCACCATCGCCAGCGTGGCGCCCTGCTGGGTTTGCCAAGCCGAGGCCCAACTAAGCTGTGCATTCAACAAATTGCGCTGGGCATCCAGCAATTCAAGCTGGTTGGCCACGCCATTGTCCACACGAAGTTGTGCAAGGCGAACCACCTGGGTCAGGGTTTGAACCTGCTCCTGGCGGGCCTGCAAACGTTCGCGCGCTTCACGCTGGGCCACTATGGCATCGTAAACTTCTTGAAAGGCGGTGCGAATGCTGGCCTCGTACTGCAACACGGCCTGATTGCGCCTTGCCACGGCGGCATCGCGTTCGTCAAACAAACGGCCTGCCTGAAAAATGGGCTGGGTAATTTGCGTCTGAAAGCTCCAGATGCGGGCTGGCCCAGTGAACAAATCGCTTAAATCGGCACTTTCCCGACCACCAAAGGCACTCAAACCAATCGACGGGAAAAATGCTTTGCGGGCGGCTTCAAGGTTGGCCTCACCAGCCAGCAACTGCTGCTCGGCCGCAGCCAGGTCGGGGCGGCGCAACAGCAATTCTGAAGGCGTGTCTTCCGGCAAAATGAACAAACGGGTCAGTTCAAGATTTTCCACTGCCAAATCCGGCAACGCCGGGGTATTGCCACCCACAATCACCGCCAATGCGTTTTGTGCACGGGCCAGTTGTTCGCGGGTGTCGGGCAACTGGGCGCGCACGGCCAGCAATTCGGCCTCGGTTTGGCGCAATTGAAGTTCATTGCTCAAGCCCACGTCATAACGCTGTTTGCCCAGCTTGTACGCAGCATCACGGCTTTCAAGGGTTTGTTCCAGCACTTTCACTTGCAGGCCCAACACGCGCACCTGCGTGTACAGCGATGCTGCGGTTGCAGCCACGCTCAAGCGCACACCACGCACGTTGTAACCCTGTTGCATGAAGCCCGCACGGGCTGCGTCTTCCAGCGCACCAATTCGACCCCACAAGTCGAGCTCCCAGGTGGCACCAATCCCAAGCCTGTTGTTCTCATACACATTTCGGCCGCCAAACACCGGCACGTTTCCGGCCTGGGAAGGGCGGTTGCGCCCGTTGGTGAACTGGCCAAAAACCGAGGGCCATTTCTGCGACTTCGCAATGCCCAGCACAGCGCCGGCTTCGTTCAGGCGTTCATTGGCCAAACGCACATCTGTGTTGTTGTTCAAGGCCTGTAAAACCACCGCGGTCAAGGTGGGGTCGCCCAACAGCAACCACCAGGCCTCGTTCTGAACATCCTTCATGCCCATGCCCCTGGCGTTCTCGGGCACCACAACCTCAGTGGGCTGCTCTGGCTTGCCACTGAACCTTTCCAGCAGGGGAATGTTGGAAGCACAACCTGTCATGGCCAAAACAAGGCCCAATGCAATTGCAGTTTTTGGAAGGGCTTTAAACATGATCACCCCCTTTGTTCGTTGTTTGTTGATTGGATGAATCATTTGCTTCCTCTTCATCACCATGGTGTCGTCCACCTTTTTCACCTCTGTCGATCAGGCGGTAAAACAGGGGCACAAAGAAAATAGCCAGCAGGGTGGCGGCAGTCATGCCACCCATCACACCGGTTCCTACCGCAGTTCGCGCGCCGGCACCGGCACCGCTGGAAAACGCCAGCGGAACAACCCCCAGAATAAACGCAAACGAGGTCATCAAGATCGGCCGAAACCGCAAACGAGCCGCTTCCAGCGACGCTTGCAGGGCGCTCATGCCTTCCTCACGCTTTAACACAGCGAATTCAACAATCAAAATTGCGTTCTTCGCAGCCAGGCCCAGCAAGGTCACCAAGCCAATCTGGAAATACACGTCGTTGGTCATATCGCGCATCCACACAGCCAGCAAGGCACCAAACAAGCCAAACGGCATGGCCAGCAGTACAGAAAACGGCAGCGTCCACTTTTCATACTGTGCAGCCAGAATCAGGAACACCATCAATGCCCCCAAAATCAGTGCAAAGCTGGATGAGCCTTCGGACCGCTTTTCCTGAAAAGACGCACCAGAGAAGTCGTAACTGAAATCATCGGGCAACACATCGGCTGCAATGTCTTCAATCGCCTGAATGGCTTCACCAGAACTGACACCTGGCGCACCGCTGCCCAACAGTTTCACTGCAGGTAGATTGTTAAAACGCTCCAAAGTTTCCGGACCCTGCGAAAACTCCACTTTTGCAAAGGCTGAAATGGGAATCATCTCGCCCTTGTTGGAACGCACATACATGTTGCCAATGTCAGTCGGGCTTTTGCGGTACTGCGCATCGGCCGACATCAACACCTGCCAGGTACGGCCAAACTTATTGAAGTCGTTCACATAGTAAGTACCCAGGCTTGCGGACAAGGTGTCAAACACCTCGTTCACATTCACGCCCATCGCACGGGCGCGTTCGCGGTCTACATCCACATACAACTGCGGCGTGCCGGGGCGCCACAAGGTTTGCACACCCGCCAGGCGCGGGTCTGCATTGGCCTTGGCCATGAAGTCGTTCATCACTTTGGCCAGTTCAGCCGGGCCGCCTTCGCCACGGTTTTGAATGTAAAACTCAAAGCCTCCAGCATTGCCCAAACCAAAGATGGGGGGCGGCGCAAAGGCCAGCACCAAACCTTCCTGAATGCCTGCCGTGCGGCCAAACAATTCACCCACCAGGTCTTTGGTCACAGCCTCGCGTTCATCCCAGTGGCGCTGGGTTACAAACATGGTGGCAGCATTGTTTTTAAAGCTGCCACCCAGAAAGTCAAAGCCCGTGAATGCGACGGAATACTCGTTGGCCGGGTTGGCAGCAACAGCATCCACCACTTTAGCCACCACCTTGTCGGTGCGTTGTAATGTGGCGCCATCGGGCAGGAATACTGCGGCAATGAAATATCCCTGGTCTTCATCAGGAACCAGTGAACCCGGTGTGGCATTGAACAAACCGGCAGTTACCAACAGCATCACCAGGAACAGGCCAATACCAATGGCCGGGCGCATGCTGATGAACTTCACCCCACCCACATAACGGGTGGTTACGCGTGCAAACCAGTTGTTGAATGCCGTAAAAAACCGACCTGGTTTTTTGTGTTCGTGCTTCAACATCAACACACACAATGCCGGGGTCAGTGTCAACGCGACCACACCGGAAACAATCACCGCAATGGAAATCGTGATGGCAAACTGACGGTACAGCTCGCCGGTCAAACCACCCAGAAAACCAATCGGAATGAACACGGCCGACAGCACCAACACAATTGCAATCACAGGCCCGGTTACTTCCTGCATGGCCTTGATCGCAGCTTTGCGGGCACTTAAACCTTCTTCGTGCATAATGCGCTCGACGTTCTCAAGCACCACGATCGCATCGTCGACCACAATACCAATGGCCAGCACCATGCCAAACAATGTCAAGGTATTGATTGAATACCCCAGCACATACAAACCGGCAAACGCACCCAGCAGCGAAACCGGCACCGCCATAATGGGGATCAAGGTGGCACGCCAGTTTTGCAGAAACACATACACCACGATGAACACGAGGATCATCGCTTCAGCCAGCGTCTTCACCACCTCGCGAATCGACACTTCCACAAAACGTGTGGTGTCGTAGGGCACCGCATAATCAAGCCCCTCGGGGAAATCCGCTGCCAACTCGTCCACGGTGTTGGTCACGGTTTTTGCAACATCCAGGGCATTGGCGCCTGGTTGCAGGAACACACCCACCAGCGTGGCGGGCTTGCCGTTAATACGGCCGGTGAAGTCGTAGTCTTTAGAGCCCAGTTCAACTCGCGCAACGTCTTTCAAACGCAGTGAAGAACCATCTGCGTTCACGCGGATCAACACGTTCTCAAATTCTTCCACTTCTTGAAGTCGGCCTTGCGCCGTGATGGTGTACACCAATTCCTGACCATTGTTGTTCGGGGCCTGGCCCACCTTGCCCGCCGCAAACTGCGCGTTTTGTTCGTTCAATGCCGCTGCAATGTCGCCCGCCGTCAACTTCAACTGGGCCATGCGGTCAGGCTTGATCCAGATGCGCATTGCATAGTCTTTCGCACCAAAAATTTGAACGTTTGTGGTGCCGGGAATTCGCTTGATGCGGTCCAGCACGTTCAAGGTGACGTAGTTCGAGGTGTAGAAGTCGTCGAAACGTCCATCTTCGGAATAAAACGCCAACACCTGCAAGAAGGAGGATGAACCCTTGTTTACCGTCACGCCCTGTCTACGCACTTCCTGCGGCAAAATGTTTTCCACCTGCTTCACGCGGTTGTTCACGTTCAGCGCAGCCTGGTCCGGGTCAGTGCCAATTTCAAACGTCACCATGATTTCAACAACGCCACTGCTGGCCGAAGTCGAGCTCATGTACATCATGTTCTCAACACCATTGATGGCATTTTCAATCGGGGCAGCCACGGTGCTGGCGATTACCTCTGCCGACGCGCCGGGATACACAGCGCGAACCTGCACCACAGGCGGCGCAATTTCAGGGTACTGGGCAATGGGCAAGCCACGCATGGCGGCCAAACCCGCCAAAATGATGAAAATTGACAGAACGGCCGCAAACACAGGCCGGTCAATAAAGAATTTCGAAAACATGTGCGGGCCCCTTTTACTGCTTCGATTCAGTTTGTTCAGTTACAGCCGCTGCCTGGGCAGTTGCCATCACGGCTTGCACTGGCGTGCCGGGGGGCGCTTTCATAAAGCCATCGGTCATCACAAGGTCGCCGCTTTTCAAACCATTGGTCACCACCCACTGGTCGCCCTTCCACTGGGCTACCTGCACAGGGCGGGGGGCCACGGTGTTTTCCGGGCTCACTGTCATTACAATTTTTCCACCCGCCGGGTTTTCAAGCACAGCACGCTGGGGCAACAACACTGCATCCTTCTGTACTGCACCACTCACGCGAACGCGGACAAACTGTCCGGGGCTTAGTACCTCTTTCTCGTTGGCCAACACGGCACGCGCATCCACCGTGCCTGTTGCGGGGTTCACGCGCACATCCTGAAATCCCAACCTGGCTTTCAGGCCAATCGGTTCGCCATCGGCACCCAACACCTCAACCACCAGGTTTGCAATGCCTTTGCGAAGCTGGTCGTGGTCTTTTCCCGGTATACCGAAGTTCACATACACCTGGTCGATCTGGGTCACAGTTGTCAGCAACTCAGAAGGGCCAGACACAAAGCTGCCCTCGGAATACAGCGAACGGCTTGCAAAGCCATTCACCGGCGACTGAACCCGTGCGTATTCCAGGTTCAAACGCGCCGTGCGCACGGCGGCGCTGGCCACCAGCAAATCCGCTTTGGCGATCTCGAAAGCCGATTGCGCGCCATCCAGTTCTGATTGCGAAACCGCTTTGCTTTCCGCCAGCGGCATGACGCGCTTGTAATCGCGCTCAGCCTGCGCCGCACGAACCCTGGCTGCATTTTCATCGGCCAAGGCGCGGGCCAGCGCTGTTTGGTAAGGGGCATTGTCAAGGCTGTACAAAGACTGACCTTTTTTCACGCGTGCGCCTTCTTCAAACAAGCGGCGTTCGATAATACCGGCCACGCGGGCGCGAATTTCAACCTCACGCAGGCCTGCAATTTGGGCAGGGTATTCGTATGTCAATTCCAGTTGTTCAGGTTTTACTTCAACCACAGGTACAGACACGGCCTGTCCACCGCCGGGGGAACCACCGGGCGCTTGGGCATCGGCACCCTGGCCGCAGCCCAGCAACAAGGCGCTGGATAAAACAGTCACCAGCAGCGCGGGCAGAAGGGTCACCCCTGCGAATGCGCGGCTGTAGGAAGAAGCTTGAGTTTTCTGTGAATTCAACGAGTTACTGTGCATGATAATTGCCCTGTTATATCCCTGTAGGAATTTTTCGGGTTGATTTATTGACCGGAAAGTCAGATAATACATACATACATGAGTGTATGTAAATAACTTTTCAATTTGGCGACAACGATTGTGGTGAGAAAAACGAAGGAAGAAGCGCAGGAAACACGCAACCTGATTCTGGACACGGCCGAGGCCATATTTTCAGAAAAAGGGGTGTCGAGAACCACGCTGAATGACATTGCCAATGCGGCAGAACTGACGCGGGGAGCTATTTACTGGCACTTCAAGAACAAGGCAGACCTTTTCGATGCCATGTTGCAACGGGTTATCTTGCCCATGGATGAATTTGTCGCAACACCCGATCTGCATCCGGAACAGCAGCCTTTGGCTTATCTGCGCACCCGTTCAATGCATGTGGTGCGCACCTTGGCCGAAGACCCCCGCACACAACGGGTTTTCGACATCGTAATGCACAAAACCGAGATGGTGGACGACATGCTACCCATTCGCGACATGCACCTGGAAAGCATACAAGACTGCCTTCAAACCATTGAAGTCGCCTTCCGGGCCGCAATTGACAAAGGGGAATTGTCTGCCAACATCAACGCACGGCAAGCTGCCATCGGCTTGCATTCATTGATCGACGGGCTTTTTGCAAACTACGTGTTGAGCCCAGAATTGTTCGACCTGATGACCCAGGCCGAATTCACCATCGACAACTACCTGCACGGTTTGGCCAACAGAAAGTAAACCCTCAGACCCGCCCTGTCACCGGAATACCAGCGCCGTTAATGTCACGCGCAGCGTCTGACAACAAAAATGCAATGACGCCCGCCAAAGAGTCAGGCGACACCCAGTCGGATGGATCGGCATCCGGCATGGACTCCCGATTCGCCGGCGTGTCCAACACGCTGGGCAATACCGCATTGGCACGAATGCCCAAATGCTTATTCTCCACAGCCAAGGCCTCTGTCAAGCGAAGCACCGCCGATTTGGCAGCTGCATAAGCACCCATGCCTTCAGCAGCCTTTCCCGCAGCGGCAGCGCCAATGTTCACAATCGCGCCACCGCGCTGGTCTTGAAACTGCGGCAAAACTGCCTGGCACATGTTAACCGCAGTTTGCACATTCATGGCGTACTGGCTGTTCCAGGTATCCAGGCTGCTTTCAACCTGGCGCTCCCACACAAAGCCACCCGCAATGTTTACCACTGCGTCAATTTGACCAAAGTATTCCCACGCTTGGTTCACCACCTCCTGCGCATGCTCGGGCTGAGTCAAATCCACATTGCCAATTGACACCGCATCGCTTTCGCCCTCCCAGGGCGGCTGGTGCAAATCGATCAACAACAGGCGGTACCCCAAACCGCCCAAATGCGCGGCCACGGCCTGGCCCAAATTGCCTGCTGCACCCGTGATGATGGCCACCGGACTAATGCTCATGCGAATCGACTCCTTTGTTGAAATTTTTGACTCAGTTCATTTTGCCATGTCAGCGCCTGTTTCAAGCCCCCACCCCCTTTGAATACCCCCTTTAAGGGCAACGCATTGGTGCAATGTTGAAAACATTAAAACATGCCGTTCTCAACACATTAGTGAAATTGTTGGGAGCATGCCATGTGGAACGGTCTTTTTTTCGGCTTGGTCAGCCTGTTCACACCCCAAGCCAGCTTGCCAGACACGGCCACCATGCGAGATGAAATTCAGCAATTTGCCCAAGTGTATGAAATTGACACCGATCGTATCCACGTCCGCGAAAGCACCATGAACAATCCTTCCCCATTCCTGACCAACAGCGGCATCAAAGCATGCGTTGTGCATGTAAACCAACATGCAGACGCCAAACGGGTGTGGTCGCATTTCCTCGATTCAGGCCATGACGGCATGGAGCCTGCATTTCTGGCCTTCACATCGGCACACGAACTAACCCACTGCCTGATGTCGGAAAAAGGAAAACGGGTCGAATCCAGAAAGGCGCTGGAAGCCTATTTGGGCGTTCAATTCAAAAGCAACGTCCATTTTGAAGAGACCTTGGCCGATCTGGTGGGCCTGGCCTATGTTTCAAAGGTAGTACCAGAAGCCTTCGAAGTGGTTTACAAACGGGTAAAAGCCATTCGGACAGATTTTTCCAACCGCGATCCCGAGCACAACAGCACTCAAGCCTTGAATGAACAGGCCATCCATTTTGCAGGCCAAATGTTCAGCAAGACCGAAAGCATCAAAGTGGCAAACGCCAGCAAACATTAGAAGAAATCCTTGAGCCTGTCGATGAAAGACACGCTGCATTTAACAGTTCCGATTTTCATAAGCTGATGCTATTATTCAAACAAACGTTTGATTTGCATCAGGAGAACGGAGTGAGACTTACCCAAGAGCACAAAGAGCTGCAACGCACCATTGAGCGTTTTGTAGAAAACGAAATCAACCCACACGTGGCCACTTGGGAAAAGGAACAAATGTTTCCCGCCCACGCGCTGTTCAAAAAGATGGGTAATCTTGGCTTGCTGGGCCTGACCAAACCGGAAGAGTTTGGCGGCATGGGCTTGGACTACAGCTATTCCGTGGTGGCGGCGCAAACTTTAGGCAAAATCCATTGTGGCGGCGTGCCCATGGCAATCGGCGTTCAGACCGACATGGCCACACCCGCATTGGCGCGGTTCGGCAGTGACGAACTGCGCCGTGAGTTTTTAGCCCCTGCCATTGCTGGCGACATGGTGGCCTGTATTGGCGTGTCGGAACCCGGCGCCGGTTCAGATGTGGCCGGGGTTAAAACCAGCGCCAAAAAAGACGGCGGCGACTACGTGATCAACGGCAGCAAAATGTGGATCACCAACAGCCTGCAAGCCGACTGGATTTGCCTGTTGGCCAATACCAGCGAAGGCAAACCCCACCAGAACAAATCGCTGATTATTGTGCCGATGAAAACCCCCGGCATCACCATTGAAAAGAAGATTCACAAAATCGGCATGTGGGCCTCCGACACCGGTCTGATCCACTTTGACAATGTGCGCGTGCCCCAGCGTAACCTGATTGGCATGGAAGGCGCGGGCTTCATGTACCAGATGATCCAGTTTCAGGAAGAGCGCCTTTGGGGCGCGGCCAACAGCATCGAAGGCATGATGCATGTAGTCAATGAAACCATCAACTACACCCGTCAACGCAACTTGTTTGGCAGCACCGTGCTGGATCAACAAGTTGTGCACTTCACGCTGGCTGAATTGAAAACCGAAATTGAAGCCCTGCGTGCCTTGGTGTGGCAAGCCACCGAAGAATACGTGGCCGGTGGTGAAGTGACTGAGTTGGCCAGCATGTGCAAACTGAAAAGCGGCCGCCTGGTGCGCGAAGTGGCAGACAAGTGCTTGCAGTTCTGGGGCGGCATGGGCTTCACTTGGGAAAACCCCGCCTCGCAGCTGTACCGCGATGGTCGCCTGATTTCGATTGGAGGTGGCGCAGACGAAGTGATGCTAAGCATTATCTGCAAATTCATGGGCATTTTACCGGGCAAGAAAAAGAATGCCTAGAATCAAGAAACTGCTGGTTGCCAACCGCAATGAAATTGCGCGCAGAATTTTGCGTGCAGCCAAACCCTTAGGTCTGTCTACAGTGGCCGTGTATTCCGAGGCCGATGAAAAAGCAATGCATGTGCAAGAGGCGGATGAAGCTTACTGCATTGGTCCCGCACCTTCGCTTGAATCGTATTTGCGAATCGACAAGCTGATTGAAACTGCCCTGAAAGCCGGGGCGGATGCCATTCACCCCGGCTACGGTTTTGTGTCTGAAAGCCCGGCCTTTGCACAAGCCTGTGCGGAAGCAGGAATTACACTGGTGGGCCCCACACCGCAAGCGATTGCCGACATGGCAGACAAAGCGCGCGCAAAAGAAATTGCGCAGCAAGCGGGCTTGCCTTGTATTCCGGGGTTCAGTGGCAACCACACTGAGCCCAATTCAAGCGTTGCTGATCTCATGGCCGCAGCGCAACACATCGGCTACCCGGTCATGATCAAGGCACTGGCCGGTGGCGGCGGACGGGGCATGCGTTTGGTGGTGAATGAATCCGAATTCGCATCGCAACTGCACTCTGCACAACTGGAAGCGAAAAACGCGTTCAACGACGACCGGGTAATGCTTGAAAAAGCCATCATCAACCCACGCCACATTGAAATTCAGGTGTTGGCTGACACGCATGGCCACGCCGTGCACCTGGGCGAGCGCGATTGTTCCGTGCAACGCCGCCACCAAAAAATTGTGGAAGAAGCACCCAGCCCCGCTGTGAATCCGGAACTGCGTGCACGCATGGGTGAGGCGGCACTGAAACTGGTGCATGCGACTAACTATGTGGGGGCAGGCACAGTTGAATTTTTGCTCGATGCAAGCGGGGATTTTTACTTCATTGAAATGAACACACGCCTTCAAGTAGAACATGGTGTCACCGAAGCCATTACCGGAATCGATCTGGTGCAATGGCAACTGCGCATCGCATCGGGCGAACACCTCACCCTTCAACAAGAACACATCACCTTCACAGGCCATGCCATTCAAGGCCGCCTGTGTGCAGAAGACCCGGCACGCGACTTCATGCCACAAACAGGCCCGGTGCTGGCTTGGAAGCCAGATGAAAACAGCCGCTGCGACCATGCACTGCAAACGGGCGGCGAAGTCAGCCCCTGGTACGACAGCCTGCTGGCCAAAGTGATTGTGCATGGCGAGAACCGCCTTTCTGCCTGTGAAAAACTTGCCGACTCGCTCAATCGAACCGTTCTGATTGGGTTCGAGCACAACGCACTCTACCTGCAACGCATTGCCAGCCACCCCGTGTTTCAGAGTGGCGACTTTGGCACCGGCTTCTTGGCCCAACATGCGGATGAGTTGCTCAAACCCCAACACTTTCAGGCAGAGTGCGCAGTGGCCGCCGTGTTCTTGGCCTATGCACAACACCAAAACCACTCAGCCTGGCCAACAACACTCACCGGGTTTTCGAGCACGCGCGCACTGCCGCGACCACTGAAACTAAAAACCCAGGGCAATTCGCTCAATTTGAAAGTCAGCAACAACACCAACGGCTATGAAATCGAGGGGCTTGGTGAGGAAACCGTGGTGCTTCAACACTGGCACTGCACCGCAGCACCGCAAGGCAGTTACACCATCAAGTCGATGGTGAACGGGCAATCTGCGCAATACACCCTCACACCTTGTAACAACGGTGTTTGGGTTCAGCAATGGTTATACCCACAGGCTTTGTGTGTTGATGATGAAACCTTGCTAAGTGCCTCGGCCCTTGCAGAAGGCGTATTTCAACCTGTCGTCAGCAGCCCGATGAACGGCAAGGTGACACAGGTATTGGTTCAGCCCGGCCAGCAGGTTGAAGCCGGCACAGTGTTGGTGTGTTTGGAAGCCATGAAAATGGAACACCGCATCAGCGCCAAAACAGCCGCGATTGTTGAACAGGTGCATATCAAGGTGGGCGACCAAATGAAACAAAAACAAGCCATGGTCCAACTAAGCCAGATTCAATAAACAATACACAGCGCGGCTGGAGGAGACATCATTCATGGAAGACTTTTTCCGCTCGGTAGAGCGATTTGTCAACGCACAAATCAAACCCCACATCAATGATTGGGACGAAGCCGGAGAATTCCCGCGCGAACTCTACCGACAAGCCGGTGAACTCGGCTTGCTTGGCCTGGGCTACCCGGAAGAAGTCGGTGGTTTTGAATGCACGCTTGCCGATCGCCTGAAGCTTTCTAACCTCGTGTGCTCTGCAGGCAGTGGCGGTTTGCTGGCGGGCCTGTTCAGCCACAACATTGGTTTGCCGCCCTTGCTGAACCACGGCAGTGAAGAACTGGTTCAAATGATTGCGCCCGCGGTGCTCAAAGGCGATGCCATTAGCGCACTGGCCATTACCGAACCCTCGGGCGGGTCCGATGTGGCCAACCTGAAAACCAAAGCCGACCTGTTTCAAAAAGACGGAGTACCCCACTACCGAATCAACGGTGAAAAGGTATTCATCACCAGCGGTGTGCGTGCCGACTGGCTGACCGTGGCAGTGCGCACAGGCGAACCCGGTGCGCGCGGTATTTCTGTGATCATGGTGCCCGGCAACATCAAGGGCCTGACGCGAAGCCCGCTTAAAAAAACCGGCTGGTGGATGAGCGACACCGCCAGCATTTACTTCGACAACGTTGAAGTACCCGCCAGTTACCTGGTCGGCAAGGAAGGCAAAGGTTTTCGCATCATCATGGAAAACTTCAACACCGAACGCCTCATGTTGGCGGGTGCCTGTGTCGGGTTTTCAAGGGTATGTTTAAACGAGGCACTGGACTGGGCCCAAAACCGCCAAACCTTTGGCAAGCGATTGCTTGACCATCAGGTAATTGCACACAAACTGGCGGACATGCGCATGAAAATTCGGTCCACCGAAGCCTGGTTCGACGAAACCATTGCGCGCATCGACCAAGGTGACATCAACGAAGAACTGGTGGCCGACATTTGTTTGCTGAAAAACCAGTCCACTCAAACCTTGCAGCATTGCGCCAACGAGGCCGTACAAATTCTGGGCGGCATGGGCTTTATGCGTGGAAGCTCGACCGAGCGCATCTACCGCGAGGTCAAAGTAATGTGCATTGGTGGTGGCGCCGAGGAAATCATGAAAGAACTGGCGGTGCGTCAACTGGCGTGGTGAGAACCAATTTGGGGTGTGCTCAGGCACCCCCCAAAAGAGGTACACTATCCGGCCATACCAGAATAAATACAGTCTGCTTGTTTCGCCGGAAGTGTTCCCTGAATGATGAGTCGTTAACGACGTAAGCAGAAAACTTACAAATTTTGTTAAAGATTGAAAAATAATAAGCAATATTTGCATCCGATTTCCGACTCCGCCCGGTAAAACTCTCACAAGGCGAAACCTCGCTGCACTTTAAATTGAACACACCATCGTCGGAGAATGTATTGTGGCTAACATCACTGGAATAATCAAAAGCGTACTGGGCGAGGTTTCTGTAACCCGCGCAGACGGAGAACAGGTCCTTCTAAAAGAAGGCGATATCATTTCTGCCGGTGACACCGTCACCACCAGCGCAGAAGGTTCTGCTTACATCGAATTCCCCGGAGCAGAAGGACAAAAGGCGACTGAGGGTATTCTTCAGTCCAACGCGGTTGCAACCTTGAAAGAGGGCGAGACAGGCGCCGAATTCGAGTTGGCTCAAGGCGAGTTCGAATTGCTGACCGAGGGCGAAACAGTGGCCATTACTGGTTCTGGCGGCATGTTCGGTTTGTTCGGCGCTGGTTTGGCTGCGGGTGGCATGGCCGGCCCATTGGCTGCTGCTGCGGGTGCAGCATTCGTGCTGGGCAGCGATGACAGTAACGGCGGCACAGGCGATGGTTCTGGCGGCGGCGGTTCTGGTGAAGCAACTGCAGGAACGCTTGAGCCCGTCACTGACGCAGCAGGCCCCGCTTCCCCGGCTGTAGATCAAACTGTGGATACACTGGCCCCGGTAACCACCGTGGTGGATGCACCTGTGGGTGCCCTGGAGCCAGTGACTGAATCTTTGGACCCAGTGCTGGATGAAACCGCCCCGGTGACCGATGCACTGGAACCTGCGCTGACCCCGGTCAACGGCACGCTGACGGACACCCTGGTTGGCGTTAGCCCTGTGACCGATTCCCTGGACGAAAACGTCACCCCGGTGACAGAGGCAGTGGAAGAGGCCATTTCCCCCTTGGTGGACGTGATTGTCGGCAATGAAGATGGGCAGGTAACCGCTGCAGCGGACACATTGCCCGTGAACTTGCGTGTTGTTGCAGAACAGTTGGGTGATGGCCTGAGCATGGCAACGCCCCAGATCGCCGATGGTTTGTCGCAGGTGGTGAGCGGATTGGAGCCGGTTTTGACCCCGCTGAATGACGGTTTGATCCAGATTTTCGATGCTGCAGCCCCCTTGTTTGATGGCTTGGGCACCGCAACAGATGCATTGCCCATGGCCACCGAACCTTTGGCCGACGGCATGGACCAGGTGTTTGATGGCTTGACGCCGGTGACAGACCCCTTGATTGCGGCACTGGAAGGCGGATTGCCCATGCCAGGTGGTGATGACAGCGGTGGTGGTGATACTGAAGGCCCCACAGGCACACCTTTGGATGCAGTGCTTGGCCCGGTAAGCGATGCCTTGAGTGGTGGTGGTTCCGGTATTCCCGAGACGGGCACACCGCTGGACGAAGCGACTGCACTGCTTGACCCCAGTGTGTTGACGGACCTGTCTGCTGGTGGTGGCGGTGATGCTTCCATCCCGAGCACGGGTACGCCTCTTGACGATATCACCGCGATGCTTGATCCATCTGCCCTGCCGATTTCGTCAACTGGTACGCCGTTGGACACGGTAACAGGCATGCTGCCGACTGAAAGCCTACCCATCTAATCATTTTGTAGTATTGCGTGGGGCTCCGACCCCCATGCAAAGTGAAAAGGCACCCTCTGGGGTGCCTTTTTGCATTTCTGGCCTATCACTGTTCGTAGTCAATATTTCTGGAACCAAATCTCGCCTTAGGAAACTTAAAACCTGTAGTGAGAAATCTAGTTGACGTCTTTAATCCACCATCAAGGAGTCCACAGTGGGACCTTCAAGCACTAACCTGATCCAGCTCATCCCACCCGTCACGGTACTAATCCTGCTTTGTCTGGCCAGCTTTAACTTCTACAGACAATACGTTGTCAAGTCCAAAGAGCTTGCTGAAGTGGTTTCCAAAGTCGGCATCACCGTGCGCTCAATGACTGAAGGCGACGACTTCATGCGCAAAGACGGAGTTAGCAGGGTCTTCCAGGGCACCATGCTCGAAAAAGCCTGGAAAGACTTCGCCAAAACCCTGCACCCGCAAACCGGAACAATCAACGGGGTCAAACGCAACCGAAAGTTCAGGCTCACGGTACCGGTCACAACCCACTTCTCTGCAGCAACAGTCATTGACAGACCGCTAGGTGTTGATTACTTCAAACACTTGCCGGGCATCCTGACCGGTATTGGCATCATTGGTACCTTTGCCGGTCTGCTTTTCGGCTTGAGCAACTTTGACGCATCAAATGTCGAGAAAATGAACGAAAGTATTACCCTGCTAATCAGCGGTGTTCGCGACGCATTCTATGCCTCCGCAGCCGCTATTGGTGCTGCCATGGTCATCACGCACTGGGAAAAATCGCTCTACAGAAAAAACCTTGCCGCACTTGACGACCTTGTTGACGCAATGAACGGCCTGTTTGAACCTGGCGTAGGTGAGGAATACCTGGCCACATTGGTTCAACACTCATCCAGCGCAAACAATGTTACCCGAGACCTGAAAGACGATCTTCTTCAAGCCATGCTACCGGTCATCAAGCAACTCGAGTCCATTCAATCCCAGAACAACGACGGTTTGGCACAGGCCCTTGAACGCGCCCTGAACGAGTCCAACAAAAGGTTGAGCAACCAACTAGAGGTCATCCTTGGGAGACAGGTCAAAAACCCGATCGAAGAAATGGGTCAAAAGCTGGAAAACCGCCTCAGCCACATTCGCAGCAACCCACAAGATCTCGCGATGAAAGTCATTCGTGCCCGTCAGAACGACAGCTATGTCGAAGCAAGTTCATCTGCGGAGCCCCTATGAGCCTCATGCAATCATTCTCCCCGCCACACCGAAGTGATGAGGCTGAAAAACCATTCTGGATTTCATATGCCGACCTCATGACAGCGCTCATGATCCTTTTTCTGGTCATCATGGTTGCCGCACTTGCCGCCATCTCAAGGCAAACCGAAGAACTGGTCAAGCGCAGCCAGCGTGGTGAGTTGCAACAACCTGTTGTTGCACTTAAACCCAAGGATCCGGAAATCGCAAAAACAGAACTGCGATTCCAGGAGATCACTGAAATTTGCAATCTGCTCTCTGAAAAAGCATCCGCGGTTAACCCAAACTTGAACATTGATTGCAAACTGAATCGCATCAACTTCGGAGAAGTCGGTCGATTCCGAACCGATGAATACAGGATGAACGAACAAGGGACCGAAGCCTTGGGACAAATTGTTCCGATCATCCTTGAGACAGCGGGAACACCCATGGGTCAAAAATGGCTCAAGCAAATTGTCATTGAGGGCTACACCGACACCGATGGCTCTTACCTGTACAACTTGAACCTCAGTCTGAAGCGCTCGGAATGGGTCATGTGCACACTGCTTAGCCATGACTCAACAAACGCCATTCAGTTCAGCTCCGAACAACGCAAACAGATCAAAAAACTATTTCTCGCAGGGGGCGTGGCTTTCAACAACACTCGAGATTCAAAAGACGCAAGTCGACGAGTTGAGTTGCGTTTGCAGTTCTACGGGCAAAGCGATGAACGTCAATCGTCCGCAGACTATGAACTTAAATTCGATGACAACAGCAAAGAACGATGCATGTTGTAACTGGATTTCGACTCGAACAGCGCTCACAACGGAACTTTAGTACTGTCACAGGTACTCATTAAGCGCACAACAGGAAAGGTGCTCACATGCTAGAAATCTCTCCAACATCACCAGCCCCAATCAACTTGGACAAGCCAGGCAATATCAGTGCGCCTCAAGAAAACATTGAGCATTTTCAGCGTCTCATGTCAGGTCTGGGAAAAAGTTTGAACAAAGGCACGCCTGGGTTTGAATCCAGACCAGCCGGGGAAACAACCGAGCCCCCGCCTCCCTTGCTCGCAAAAACCGCCATCGAACTGCAAAAAGCCGAATTCAACATCAGCCGCTTGCAACGTCACCTCACAGGCGGAATTCAGCAACTCGAAGGAGGACACACCATGGACGGAAACTTCCCGCGGGCAGTGGTGCAACAGCAATTCTCATCAGCTTATTACTTCCTGGGTGTCAATCGCGTGGGCAACACCGCCAACGACATCAGCGAAGAAATTGCCTCTGTCACGAAAGGTCGCTAGCATGAAATCCTTGTTCAGTCGCCTCCCCATGTTTGCGCTAATACTGGCTGGGTCATTGTTTCTTCAGGCCTGCTCAGACCGAACAGTGCTGTTCACTGGCTTGTCTGAGCCCGAAGCCAATGAAATTTACGCGCATCTTCTTGCCGCAGGCATACCCGCGGAAAAGTCAAAAGCCAAAGACGGATCCAGCGTATCAGTTCCCAAAAACCTGTCGTCCACTGCTTTGAATCTTACCCAGGCACACGGACTGCCCCGCGACAAAAAAACCTCGCTTGGACAAGTGTTCAAAAAAGAAAACATGATTAGCTCACCCCTGGAAGAAAGGGCACGCTACCTGTATGCACTTTCACAAGAACTTGAAGACACCTTGATGCAAATTGATGGCGTACTCGCTGCAAAGGTTCACATTGTACTTCCCGAACGCGCAAACCCCGGAGAACCGCTTACCCCCTCATCCGCAGCCGTATTTGTCAAATACTCTGAAAACGCACAGTTCCCGGCTTACATTCCAAAAGTCCGGGACATGGTTTTCAGAAGTATCCCAGGCATTACAGGCGACGCACAGGGCAGCGTCACTGTTACAGCCGTCCCCTCCGAAATCAAAGTGGATGAATGTGTACCGCTGGTCTGGTACGGCCCCATCGCAATAAGCGCTGAAGACAAAGGCTATTTCCTGCTCATGACCTACCTGATTCTTTTTATGTGGATGCTGTCAGTGGGCATGACCTGGCTGCAAGCCAAGGGTGTTGATCAATGGCCGTCTGTGCTGAAATCCTTGCATGCAAGGTTTAAAAAATGAGTATTCCCGAGCCAATGCAAGTGGTGTGGTGGAAATGGTGGTCCAACCCGCTGATCAATATTCATGCGGACCAGCTTGAACGCCTCCCCTTTGAAACCAATCGTGAAACAAACAAAGCACTTGATTATTTTCAGCTGCTGCAAACACGTAGCATTCTGGAACTGGATGACATTCCCGAACCCAGCTTGCAAGACAAACCTGAACTGATCAGCATCAGCCTTGCCGATTCAGCCACCGTTGAAAGGCATCTTCTGAAACTGGCCACGTTGACGATGGACACAAGCATCATCCACGCGCGCCCTCAGGAATGGAACAGCAAATTCGGAATTTCCTCGCCAGAGGAAATCCGCCAAATCATTGAGCATTATCGAAGCATTCCATATCGACTCTCGAAATGGCAGTTCTCTGTGGCAAGTCTTGTCAACCATAACGACAACATGATGCTGCCCACGCACACAAGAACGCAACTGGGCTTGGGCTTGGTCATTAAAAGTTTTTTTCCGTCTTTCTTTCAGCGTTGGTCCATTACCAGCAGCCGAAGCGTTACCTCGCTAATCAAACAAATCGACCCGCTTGAGGAAGGCTTGTGGAATGAAACCATCGGATGGATTGACGCTGAACTTGCCGCCCTGTTTGAAGAAACTGCCAATCAGTATCGCGAGCCAGCGCTTGGGATAGAACACGACCTGCTGACCGACGAATTCAGCCCGCTCGACATTGAAGCAATCTACAGGGGCGCCAATGTTTAACCTACTCCGACGCATTCAATTTCCCGAAGGCTTGCAAATGCATGCTCCGATCATCAAAGGCAAAACACTGTTGTTTGCAAAAGATCATCGGGACATTCTTTCTTTTGCGCACGACGAAGCCCGTCAAATTATCGAGCAAGCCCGGCGTGACGCCGATGAAATCCGGCACAAGGCGCGCAAAGAACTTGCCGATTCACTGCAAACCGATGTGCGGGAAATCCACAGAACAGCGCGACAACGCGTACAGGAACTGGCCGACACCTCATCCAGAATTTGTATTGAAGTGTGCACCACGGCGCTTCACAAATTTCTGGATGAAGTGCCAGAGAAAGTCAAAGTTGAGAAACTGGTCAAATCACTTCTCGACCGATCACTGAGCAATCAAAACCTGATACTGGAATGTGCAAAAGAGCAAATCGATACGGTTCAGTCCTGCCTGGGCGAAGTGCTGTCTAGGCAACTCATGATTCGTAAATGGGAAGTCAAAACATCCGAAGACCTTAACCCCTTCGAGCTTCGCATTCGCGCCGCCAAAGGTTCAGAAATTCAGGTCTCCATCGACAACATCATGGCACTTTACAAAAGAGAAATTGAAAACCTTCAAAGCGAAGTCGCCGAGTCCATCAACCGCACAGGTGAAAAATATGAAGAAGTGGATTAATACAAATTGCCTGTGGCTTTTGCTGCTCTTGATCCCAGATTTGGCGTTCAGTGCACCGCAACCCAAAGCTGACATAAAAATATACATTGCCCAGGAAGAACCCTCTCGCCGCGCACTTGAAAACATGCTCGACATGCTTGGTTTGAACTTGAACGCCAGTGGCCTGTCAAGCCAACCAATCAATGGCAAATTCGAATTCAGCAATGTTGATGATGTCATGGCCTATTTCAAAAGCTCATTCCGCATCAACTGGTTTCAAAACGGCACGCAAGTTTTTGTGTACCGCTCCGATGACTGGAAAACCCAAAAGGTTTATGTCGGCGGGCAGCGCAGCAACGATGACTGGAAAGACCTTCTAACGTCATCTGGCCTGTACTACAAAGAGTTTCCGTTTGCCATCAATTCTGACACCAAAGAACTGATCGTTTCAGGTCCGCGAAGCTATGTAAGATTGGTCAAGGAAACCTTTGAGCAAAACCCTCCAGACCCCTCTGAAATTGCCAAGCATGGCATTGACCTGATGGTATTCCCGCTTCAGTATGCCTCAGTGGAAGATCGCCAAACAACGCTCAGGGGGTCCACAATCACCACGCCTGGTGCACTGTCGGTATTGCTGAATTTGCTGGGTCTGCCGAACCAGCGCATGACAGCCTCACCGGAAAACAAAAAGGCCGGCATGATTGCGGATGGCGCCGCCGCGGGCAACACCACACCCTCGCTTTCACAGACCAAAAACATGCAGGCCATGGCCATGTCTCCAACCACCATGCCTGGCGCCAACCAAGACGAACAAAACAAAGAAGAAAAGCCAATCAGCGTCACCGCTGATCCCCGCACAAACTCCCTCTTGATCCGTGATGCGAAAAGCAAGTTTGACTACTACAAACAGCTGATCGAAAAACTGGATCGCCCGCTCCCCATGATTGAAGTTGAAGCCATGCTGGTCGAAGTTGACCAGCGCGGCCTCAACGAATTGGGACTGGAATTTGGCTTCCAGTCCTCCCACCTTCTATATGACTTTCCCGGCAGTGCAGTCAATGCAGCCAGTTTGGTAATACCCGGCGCAAGCACGATTGTCGACCCAGTCCGTTTTCTGGCACGCCTGAAAGCACTTTCTGCAGACGAAAACGCCAAGGTGCTGGCCCGCCCAACCATCGTGACCCAAGACAACGTATCCGCCTACATCGATCTCAGTCAAACCCTCTACCTACAGGTGCTGGGTGAACGGGTAGCCGATGTTGTCCCAGTCACGGCAGGCAGCTTGCTTCAAGTCACACCACGGTTGGTCAAAGAAGGCGATGACGACAAGATCTTTCTGAGAATTGAAATTCAGGACGGCAGTATCGCACAAGGCATACAAGGCAGCCAGGGCATCAACGCTCCCAGTATTCAAAACACATCGCTGAGCACACAAGCTTTAATTCAACGAGAAAAAGCAATTCTGATTGGTGGTTACAACCGCGAATCCGCAGGCGATCAAGAATACAAAGTGCCAATACTTGGTTCACTGCCTTTCATAGGCAAGGCATTTTCAAGTACCCAAACACAGCGCCAAAATGTGGTTCGTCTATTCCTGATCACACCTCGCTTGATTGAAGACCCGCCCCACAACTCTGCATCCACACGCGATGCTGTGGATACCATACAAAGGTCTTTCAAGATCAACGGCGATTACCTTCAACCAACCCCCTCGCTGAGGCTCGACCGTTCAATTTCGAGGTAATCATGGGAACATCCATTCCAATCAAAGCGCCAACGGTACAAGAAGTCACTTCCACAGAAGCCCTGCAGGGCGGGCTTAATGCCAAACGCCCATTGGAAGGCGAGGCGAAAAAAAAGGTTGAGCGGTTTGTTACTGCACATGCACAAACCAGCCGCCCAGGTACAGAACAAGGCGCTGAACCGGCCAAAACCGGGGCACCGTCGAGCCTGCCTCAAGTTAGCGCAGAGGAACAACAACAGGCCACCTTACAGAAAGGCGCCATTCAGACACCAGAAAAACGCAACAGCAAAAGCCGAAAATTTGAGAATGTCTATAAAACCCTTTTTGTAAACAATGGCAGTTTTTTTGAAAAAGACATGATGTCTTTGTTGAACTCCTTCCGGTCAAAAAGCAAAAGCCTTGTGGACATGACCACTACGCTTAACCCTGGCGAGCGAGCCCTGCGAAAATTTCTCTTGCTGGAAACCCTGCAAGAACAAGGCGACTCCCTGCTAAGCAACAGCGACCGTGTTGAAATAAAACTAGCCAAAAACCAGTTGCTCTCAGAACATGGCGCCTTTATTTCCGGCACCTTGGGTGCCTACGAAGTGGGCAAGGCAAAATCGTTTTCAGGGCCGTCGCTGCGCGAGTTCATCGCCGCCTACCAAATTATCGAGATTCAACCAAGCACCACGTCAGCAACTGATCTTTTTGCGCTGTACAAAATGATCAAAAAAGATTTGCAAGCTGGCGCATCCACAGAAAAACTGGTGCGTATGCAAGAAGGGTTCATTCAAATTCTTGTTCGCGAGAAAACACAGGAACCAGCACGAATTACAAGCCCGCGACACCACTTAATTTTAAGCCGAATCAAACAGTTTGGCCTGTTGATCAATTTGCACGCCTTGCATTCAAAGTTTTTGGGCTGGGGGCAAAAAGCAAACATGCAAGGTTTGCCTACTTTAACCAGTCTCACAGAATCATGCCTGCAAGCCGTTCTTTCCAACGAAACCCTCGCAGGGGCCAATTCCTTGATCGCAATTGCTTCGGCGGTTCGATCAGATCGCATGCCTGCCAAGAACGCGTTCATTACCAACTATTGCCGCTGGGTGTTACTGCACGACCTGATCAGTGGCATGTACCGGAACTCGAATCAACGAAAAATCCTTGTTGAAAACATTGAGCGCAACACCCAACTGTCAGCAATTCTTGCGCCAATCATTCAGGCACCATCATGACCCTCCATCCAAGCGCCCCGGAGAAAGACACCATGGAACCGATTCACGCCCAGGGGGACTGGATTGTTATTCGCGGAGAAGCCGCCAAAGAAAAACCCAACATGGGCGAATACTTTTTTGTGTGGGTAGGCGACACGCCACTGGAGGAATCGTTTGTAAGCTCGGCCGGCCTGATCAACGATGAAAAAAACAAACCAGAATTTCCGGGCTACTCAGCCACATTCCATACCGATCCCTCTGCAGGGTTTGTGATTCAAACCCAACCCAACTGGGACTTCGAAACGCCGGCACAAATCCAGTCTGCACTTGACAGAGTGCTTTGGGAAGTCAATCGGCTTTCAAGACTTTGATTGCCAGGCCCCCTATTCAACCAAACTCTAGAGCGCACATCATGACGATTCAGTCTCAATACGATCCACTGGAAGTTTCAGAAATCACACGAGAGAAAATTGAAGCCCGCAGCAACAAGACCATCCCGACCCTGAACAGGGCTGGGGCACAGCATCAAGGCTCAAGAAACTCCCCCAAAGACACATTTCGTCCGAATGACGACACCTTGAAGAACGACTTCTTCAACATGTTAATGACTCCGGCCACGGCCAATTCACCGTCATCCACAAACAAAAATGAGCCGTCTGATTTTGATATGTCAACACATGGAACCAACGAATTTTTTTCGCCACAAAATACATGTGAGGAAAGAGAAAAAATTCTGCCCAATAGTGATTTCAACTTCTCAATTGTCAACTCAATGGCCGGGGAAGTGCACATTCGGGGTGAATTCATCAACGGCAAATGCCTTGTCCGTTTAACGATGAAATCAAACCTCAGTTTGAAAGAAAAATCGGTGCTTGCCCAAATGCTTCGGGCAAGTCTGGAAAGCAAGTTAAACACTGAACTGGAGTTGAAAATTGATTGATCCCGTAAGCGCCACACAAATTTCCAGTGCTTCGTCAGGGCAAGCACTCAAGCCATCCATGGCTGATGCTGCAGATTTCAGCAACATGCTTTCCCAACCCAACCCTGTCAACAGTTCAATTAAAACTTTTGTTGAAAAAGCACAGGACCAATTGAATCAAGACAAAGTCAACATGGATAAAAAGCTTCGCGAGTTCGATTCTCGCGACAGCGTGTTCAGCCTGATCGACGCCATGCATGTCAGTGCCATGAAATCAGTGTCAGTACAACTTACCGGAAAGATCGGCACCAAGGTGTCCGAGCATTTTGAACAGTTGATCAAACAGCAATAAGCTGAAACAAGGAGGTCCAATGGAAGTTCTCAACGTAGGCGCTCGAGTATTCGGATTCGCCGACACCCACGCAAAACGGGTTGATGGTTTTTTGAGCAAACCCGATTTTGGTTCATCGCCAACTGACGTTGTCGTCATGAGCTACGAAATGCAAATGATGGGTTCACTGTGGCAACTTGCAGCAAGCCTGGTGAAAGACATGACCGAACCACTGAAAAGTATCGTTAACAAATAAGGAGCATCACATGTCCGTACCTACCACAACAGTCCAGTACTACGACACTGACGTGACGCCGGATGAATACCTGGTTAATCGCTCAATTGAGGGCCTTGCTGTGACTCTGATGATCGATCACTCCATGGAACGAACACAGGAAATTTGGGAGGAGGAGAGAGAAAACGATTCTTAAAATTTTAAGTAGTCCGCAGTACTTTCATTCATTACCTAATCAAGGAGCCAATCATGGCAGGTCCAGCAGCATTTCCAACACACTCCAGCGTCACCCCTTTTATTGATGAATACGCCGCGTTCGGCGATGAAGTCCAGGCAGCAGCTTTCCAGACTTTTTACGATCTGTTGCAGGGAGATCCCACACCAGGTGAAGTAGCGGCAGCTGTAGCAAAGCTGGGTATTTCACTGGAAACCGCGGCAAAAATCATGTCCGCCTGTGGCAAAGCCAAAGACTTCATCGAGAAAGTTTACGACGCAGCTCGCATGTAATTTCATTAATATTCAAACAAAGAGGTTACACCATGTCATCCACCCCGCCTGTAGCAACATCCACTTGGACTCCGCCAGAACCCTACAAACCTGACGAAGACAAGCTGAACGCAATGTGGGCTGCAGCGGGCCGTGGGGACTGGATGACAGTTACGCTAATGATCGGCGACCTTGAATTGGGTTGGCTTGGCGAAGAAATGAAACGGCTTGCGGAACTTGGCGAGCATTACGGTGCGCTTGAGAAAGGCGCTGATTCACTGATGACTGTGCTGAACGCGCACACGAAAGACGGCACGCTGGAACTTAGCCAAAACATGCGAAGTTTCCTCGACACCGCCCTTGAAGTCATGGCGAAAAAGGGTCAGCCCGCATCCGACAAAATCAAGGGAATTATTGAAAAACTCAAAAACGGTGAAGAAATCAGCCAAGGGGAAGCGCAAGAACTATACGCGTGGTGTGCCGACGCAAAACTGGCTGTAATCCCCCCCCAGTTCTCTAGTGAGGCACTGGCTGCACAAGCGAAAAGCGCCCGCGAACGATACGACGGTTACGTTAACGCGGGAAAAACCCGAATTGGAATCTGGAGCGTTGGCTAAGGCAATTTGCAAGCCCCTCAGTTCACCCACTTTTACAAAGGATTACACCATGAGCGTTCCAGCCACTACACCCGTACCGTGGGTCGAATCTACCATTGACCCAGCTGCGCCCAGCAGTGTGGATACCCTTATTCGATCCTGGCTGAATCAAAACGGCTTTGACGATTTAACGGAATTGTCCCCACAACAATTACAACAGCTGATCACTTTCTTGAGCCAACACACCACCGTACCCGGCGTGAACGCCCTGTTGGCCCAACTCAAAGAGCTCCAAGCTGACTGGAAAGCGTCAGGCAACAGCGAAGACAAATTGTCCAACGCAATTGACAATCTGAAATTTCAACAACGCTTTCTGAATATTTTGGCAAATTCCACCACGGGTCAAGATGGACTGGACCAAGCCAAAGAAACCGTGAACAGCTCCCTGACGCAACTCGAAGACGTTAAGAGAGCCACCCTTGAAGGCTCGTTGCCCCTAGATCAAGACAGCGGCCCGGCAACAGAGGCCTCGATTGTGGGCCTGCTGGAGAAACTGGAAGCCTTGGGTATCGAAAACCTTGAAGCCCTGGGCCTTTTGGATCTTTTCAACAACCTGACCACCGCCCTAAATGACTACCGTTCAGCTTTGAGCGCAGCCGGGGGAGATCAAACCAAAATAAACATGGCTGGTTCTGAATTCAGACAAGACGTGGCCATGGCACGCAAGGCGCATTTGTTGTCCACCGGCCTGCCAGATTCACATGGCCTGGTTCAACGGGAACAAAACACCATTGAAAGCGAAGATGTTTACCAGGACTACCTGGCAACACCCATGGATGAAAACTGGAAGGCCGATTCACCTGGCATAACCGCAGAAGACATCGAGAGCGCCTACGACGAGGCACACCGCATGTACAAGGATGCAGAGGCCCGGGGTGACCAAGACACCATGAACTTCTTCCGCGAACGCATGACCATTCTGAGAACAGCAGTGGATGCCCTGAATTCAGGAGAGGAAAACCCCTTCATCGTGATTGTCAGCATGTACATCAGCTTGCTCAACCTGGACCTTACGCGCCTCCAAACTCTGAAAGTACGGGCACTTGATGTGGGAAATCAAGACTTGGCTTCCCGAATCCAGGAACGCATGGACACCATTGGCCAGCTGATTCAGGAAATCATAAAAGGGCAGGTGAAGCTGCTGCAAGGTGTTGAGAACAACATGGCCTCTATTCGTGCCTAATTTTTCACAAGGAACTTGATCATGGTTTCCACCGACTACAGTTTGCTCGGCCCAAGCGCAAATGGACCTGACAAACCCGAGGAAAGCGAAGATATTTTCTTTGAGAACCTGGCCATTTTCACGCTGGACAATCTGGAGAAAGCGCGCGACACACTCACCGAATTGATGAAAGGTCTGGAAGGCACCGAACGCAACAAAGTGTCGTACATCCGAGACCAGGTAGACAAGTTCATTGAACAGCTAAAAAAATCCAAGAAGGGTGGAATTCTTGGAAAAATATTCAAGGCTCTTGGCATTGTGGGGTTAATTCTTGCTGCGCTGGTGGCCTGCTTAGTGCCTACGCCCATGACCATCGCTGTTTTCGCAGTTGCACTGGTCATGGTCATGGAGCCATTGCTTGCAGAAGCCGCTGGTCATGATTCGCTTATACAAAAAGGTATGGGCGAAATGATGAAAGGGTTGTCTGAAGTATTCGGCCCCATCGGCGGTGCTATCGTAGGAGCAATCATTATTCTGGTGTTGGTGCTTGCAATTACCGCTGCGGCAGCAGGTGGTATTTCAGCAGCAGGATCCGCAATTGGTCAATCGACATCGGCAACAGCACAATTTCTGCGTCAATTGCCTGCCTTGCTTAAAAATTTCATCACAGGCGAGCTGACCGTTGCACAGCAGGGTGCCATTCTTCGGTTTCTGGAAGCCATGGAAGCCGCCATCACCATGGCACAGGGTGGCCTGCAGTTTGAAATGGGAAGACTTCAACTTGAAATTGCAAACCTGATGCACGCCTTCAACATTGACCAGGCATTCATTGACCTCATCAACAATTTGCTTCTATCGATTGGGCAAGACATTTCTGCCTACCAAGAACAAATTCAACGGTTGCTGGAATTCATGCCGCAATACTTCGCACCTTTGAATGCCTGAGTGTTCGAACCAACTATTCCCGGAGTAAAAAATGAGTGTTCCTGAAGTCACTACCCGCAATACGACGACCGTTCCGCCAACCGAAGCACCGTTGACCCAAGAAGAAAAAGCGAGATTCATCAGCGAGGCAATGGCCACCTTCGCCTTAACCCAAGAGCAAGCCGAGGCCATGCTTGAAAAACTGGAACCGGGGCAGGTTCGCACCTACCTGGACTTGGCCAGCGGCAAATCAAACATTACCCGGGAACAGGCCAAAGAAATGTGGGGACTGAGCGACGATGAGGTTCAAGCCATGTTTGGCGACAAGGAAGAAATCGGTATTTTCGACAACCCTTTTGGTGATCTTTTTCTTCGCTTCCTCATGTTGAGCTACTCCCTGGGTTTGGACATTAAAAAGCTGATGTCGCAGGTGTCGGGTCTCCGGTTTGAGCAAGCCATAGAAGCAGCCCAAAAACGCAAAGACGGCGCCATTCTTGAATTCGCATGCGCGATGGCCTCTGCGGCAATTTTTGTGGCATTCGCTGGTGGCAGCTTCTACAAAATCAATTCCATGAAGAATGAAAAAGCGAACCCGCACGACCCCACTTGGCAGTGGTTAAGCCCTATGACTGCAAACCTTTTGGTATCGCCCATCAATTCTGGCGGGCAATTTGGCAAAGCACTTGAAGAATTCAAGGCTTCGGTTCTGGATGGAAACAATCAATTGCTGGACAACGTATTCCAGCAATTAATGAACGCATGGCAAGGTCACAAAGACGCCCAGGACACATACCGTTCAGGCCTTTAATTCCAATCTTTAGTAAATCGACACACTGACGGAGACAACTTAATCATGAGCACCAGTAGCGTAAGCACCGAATTCATCCCAGAGATTCCGCCTGCGCCGAAAAATGGCTCAGAACCCGTCAGTGAAAACATGGGCACCGCGGAATTTGACGGTAAAACCTATTACTACTACAAAGTAGGTACTGGCAATTACGACAAATACTACTACTTTGAATCGAGTGAGTCTCGTGAGAAGTTTCTGGAATGGGTGAGCGCAAGGACCGGTGTAGAAATTGACGACCTTGGTTTGAGCGAACTGTTCGAGATCTCCAAGCTATATGAAATGACGACAGAGCGGACAACCACCCAAGGTCGGGTAATGATCAATGGGCGGCTGGAAACTGTCACGATGGTGTTCATGAAACCAGCGCTGGACACCAAACTGAATGCACAAGCCAATGTAGAGTTTTTTGGTGGCGATATTCCTTACTTTCCAGACGGCTCGGCGGCCTACCTCAACAACCGGGAATTCAGGTTCTCAGAAGACCCAGCCAACAACGGTGCTCGACTGGCAGGCTTGGCAGGCAGTGCCAGGTTTTTGTTTGATTCCAATTATGGTGAAAAGGAATTAACCCCGGTGACCGGCCCCCTGGATCCCGATGTGGAGGCACTGTGCAAATCATTGTTCGGCGAGGTCCCCATAACACAAGAACACCTGAATATCCTGAAATTGATGGGGCTGGTCAGTGGTGATGCTACCCAAGGTGCCAGCACCTGGATGCTGACCATCGAAGGACAGGAAGCGCAGGGTCATTTTGAAAACCCAGACTACTTTGATTTTCTGGCGTCGATGGCAATCAATAATTTGACGCCTGAAGATTTGATGAAGGCTGCAGGCGCTTCAACTTACTTCTCCGAGAGCGGATACGCACAAAAGCCCAATACGGAACCACCTGAGTACTACACGGCGGCCGACGTAGAAAGACTGGCCAAGGAAGCCTACGGCAAAATGAAGGGTGTTGAAGAACCCTTGCCAGCGGGTGTTACAGCAGGAGCCAATCAACAACAGGCTTTGCTGAAATTGATCATCAACTTGTTGGGCTTGCCATCCAATACCACTTGGGAACAACTGACACCGGCCCAGATCAACACGGCGATTGCTGTGGGCCTGATCGGCTACGACAAAGAAACGAATACCCTGTTCATGACGGCCAACGGCGCAACTTACACAAGCAGCAAAGTGGAGACACCGGCAACCAACCCATCCGAAAGCACGCCGCCAGCAGATGCAAACCTGAAAGCCTTCTGGGATGCAATGTACATTTTCTACACTTTGGGTGGACCACTGGGTGCCGATGGTGCAGAGACCAATACAAAAGGGGAAGGTGTTAGAAACGACCGCTTCGGTACATCCGGCATTAGTTCGCTGGCCGGCGCAGACCCAGCCGATAACGATTACTGGAACAAAATTGGCTTGGGTCACCTAAGTCATGAGGACAGGACAAAGTTGATACAAGCATCAAAAGATATATTGGCGCTGGGTGGCGCGGGAAATGGTGGATACCTGGATCAAATTTCCAACATGAATGGTGGCAGCGGGCTAGGGTTGGGTGTGTTCCGCGAAGGCCAAATACGCGATTGGCTTGCAAGTACACACGGTGACTGGCAAGGCGATGACGGGGTGGGAAGCGACGAGCGTGCCAGAAACAACTTCAACGACCCGGCTTTTGCGGTTCCTGAGTCTTTTGTCTTCGACCCGGCCCAACTCAAGATGAGTGATGAAACACGGGGCAATCTTGACAAAATGTGTACGGCCCTGTTCGGCAAGTCATTCTCTGCCATGACACCCGGCGAACAGCGAAAAGCACTGTACATCTTGACCACGGGTTTCAATGCGTTCGCGTACGAGCCTCCGATATACGCCGATGTGTCCACGTCGCCCACAGGCAACGAAACCACCCGGCGAGTGATTACACCAGGCATGCTGTACACCCGACCTGGTTTTACGGTGCCTGGCGACGTCACGATTACGCCACACACACCCCCCAAAAAGTGAAGAAATCCTGTCCCGCCTCGTCGCGGGACTACACTGAACTGGAATCTAATCCCCGGACGCTTTGGTTGGGCGGAGAGCCCACCATACGCTATGGGTGAGCCACTGGCCATCAAAGACCACTGGGGTTGAATTTAAATCAAGGTGCAGGGCGCTTACCCGTTTCATCCTTTTCGGATTCAGGCCCTGAGGCGGTCTGGTTCAGTTGAAACAAGACCCTAAAAACCTCAGCAGCCAATTCAAGGTGCTCTTTTCGTATGTACTCCTCTTCTTCACACTCACTGTAAAGCATCCGGGCCAATTTCACATTCACAATGACTGGAATACCCAAACGCTTGGCCTTCTCGCGAATTTCCAGTGCATCGGCATCCACTCCCATTGCAACAATAAAGGGAATGTCGTGCACCCCCGGCTCATAGTCAAGCGCTACTGAAATATGAGTTGGATTGGCCACAATCAGCTTGGAGCGATCCAGTTGGCTGAGTGAGGAATTCAGCAAGCTGCGGTGCTCTTGTTTGCGTTTTTTGATGATTTCAGGATTACCAAAAGATTGCTTGTTTTCATCTTTGATGTCGCTGTGGCTCATTCTCAAGGTTTTAAGCAGATTGGCTTTTTCAATAACCCAGTCCACCAGAGCGATGACAATGAACGCGCTCAAAGTCATGAACACCACTTTCTTGAGTACCGCCCCCATGACCCCGAACAGCTCCAGCATGCCACCACGGTAGCTATACACCATGTCATTGGTCATGCCGGTAAACACCAGAAACACCACCCAGGCCACGATTAAGACCTTGCCCACGGACAAAAGAAGTTGAAAAAAAGACTTCTTGGAAAACATGTTTTTGATGTTTTGTACGGCGTCGAGTTTTTTGAATGAGGGCATTGCTGCTTCCGGGGCCACCAGAAAACCAATTTGTGCCCAGGTCAACACCGTTGCACAAATTGCGCTTGCTGCAATCACCGGAAAAACGATCAAAACAAAAACCTGAAATGCTGCAGAAACAACCTCGGATGACCAACTGAATTTTTCGGAGATCCCGGTGGAAGTAATAATGTCCACCAAGTTCGTCAGTTGCTCGACATAGCTGGGCATGAGTTCAAAAATCAAGGCGTAGCCGACCAAAAGATTGGCCACAATTTTGATGTCCTTGCTGACAGCCACCTGGCCTTTCTTGCGCGCGTCATCAATCTTTTTCTTGGTGGCTGGTAAATTCTTTTCTCCGCTCATTGAAGCCCCGACAACAAATTATTCAAGGTGTCGCTGTATTCAGAAAACATCAGAAATATGTCTTCCTCAGCGAAGTGAAGCAAACCCAGTAACGCCAAAATGCCGAAAAGACTTTTCAGGCTGTACTCAACACTGTAAACCTGCAGTTGTTGGGCAAAGGCTGCAATAATTTGTACCGCCAGCTCCACAGCCAGAATTGCAATAAGAACAGGCCCACTGAGCAATACTGCAAAAGTGATAAAGTCTGCGGTCAAACGCATAAGACTTTGCAACCACTCCCCCAGGCCCACGATGCTAAGCGAGCCTGGTGGCATCAACAAGTAACTTTTCAGCAAATGAACGGTGATTGCATGCAGCCCAGGGCCAGCAAGAATTAACGCGGCGAACAGGTAACCAAACAGCGTTTCAATTGGCAATTCTTCGCCCGAATCATTGCCGGTGACCTGACCCGCAAAAGTTGCGCCCCGGTAAACATCAATCAATGCACCAAAACCTTTGAATGCAAAATAGGGAAAAGCAATGGTTAAGCCAAGAAACCCGCCCAACAACACTTCACTGAGAAAGGTAATGACTGTGAAACTGGGCACATGCTGTGGCGAGGTATAAAATTCTGTGGCAGCAAGTGCAGGATATAAAACAAGGGCGCTACCCACCGACATTTTTATGATGTTGCTGCTGTACCCCTTGGACAGCAGCGGGAAAAAAAGCATGAAGCTGACGGTTCTCGGCAGGAAATAGGCAAGCACCGAGAGGTACTCCCGAAGAGGGTCGCCAGTGCCGATGAATAGCTGTTCCACGTCAAGACCGCGGCAGGGCGATCAGGTCCAGGATCGACTGGGTGAACTGCACCATCGTTCCTGCCATCCAAGACCCCAAAGTGACCAACACCACAGTGACAGCAAGTAATTTGATGCCGAAAGGCAAAGCCTGATCCTGCAGCTGGAAAACGGCTTGCATAAAACCAAGCAGCAGCCCCAGCACCATGGTCACGATCACCACGGGAGCTGCAATTAAAAATGAAAGCCAAAGCGCTTGATTAACGTAGTAAATTAGCATGCTTAACCCAAATAGGAATTGACCAAGCCCTGCAGAATTTTTGCCCACCCCTCAACGGCAACAAAGAGCACGATTTTAAGAGGCACTGTCAACGACATGGGCGACACCATCATCATGCCCAAGGCCATCAAACCACTTGAAACTGCGAGGTCGATAATCACGAAAGGCAGGTACAGGTACAAACCGATGCGAAACGCCTCGGACAGTTCTGAAGCCACAAACGCCGGCATCACGACGAACAAGTCTGTTTTGTCGACCGGTGGTGCATTGTATTTTTTTTGAAATTGCTGAGCTGTTTCATGAAATTTCTGAAGATAATCCGGATTCACATTGCTCAGCATGAACTGCTTGAATGGCGGCACTGCCTCGTTGATCGAGGTCAACACTTCCACGCCAGACACGGGCATTTGCCCATTTGGGGCAAAGCGCTGCCCAGCGTCGGTAAGAACAGGGCCCATGATCAGCAAGGTCATGACCATTGAAATACCGTAGAGCACCATATTGGAGGGCACCTGCTGCACTCCGATTGCATTTCTGAGGATCAGAAGCACAGCAGAGATTTTCAAAAATGAGGTTGAAGTGACTGCAATCAACGGCAACACTGACAACGATGCAATGGTGACAACGAGTCCGATGGGATTGATGGTTTCAACCATGGCGTTTCAGTCCAACCGCTTGGTGATTTGAATCATCACCTGGTCTTGGAATGTCACCAGCTCGCCTTCAAGAATTGGCGAGCCCATCACACACAATTTGACAAAAGGCAATGAATGGTCGCGCAGCTCGATTAGTGTTCCCGCTTGAACAGAGCAAAGATCATTGAACAGGATCGTTGTTTTACCCGCCTGTATTTCCAGTTCAATTTCATCAAGTGGTGCCAACGAGACAGGTTCGGTGGGAGCATCTTGCTCACTGCTGAGTTCATCAGAGCCAAAGTGAAGGTTTGTGTCTTCTTCGTTCATTTGTATGAATACCTCGAATTGCTTCTTGAGATTTTTGTGATTCTTGAAATAAATTCCACCCCGAAGTCGTATATCCCCTTGGGACGTACGAAAGTTCTGAACAGCAAGCAAATCCCCTTCTTCAAGTGAAGCAAGTTCATTGGCTGCCCACAAGCTCCGAGTGGGGTAGATTCGGATGTTCGCAGGGATACGAATGACTCGGCCCATGCGTTCGTAATCAGCCCAAAAACTGGTGCTGTATGACCGGAACTTGTTGTAAATACCAACAAGGATTTTGGTGTCGCCACCAAGAACGACTTTGCAGTCGCGCAGGTGGTCCAGCGCGAGATAATCAGTTGGTGGTTTGGCAGGAATTTCATGGTGCTCAAGAAAGCGCTCAAGGCTCAAGTTCAGCATCATGGTCAGTTCGCTCACCGCGGCTGACACAATGTTGAAAATGGACACCAAAGGCCCACCGCCCCACTGTGAAATCTTTGGCGAAATCAAACAACCCGTGCGCTCAAAAATGTAGGCGGAATCAATGGCCAGATCGATTTCGTCGCCCGACTCGGTGAACGCTTGAACCCACACATGGCCACCCAAACCAACCGTCAACGGGAAATTTTCTGTGTACCGGATCGAAAGGCCGCGCTCGGTTGGAGATTGAAACGGGGTACTCTGCTGCACACACCCACCAAGGCGGGCGTAAATGGAGGTGGTTGTTTGGTCGTAGTGGATTTTGCGCAAGTCCCCGACAGACCACGATTGCACCTCAATAGGTTCGTCCAGGTTTTCCAGTGTCATTTCCACAGTGTTTCCCGTATGGCTTCTTCGATTGCCATCAGTTTTTTCTCGCCCACCCGGGCTGCCTTTACACTTTCTTCCAGTGCATTTTTGCTTTGTTCGAAGTGGTGTTGAGCCAGTTCGATTTCCCGGTTCGCATCCATGATTTGTTTGATCCCTTTGAGCTGCAATTTGGAGAACGCTTCAATTCGGTCAATTTTTACAAACTGCCCATTGATCAATGAATTCAATCGATCGGCTTCGACTGCCCGAACCTGTATTTCCGTGTCTTCAAGATTTGATTGCCTGACTTCTACGTCTTGCCCTGCCTGAATTCGTTCCATTTCACGTTTTTTTTGAATGCGTCTCAGTGAATCAACCCGCATTTTGCGAATCTTCAAGATCACCTTCAAGTCACTGTCAAGCCCACGCATCAGGAACCGCCGTCGCTTATCGCGGAGAATCTGGACACAATGTTTTCCAGATCGGACAAGGCCTTTGAAGGTGATTCCGGACTTAATCGATCCTGCTTGCACCACTGGTCCAGCGCAGGCTTGATGGCAATGGCTTCGTCGATCAATGGGTCTGTGCCTTGTTTGTACTCATTCAAACGCACCAGCAGTTCTACCTCTTGGTACAGGGAGTAAACCTGGCGCAGCACGGCTGCGACTGATCTGGTTTTCTGGTTTGCCACGGATTGCATTACGCGGGACAAACTTCGCTGTGGATCTATGGCAGGGAAATGATTTTTCTCCACCAGTTTTGGACTTAGAACAATGTGGCCATCCAGCAAACTTTTGGCCTCGCTTGCGATGGGGTCATCTTCAATACGGTCGCCTTCCATCAGTACAGTGAACACGGCTGTGATCGAGCCCTGTTCTGTCAGGCCTGCGCGCTCCACCAACTCGGGAAGAATGGCGTACACAGACGGTGTGAACCCGGATTGAGTTGCTGGCTCCCCGGCCATCAAACCAATTTCGCGCTGAGCACGGGCCAAACGGGTAATTGAATCGATGAGCAGCAAAACCGATTTGCCTTGATCGCGCAAATGCTCGGCAATCGACATGGCCGTGAAAGCGGAACGAACCCTTTCGATGGGAGATTTGTCGGAGGTGGCACAGACGAAATAGCTTTTCTGGCGGATTGTGTGGTCTATTTCGCGCTCCATGAATTCTCGCAGTTCCCGACCCCGCTCGCCGACCAGCCCGAACACCACAGCATCCACTTTGGCACCGCGAACAATTTGAGCCATCAAGGTGCTTTTACCGCAACCGGGCGGTGCGAAAATACCCACGCGCTGCCCTACCCCCAGGGTTAAAACATTGTCGATAATTTTGACTTGCGTAAACAGCGGTTTGGACACCGGAGGCCTGCGTGTGGCCAGCGGCGCAGGGCGGATTACCGGGTTGGCATCCAGATCGGTGGAAAGCACGCCGGCATGGGTGTTATCTGGTTCATTGAGGCTACGCCCCATGCCATCCAGCACCGCCGCCATTTGCCGCCCTGTGGGCTTGACACAGTGGGGACGGCCCAAGGGGTAAACAGTTGCGCCAAGTGCAATGCCAACGACGGATTGAAGGCAGGAAATAGTGGCCAGGTGGTCACTGAATGCAATTACTTCGCCCAGCACCGTTCTGCCATCGGCGGCCTTGATTTCACATAATTCACCCAAAAGCACATCGGGCAAATTTGCTTTAACTGTTGAAACAATGATTTCAGTGACATAGCCAATGCGCTTGACTGGATTTAAGTTACCAAGCCTGTCGCCCAGCAGTTTAAGTAGTGCGGGGCTCAAGGTAGATCTTTCGTCGTAAACCATCACAGTGGCACCTCGTAACTGGTACTGCCATTGAGTACTACTTTGTCCATGCTGATTTTGGTGATGGTCAACCCGTTGTATTTGCCACCTTCAAACAGCATTGCGCCGTCGTGTAGAACAACAGCGGCGGACTTTCCCAACACAATTTGGGAAACGCGAATTTCATCCACCAGCTTTTGTTCGGGTGTAAAGCGCACATTGGCTTTGAGCTCCACGAATTGCCCGTAGTCCCGACCAAAGCGGATCAGTTCGCGTTCAAAATCCATGGCCTGCACACGAGACAATTCCGCATCAATCTCGACCTTGTCTTCCTCTTGCCTGACCGAAATTCCTTTGGTGCCCTGACGCTTTGCAAACGCAGTGAGATCCTGAACGATATTCGCGGCCATCGTGACGCCAATCGGCACCTGCACCTGTCGCTCGGCCAACTCTTTTTTGCGCTCAAGCATGCTGGCTTGTGTTTTGGCCACACCTGCTGTGCCAAAGAAAAGAATCATGGATGTCATTAACAGACCAATAACAAACAGGAAGGCCACAATGGCCCTTGCACCCAATCCCTGCAGGAATCGAAGACCGGTGTGAAAAAGACGGGAGTAACCTTCGCCGAACCGGGATGCAAGCCCCTGACCCGCGGTAACCAAGGTGAAGTCCAGCTGAATGTGTCGAAAATCGAGCGTTAAAGTTTGCGACGGGAACAGGGTGTTTTCGACTTTGCTGTTGTCAGCCGAGATCAGCTTGGCTGAGGGATCCATTCCCTCGATGACATAACGTCGTCCGTGACGACTCAATGTAATGAGGGAGTCTGGAATTTCGGGATCGCACAGAAAAATGTCTGCCCGCGCCGACCCACCCAGGGTTACGTAAGACTTGGACAGGTTCCAGACCGCCCCAGCGTGAAGACCTGATTTTGCTTTGACTTGTAATTGCATCATGATGTGTCAGTTCCAGAATCAGCTTTGAAATTGGTGGGATTCGTCAATGTTGATGTTGCCGAGCACCTGGATTTCGAGCGTTGACGAAACCTCTTGGTGCGACAGCACAGGAACGCAGAATAAAACTTGCTCAATCAGCTGCCTGAAAAACATGCGGCAGTCCATGGAGCAGACAATGGCTGGCGGATTTTCTTCATGCAGATAAGGTTTGCACTGTGCCTCGACAATCGCCACGAGATCATTGACGGAGCTTGCGTCGATGTCCAGATAGCTGTTGCTGCCCTGGCTTCGAATTGATTCCCGAATCAACTGCTCAAAATCGACGCCAAGGGTAAAGATCCGCATTTTTTTTGAATGGGAATGCTGGTGGCAAATTTGCTCGTAAAGGGCTCGGCGCACCTGTTCGGTGATGACATCCACGTCACGCTCCCGTTGCCCCCACTCGATGAGTGCGTTAAAAATGGTGCGCAGGTTTTTAATTGAAACCCGCTCGCTCATCAGTTTCTGCAACACCTCGACCACTTTGGTGGTGGGCAAAACGCGATCAAGTTCTTTGAGTTGCTCGGCAAAACGGTCGCCAAGTGAACCCAGATGGCGCTGATATTCATTCAAGTTAAACATTTGATGGATCTTCTTGACCAGCAAGGTTTCTACTTGTTCAAGCAACCGGGACTCGTATGTTTTGTAGTTAAGTTGCAATTGGTCCAAAAGCGGCTTTGCAGTGGGCTCGCAAAGGTAGTGGGCTTTGCCGGTGACTTTGTCTTTTTCTTCAACGAAATCAAGACCACTAACCGACTGGATTTTCTCCATGGGCTCAATAATGCTGATTCGCTTCTCAGAAATATCGAGACTCAGTACAGGCACGCCATAGATGTAAAGCTCAGCATAGCTTTCGGTGTGACGGGAAAGGTCAAACAGCGGCAATACAATGCCAAGGTGCTCGATCTGGCGATTTCGCGCGATTCTGCAGATGTTTTGAAGCTGATTGGCGGTTGTGGGCTCGACTGCCAGAGGTATCCGAATTTCAAGTGGTGCGTAGGTATCGGTCGTGGTGACATCTTCAAGTGGCCGGTGCTGATCAAGACTGAGAAGATCTTTGAATTGATCGGCTACATTGACAGCCTCGGGTTTGTCATCTTTTTTGGATACGAAAAACCAAGTCAGGAAAAGCCCGGCAGATGTGGCCACAAACACCGGTACAGGCATGCCTGGCACAAAGGCAAACAGCAAACAAAATACGCCGCTGATTTGAAGTGCGTTGGCATTGCGGGACAAGTCCTTGAACATGTCGGCGGCGGTGCTGGAACCGTCATTCTCACCCTTGGTGACCCGTGTCACGATTAGACCCGCGGCCACTGAAACAAGCAGCGAGGGAATAATTGCCACCAAGCCATCACCCACGGACAGGATGGTGTACAGGGAACCGGCCTCAGAAAAACTCATGTCCTTCTGCAACATGCCCACAGCAAGCCCGCCCAACAGGTTAACCACCGTGATCACCAAACCGGCAATGGCGTCGTTCTTCACAAACTTGATGGCGCCATCCATGGCACCGAACAATTGTGATTCTTTCTCAAGCGTGCTTCGCCGTTGTTTGGCGGTGGCCTGGTTGATCAAGCTGGCGCGTAAATCACTGTCGATCGACATTTGCTTGCCTGGCATGCCATCGAGGGAAAAGCGGGCTGCAACTTCAGCGATTCGCTCAGAGCCTTTGGTGACCACGAGGAAGTTCACCACGGAAATAATGATGAAAATTGTCAGACCCACTGCAATATTGCCACCCACAACAAACTCGCCAAATGTTTGCACGATGTGGCCAGCATCGGCCTCGAGAAGAATTTGACGCGTTGTTGAAATGGTGAGGGACAAACGGAACAACGTGGTCATCAACAAAATGGCAGGAAACGAAGAGAACGCGAGTGGCGTTTCAATGAGCACTGCACTGATTGCGAGGAGAATTGCTGCCGAGATATTGACGGCAAGCAAGATGTCGAGCAAGAACGGGGACAATGGAATAACCATCATCGCGACCATCAGGATAATCAGCGAAGCGCCCACCACTTCAGAGCGTGCGGAGGCAAGGCGGGCAAACTTGTTTAACGTAGCAATCACTGAAATACCCCCGTGATTTTAGAAATTTTCCTGGTGTACATTGAGTAACCAAACTTTGCTTTTAGTTCAGCCAAATGACTACCATGCACATTTGGGTGAGCGATCAGACTAGCTAGGCGGTTTGCAATGGCTGTTGGGTGGATGTCAGCGAAGACGAAATCAGGGACATTCGCTGCAGGCCTTGATCTGGATATTTTTCAAGCGCCTTGAAACCAAGGTTTTGATACAACTTAAATGCCGGACAATTGTCGAGAACACAAAAAAGAGAAACAACAAATTGGGTTTTGAACACCTGATCAATACAAGCCTGCATGATCTTTCGGGCGAAACCCCGATTGCGAAATTCTGGATGAACCAGCACCCGGGCAATCACCCAACCAAACCTGTTTTTATGCAACTCTGCGTAGGCGACCGGCACACCGTTCTCTCGCAGCAAAAATACTTCTTCGGGGTGACTTCCCTCAACAAACCGGGTGATCGGCTGTTGAAACTTGAATTCCTGGTCAGTCCAGTGGACAAATTCTGCCGGATCGTTAATCCACGAGGCTGACTGCCGAACAAGGTCAAGCATTTCAGTAGGGGTGGTGATGATGTCGATGGTATGCATATGCGATTCCTCCTCGGCTATCTGTGTGTCAGATAATCGAGGATGGTTCGCTTTTTTTGAATTACATTGCGCAAGCTCAACCGGATTGAGCCTGGGTGAACTCAGCTCGAGTAAATCGTGCTCAACGCCCTGCGCAGGTCTTCTTCACTTCGACCCGAGTATTCCACCAAAGCCCTGAACTGGTCTTGCCCAACTGTACCCACATTGAAGTAATCACTTTCAGGGTTGGCGAAGTAGAAACCTGAAACGCTGGCAGCAGGGTTCATCGCAAGACTTTCAGTCAAGGTCATGCCGATTTCTTCGCAGCGCATCGCTTCAAACATGTTTCGCTTGATGGTGTGTTCAGGGCAAGCGGGGTAACCCGGCGCCGGGCGAATGCCCTGGTACTTCTCGGCAATCAGCTCTTCATTGCTCAGCGTTTCATCGGTCACATAACCCCACAGATCTTTGCGAACACGCTGGTGCAGGCATTCGGCAAAGGCTTCGGCCAAGCGATCGGCAATGGCTTTGAACATGATGGAACTGTAGTCGTCGTGCGCAGCCTGGAATTCCTTCTCTTTCTTTTCCACGCCCAAGCCTGCGGTGACCGCAAACATGCCGATGTAGTCGGCACCCACGCCTTTCGGCGCAATGAAATCGGCCAGTGATTTGTTGGGTATGCCTTCACGCTTTTCGCCTTGCTGGCGAAGCGGGCTGTAGGTGAACAACACCTGGTTGCGGTTTTCATCAGCGTACACTTCGATGTGGTCGTCGCCCACCGTGTTGGCCGGGTAAAACGCCACCGCTGCATTGGCTTGCAACCAGCGGCCTTCGATGCACTTTTTCAGCATGGCCTGGCCATCGGCGAACACTTTGCGGGCGGCGTCGCCCACCAGCTCATCTTGCAGCACACGGGGGTAACCACCATGCAGATCCCAGGTTTGGAAGAAAGGTGTCCAGTCGATGTACTGGGCAATGTCGGCCAAATCGTAGTTTTTGAAGTAACGCTTGCCAATAAACTTTGGCTTGGGTGGCGTGTAATTGGCCCAGTCAATTTTCTGTTTGTTGGCGCGCGCAGCTTCAATGCTGATCAACGGCTGCGCCTTTTTGTTGGCGTGCTGCTCGCGAACACGTTCGTATTCGGTTTTCAAATCAGCTTTGAAGGTGTCGGCTGATTCATCGGACAACAAGTTGGACGCCACGCCCACCGAGCGGCTTGCGTCTGAAACGTACACGGTTGGCCCTTCGTAATGCGGCGCAATTTTCACGGCGGTGTGCACACGGCTGGTGGTGGCACCTCCAATCAGCAACGGAATACCGCGGTCGCGGAAATAGGGGTCGCGCTGCATTTCACTGGCCACGTAGGCCATTTCTTCCAGTGACGGAGTAATAAGGCCGGACAAGCCGATGATGTCGGCGTTGATTTCTTTGGCCTTGGCGAGAATTTGCTCGCAAGGCACCATGACGCCCATGTTCTCAACTTCAAAGTTGTTGCACTGAAGAACAACCGTGACGATGTTTTTGCCGATGTCGTGCACGTCGCCTTTCACGGTGGCAATCAGAATTTTTCCCTTGGCTTTGGCGTCGCCGCCCGCGGCAACCAGCTGCTTTTTCTCTTCTTCAATATAGGGAATCAGGTGGGCCACGGCCTGCTTCATGACGCGGGCGCTTTTCACCACCTGGGGCAGGAACATTTTGCCCGCACCGAACAGGTCGCCGACCACGTTCATGCCGTCCATCAGCGGGCCTTCAATCACATTGATTGGGCGGCCACCCTTGGCTGCAATCTCGGCGCGGCATTCTTCGGTGTCTTCAACAATGAAGTTGGTGATGCCATGCACCAGCGCATGGGCCAAGCGCTTATCAACCGGCTGGTTGCGCCACTCCAGGTTTTCTTCCAGCTTTTTGCCGCCGGCTTTCAGGGTGCCTGCGAATTCGATCATTCGCTCGGTGGCGGTTTTGCCAAGGTCTGGGTGGTCTGCGGGCAGGGTGGGCTGACGGTTCAGCACAATGTCTTCCACGCGGGCTTTCAGTTCGGGTTCAAGGTCGTCGTACACGCCCATCATGCCGGCGTTCACAATGCCCATGGTCATGCCGTTTTTGATGGCGTGGTACAGGAACACGGTGTGAATGGCTTCGCGCGCTGGTTCGTTGCCGCGGAAACTGAACGACACGTTGGACACACCGCCGGAAATTTTGGCGTGCGGCAGGTTTTTCTTGATCCAGCCGGTGGCTTCAATGAAGTCGTTGCCGTAGTTGTCATGTTCTTCAATGCCGGTGGCAATGGCGAAAATGTTCGGGTCGAAAATAATGTCTTCGGCAGGGAAACCTACTTCGTTCACCAAGATGTTGTAGGCCCGTTCGCAAATTTCAGTTTTGCGGGCGTAGGTGTCGGCCTGACCTTTTTCATCAAAGGCCATGACGATCACTGCGGCGCCATAACGCTTGCACAACTTGGCCTGGCGCTTGAATTCCTCAACACCTTCCTTCATGGAAATGGAGTTGACCACCGGCTTGCCTTGCACGCACTTCAAGCCGGCTTCGATGACTTCCCACTTTGAGGAATCGATCATGATCGGCACGCGTGAAATATCAGGTTCCGAGGCCATGAGGTTCAGGAACTTCACCATCGCGGCTTTGGAGTCGAGCATGGCTTCGTCCATGTTCACGTCCACAATCTGCGCGCCATTTTCAACTTGCTGACGGGCCACGCTCAGGGCTTCGTCGTATTGCTCGTTCAAAATCATGCGGGCGAAAGCTTTGGAACCGGTGACGTTGGTTCGCTCGCCCACGTTGATGAACAGGCTGCTGTCGTCAATGTTCAGTGGCTCAAGCCCTGACAGGCGACACTTGGGTTCAATGGTGGGAATGGCACGCGGCTTCTGGTTTTCCAGTGCCTTGGCAATGGCGGCAATGTGATCGGGCGTGGTGCCGCAGCAACCACCCGCAATATTCAGGAAACCTGCTTGCGCAAATTCTTTCACCAGGCTGGAGGTGATTTCCGGTGTTTCATCAAAGCCGGTGTCGCTCATCGGGTTGGGCAAACCCGCATTGGGATACACGCAGATCGGCACGTCGCAAATTTTGGACAGTTCAGCCACATAAGGGCGCATCAGCGAGGCACCCAGGGCGCAGTTCAAACCAATGGTGACGGGTTTTGCGTGGCGAACCGAGTTCCAGAAGGCTTCCACGGTTTGGCCTGACAACACCCGCCCGGAGGCATCGGTCACCGTGCCGGAAATCATGATGGGCAACTTGTTGCCAGAATCTTCGAAATACTGGTCGATCGCGAACAGCGCGGCTTTGGCGTTTAGCGTGTCGAAAATGGTTTCCACCAGCAGCAGGTCGACGCCGCCTTCCACCAGGCCTTTGGTTTGCTGGTAGTACGTGGCAACCAGTTCATCGAAGGTGATGTTGCGTGCGCCGGGGTCGTTCACATCGGGGCTGATGGACGCAGTTTTGGGTGTAGGGCCCAGGGCACCGGCAGCAAATCGGGGTTTGTCGGGCGTGGAATATTTGACGCAGGCTGCCTTGCACAGGCGGGCGGCTTCGCGGTTCATCTCGTCGACGAGGTGTTCCATCTCGTAGTCGGCCTGCGCTACGGTGGTGGCACCGAAAGTGTTGGTTTCCAGAATGTCGGCGCCGGCCGCCAGATACTGCTCATGAATCTCGGTCATGATGGCGGGCTGGGTCAGCACCAACAGTTCGTTGTTGCCCTTGATGTCGCGGTGAAAATCAGCGAAACGCTCGCCCCGGTATTGGGCTTCCGTGAGCTTGTACTGCTGGATCATGGTGCCGGTTGCACCGTCCAGAATCAGGATGCGTTTTTGAAGGAGTTCACGGAGTTGGGCTTCGACTGCGGCGCCGTTGACAACAAGGCTGTTGTGCTCGGCAGGCGAAGAAGCGGGGCGCGTGTTCATCGCGGGGCCTCTGTATGATGCAAGGGTTTGAAAACAGGCTGCATTTTAGCAGGGAAATGCCGCAAAGCGCGGCAACTGGGCTGACAACTTGTAGTGCGTGGTTGGCTTTTCACGGCACCGCAGCTGCCCCACGCAAGCGGTACAAGCCATACAGGTTTGCCACCGTGATCACGATCATGGTCAGGCAAAGCTCCCAGGAATTGAACAGGTAGCCATGCACCGCCCACAGCATGTTGGTGGCCAAGGTGGCTTTGCGCATGCCCACATTGCCCATCATGAACAGGGCCCATGTTCCCAGCAACGTGGCGAACAGGGGCAATGAACTGGCCAGCCAGCCCTGCCAGGTCAGCAGGGCAAGCGCCACAGCCACACCACCAAAACCCGACACCAAAGCCATGCGCAGACAATGGCTCATGACGTTTGAATAAATTGTGACCGCCTGCCGTACACCGGTCAGCAACATGATCAGGAAACCCGTATGAACACCGAGCAGGTAGTACTGCGCGCCCCATGCCAGCGAAGAAAGGGCGAACAAAAGCTTGGTGCCACGCTCGGAGATGACGCAAAACCCGGCAATGCTCAACCCAAAGGCAACGGCACCGATGGTACGAATCAGGATGTCTTCAATGTCCAAAGCTGGGCGATCCGATGGTGTTTGTGATGAAGGGGTTCTCGGTGTTTGAGACGATACCTGAAAATGGTGACGCCCTGCAGGTGCAACTATTACGCAAGGCCGGCCCCATGTATTTCATTCAATTCAATGATCTGGATGTCGTTCTCACCCTGTTTTGCAATTGAGTTCGCTCCCTCAACTGGGTTACAGTGACTAACCAACAATCCCACCCTTTGTGCGTTTCATGCTTAATTTTAATATTCGGGCCAGCTTCACAACTCGCCTGATAGTCGGCAGTTTGATTGCACTGTTTGTGTTGTCCCTCCCCGTTGCATTGACCGCGCATTCAATCTTGCGCAACAGCACCATCAAGCAAGCGGGCATCAACGCACAGGCGCAGTCTGAACAAATAGCACAATCGGTCGATCGACACCTGAAAGCACACCTGCGAAATTTGGTCTATACGATCAAAATTGAGCAGTCACTTGGTGACTATTCTCCTGAACAGCAGCGCAACTTGCTGCAGGTGATGCGGGAAAACACGCCTGGGTATTTGTGGATCGGTGTGGCGGCCCCTGACGGAACGGTGCTGGCTGCATTGGATGACCTGCTGGTCGGTAAAAGTGTGGCCGCGCGCCCATGGTTTAAGCAAGGCCTGATTGAGCCTGCGATCATGGACGTACACGAAGCAGCCCTACTGGCCGCTTTATTACCCTCTCGATCTGAAGAAAAATACCAGTTCATCGATTTCACAACACCGTTGAAAGGGCAGGACAATCAGGTCATCGGTGTTATTGGCATTCATCTGGACTGGAAATACTTCATCAACGAGATAGAACAAGACGTGTTCAACACCGTCAGCCCTTCCACGCCAACCTTGATATTGGCCAAAGACGGCAGTTTGAGAATGGGCAATCGCCTGGATTTGGCGGATATTCAAGACAACAGTGCTTGGAGCAAGATGGCAGGGTTTCAGCAGGCTGCAGAGGGGTACAGCAGTTGGTCGATTGAAACGCTCGGCGACGGGAAGGACTATCTGATCGCATTTGCCCCGAACAACAGCCCTGAAACCAAAAGCCTGGGTTGGATTTCGGCCTCCATTTTGCCACTTGATATGGTGGCATCGCCCACGTCCACAGCGCTGATCGGCGCCATTCTGGCGCTGATCATTGGCACAACTACCACGCTGCTTCTGGTACTTGCCTTGGGGCGAAGCCTTTCCAACAAGGCAACTGCTTACCTGGAACTGGTACGCAAGAACGATCCCGAAGCACTTGAATCGTCGATGAAGGAGTTGCCTGCCGAGCTGCAGCCCATCTCAAGGGACATTCTGAACCTGACCCGAGGACTGTCAGAAAAAAGCCTGTCACTTGAAAAAGCATTGAAGTCTGCCAAGGAAAGCTACTGGGTGGTCGAAGCACTGATTGTTCAGGCCCCTGCCCCCATTGCCATGTTCGACACTGAAATGAATTACGTGGCCGCGTCGTCGCGTTGGGTAAGCACATTTACCCGCGTAACGGGCAGCCTGGTGGGCAAAAACCATTATGACGTGGTGCCCAATTTGCCGGAACGTTGGCGCCAGGCACACCGCGCCGGGCTGGCTGGTCAGAGCATTTCGGCAGCATCCGACCCATGGACGAACCCGGATGGCCACACAATCTGGCTGGATTGGGCGATTGAGCCCTGGCTTCGCCCGGACGGAAACCGTGGCGGCATCATCATCATGTGCAAGGACGTGTCCGCTGAACGGCAGATGCGTGACAGTTTGGCCGAAAGCGAAGAACGCTTCAAACTGGCCATGGACGGTTCCCATGAAGGCCTGTGGGACTGGAAACTGGGTGAAAGCAAGGTGTATTACTCGCCGGGATGGAAACGTTTGCTGGGCTATGAAGACCATGAACTGGAAAATGAACTGGCAACATGGGAGCGTTTAACGGCCCCCGTTGATCTGGAAGTTGCCAACACTCGTTTACAAAAGGCTTTGGCCGACCCTGCCGTGCATTCGTTTGACGCCGAGTTTTCCATGGCACACAAGAATGGTCAATGGGTTCAGATTCTGTCCAGGGCCCAGATTATTCGGGACGAAAACGGCAATGCCACGCGCGTGGTCGGGACACATGCCGACCGCACCCATCAACTTGAACTGGAGAGCCGCCTTCGAGCTGTGTCTATTGCCGCGAAAGCTGAAAAAGAATCGAATGCGGAGAAAAGTCGTTTTCTGGCCACAATCAGCCACGAAATACGAACACCCCTGAACGGCATTCTTGGTTTTGCACGCTTGCTGGAAATGGATTTGCCTACTGGTCCACTGAAGGAACAAGCGGGTTACCTGGTGCGCTCTTCTGAGTCGCTGTCTTCCATCCTGAATGACATTCTGGACTTTTCCAAGCTGGAATCTGGCATGGTGAAACTGGATGATGCACCGTTTTTGATGGATCAATTGCTGTTGGGCAGTGCCGAGTTGCCACGAATAACGTGCGAAACCAAAGGTGTGATATTTGAACTGATCAATTCAGTGGGCGAACAGAAGATTTATTCCGGCGATGTAGTTCGGCTTCGTCAAATACTACAAAATCTTCTAACCAACGCGATCAAGTTTACATTTCACGGCAAAGTGATCCTAAAATCCACACTCCAAGAGAAAGATCAAGACCACGATCTGGTGACATTCGAGGTAATAGACACGGGCCTTGGCATCCCGAAAGAAAAACAGAGCCAGCTATTCAGGCCCTTCACACAATTGCACACGGATAGGGAGAACCGCTTCGGTGGCACCGGGTTGGGTTTGTCGATCGTCAAAAACCTTGTGGATGCAATGGGCGGCAAAATTCACCTTGAATCGGAACCTGGCAAAGGTACGCGGGTGTCAGTCAACATTACCTTGCGCAAGCAAAGTACGCTGGGTAACACCAATACCAAGAAAATAAACCCCACGCGGTCACTTCGGGTTCTGGTGGCAGACGACATGCCCTTGAACATCAAGCTGATCCAGACCTTCCTGAAAAAGGACGGGCACGCAGTGGTGGTTGCTGCAGATGGACGGGAGGCCTTAGACCATGCAATGTCTGAACCATTTGATTTCATTTTGCTGGACATCGACATGCCCAAACTGTCGGGTTATGAGGTTGCGGAAAAAATCCGAAACGAGGAAGGTCCGAACCAAGACTGTGAAATCGCGGCACTTACCGGTTATGCTTTTGACAGTGATGTGCAAAAGGCACATGCCGTCGGGATCAACTACCATTTCGCAAAGCCAATTCAGTTTGATTTGTTGTTAAATCGCTTGGCAATCAGCAGCAATCAGTAGTCAGCGATGCGAAATGCTAACTCACCATGCGAAATTGAGTGCAAAATAGCGGGTTGTAATTTTTCTGATTAAAAAGTGGGGTTTGTATGGAATTACTAATGGATCCAAACGTCTGGGTCGCTTTCGCGATTTTGACAGCTTTGGAAATTGTGCTCGGTATCGACAACATTGTGTTCATTACCGTGTTGGTGTCAAAGTTGCCCGCGGACATTCGTGACCGTGTTCGCCAGTTCGGCCTGATGTTTGCCATGGCGACCCGTGTGGGGCTGCTGTTCTCGCTGTCCTGGATCATTGGTTTGACCGAACCGCTGGTTACAGTGATGGATAAAGCGATCACTGGACGAGATTTGGTGCTCTTCTTTGGTGGACTGTTCCTGTTGTGGAAAGCGTCCAAGGAAATTTATCTTGAAGTGGAAGCGCCACACCAGGTTGAAGAAGAATTGACAATGGGCGCCGCCGCCCAGAAAACCGGTGCGAAGCTGTTTTGGTACTCGATTATCCAGATCGGTATTCTGGACATCGTATTCAGTCTGGACTCCGTAATTACTGCGGTGGGCATGGCAGACCACATCGAGGTCATGATCGCCGCCGTGATGGCGGCGGTGGGTGTGATGATGCTGTTTGCCAAGGCAATCGGTGAGTTTGTTGAAGCACATACATCAATCAAGGTGTTGGCTTTGGCTTTCCTGATGATGGTGGGCATGTTGCTGATCGCAGAAAGCTTCGGCCAGCATGTACCGAAAGCCTACTTGTACAGCGCCATGGGCTTCTCTCTGCTGGTTGAACTGCTCAACCTGCGCTCGAAAGCCAAGCGCCAGAAGCTGGAAGCTGCAGGGCAGGCATAAACCCGGACTTTCCAGCGTGTTGTAAAGCAAAAAGCCAGTGAAAACTGGCTTTTTGCTTTTGCGTGACACATTGACCACCACACTGGTCACTTAACGGGACCGGGTCACCAGAACAATACCGATCACCACAGGAACAATCCCCAGAAAATCGGGCCAGTTCAACGGTTCGTCCAGAAGCCAGGCACCGGCCAACAGGCCCAAGGGCGGGGTGAGAAAGAACCATGCACTGGCCGCGCTGGCACTGCCTTGTTCCAGCAGGTTAAACCACAGTTGATAGCCGGTAATTGAGACCACGACCACCAGCCAAACAAGGGCTCCCGCGAAAGATGCGCTCAAATTCATGTCTGCCGGACGTTCAAGCCACAAGGCCACAGGCAGCAGCAACAGGCCGCTTAAAATGATCTGAAAACCAGTGCCGGTCACCACGTCGGTCCGGACAGGCCATTTTTTATAAAGCACAGTACCGAAGGCCAGGGTCAGCAAGGCGGCGAGCACCAACAGGAAGCCTTCCAGGGTGTCTGTGCTGGAACCAATGCGGTTGCGCACAATATAAGCCACCCCTAAAAAACCCAAAACAAGTCCAATAACTTTCTGGCGAGTGAGGGGTTCGCGCAACAAAAACGCCGACAACACGGCCACAACAATGGGGTTGGCGCTGATCAGGATCGTTGATAAACCTGAAGACAAGCCACCCATGCCCGTCCAGCTCAAGCCCAAATACAGGGCATGATTGAGAAGACCCAATATGCTCAAAACACCCAGCTCACGCAGGCTTAGCATGCGCAAACTGCCACGCCAGTGCGCCCAGGCCAGCATCAACGCACCAGCGACTAAAAACCGTATCGACAAAAACAACAGGGGCGGGCTGTCGAGCAGGCCAATTTTTGCAGCAGGAAAAGCACTGGTCCAGATCAGCACAAAAGGAAACGCCAATGAGGCGTTTCTCAAAAGAGGGGATTGATTCATTCGGGGAAATCCAGTAATGGTGAGTCATTGTAATCAACCAACCCTTTTACCGCAGTCGACGACCGGAGTTTTAGATGCACGAGCAATTCCGACTAATCGTCGTGGATGATGAAAAACCGCAGCTTGAGGCGCTTTGCACCTTGCTGGAGGACGCCGGTTTTGTGGTCAATGGCTTTGCCGACCCGGCCATCGCCCTGACGCAATTGCACACCGTGACCCACGATGTTTTGCTGACTGATTTGCGTCTGCCGGGCATGGACGGCATTGAACTGATCCAGAAAGCGAGGCAAATCGACCCAGACATCAGTGCTGTATTAATGACGGGGCATGGCAGTATTCAATCCGCCGTTAACGCAATGAAACTGGGGGTGCTGGATTACATTCTGAAACCGTTCAAGGTCAGCGATCTGATGCCCGTGGTGCACCGGGCCATTGAGGTTCGCAAACTGAAACTGCAAAACACGCAATTGATTCGGGACATTTCGAGCAGCAACGGCAAACTGCTTGAAATGAATCATGAACTGGACAACTTTGCAGGGCGTGTTGCGCACGATTTGAATTCCCTTTGCCACATCATTCAGGGCTTTGCCGGCAGCCTGACACGCCGGGCCAGCAGTAAACTTGACGAGCAGGAACGTCGCTACCTGCAACGCATCAATGAATCCAGCGCCCGTGGCGGGCAATTGGTTTCTGACCTGCTGGCCTTTGCAAGACTGGGTTCAGGTGATTTGCAGCATCAACAGGTTGTGCTCAATGAGGTGGTGGAAAAGGCAAGGGCGCAGGTAGAAGCAGGAGAAGGTTTGCGTGAAGTGGACTGGACGATTGCAATACTTCCGGACATTGAGGGAGATGAGTCGCTGCTGGAACAGGTCTTTGTGAACCTTCTCTCCAACGCCATGAAGTTCAGCCAGTTTCGGGAACAGCCTTGCATATCTGTTGAAGCCAACATTGAAAACGGCTGTGTTGAAATTCGGGTGATCGACAACGGCGCAGGCTTTGATCCGGATCAAGCCGACGGTCTGTTCAAGCCCTTCCACCGTTTGCACAACGCCCACGATTTTGAAGGTCACGGCATGGGGCTGGCCAATGTAAAACGCATTATTGAACGGCATGGCGGGCAGATCAGCGCCCAATCAGCCCCGGACAACGGCGCTACGTTTACCCTGCTGATTCCCTTGAGCCAACGCAACAGGGGATCCATAAAACAGGAAATTGTCGAGCTTGGCGACATGGCAGATCACGATTATCGGCATGCTGAAGACAAACTGAAACGCAGTGAGGCTTTGCAGCGCATTGGCGGCAGATTGGCCAAGCTGGGAGCGTGGGCAATTGAACTGGGCCAGCTGCCCAAACTGTATTGGTCCGAAGAAATTTTCAGCATTCTGGATATACCAAAAGGCCAGCTGCCACATTCGTACGATTCCGCACTGTCGTATTACCATGGCAAGTGGCGAAAAATCATTCAGGCTGCGCTGGAAAAATGTTCACAACAGGGCGTGCCATTCGAACTGGAACCCGAAATGCGATCTGCCACCGGACGTCGTTTCTGGGCCCGCGTGGTAGGTGAAGCCGTGCGGGATGGCAAGGGCAATATTATTCGGATCCAAGGTGCATTCCAGGACATCACCGAATCGAAGCTTGCTGTACTTACCCTGATGCACATGAACCGTTTGCTGGAAGCACAGCACCGGGTCAATGAAATTACTGCCACCCTGGACAAACCCGAACGTCTGCTGCAAGAGGTTTGCCGTGTGTTTTGTTCACTGGGTGGCTTGCCCCTGGCCTGGGCCTGCGAGTTCGGTAAAGACTTGAGCGACCTGAAGGTGACCGCCGCCGATGGGTCGCAGCAAGAATTTGTGTCACAAATCATGTCCACCACCACGCTGCCGCGCGACCATGAACTGGTGAACCGTTTGCGGGCCGGGCAAATGCACATTTGCCAGAATGTGGCCGAGGAACCCCAGGCCAAGATGTGGCACAAACAGGCCATTGAAGAAGGGCTGGAGTCTTTTGCGATACTGCCAGTTCATGCGCAAGGCAAGCTGCGCGCCAGTTTGGTCTTGTTCGGTGCAGGGGTTCATTTCTTCAACAAGGAAGTGCGGCAACTGCTGAAAACAGTGGCCAAAAACCTGTCGCTGGCCCTTGAAAACCTGATGTTTGCCGAAGAACGGTCGCACAATGCCGAACGCCTGAAGTTGCTTGAAACCTGCGTGGAACGGCTCAACGACATCGTGTTGATTACCGAGGCGGGACCCATCAGCGGAGAGGGTCCGAAAATTTTGTATGTCAACGAGGCCTTCGTGCGGCGAACCGGTTACACCCGGGAGGAAGCGATTGGGCAAACACCGCGCTTCCTGCAGGGGGAACTGACCCAGCGCGATGCACTGGACCGGATACGACATGCCCTGACGGACTGGAAACCAGTGCGGGAGGAGCTGATCAATTACACCAAATCTGGCGAGACCTTCTGGCTGGAACTGGACATTGTTCCTGTGGCCGATGAAACGGGTTGGTACACCCACTGGGTGGCCATTGAACGCGATATCACCGAGCGCAAGCAAGCGGAACAGCGCAGCGACGCGCAACTGACACGCATGAGCCTGCTCAATGAAATCACACGGGCAATTGGAAACAGGCACGATCTGGACAGCATTTACCAAGTGGTAACCAACAGTATCGAAAAAGAACTGCCCGCAGATTTCTGTCTGACCGCATCGTACTCGGAACAAGCGGGCACCATCACATTCAGGTCGATGGGCAAACAAACGGAAAGTGGGGCAAACAAAGTGGGGTTTTTCCTGCACGAATCAATCCCGGCACGGGGCGTTCACCTGGACCGGGCTTTGCTGGGCGAATTTGTATACCAACCCAATTTGGGCGACAGCATGTGCATGACCGGTGAGGGTATGCACAACCTGGTGGGCCTTGACAGCATGGTGATTGCCCCCTTGATGAACGAGAACAAGGTGTTGGGTATCATCACCACAGCGCGCAAAGGCCTGAATGCATTTTCGGCTGATGAACTTGAGTTCCTGAGACAGCTTGCCGAACACGTGGCGCTTGCACTGGCGCAGACGCTGTTGCTGCAAGAACTTCAAAACGCCTGCCACAACCTTCAGCGCACCCAGCAATTGGTTCTGCAACAAGAACGCTTGCGTGCGCTGGCCGAAATGGCTGGCGGTATCGCGCACGACATCAACAATGCAATTTCGCCCGTGGCACTGTACACGGACGCACTGCTGAGCACCGAAAAAGATTTGAGTGAACGGGGTCAAAAACAATTAAAGACCATTCAGCTTGCAATAGATGATGTGGCCAGAACCGTAGAACGCATGGGAAAGTTTTGTCGCCAGCAAGACGAGGGTACCAAGTTGACCCGCGTCAACCTGGCGAAAATTTGCGAACAATCCATGGAACTGACCACGGCGCGCTGGCATGACGTTCCACAACGTATTGGTATCCCGATTGAGTTCAGGCTGCACCATGCGCAGGATGTGCCAGAGATTGATGCCTCGGAATCAGAACTGCGTGAAGCCTTGACCAACCTGATACTGAATGCAGTGGATGCCATGCCCAATGGCGGTGTAATTACCCTGTCCACAGGTATAGACAAACGAGACGGTCTGGACCAGGTGCGCATCGATCTTCAAGACACGGGCATGGGCATGAATGAAGAAACCCGCAGGCGTTGCCTTGAGCCCTTCTACACCACCAAAGGCGAACGGGGCACCGGGCTGGGACTGGCCATGGTGTACGGCATTGTGAAACGCATGCATGGTCAGATCGAGATTGAAAGCGAAGAAAAGAGGGGATGCACGGTCACGATTTTGTTACCCGCACAATGACAGCCTGTTCTTTTACCCTGCGTCAGGATTTGCTGGGCATGCTGCTGGATTCCACAAGGTGGGGCTGCTCGTCGCGCGGCCATTCAAAGCTGTAAAAACCTTCCTTGCCGTTGATGGTGTAATCGAACTGCCCGCTGAATGAACGCGAATTCATTTCAAGGTTGAATTGACATTGATTAGGTGCATCGCAACCATGTTTTTGAACAAGCGCACTGACTTCCGGGTCGATTAAAGGTGCCGTGTGCAGGCCTTGTGGTGTCATGAAGTACATACCCGCATCTTTGCCACAGTGATTCTCGATCAGAGTCAGGCCAACGCCCTCAAAACGAAGCTCGCATGCATTTTTTGAGGTGTATGCCAACACCTGCTGTGAAGCAGCTTTTTCCTGGCAGGACGACACACCAAACAGGGTCAGTGCTGTGGTAACCATTAATGCAAACACAATAAACAGAAACTTGCCGGCCTTGCCCAAAAAAGATCTGTTGCTTCGATTCGAGTCAAACGACAGGGGTCGCGACCTGCTGCGCTGGTTGAACATGACGGATACCTTTCAAAGTAAGGTTAGAATAGTGGTTGTTGGGTTGCACCTTGTTCAACGTCAAAGTTCGGTCTGCGTTTACACATGAAGAAATCAAAAGATGAATTTCTCAAAGAACTCGAATTGACGGGCTTCTCAGAGGTGGTAACAGTGACCCGGGAGGGCAGCACTGGATTGGGTGATCACCATCACCCTTTCGAGGCAAAAGCGTTGATCAGTGAAAGTTACGGCCCACAAGGTGTGGTGTACCTGGTGGGCCGAAAAGGCTAAACGGGCTTTTGGGTTTGGCTGCGCCGAATTAGCAAAAACACGGCCGGAATAACAAACATCGACAACAAGGGTGCACTGATCATGCCGCCCACCATGGGTGCAGCAATGCGTTGCATCACCTCGCTGCCGGTGCCACTGCCCCACATGATCGGAATCAGGCCCGCCAGAATAGTGAGCACGGTCATGGCTTTGGGCCGAACACGCAACACGGCGCCTTCGCGAATTGCATCCAGTAAATCATCCTCTTGAACCGTTCCCCTGTTCACCCGGCTTGCCCAGGATTGGTTCAGGTACAACAGCATGATGACGCCGAACTCGGCGGCCACACCCGCCAGTGCGATAAAACCCACAGCCCCGGCCACCGACAGGTTATAGTCGAGAAGCCACAACAGCCACGCACCACCAATCAAGGCAAAGGGCAAGGTCGCCATGATGAGCACTGCCTCGTCAATCTGCTTGAAGGTCATGTAAAGCAACACGAAAATAATCAACAACGTGAAAGGCACCACCAGCTTCAGCTTCGCCGTGGCGCGTTGCAGAAACTCAAACTGCCCCGACCATGAAATGGAATACCCCGCAGGCAAGTCCACCTGTTGTGCAACGGCCTGCTGCATGTCCAGCACGGCCGATTGAAGGTCGCGCCCGCGAATGTCGATGTACACGTAACCTGCCAAACGGGAATTCTCGCTGCGCAACATGGGCGGGCCGTCGGTGATGTTGATGCGGGCCACTTCATCAAGCACGATCCGCTGCCCGGAACTGGTGTAAATCGGCAAGGCCCGCAAGCGGGTCAAGGAATCGCGCACCTCGCGGGGGTAGCGCACATTGATCGGAAAACGCTGCAAGCCTTCCACCGTTTCACCAATATTCATGCCACCCACTGCACTGGAAATGACCGACTGAATGTCGGACACATTCATGCCGTATCGCGCGGCCTTGTTTCGATCAATGTCCACGTCAATGTAACGCCCGCCGGTCAGGCGTTCAGCAAAGGCACTGCTGACCCCTTCAATGTTTTTCACCGCCTTTTCAATGTTCACGGCCACCTGGTTGATGGTGTTCAGATCAGGCCCGGTCACTTTCACGCCCACCGGGCTTTTGATGCCCGTGGCCAGCATGTCGATCCGGTTGCGAATGGGCGGCACCCAAATATTGGTCAAACCGGGCACGCGCACGATCTGGTCCAGTTCATCGACCAGTTTGTCGGCGGTCATGCCATCGCGCCATTCGTCTTTGGGCTTGAACTGGATGGTGGTTTCAAACATTTCCATGGGTGCCGGGTCTGTTGCAGATTCAGCACGCCCCGCTTTGCCGTACACACTTTCTACTTCGGGCAGGGTTTTAATTAGTCGATCGGTTTGCTGAAGCAACTCAGCGGCCTTGCCCGCAGACAAACCGGGCAAAGCGGTGGGCATGTACAACAGGTCACCTTCGTCCAATGGCGGCATGAATTCCGTGCCCAAACGGCTTAGCGGGTACAGGCTTACCACCAGCAACACCATGGCCACCAGCACGGTGAGTTTTGGAAACTTCAACACTGCATCCAAAGCTGGCCGGTAAGCTGCGATGAGGGCGCGGTTGATCGGGTTGGATTGCTCGTGCGGAATTTTTCCGCGAATGAGGTAGCCCATCAGCACCGGAATCAGGGTAATAGCCAGCCCCGCCGAAGCGGCCATGGCGTAGGTTTTTGTGTAGGCCAGTGGCGAGAACAAACGCCCTTCCTGTGCTTCAAGCGTAAACACGGGAATGAAGCTGAGCGTGATCACCAGCAGGGATGAAAACAGTGCTGGCCCCACCTCCACGGCGGCATCGCCAATGACACGCCAACGGTCCGTGCCTTCCAGTGTTCCGCCCGGGTTGTCGTGTGCCCATTGTTCAAGGTGTTTGTGCGCGTTCTCGATCATGACCAGCGCCGCGTCCACCATGGCACCCACGGCAATTGCAATACCGCCCAACGACATCACGTTGGCATTGACTCCTTGCTGTTCCATCACGATGAACGACACCAGCACACCCAAAGGCAGGGAAACAATGGCCACGAAGGCTGACCGGAAGTGCAGCAGAAACACAAAACACACCAGCGCCACCACAATGAATTCTTCAAGCAACTTGAAGCTGAGGTTGTCAATGGCATTGTTGATCAGGGTGGACCTGTCATACACCGGCACGATTTCAACACCCTTGGGAAGACCGGCCTTCAGACTTTCCAGCTTGGCCTTGACCGCGTCGATGGTTTGCAGGGCATTTTTGCCAGACCGCATCACAATAACACCGCCCACCGACTCACCATTGCCATTCAGTTCGCCAATGCCACGGCGCATTTCCGGCCCGATCTGTATGCGTGCCACATCGCCCAGTTGCACTGGAATTCCCGATGCACTGTTTTTCAAGGGCACTGCGCGAAAGTCATCCAGACTTTCCAGATAGCCCGTGGCGCGCACCATGTACTCTGCCTCGCCCAGTTCAATGACTGAACCACCCGCTTCCTGATTGGCATTGTTGATGGCCGTAACCACGTGATCCAGCGTAATGCCATAGCCCGCCAGTTTTTGCGGGTCCAGCACCACTTGGTATTGCTTCACGAAACCACCCACAGACGCCACCTCGGCCACGTCTTGCACGGTTTTTAGTTCATAGCGCAAAAACCAGTCTTGCAGGGCGCGCAACTGCGACACATCCAGATTGCCCGTTGTGTCGCGAAGGGCATACTGGTAGACCCAGCCCACGCCGGTTGCGTCAGGCCCCAAGGCACTTTTCGCACCAGCGGGTAGACTGTTCTGAGCCTGGTTCAAATACTCGAGAACCCGCGAACGCGCCCAGTACAGGTCCACGCCATCATCAAAGATAATGTAGACAAAGCTGTCGCCAAAAAATGAAAAACCCCGCACATCTTTCGCACCGGGCACCGACAGCATGGTGGTGGTCAAGGGGTAGGTCACCTGGTTCTCGACAATTTGCGGTGCCTGCCCCGGGTAACTGGTACGCACAATCACTTGTACATCGGACAAATCGGGCAGGGCATCGAGCGGTGTTTTGTACAGCGACACCACGCCCCACCCGCTGATCAACACCGTGGCGATCAACACCAGCAAACGGTTGGCGATCGACCAGCGAATAATGTAGCCAATCATTGTTCACCCCCGCCTTTTTTTGCATCGGACTTGATCGGCTGAATGTTGACGATCTGAGGAATGTCCCCTTCCTGCATCCGGAATTCCATGTTGATCTGATCCCCGGCCCGCAGGTTTTGGCGCGGCATTTTCGAGGGTTCGGGCAACCTGAATTCCATGGTCATTTCAGGCCAGCCCAAGCTGGGCACTGGCGGGTGTGTCACGGTGACGGCATTCTCGCTCAACGATTCCACCACCGCCGGTGTGCTGTGGGTGGTCGACGTACTGCTGGATTCACCGCTGGTCTCACTGCCGGGCTCCTGCTGGTTCAAGCGGATTTCGAGACCACGTAAACTGGCTTCGGAATCAATGAGGAACTGCCCGGACAACACCACTTTCTGGCCTTCTTCCAGCCCCTCCAGCACTTCGGTTTTGCCGTCGAATTCAATGCCGGTTTTGATTTCCATCGGCGTGAAACGCCCTTCACCCCCGCTCAGCATGACCACGACACGTCGGCCTGTTTGAATCACTGCTTCTGAAGGAATCATCAGGCTGGTCTTGCGATTTGTGTCGAGAAACCGGGTTTGTACAAACATGCCAGGCAACAGTTTCTGCGCCGGGTTCTTCAACTCAATCCGTGCCAAAACCGTGCGGGTGTTGCTGTTGACCTGCGGCAATACCGCCTGAACCGTGCCCTCAAAAGTTTGGCCCGGCACGGCCTGCGCATTGGCCACCACACCAACCCCGGGGCGCACGTACACCGCCTGCCCTTCCGGCACTTCGGCCTGCACCCACACGGTAGACAGCCCATTGATTTCCATCAGGGTCATGCCGGGCTGCACGGTCATGCCTTCGCGTACCATCAACTCGGTCACCACGCCGCTACGGGGCGCAACAATGGCCACTCGGGGTTGTGTACGTCCGCTTTGCTCCACCTGCCGAATTTGCCCTGCACTCATACCCACTTGCAACATGCGCTGCCGCGCGGCATCAATCAACGGCTGCAAATTCTCGCCCTTCATTTTTTGCAGCGAAAGATATTCTTCCTGCGCGGCAACCCAGTCGGGCACGTACACGGTTAACAAGGTTTGCCCCTGTTTCACGGCATCCAGTGTGGCGGTCACGTTCAAGCGTTCCACGTAACCCATCGCCCGGGATTGAATCACCACCCGCTCGCGCTCATTCCACTGCACGGAACCGCTTGCACTGATCTCGGGGGCCAGCATGCCCTTGCTTACCGCCGCGGTGCGAATGCCCAGATTTTGCTGGATTCGCGGGCTGACCCTCACGCTGCTGCTGTCGGCAGAATCCGCGCCCGAATAGGCGGGCACCAGCATCATGTCCATGAAGGGGCTTTTGCCGGGTGAATCGAATTTGCGACCCGGCACCATGGGGTCGTGATAATACTGCACAGTCAACCCGGTTTCAGGATCGACGTCCCCGGCCTTGATGCCGCTTTCCATGTGCCTGCGCGTGGCAGCTTCGCCCTGCGGGATATTCCAGGTGGATGGGTCTTGCTGCCCACCACCTTCATTTGTACCGCCCTCATTTGCACCGCCAATGGGGGCCGACATCATTTCCATGCCCTGGTTCATGCCCAGCGCCCACAAACCGTAACCACCGCCGGAAATCGCGACCAGCGCAACACCAGCCAGTGCAATGTGTATTTTTTTCATGGTTGTACCTCGGAAGGAATCAGGTATTCCAGTTGTGCCCACAAGCGGGCGGTGTCCATTTGAATGCGCAGTTTTTCCAGGCGCATGTCAATTTCCATTCGGCGTGCGGCCAGCACATCGGTCAGGGCTCCTGTGGCGCCTTGGTAAGCCGCCAGCGCGGCCTGGGTGCGCTGTTGTGTCAACGGGATCAGGCTGCGATCAAAATCATTGATGCGCTTCAGGTTGCTTTGCCAGGTTTGTTGCCAACGCCGTGTTTGTGCCAGGTGTTCGCGGTGCAGTTCAACGCGTTCTGCCTTGGCTTTAGCGGCCAGGGCATTGGCAGCGGCCAGTGCCTGATCCTGTCGATTGTCTTGATCAACAAACAGGGGGCGCGATGCGCCGAACGACAGCATTTCTGAAAACTGTGGCCCCCGCCCCGCATACATCACCGACAAGGTCCAGTCTGCCGACCTTTCCTGCTGCTTGACTTCGGCTTCGGCCAGCGCCATGGATTCAGCCTTGTCCAAAGCAAGCACGTCCGGGTGCTGGTGAAGCTGCTCAAACAGGTCTGCTGTGTTCAAGCGGGATTGCGTCAAGTCCACGGCACCCGCCAGCGGTGCATCGGCTTGTTCGCCCACCCAACGCTGAAGTTCTGCTTGTGCATTGTCCAGCGAGGCCTGGGTGTCCTGAATTTTCAAGTCCATCAAACCCAGTTCAGTGCGTGCGGCAAACACATCGGTTTGTGGCGCCTTGCCTGCGCGGTACTGGGCATCGGCTGCTTCAATTTGCAACTCCAGCTCCGTGCGCTGCGATTGAAGCAATGCCAGAATTTCCTGCGAGTAAAAGCGGTCCAGATACGCCTGCGCGGTGGCAGTGCGAAGTTTGCTCAAGGCCTGGAGCTTCCCGGCTTGCGCAAACTCGGCGTTTTTGTTGAACACATTGGCCTGGGCTTCGCGTTTGTCTTTGCGGGCAAACGTTTGAGAAATGCCCACACTGCGCATGGTCATGAAGTCGGCGGCCAGGCTGAACTGGTCAGGGCCATTGGCAGGAATGTTGATCACTTCCAGATTCAACATGGGGTCAGGCAACTCGCCCGCCGCGGTGGCCTGGTTTTGCGCTGCCAGCCTTGCAGCGTCTTGCGCACGCAGCGCTTCCGATCGCTTTTCAGCCAAGGCAAGGGCTTGCGACAGGCTCAACGCGCCCTGCTTTTCCTGTGTCAATGCCTGTTCCAGGGTGTACTCGGTGGTGGTCACAGCTTGGGCCATGACATTGCCCATGCCAAATACGGCCATGAAGGCCAGTACCGCAAGGATCAACTTGATAAAAATAGTTTTGCCCAACATGGGGGCCTCCTGCATGGTGTTCAAACCATGAGAAAAACAACGGAAACCGAAAGCAGTCAAGCTTCGCGGCAGTTCGGGAATTTCAAAAGAAGTCAGGCCCGGGGCGGGCGATCAAGGGGAATTTGATGCTGGGAAAGTAATAGCGTTGTCACCGTAGGCACATGCACTGGCGAAACACTTTGCGAGTCTGGAACCACCGCTTCATAAGCCAGCGAAGGTACCACGCAACAGACTGGTGAACCCGCGAAACAACCATCTTCGGCGTGTTGCGCCATGTCATCCATCATGACGGATTGTGCAGAGTCAGATTGCAATGCATCCGTCTCTGCGCAGCATGGCACAGCTTGCGCCAAGCTTTGAAAAAGCAGCGCGAACAGCAATACACCGTGTAAGAACAATTGACGAATCATTTGGAATGTCGGGCTTGAATGCATTTAACGATAGCACATAGCCGATTGCATCAACAAGCAAACTCACAGCCTATTTTCATTACAAATTTGTAATTCAATTGAGAGGATCTGGTCATTCGTCCCTGCGTAAAGTGTAAGTCATGCCAACGCTTAATTGAAAGCAAAGGCAAAACCCAAACTGATACACTCAAGGAGAATTACTATGAAAACACGTCAATTGATCGCATCCACAGTGTTTGCCATTTCCGCAACGCTTCCAGCTTTTGCCTTGGCCAGCGGCCCTACAGATCACGGTGATGGCACCGACCATGCGGCGCTGATCAGCCAAGGTAAATTGGCCACCCAAGCAACAGTGCTAAAAGAGTATCAACAAGCGATAAGAGCAGATCAGTTCAACCCTCTGGCCGGAGACTCGACAGTGTTGGCGCAGCGATTTGAATCTTCAAAATCACGGGCTGAAGTGTTAAGTGCAATCAAAGGAATTGACCTCACCGAAGGCGATGCAAGCTAATGAAGGGGTTAAGGGTTGGTGTTAATTTGAAACCAACCCAGTATTTTTCTGGTCAATCACTTCAGTAATTTTTCAGCACCTCGAAGTTTTTCTTTGGCCTCTAAGTAACCCGTCTTAAATACCCAATGACGATCATTCAAACCCAGTTGACCTACATTGGTTAGTTGCGGCGCGATGATCATTGTTGCCTGTAACATCTCTAGCTCTTTGATTCTAAAACTTGATATCAAAAAGGTTTGAAACATCAAATCGCTTAACGTAGAGACTTCAGCAAGTTCGGGTGGATATACCACGTCTACGGCAAGAATCGGAAGATCGCTTAGGCGTTTTGCTGGGCCTATCGGCAGTGGTGAACTGGCTTGACCATCGATGTAAAGACGTCCATTGATTGAGGGTGGCGTGAAGATACCTGGAATTGTGGAAGATGCCCGCACTGCCTGAGCAACATCACCCGCATTAAAAACCGCGGGATGACCGGTTTCGAGGTCTGTGGCCACTATGGCAATTGGTTTCGAGAGGTCTTCAAATGTTTGAACGCCAAAATCCCGACGCAATTGCCGTTCGAGAAACTGGCCAGAGAAAACTCCGGCCTCGCCCTTTAAAACTGGCTGCCCCAGATTCGGTAAGACGGGTACAAACAGATCACCGTTGCTTAGTGATTCTGCACGTTGCATCATTTGATCGGCTGTATAGCCCAAGCCCCAATATGCGGCTATCACCGCGCCAGCGCTCGTGCCGATCACCATCTTGGGCTCAAGCCCCTGTTCTTCCAAGGCTTTAAGAACTCCGATGTGGGCAAAGCCCCGAATTCCCCCACCAGAGAGAACCAAAATAAAACCATCCTCTAGCCTCTGTGTGCTGGCAGCACGCTCGGCACTAAACCAGGGTTCCTTCTTTACTGTAACTGTTGGTTTGTGACTTTCCGGATGAACAAAATTTCCGATTGTTTGACAGGCGCAAAGCACCATTGCTGAACCCAGCAAACTCAACATCAATCCCAATTTACCCACAATGACCGATCCATTGGGAAATCCAGGTTTATTTTGCAATGGTGCTTCTCCTGATTACTGTTTCTTCTCGATGTGGGTGATATTCATATTTTGATCCACAGCAAAGAGAACATTGTCGCCCTTATTCAGGCCTTCCAGTTGCGCCGCCTCTTTGGCCGAGAAAACCATAGTCATAGGTGGCATTTGAAGGTTCTTGATTTCGCCATGCTTCAAGGTGACCTTACCAGTCTTCGGATCAATTTTTTTCACCTCGCCCTGCGTCATTTCCATGGTTTCGGACTGCTTCATCTGCATCTGCATACCTTCCATGGACTTTTGCTCACCGGCTTTACTTGAATGAGCACCGTGATCTCCTCCGGCAAAGACCGAAGTCGAAATTGACAGCGCAACGATTGAAGCAATTTTGATTAAATGAGTTTTCATGATTTTTCCTTTCAGTGTTAAAAATGATTGTTTACTTATCTTGCAACATGCAGCGGACCACGCATACCAGCGTCAAAGTGGCCTGCAATTAAGCAGGCAAACTCAAACTCGCCACTTCGGTTAAATTTCCATACCATCTCAGTGGTTTTGCCCGGAGCCACGTGTGCCATATAGGGTTCTTCATGCTCCATGTTTGGAAATTTCTTCATCAAGTCTGCATGCTCAAGATTCTTGTCTTTTGTCCCCAGAACAAACTCGTGCATTAGCTTTCCTTCGTTTTTGACGATGAACTTCACTGTTTCACCTTCCTTGAACTGCAACGAGGATGGCTCAAAGCGCATGCTGTCAGACATCACGACTTTGACCGTGCGGTCTATCTTGGTCGGAGTGCCGGCAATGCCCCAAGCGGTTTGCTCAAGAACTGGTTGCGCATTGGAATCAGTCTTTTTATGCTCCTGAGTACCGTGTGCCAATACAGCCACAGGCAATAAAAGCCCCGTGCCAAGCAGCAGCGATAGTGAATAATTTGCGAATGATTTTTTCATGGTTAACTCCTTAGTGGCCCGAATGGCCTTGAGGTTTTCTGACCTTCAACTCGATTGTTTCTTGAGGTCGATTGCTGGATTTCATGGCGGGCTTTCCTGCCTTGTCGGATGTAACGGGCTTGGGCATGTCCGGGCCTTCGTATTCAAAGGCCACGGTTTTGCCGGGATGTTTGTACCAACCGGGGTCGGAATAATCCCCAGGCTTTTGGTCTTTGCGCACTTTCAACATACTGAACATGCCGCCCATTTCCACTGAGCCAAACGGGCCATCGCCTGTCATCATGGGGATGGTGTTATCTGGAATCGGCATCGTCATCTCAGTCATATCGGCCATACCCCGTTCACCCATCACCATGTATTCGGGAACGAGCCCTCGGGCTTTTTTCGTTATTCCCCGGTGATCCACGCCGATCATGGTGGGAAGATCGTGTCCCATGGCGTTCATTGTGTGGTGGCTTTTGTGGCAATGAAAGGCCCAATCGCCTTCCTCATTGGCTAGAAAATCAATCTGCCGCATTTGCCCCACGGCGATGTCGGTAGTCACTTCGGGCCAACGACTTCCTTTGGGTGTTGGGCCGCCGTCGGTGCCGCTCACCTCGAATTCATGGCCGTGCAGATGAATGGGGTGATTGGTCATGGTCAAGTTACCAATTCGTATCCGAACCTTGTCGTTCTTTCGAACACACAAGGGCGAAATTCCGGGAAACACGCGGCTGTTCCACGTCCACAAATTAAAATCGAGCATGGTCATGATCTTCGGTGTGTACGCACCAGGATCAATGTCGTAGGCATTCAGAAGAAAACAGAAATCCCGGTCCACGTTGTCAATCAAGGGATGTTTGTTTTTGGGATGAGTCACCCAGAAGCCCATCATGCCCATGGCCATTTGTGTCATCTCATCTGCATGCGGATGGTACATAAAGGTGCCGGGGCGCTTGGCCTCAAATTCATACACAAAGGTTTTACCGGAAGGAATGACTGGCTGATTCAGGCCTGCAACGCCGTCCATGCCATTGGGTAAACGCTGGCCATGCCAGTGCACACTGGTGTGTTCAGGCAGTTTGTTCGTCACAAAAATACGCACCCTGTCGCCTTCCACTACTTCAATGGTGGGCCCTGGGCTTTGACCGTTGTAGCCCCACAGGTGAGCGACCATACCCGGTGCCATTTCACGCACCACGGGTTCTGCCACTAGATGGAATTCCTTCACGCCATTGTTCATTCGCCAAGGCAAGGTCCAACCATTCAAGGTGACCACTGGGTTATAGGGCCGCCCAGTGTTGGGGGTCAATGGGTCCATGGTGTCAGGCGAGGTTTGAATAACAGGCTCAGGCAGCGCGGCCATGGCCACTTTACTGACACTGGCTGCCGCCACTGCGCCACCGGCCATGCCGGCAAACTTAAAAAAATCTCTTCTGGAATTCATTGCTCTTACTCCAAATCTTTTAATGACCAGCAGCGGATTCAGCCGCGGGACTCTGGGCGCCCATGGAAAGCTTTACATTGCTTGGACTGCCCATCAATGCAGCATCCAAGGCCAGTTGAGCTCGCAGAAAGTTCGCTGATGCGTCAATGGATGACTCGATGGAACGCACCTGGTTACGACTGTCGGCAAGTAACTCGAAAGTACCAATCAACATGCCGTTGTAACGCAGTGTGTTTTGCTCGGCCAAGGTATCGAGCATTGGAACCACCTCAGTTTGATAGTGCTTGGCAATGTCATAAGCCGTGCGGTAATTGGTGTAACTTTCCCGCAGGTTTGAATCGACATTCCTCATGACAGCCTCAAGCGTGTTGGCCTTGGCCAGTAACTCCGCAGACAATGCATCTCGCCGCAAACCACCCCAATCGAACAGCGGCAATCGAATGTCCAGTTCAAATCCCTTTGGGTTGGTTTTGGAGCCAGAGTCTCTGTCGAATACAGAATTGCGGCGAATCCCTGCCTCAATATCCACAAAGGAGCTTACGGTTTCGGCACCAGACACTTTCAGTGCCGCGTCATAAGCTTGTTTAGCCATTTGAACGTCCAGCCGCGAGATAGCCTGTTTGGAGACTTCTTCAGGCTTTTTCACAGTAGCGGGCAAGTCTGGCAAGCGATCTGGAAGTTTTAGCTCCTCAAATTGCTGTGCGTCCAGCCCGAGCACCCGAACCAGTTTTTCCCGGGTGGACGTGGCTTCCTGACGTGCCATGGCCAGGCCAAGTGCGGCATCGGAATAAAACATTTGCTGACGAATGCGTTGAATAATGGTGAAGTTGCCTACCTCCTCCATGCGCTTGGCCAATTCAGCACTGGCTTGAGCATTCTCGAATACTTGCTCCGCATATTGCTGTTTTTGCAGGGCGACCACTGCGTCAACCCAAGCTGAGCGCGCTTGAGCCACTTGCCCAATCACATCGCCAGCCAACTGCAGTTGAGCTCGCTCAATTCGAAAAGTCGCAGCCTGTTGACGCCAAGGAAGCGTGATTAAATCCAACAGGCCAAAACTGAACAATCGCCCAATTTCAAGTTCATCTCCAACGGTAATTCGTTCAAAATTGAAAATTGGATTGGGGATTCGACCCGATTGGGCGGCCAATGCAGACTCGCTGTAACCCCGAGCCAACAGCGCCTGAAACTCAGGGCTGTTTACCAACATCAGCTCCACTGTGGAATTTAATCCGAGCGGGGTTTTCAACAACTCATCTGCTTGCGCGCGCAACTGATTGCGCTGCTCATCGTTCAGAGCAAGAACCACTTTCTTGTCGGTCATGGACGCAGTGGTTTCATTCAGGTTGGCCATGGACTGATCCATGTTCACTGTGGCGCAGCCGGTCAAGCCTGCAATCGCTAAAGCAATTGCTGTGTATTTCAAAGTTCTCATCGGTGCCCCCCTTGGTGAGCTTCGCCGGGGCTCATGGGCTTTTTCATTTTGCTCATGTCATGCCCCATGCCGCCATCCTGCATGGGTTGCTGGTCTTCACCATTTTTCAGGTAAGGCTCACGGGCGTAATATTGCCAGCCACCAATTTTCTCGACATTCTGATTGGCCCCTACCCAATCACGGTCGCCTTCTTTGGGCTTCCATGTTGAGTAGTTCTCAAAAGCTGATTGATATTCAATCTGCAAACCTTCCGACTGGGCGTTTGCAAACCCTGTGCTTGCTGCGAGAATTGAACCCGCTAGCAACAATTGCATAGCCGTACGCATACACGTACCTCCACCAAATGAATTAAAACCAGTAAACGAAATTCAGGATTGGCTTAGGCCAGGATGGGCGGTCGATAAGGCAGCGCCAGGTCGGCACTGGGCAGGATTGAAGAGAAAGGAACGGAGATGAGAAGGTTGGATTGGATCAAACCAACTTGAACAACTGGAACGTCGAGCTTGGCCTTGTAAATGGCATCACAGCTGCAACAGGGCCTTTCATTGGACTCTTGATCGTCCGAAACAGCATGGTGAGCAGCTTGGTCTGACATGTGCTCGATGCAATGCTCGGACGAAAGTGACGAAGGACCCGACTCATCCGAGGTTTGCTCGAAGGAACCGGTATGACATCCGACCATGACCGCAAGCGCCGTGCCCTGAAAAATAACAGAGGCGGCGATTACAAACATCAACAGTGATTTGATCACTTTGGTCATGGTTGTGCGGTCCGGTGATTGTTCAAAAGAATAACATCGCTTTTATAGATGTTCAAACTTTGGCTTTAGTTCGAATTAGCCAGACGGCGCTCCTCTGGGGTTTGGCTTTGCAATTCACGCAGCACCTCCTGACGGGATTTTCCAGAGCGTGAGTTGCCCCAATCGCCGTGTGTGGTCCCATCACCGCTGGCCTCGGAGCCAATTATTTTTGCGCTATAGCAGCAAAATCCCTTGTTGCCGTGTGAAGCAGATTTCGCTGGATCTTTGTATCCCAGATGGGGTTCATAAACCGCATCGCCTTTGCCGGGGTGGAAGGCAGCATCGGCAAGTGCCACTGCAGGTGCAGCAATGGCGAAGGTGGTAATCAGAACAGCGGCAATTTTAATATTTTTCATGATGATCTCCTGATTGACTCGAATTGGAGGGTTGTTTTCTAAACCCATGCCTTCAGTCTAGTCAGGGGCACCTGTCAGGCACCTTCCCGGTACATTACAAATATGTAATCTTCACCAAATTCGGGGTGGTTATACTGTGCTTCGATACACCAGATGAAGAAAATTTAATGAAACTGCTTTTGATCGAAGACGACCTGCGGCTGGCCGATTACCTGAAGAAGGGACTGACCGAAGAAGGTTTCGTTGTCGATTTGGCTCGCAACGGGATTGACGGTTTGCATTTGGCCACCCAAGGCCTTTACGATGTGATCATTCTTGATGGCATGTTGCCCGACATTGATGGTTTGGCCGTATTAAGTGCGTTACGCCAATCCAAAAGTATTCCGGTACTGATGCTTACCGCCCGCGCCATGGTTGAAGACAGGGTGAGCGGCCTGAAGGCCGGTGCAGATGACTACCTGGTGAAACCCTTTGCGTTTGCCGAACTGGTGGCCAGGCTTCACGCCCTGGGGCGCCGAACTTCAACAGTTGCAGCAGAAAGCCAAACAACCGTATTGACATTGCTGGATCTGGAATTGGACGCAGTACGCCGCACCGCCAAGCGCGGCGGCAAGGATTTACGGTTAACTGCGAAAGAATTTTCTCTACTTTGGCTACTACTGCGAAGAAAGGGCGAAGTCATCAGCCGCACAGAAATCGCTGAGCTGATTTGGGATATGCATTTTGACAGCGAGACCAATGTGATTGATGTGGCGATTCGCAGGTTAAGAATCAAGCTGGACGATCCGTACGAAATCCCTTTGCTTCATACCGTTCGCGGCATGGGGTACGTTCTCGAAATCAGGACGCAGGGCAAGGAGTAAGCGTGAAATCAATTTCCAGGGCCACCATCGGATTGACCAGTTCAGTCAGTGTACTGGGCGTGGTGTTACTCGCTGTACTTGTGTATTGCTGCATCCACTATTGGCAGGCCAAGCAACAGGAGGAAACTGCCAGCCGTGCGCTTCATGCTGTTGAACACCTTTTACTAAAACCCACTTCCGAATATTCACCAGAAGATGTGAAACATGGCTTGGAAGAGGTGTTGGGTGGGCAAGGCCGAACCCAGGCCCAAGTTTATGACAGCCGGGGCAATCGTATGTTCGGGCCAGAGGTATTCTTCAATGGAGAGGGATCTATTCGGGAATTCTCTCAAGTGTTTAAAACCGAACTTCCCCAACTGCAAGCCAAACGGGTTGAACTGGCAGTGAGCACCGTAGATGACGAACGTTTTCTGAACTTCATTTCAGGAATTTTTGCATCGTCCATCGTGTTGTGGATCCTGGTGTCGGTGTTGATCAGTATGCGATTGATTCGACTGGTTTTGCGCCCCATCAATCGACTGACAGAACGCATTCACAATTTGGGGCCACGCTCGCTTGATGTTGTGCTGGACGACCACAAGGCCCCGCTTGAATTGCGACCCTTCATCGACGGATTCAACCGCTTACTGGGGCAACTGCGCGAGAACCGGGAGCAATTGAAACTGTTCAACAGCAATGTTGCACATGAATTGAATACACCACTGTCGAGCTTGACCATCAGCCATGAGTTGCTTCAACGGCGCAAACTGATCGAAGGCGATGAACTTCAAAAAATTGTGGGGGACCACCTCGACGAACTTGACCGGATGGCACGAATTATTCGCAGCATGCTGTTTCTAGCCAATGCGAACCAAGGCAGAGAACTGCAACTTCAACCTGTGCCGAGTCTTCGTCAGTTGGTGGTATCGGTCACAGAATACCTTGAACAGTTGGCCGAAGACAGAGAGCTTTGCATTACGGTTCAAGGCGATGCCACTGTTGAGGTTGAAACTGAATTGATTAAAAGAGCGGTGAGCAACTTGCTGTCCAATGCAATTCGATATGCGCAGGCCAACACAGAAATTACCGTGCACATTACCCAAGAAGCAGAGAGGTTGTGGATCAAGGTTTCGAATGAAGGCCCGACAATTGACCCGGCCAAATCGAACCGTTTGTTTGAACCCTTTTTCCGTGCTGAAGAGGGGCGAAGTGACACAGGGAGCAATCACGGGCTAGGCCTGGCTATTGTGGCAGCCATTGCGAAACTACATGGTGGAGAGGTATTTGCGAGAAGCGAAGATCTAGTTACGGTGATTGGCTTTTCAATCAAGCAAGAACGACGATTGACATCAACACACAAAAAATGACATCCTAATATTATGCATCGCTCAGTAATCTTCATGATTCTTATGTTTCTGTTGCCGCTTCAAGCTTCTTGGGGTGCGGTAGCGGATTATTGCGCTCATGGAGAATTGCCCCAACAAACTGCGCACTTTGGTCACCACCAAGACGAACACCATTCCCACGCCTGGCAAATGGATGGCGACGAAAATCAAGACAGCCAATACCCGCAACACCACGATCATTCGCACTCATCAAGTTTCATCGGTTTTTCAGCTGACGATGCACACAGCGTGCTTATCGATTTCAGTTCACCTCAACAGGTGCTGAGCCCCTCGAAGTATTCTTTTTTCTGTCAAACCCGCCCCGAACGCCCCAAGTGGCCCGTGTCTGCCTAATCCCGGCGACACGATTCCTGTCTTTACCCACATTTAAACGACTGCGTTAATTCGTCTCGCCGATTCTTTCCTTTGTACACCGGAGAAATCGATGCGAAATCTATTGCTAACGCTGGCTGCGACCGCGTTGCTGCCAAGTGCCGCCATGGCACTGGGCGACACCCCCGAATACACCAGCACTGGGCTTAATTCCCCATCTGGGCAAGCCAGCTTGCCGCGAACAACAAACCTTACGTTGAACACCGCACTTGAAAAGGCCTATGCTGCAAACCCTGAACTGGCAGCGGCCCAAAATGCGCTGCTGGCATTGGATGGCACGGTGCTGCAGGCCGAAACTCGCCCTAATCCCGAGCTGCAGGCCACAGTCGAAGACACGCGCAGTGCAACCCGAACTAGTACACTGCAACTCAATCAGCGTATTGAACTAGGTGGAAAGCGCTCTGCACGAATTGACGCGGCAGAACGTGGCAGAGATCTTGCCAAAGCCGAACTTGAAATTGTTCAGGCTTCAATTCAAACCGAAGTCACCTCAGCTTTTTACGACACTTTGGTAGCACAGGAACGAGTGCGGCTGGCTCAATCCTCCATCGCTCTGGCCGAAAGTGCCCTGCGTACTGCGCAAAAGCGCGTCGAGGCTGGCAAGGTTTCGCCTGTCGAGGCCACCAAAGCGGGTATTGCACTGGCGGGTGCACGCGTAGACTACGCACGCGCAGAAAGCACGCTGAAATCATCCAAAAAACGCCTGGCCACCGCAATGGGCGAGCCTCAGGTGAACTTTGAAACTGTCGAAGGAAATCTGGAAACGCCGCCGGAGCTACCCACAATCGAGACGTTGGAAGTAAGGCTGACACAATCACCCACTTATCGAAAAGCCCAAATCGAAGTAGATCGTCGTAAGGCGATCAGCGAGGTCGAACGCAGCAAAGGCGTGCCAGATGTGACGGTGAGCCTTGGCGGGCGAAAAAATCAGGAGCTCGGGCTTAATCAGGCTGTTTTCGGGGTCTCTATCCCCATTCCTGTTTTTGATCGAAATCAAGGCAATTTGCTTGAATCGCTACGACGCGCCGACCAGGCCAAAGACGAACTGACTGCAACGCAGTACCGCTTATCTCGTGAGCTACAAGCGGCTTACGAGAATCTGAGCGCTTCCCGAGAAGAGTTTCTTGCGCTGCGCGAAAAAATCCTGCCAAGCGCACAAAACGCCTACGAGGCAGCAAGTAAGGGTTTCGAGATGGGCAAGTTCAGTTTTTTGGAGGTACTGGATGCCCAGCGCACTTTGTTTGATGCCATGGCGCAAAGCCAGCAATCGCTCGCTCAATCCCACCGGTATGCCGCCGAACTGCAAGGGATTCTTGGGCAAACACCAGCCAATACTCAGTAGGACCAATCAATCATGAATCGCAATTTCAGTAAGAAACAAATCATTTCCATCGCACTGCTTGTAGCAGTGGGTGCCCTGCTGCCCGCAGTTGTCTTGAACACCGGCAACTCCCAACCCGGGCAAACCGAAGACGCACAACTTGAACAAGCCAACCCCAATGAACCGGTTAAAGGCCCCAAGGGGGGTAAATATTTTGTTCAAGACGGCTATGGTGTTGAGGTAACCATATTTGAAGACGGCGTTGAGCCTGAATTCAGGATTTACACCTACAAAGACGACACTTTGCTGCCCCCCGAGGTCACCAAGGCCAGCATTGAACTTGAACGACTGGGTCGAAAAACTCAAACCATCAACTTTGCACCCGCCAACGATTTCCTGCGCGGCGATGCCGTGGTGTTTGAGCCCCATTCATTCCGTATTGCCGTGAACGCTCAGCACGAAGGCAAACAATACCGCTTCACTTATGACCAGATTGAATACCGCATTGACATGAGCGAGGAGCAAATGAAACAAAGCGGCATTGAACTGGCCACGGCGGGGCCTGCCCGGGTCAAAAGCAGTATTGAATTGATCGGCGAAATCCAGTTCAACAGAGACAACACTGTGAGAGTGGTACCACGCTTAAGCGGTATTGTCGAATCTGCCCCTGTGAACGCGGGCGATCAGGTTAAAAAGGGACAGGTGCTGGCGGTAATTTCCAGCCAAACCCTGGCAGATCAGCGAACCGAGTTACTGGCTGCACAAAAACGCTTGGCATTGGCCAACACCACATTCGAGCGAGAAAAGAAACTGTGGGAAGACAAAATTTCAGCCGAGCAAGATTATCTGCAAGCGCGCAATGTCAAACAAGAGGCTGAAATTGCGGTGCTGAACGCAAGACAAAAGCTGGCTTCTATTGATGGTGGCGCCGCCATTGGGAGCCAACTGACCCGCTATGAAATTCGATCTCCGATATCGGGCACTGTTGTTGAAAAAAACATTGCTTTGGGGCAGGCGTTGAAGGAAGACGCCAATATTTTCACGGTGGCCGATTTGTCCACCGTGTGGGCTGAAATGACGATTTACCCCAAAGACCTGAATACAGTGAAAGTGGGCCAGCAAGCCACCGTAAAGGCCACGGCATTTGAATCGGAAAGCGTCGGCAAAGTGGCTTATGTGGGTTCCCTGGTGGGTGAACAAACCCGCACCGCCACTGCACGCATTGTGTTGCCAAACCCCAATTCTGTGTGGCGCCCCGGCCTGCCAGTGAAAGTTGAACTGGTGGCCGAGGAAAGTGAAGTACCTGTGGCCATTTCAACCGAAGCCCTTCAAACCATTCTGGATGGGCCCGCCGTGTTTGGCCGCTATGGCCAACAGTTCGAGGCACGCCCGGTTGAACTGGGCCGCAGCGATGGCAAAACCGTTGAAGTGTTGAGCGGCCTGGACGCGGGTGAGCAATACGCCGCTACCAACAGCTTCCTGATCAAGGCGGATATCGGCAAATCAGGGGCAAGCCATGACCATTGATTCAATGTTTGCCAAAACCTGCTCAAACCTTTGCCACTGCATGCGAACAGAGGAAGTACCGAATCATGTTTGAAAAAATAATCCGTTTTGCCATCGAACAACGATGGTTTGTGATGCTTGGGACCGTGGGCCTGATTGCCCTGGGTATTTACAGTTATCAAAAATTGCCAATCGACGCTGTACCCGATATCACCAACGTTCAGGTTCAAATCAACACCTCCGCTCCTGGCTACTCGCCATTGGAGTCTGAACAGCGCATCACTTATCCCATAGAAACTGTCATGGCGGGTTTGCCTGGCTTGCAGGAAACCCGTTCCATTTCACGCTACGGCTTGTCACAGGTCACCGTGATTTTCAAGGAAGGAACCGACATTTATTTCGCGCGCCAACTGGTCAATGAACGCATTCAGCAAACCAAAGGGCAACTGCCCGCTGGAATCGACCCCGCGATGGGGCCAATTTCCACGGGTTTGGGTGAAATTTTCATGTGGACCGTGGAAACCAAAGAAGGGGCTGTGAAAAAAGACGGCACACCCTACACTCCAACGGATCTTCGGGAAATTCAGGACTGGATCATCAAACCCCAACTGCGAAATGTACCTGGTGTGACTGAAATAAACACCATCGGTGGCTACGCCAAGCAATTCCAGATTGCACCCTCGCCCGACAAACTGGTTGCCCAAGGTATTTCCCTAGACGATCTGCTGCGGGCTGTTGAACAAAATAACAGCAACGTGGGTGCTGGTTACATCGAGAAGCGTGGCGAACAATACTTGATACGGGCACCTGGTCAACTGACCGATATTGCCGACATCGAAAACGTCATTGTGTCGAATCGTTCGGGGGTACCGATTCGAATTAAAGATGTGGCGCAGGTCTATATTGGCAAAGAACTCCGAACCGGTGCCGCCACAGAGAACGGCAAAGAAGTGGTGTTGGGCACAGTGTTTATGCTGATCGGCGAAAACAGCCGTGTGGTGTCTCAGGCGGTGTCGAAAAAGCTGGAGGAAATCAACCGAAACCTGCCTGATGGCGTAGTAGCACAAACCGTTTACGACCGCACAGTGCTGGTGGACAAAGCCATCAACACAGTAAAAAAGAATCTGATTGAAGGCGCCATTCTAGTCATTGCGATCTTGTTTCTTTTTCTAGGCAATATTCGTGCAGCCATTATCACGGCCATGGTCATTCCTCTGTCCATGTTGTTCACGTTTTTCGGCATGGTCAACAACGGGGTAAGTGCCAACTTGATGAGTCTTGGCGCACTGGACTTCGGCATCATCATCGATGGCGCTGTGGTGATTGTAGAAAACTGTGTACGCAGGCTGGCCCATGCACAAAGCAAAGCGGGGCGAACACTCACGCGCAAGGAACGCTTTCATGAAGTGTTTCTGGCCTCCAAGGAAGCGCGACGATCCCTGCTGTTCGGCCAACTCATCATCATGGTGGTTTACCTGCCCATTTTCGCGCTCACCGGCGTGGAAGGAAAAATGTTCCACCCCATGGCTTTCACAGTAGTGGCCGCCTTGCTGGGTGCCATGATTCTGTCGATCACTTTCATTCCAGCCGCGGTGGCCTTGTTGATCACCAACAATGTCAGCGAGAAAGAAAACCGCATCATGACGTGGGCCAAGCGTGGATACGAGCCTGCACTGGTCAAGTCAATGGCCAACAAACCAGTGGTGCTTTCAATTGCCGCGGTGTTGGTAGTTTTGTCGGGTTTGCTGGCAACACGCATGGGCAGCGAATTTGTTCCCAGCTTGAATGAAGGGGACATTGCCCTGCACGCCTTGCGCATACCGGGCACCAGCTTGAGTCAGGCCATTGATATGCAAACTGAACTGGAAAAAACCATCAAGCAGTTTCCGGAAGTGGATCGTGTGTTTGCCAAAATTGGTACGGCTGAAATTGCAACAGATCCAATGCCACCGAACGTGGCGGACAATTTCGTGATGCTAAAACCTACCTCGGAATGGCCCGACCCCAACCGCAGCAAAACTGACTTGGTTAATGCCATGCAAACCGCTGTCATGAAAATACCAGGCAACAACTATGAATTCACCCAGCCCATTCAAATGCGGTTCAATGAATTGTTGTCGGGTGTGCGAAGCGATGTGGCTGTGAAGGTATTTGGTGACGACCTGGACACGCTGAATACCGTTGCTGGAGAAATTTCCGAAGTGCTGGAGAAAGTCGATGGCGCAGCAGACGTGAAAGTAGAACAAACCACGGGCCTACCCATGCTGACCGTTCAGATTGACCGTGAAAAAACCGCACGGTTTGGTATCAATGTGACCGATGTTCAAAACACTGTTGCCATGGCCGTTGGCGGGCAAGAAGCAGGCGTGCTGTTTCAGGGCGATCGCAGATTTGACATCACGGTGCGATTACCCGAGGAACTTCGAAATGACCTGCAAGCCATTGCCCGACTACCTATTCAGTTGCCCGGCAATGTTTCTGGAAGTGACATGCCGCTTTTCGTACAATTGGGCGATGTGGCCAGCTTGGACATTGCACCTGGCCCCAATCAAATTAGCCGCGAAAACGGCAAGCGCCGTGTAGTGGTGACTGCCAACGTACGTGGCCGTGATATTGGTTCATTTGTGGCTGACGCGCAAAACCAGATTCAGCAGAAGGTGAAAGTACCAGCAGGCAACTGGATCAGTTGGGGTGGAACGTTTGAACAGTTGCAATCGGCCTCCAAACGACTGCAAATTGTAGTTCCGCTGTCACTGTTTCTGGTGTTCCTGTTGTTGTTCATCATGTTCAACAACGTTCGGGATGGCTTGATTGTGTTCACGGGTGTACCGTTTGCATTGACTGGCGGTATTTTGGCCTTGTGGTTGCGCGACATCCCACTGTCAATTTCAGCAGGGGTGGGCTTCATTGCACTTTCTGGTGTTGCGGTGCTGAACGGGCTGGTGATGATTTCATTTATCCGCAGCCTGCGCGAGGAAGGCATGCCCCTGGACAGGGCCATTCATGACGGTGCCATGACACGGCTGCGCCCTGTATTGATGACCGCGCTGGTGGCTTCGCTTGGCTTTATTCCGATGGCGATTGCCACTGGCACAGGTGCGGAGGTCCAACGACCCCTTGCCACAGTGGTGATCGGGGGAATTCTGTCATCAACCGCCCTTACCTTGCTGGTCCTTCCAATTCTTTACCGGTTGACCCACCGCAAGGAAGAGGAAATGGAAATTACGGATCAACAAGCAAAACCTGCTTACACCACATAGGTTACCAACATGGGCTGGATTATTTTGAAGTACCTCACCACCGCAGGCCTGGTGGTTCTGATTTCCGAGGTGGCCAAGCGCAGCGACAAGCTGGGCGCGTTGATCGCAGCGTTGCCCATGGTCACTGTGCTGACGCTGATTTGGCTTGCTGTTGAAAAGGCACCACAGGAAAAAATTGCGAACCACGCCTACCTGACGTTTTGGTATGTACTACCTACCCTGCCCATGTTTTTGGCCTTCCCCTGGCTGTTACCCAGGGTGGGGTTTGTGCTCTCGCTGGCGGGCAGCGCATTGCTTACTCTGGCTTGCTTCGCCATAACAGTGAAAGTGGCAGCGGGTTTTGGTGTTCAACTTTGGTTTAAATGAGGGGTAGACAATATGGGCGCAGGACATTCCCATGATGTGAAAGTAGAAGGATACGAAAAACCGCTGTGGATCACCTTGATACTCACCACCAGCTTCATGGTGGCCGAAGTTGTGGGCGGCATATTCACCAACAGCCTGGCTTTGATTTCCGATGCGGCACACATGTTCACAGACTCGGCAGCGTTGGCCATTTCACTACTGGCCATCAAAATTGGCAAAAAACCCGCTGACAAAAAACGTACATTTGGATATTACCGCTTCGAAATTCTGGCGGCTGCTGTCAATGCCATTCTGCTGTTCGGAGTGGCCATTTACATTCTGATAGAAGCGTATCTGCGAATAGCGAATCCACCCGATATTCAGTCGAACGTGATGCTGATCGTTGCCTCACTTGGCCTGCTTGTGAATTTGATCTGCATGAAAATCCTGAGCGGCTCGAAAGACAACAATCTGAATATGAAGGGTGCTTACCTCGAGGTGTGGGGCGACATGCTGGGTTCAGTGGGCGTGATCGTTGGTGCTTTGTTGATTCGATGGACAGGCTGGGGCTGGATTGATTCTGTGATTGCCGTGGGCATCGGGCTTTGGGTACTGCCACGTGCCTGGGCCCTGTTAAAACAAAGCACACATATTTTGCTGGAGGGCACACCGGAACATTTGAATATTGACGAGATCAAGCAGGCACTGTCAAGTCACTGGGGCGTGGACAGCATTCATGATTTGCATGTGTGGTCCATTTCCAGCGGCAAGTCCAGCTTGTCAGTTCATGTGGTATGCCAGCACCGGGAAGTGGATTGGACTGATTTGCTTCAACAAATTCGCACCATGCTGGCAAACCGGTTTGATTTACACCACACCACCATTCAGCTTGAGGCTACACCGTGTAGCGATGCAAGCGGAGAACACAACTACACCGGAGAACCAACAAACACAAAACTTCACTAATGTTCGCCTAAGTGTCACTGCATAACATTCATGCACCGTGACACACAAAAGGGGAATCAACATGAACAACGGCAATCAACCCGGCATCGGGAAATTTTTACTGAACAAGGTGCCTGAAGTCACCTTGTTGTTCTGGCTCGTCAAAATGATGTCGACCACCGTGGGTGAAACTGCGGCAGATTTTCTCAATTTCAACCTGAACTTTGGATTAACGGCCACCTCTGCGGTGGTGGCCATTCTTACTGCCATTGCCTTGGGTATGCAACTTCGAACCAAACGGTATACCCCCTCGGTATACTGGTTAAGCATTGTGCTGATCAGCGTACTGGGCACCTTGATCACCGATCACCTAACCGACAATCTGGGTGTGCCCTTGATGGCATCAACCGCCGCTTTCTCGCTGGCTCTTGCCTGCGTGTTTGCCTGGTGGCATCGCCGTGAAGGTACGCTGTCCATTCACCACATTGATACACCTGCCAGAGAATGGTTTTACTGGCTCGCGATTCTGGTTACCTTTGCTTTGGGCACGGCTTCGGGCGACTGGTTCGCAGAGGGTTTGAACTTGGGTTACGCCATTTCTACGCTGGTGTTTGGTGCCTTGATTGCGATGATTGCAATTGCCCGTTTTCGCTTCAACATGAATTCTGTATGGGCATTCTGGCTGACCTACATTCTTACCCGCCCCTTAGGCGCATCCTTTGGCGATTGGTTATCGCAACCAGCCGACAATGGCGGGTTGGGCTTGGGCACCACACAAACAAGCCTTGTATTTTTAACCCTGATCGTGTGCAGTGTGACCTGTTTAGCGTATCAAAATAAAAAACTCATCCGTTCAAAGTAAGCTGCGTCGCCTAATTCAGAGCTAAGTTTTCCTGCGCATGATGAAGCCATTCCGGTTGGTATTCAACTGGTTCATTGTTGTCACTCTTGAAAGGAACGAGACCATGACTTCTTCATACTCAAACAGCAAACGCCCCTCACGCCTGATGTTGGCCTTGATTGCCGCAGGCATGTTGGGCGGGGCAAGTGCCAGCTACTTCAATGGCACCCCGGCAACGGCAGCTACACCCCTGCTAGATAAACAGGGACAAGCGCAAACTCAAAATACCACACTGCCCGACTTTGCCCAGATTGCACAGCGTTACGGAGACACGGTGGTGAACATTAGTGTTCGGGGAATCAAGCAAAATGTAGCGCAAGCCGGTGTATCGCCAAACGATCCCATGTTCGACTTCTTCAAGCAGTTTCCCAATCCCAACGGTCCGGATAGCGGCCCAGTACCCACCTACGGGCAAGGCTCCGGATTCATTGTGTCCCCAGATGGTCTGATCCTGACCAACGCGCATGTGGTTCGGGATGCTTCCGAAGTGGTGGTCAAGCTGAACAACCGCAAGGAGTATGAAGCCAAGGTGTTGGGCAGCGACTCAAGAACCGACATTGCGGTATTGAAAATCGACGCCAAGAACCTGCCTAGTGCCCCATTGGGCAACCCGGATGCACTTCAGGTCGGCGAATGGGTTCTGGCCATTGGATCCCCTTTCGGCTTCGAGAACAGCGTAACAGCCGGCGTGGTCAGTGCCAAACGCCGTTCACTTCCCGAAGACAGCTTTGTACCATTCATCCAGACTGATGTAGCAGTGAATCCGGGGAACTCAGGCGGCCCGCTTTTCAATTCCAAAGGTGAAGTGGTTGGCATCAACGCGCAGATCTTCAGCCAAACCGGTGGCTACCAAGGTTTGTCTTTTGCCATACCAATCGATCTTGCCAACAAAATCAAGGCCGAGATTGTGGCCACCGGACAAGCAAGCCACGCCCGCTTGGGTGTTGCAGTTCAAGAGGTCAACCAGAGCCTTGCAGATTCTTTCAAACTGGACAAGCCCGAAGGTGCGCTGATTTCCAGCGTCGACCCAACAAGCCCGGCGGAACAAGCCGGCTTGCAGTCTGGCGACATTATTTTGCGGGCCGATGGTAAACCTATTGTGGCCTCCGGTGATTTGCCCGCCTTAATTGGTGCTGCCAAGCCCGGTCAGAAAATGACGCTTGAAATTTGGCGGCAAGGTGAAGTCCTGAAACGAACCGCTCAACTTGGTAATATCGAGAAAGATGTGGTGGTAAGTGCCCAGAAAACAGATGCTGTTGGCGAAGGCCGCCTTGGCCTCGCACTGCGGCCCTTGCAGCCCGATGAACAGCAGCAGGCTCAGGTGCAAAACGGCATGCTGATTGAGCAGGTGCGCGGTGCAGCAGCCATGGCAGGCGTACAGCGGGGCGACGTGCTGATCGGGATCAACGGGGTTCGTGTAAACAACATTGAGCAGGTTCAAGACACGATGAAACAGGCCAAAAAATCAGTGGCTCTGCTGGTTCAGCGCAATGGACGAAAAATTTTCCTGCCCGTGAGGATTATTGGTTGATTAAAACAGGATCAGGACTTGGGGTGTTTGCTGAAATACACCTTCACCACAAGTCCTGTTGAAAATCTGCTTGAGTCCAGCAATTCAATTTTTCCCCCCAACCCGTCCACTAAGCCTTTCACAATCGCAAGGCCCAAGCCCGAACCGGTTTGCTCAAGACCGGATACTCGGAAGAATGGGTCGAACACCCGCTGGCGATCCACCTGCGCAATGCCGGACCCATTGTCTTCTACGGTGAAAACCACCCAGTCCGGTTCGTGATGAATTCCCAGATCAACCATGCCGCCTGTTCTGCCATACCGAATGGCGTTGTCCACAAGGTTACGAACAATCAGCAGCACTTCCGTTTCTTCCGCATGCACAAGGGCATCTTGTGTGTCCTCGTCCATGCCCAAATCGACACCCTTGGCCTGGGCCAAAGGCATAGCGTCCTCTAGCACATGGGTGCACACGCCGAGCAAGGAAATAGGGCCACGCTCCACAACCGGGTTGCTCTGTGCCCGGGCCATGCTGAGCAACTGGCCCAACAGGCGCCTGCTTCGCTCAATGCCCTTTTGCAAACGGACGGCTCGCTCACGCGCTTCGGGATTCAAATCGCAGGCACTCAAACGCTCGGCCTGCAATGACAGCGCCGCGATGGGCGAACGCAATTCATGCGCTGCATCGGCCAGGAACCGCTGCTGGTTTTGTACTGACTGTGCAACCCGCACAAACAGCCGATTGATGGCATGAACAAAAGGCTGAATTTCCCGTGGCAAGTTTTCTTCCGGCACCGCGTGCAACTCCAGATCCCCACGAGAATCGATCTCTTGGGCCAACACACCAATTGGCAGGAATATTTTTCGCACCAGCCAGGTCACCACCAAAAGAAGAATGGGTACCAAAATCAGCAATGGCAACAGCGTGCGAATCGCGCTGTCATTTGCAATTTCATCGCGTAACTCCGTTTTCTGGAGAATGGCGATTCGCGCAGTGTCTGGCAAGGTTCTAATGAACGCGCGATATTTTTTTCCCGATTGATCAAGCGTGTGCAAACCATCCACTAAGCCAAACAAAACCGGATCTGAAAACGGATTCAGGTTGAGGATGAGCAGGTCAGAATCTGTATCACTTCCGCGGTTGCCATTCACCAGAATAATTTCATCTGCTGAGGGAACGTGATCAATCAGCGAAGCAGTCTGCCTAAGACTTTCGTCTTGCAGTTCATGGGCTTCATCAAATGCAAACAAGAATGATAACGCCCCGGTAACCACTGCCACCAGCAGAATGGCCGCCGACAGGTACACCGACAACCAGAATTGAATTGACCTGTTTAATTGCTTTTTTGAACCATCCAACCCACACCCCTCACATTCTTGATTGAATCGGCACCCAGTTTTTTGCGCAAGGCATGAATCAAAAACTCGATGGCATTGCTTTCCACTTCTTCACCCCAACCATACACGCGGTCTTCAAGATCAGCTCGGGACAGTATGGCACCCGGGCGAATCAGCAATGCGTGCAACAAGGCATATTCCCGATTACTCAGTTGCACCGGCTCGAGGTCAACCCGCCAGGCCTGTCGGGTTGAGGGATCCAGATTCAATATCCCATTGCCCAACACTGGCGCAGCGCCGCCCGACTTGCGGCGCACAACTGCACGGATTCTGGCAAACAGTTCGGCCATTTCAAAGGGCTTTAAAAGGTAATCGTCTGCGCCATGATCCAGGCCCTGAATGCGGTCAGACAACTGGTCGCGGGCAGATACAATCAGCGCAGGAATTGGATTATTGCTGGCTCGAATGGCTTTCAGCACATCCATACCATCGCGCTGCGGCAAGCCAAGATCCAACAACAACAAGTCATAGTGCTGGGTTTTCAGGGCACTGAGCGCTGTTTCGCCATTCTTGACCCAATCAACGGCGTAGGAAGCATCTTTTAATGCATCCTGCACTTCTTCTCCAATCATGAGATCGTCTTCAACCAGTAGCACACGCATTGGAGTTTTCCTTGTTCATAACAATCAACACCATGGCAGCAGCGGCAAAAAAAGCCCCTGCATAAAACGGGAACGCTGCACCCCAGCTGTCCCAAAGCCAGCCCGCCAGTACGCTGGCGATCAATGTAGTTACTCCACCGACAAGGCTGAAGATTCCGAAAGCCGTACCCCTTAAGCCAGCTGGTGCTGTTGCCGCAATCATGGTGGAAAGCAGCCCCTGGGTAATGCCCATGTGCAGGCCCCACAACAGAATACCGGGCAACAAGGCCTGCCAGGATTCACCCAAGGCCAGAAACAAGTCGGCTGCAACCAATGCTGCCAAGCCCAGAAACAGCAACCTGGTATGTGACATTCGATCTGAAAGTTTTCCAAATGGATACGCTGACAAAGCAAAAACCAAATTCATGACAATCAACACAAGCGGAGCCCATGCCACAGACAAGCCAGCTTGTTGAACACGCAACACGAGAAATGCCTCGCTGAACCTGGCCAGCGCAAAAGCGCCGCCAATGCCGACAACCCACCAATAGTCCCGCCCCAGACTTCGAAACGTGCGCCAATTGATGGGGGCTCTCGCACCTCTTTCACTTGCTTTCTCGGGCTCTGCCACACCAAAGTACAGCAAGGCCACAGCAAGCACAGCCGGAATAACCGCCACCCAGAACACGGCCCGGAAATCATTGGCCCACAACAGCATCAACCCAACGGCCAGCAAGGGTCCAGAAAATGCGCCCGCAGTATCCAGTGATTGCCTTAAGCCATATGCGGCCCCGCGTGCTTCGGGGCGGACCAAGTCAGCGACCAGTGCATCTCGAGGCGCACCGCGAATGCCTTTGCCTACCCGGTCAACAAAGCGAGCCCCAAACACCATTCCGGTGCTGCCCGCCATTGCAAAAAAAGGTTTGCTGATGGCACCAAGGCCATATCCAAATACAGCCAAAGCCTTGCGTTTCCCCAAATAATCGCTCAATGCACCTGAAAACACTTTGACCACCATGGTGGTCGATTCGGCCACACCTTCAATCACGCCGACCAACAAGGCGCTGGCCCCCATCACGGTTACCAAATAGACCGGTAACAGGCTATGAATCATTTCCGAAGAAATATCCATCAACAAGCTGACAAAACCCAATACCCAAACGCCGCGAGGAATGACTGAAGTGGTGGCCGAATTGAATTGCATAGATCACGTTTGTTTGTGTTCCGGAAGGTGCCAATATGCCATGGCTTGCAAAGCGCCGGGCATGGTTTTGTTGCCATACCCGACTATTGCACATCAATCGTCGTCATCCTCGCCATCGGCCTGATCCAGTTTCGATGACAAAACCTTGGCGCTGGCAGCATCCACTTTAACGTCGTACACCTTGTGGTCTGCGGTAACCACTTCGACATCATAAACCGGACCGCCCGAGGTCTGTTGCTCAAGCTCCACCTGAACAGCTTTACCCCCTGCATGCTGTTCCGCTGCCGCAATGGCCTGAATCAATGTAACCTTTGCTTTTGAAAACAAAGCCACTGCATCGTTCGGTGGTGGTTCCTTGCTGGCGTATGCAAGGCTTCCCCCGGCAATCGCGCTTGCGGTTACAATCAGGGCGGTAAATAATTTTCTCTGTTTCATGATTTCACTCCGTGGTTGAAAGTCAATCAAGCGGGTTTGCTTGCGACAGTTCCCACTTTGCCCATGCAAACTTAGCGCAACATTAGTTCATTCATCCAAAACATGACACCCTCGAACTTTTCACAATCCGCCCACGAGTTTTCATTAAGCAGGGTACTGATCGTTGTTGTATGGATTTGTGCCGCATGGTTCTCGGTGCTTGCGTTGCACCTTACACCGGCCGTTTTCGCGATCTTGATCACTTATGGGGCCACTACACGTTTGGCACATCGCCTGAAAGCTTGGCTGCCAGCGCTTCGTCACGTTGAGGCAATCGCTTTGTTGCTGGTTTTGTCAGCCATTGCTCTGGGTTTGGGTGCCTCACTGGAATATCTGCTGGAATCGGGTTCAGCCAACGTGGGCGTGCCTGCGGTGCTTGAACGTTTGTCTAAGGTACTTGATCAGTTGCGCCTTGCCCTGCCTGCCGCCTTGTCGGCTCATGTGCCCGCTTCAATTGACGGGGTTCGTGCCGCAGCGGCTGCCTGGCTTCAAAATCATGCGAGTCAGCTTCAAACCTGGGGAGGGCACACTCTTCGCGGTGTGGGCTATGTACTCGCAGGCACCGTGATTGGGGCCTTGTTAAGCATTCAACTGAACCGATCAACCGGTAAGGTGAGCAGCAAACACCTGCCACGCTTGCTTCGCCTGCGCTTTGACGAACTGATTGAAAGTTTCACTCACATTGTGTTTGCACAATTCAAAATATCCGCAATCAACACTTTGGCCACTGCCATTTTCCTGCTGGGTGTGCTGCCCGCTTTGGGTACACCCATCCCCTTGGCAGGTACTTTGGTCAGCATCACATTTGTGGCGGGCATGATTCCGATTGTGGGTAATCTGGTGTCAAACACAATCATTGTTGCAATCGCCTTGAGCCAATCATTGACCATGGCAATTTTGGCGTTCATATGGCTGGTGGCGATTCACAAGGTTGAGTATTTTTTGAATGCGCACATCATTGGTTCAAGTATCCGTTCCAAAGCTTGGGAACTGTTGCTGGCCATGCTAGTAATGGAAGCACTGTTCGGGTTGGCTGGCCTAGTTACTGCACCCGTGCTGTATGCACAAATCAAGCACGGTTTGTACAGCCAGGGCTGGCTGGATTAAGCCTCAATGCCAGCCCGGCACAGTTTAAGGTTAATGCGCTTTTGAGCTCGCTTTCTGCTTGAAAGCCAACAGGCACACCACAATAAAACCCAGCAACACGGCCGATGCGGTGTACCGGCTTAGCGCAAGACCACCCATGTCAACCGGCTTGTCAAGGTAATCGCCCACCACAGCGCCAAGGGGTCGGGTTAGCACGAAGGCAAGCCAGAACAGGGTTGTTCTGGAAACACTAGTGAAGAAATACGCACCGACGACAAGCAGCAAAAGTCCACTGAACACCATTGCACCCCCGGTATACCCCAGGCCGGCAGTATCGGCGGTCCAATCGCCCAGCGCTGTGCCCAGTGTTTGCGAGAACATTATGGTGATCCAGTAAAACATTTCTGCTTTTGGGGTGTTCACCGAACTAACAGACACCGTACCCATGGTTCGATACCAGGCAAACAGGGACACGATCAGTAAGGTGGACAAAATTGCGGTTCCACCCGCATAACCTACCCCCAAGGACCTGTCCGCAAAATCCGCAAGTGTGGTGCCCACCGTGGTGGTGGCAATAATGGTGGTCCAATACAGAAATGGGTGAAATCGATCCGCCTTGATTTGTGCAGCGACCGCGATGAAGAAAACTACCGCGAAAATTACTGTGCCCATCAAGTAGCCCAAATTCATGGACATCGACACAGCATCGCCCCCTGTTTCACCCAGTGTGGTGGCTGCAATCTTGATTACCCAGAACAGCAAAGTCACTTCAGGTACTTTGCTCAAAGCCGCTCTGGCGGTTTCCTTCAAGTCGTGGTTTTGCATGCCGGTGTTCTCCAATCGATTAAATGATGGTGGACTGTTCGCTTATTTCGATTCGCCTGAAATTCACAGAATTTGGAAGTTTTTACGATTCCGGTTAACATACCATCACTCATTGGGGAGTAGCCTCCTTTTCTCGAAAAGGGCTTGCATCAACATACTTGGCCCAAAAGCCATGGTGCAAGCGGTTTCCACACTTGGCAAGACCTTTGACTGCATTTCCACCGCTTCGGCCTGGGTGGAATGTGGTCATTTGGTTCTCAAGGCCGTGGAATTTTGTAATGGAAGCTTTTCTCGTGTCCACCGGTGTTGTTGCACTGGCTGAAATCGGTGACAAAACCCAATTGCTGGCCTTGCTTCTGGCTGCGCGTTTCAAAAAACCCATTCCCATCATTCTTGGCATTTTGTTGGCCACCCTGCTGAACCACGGCTTGGCTGGAGTAGTGGGAGGCTGGGTCACGGCGAATGTTGGTGCGCAAACTTTGAAATGGATTTTGGGTGCGTCGTTCCTGGCGATGGCTGTGTGGGTGTTGATTCCTGACGAGATTGACGATTCTGGTTTGTCTTTCACCCGTCGGCTTGGCGTTTTTGGCACCACATTCATTGCGTTTTTTCTGGCTGAAATGGGCGACAAAACACAGGTTGCGACTGTGGCCATGGCTGCTCACTATGCCAGTGTGTTTTGGGTAGTGGTTGGCACCACGCTGGGCATGCTGATCGCCAATGTACCGGCTGTGTTGCTTGGCGACAAGCTAACCCAAAAAATTCCAGTGCGATGGGTACACATCAGCGCCGCTATCTTGTTCGCCTTGCTGGGTGTGGCAACCCTCACAGGGCTTGGAGATCAATTTGTTTTCTGAAAACTCACGTCCCATGCACCACTGGGCAGCTTGGACGCTGCTCGGTGTGTTCATCGTTTTTTTGAACCGCTACACCGGCTGGGATCAAGCCATTTCCAATGTATTTTTTGACCCGCAGGCAGCCAGTTTTCCACTGAAGCAAAACCAGTGGCTTAGTTTGCTGTTGCACGACGGGTTGCGCTGGCTTGCCGCGGGCATCTGGCTGGTTTTTGTTTTGCTACTTTGCTTAAAGTCTGTCAGGCAGGTCTATTGGAAAGAAATTCTTTTTATCCTGTTGGTTAGCTTGCTGGCCGCGCTGGTGGTGAGTGTGCTCAAAGCCCTGTCTTCACACAGTTGTCCCTGGGATTTAAACCTGTATGGTGGAGCAGCCGATTATTTTCGGCTGTTTCAAAACACCCATGCTGTTGCAAACCCGGGGCCTGGAAAATGTTTTCCCAGCGGGCATGCATCCACCGCATTCATGTGGATTGTATTGCTGTACAGCCCAATGCCGTGGCTAAAGCGGCATCAAACGACAGTAGCCATCGTGGTGCTGTTCATGGGCGGGCTGGCCAGCGGCGTGCAAATTGCCAAAGGAGCCCACTTTACAAGTCATGTGCTTGCCACCGCGTGGCTTTGCTGGGGGGTTAGCTTGCTCGCCGTTGACGTTCGAAATACGCTTTCAAGGCATCGGTGCGCTGCGCGCACACGCCACTTTCCACCTCGAAAGTCAACATGAGCGAACAAAACAAATCGTCGTGCGTGAAAGGATAATCTTTGACCAGCCTCAAGTCTTCCGTGCGGTAGTCAAAGTTTTTTCCGAACCATAATAGTGACGCCACATGGGTTTGTTCCTTGGGTGAAAACACATAAGGTGCACCGTGCAAATACATGCCCTTTTCACCCAAGGACTCACCGTGGTCGCTCACATACAGCATGGCGGTCTCATGGCTTGCATCAAACTTTTTCAGCAATGCAATGGTTTGCGCCAAAAAATAATCGGTGTACAAGATTGCGTTGTCATAGGCGTTGTTGATTTCCTCGTCGGTACATTTTGACAATTCATTGGTTTTGCACACCGGGGTGAACCGCTCGAATTCTGGCGGGTAGCGCTTGTAGTAGGCGGGGCCATGGTTGCCCATTTGATGCAACACAATCAACAGGTCTTTGCCGGGGTGTTTGCGTATGTGTTCCTCCAGCCCAACCAGCATACCGGTGTCCCGACATTCGGAATCGCACACCGGATTGATGGCCGGGTCGCGAAAATTCTCGTAGGGCAAACGAACAGCAACACCCTTGGAATCGGAATTGTTGTCGCGCCATAAAATTTCAACACCCTGGCGTTTCAGCACATCGAGTACATTTTCAAATTCATGCACGGTTTCGCCATCAAAGCCTTCGCGCCCAGCCAGAGAAAACATGCAGGGCACCGACACGGCGGTCGACGTGCCACATGAATTAACATTGCTCAGAGAAACCACGTCTTCTTTGCCCAGCGCTGGGTTGGTGGGCTTGGTGTAGCCATTCAGTGCAAACCGGTCAGCACGCGCCGTTTCGCCCACCACCAAAACAATCAGTTCTTTGGGGTGCTGCGGGGGTTCATCATTCAATGCAGCGTCTGGCGCAACTGCTTGCACCACCACGGGGCCAGCACTGCCTTTGATTTTGCTGCTTGCCAGGCGAATGGCCGAGTAAGTGAAGTAAGTTGGGTTGGCGTAAAAGCGCAGGCTTTTGTGTTCACGAAAAAACGAAGCGTATTGAGAAGTAAATGGTACGATCAGCAGTACCATGCCAACCAGCAAACACAAACTGAATAGTGTTTTTGCACGTAGTTCTGTTACGAAGCCTGCAGTCTTGGGCATGCGGCGCAACACATACCAGGCAGGCAGCACACCCAGGCCCAACAGGTAAAGCAGCATGGAAGTTGAGAAAAGATCTCCTGCTTCGGAAGCATTGGTTTGCAGGGTATTTTCCAGCATGGTCTGGTCAATCACCGTGCCATAGGCCGACATGAAATACGCTGCCATGCTTGAAGCGAGCAAATAAAAGGCCAACACCCATCTAGCCGCACGTCCATGGCAAAGCCAAAGCAGCATGAAAGTGGTGGCCAGGGTAAACAACAAAAGTACCGAACTGACGAACAACAAGTTACCGTCGCTAAGCGGGTAGGCCAACAGCAACTGGCTTGCAAAGCTGCCATTGGCTACCAGCATGAGAAAAACTGAAACACCGGTGATCCAGCGGTTTTGTGCATTAAGAATGTTGTGCCACATGTTTATCCAAAAAATAATCAAAAATTGGGTCAGGGATGCACTCGAGTTGATTGCGATAGTTGTTCGCGCTACGGGCTTGGTTGCAACATGATAACCGCCATGCCCGCCAAAGCCAGGCCTGCGCCAGCAATGTCCCAGCGGGTCAAACTGATGCCTTCAATCCAATAAAGCCAAAGCAGCGCTACTGTAATGTACATTCCGCCATAGGCGGCGTAGGTACGCCCCGCAGCCGAAGGGTGCAAAGTAAGCAACCAGGCAAACAAAACAAGAAACCCGATGGCCGGAAGCCATAACCACGGGGACCTGTCTTGTTTCAGCACCAGCCAGGGTAGATAACAACCTAGGATTTCAGAGAGGGCTGTAAGTGCAAACAGAGTGGTGAATTTAATTAGCTCCATGGCAGTACAGCCCTTATCGGTGACAATATTCGGATTATTTTGATTTGAATCGAACAGTTAGTAACTTCTTGTTGGTCAAACCCACAGCGGTCATTGACATATAACTACCCGTCTCCATTTCATGGTAATTCCTTTGAGCATGGTGGCACCGCCGATCAAAAAGATATCAGCAAAGTGGAATTAATCACTCCGCTAAAAATGACTAAGGGCTCCGGGTGCAAAAGTGGTGACCAGTGCTGCCATTAACACGGGGCTTAGTCTTTCAAGCGAACCTTGAAGAAGAATGGACTGAGTAGACTGCTCATGTTCCAACCGCATTAAATACCGGCACACCGCATCATAAACGGGACGCACTCAAGCCAGGAGGCTTCCGCGTGCCGACCTCATAAGTCTCGTTCCGTCTTGTAGTGATGCAATCAGCGGACAGGAAACTGCCCCTTGCCGCGAATGACAGGCGCAAACCAGTTCAGACAGCACGCTTTCCAAGCGCGCCAGGTCAGCCATCTTCTTGCGCACGTCCTGCAGCTTGTGCTCGGCCAGGCTGCTGGCTTCCTCGCAGTGGATGCCGTCATCCAGTCGCAGCAACTCGGCAATCTCGTCCAGGCTGAAACCCAGCCGCTGGGCCGATTTCACGAAGCGCACCCGCGTTACATCCGCCTCGCCATAGCGGCGAATGCTGCCGTAAGGCTTATCCGGTTCCGGCAACAAGCCCTTGCGCTGATAGAACCGGATGGTCTCCACATTGACCCCGGCCGCCCTGGCAAAAACGCCGATGGTCAGATTCTCAAAAATAGTTTGCATATCGCTTGACTCCGTACATGACTACGGAAGTAAGCTTAAGCGATCCAAACCAAAATTGAAAGGACAAACGTATGTCTGAACCACAAAACGGGCGCGGCGCACTCTTCGCCGGCGGGCTAGCCGCCATTCTTGCGTCAGCCTGCTGTCTAGGGCCGCTGATCCTGATCGCCCTGGGCTTTAGCGGTGCATGGATCGGCAACCTGACGGTGCTCGAACCCTATCGCCCTATCTTTATCGGTGCAGCTCTGGTCGCGCTGTTCTTTGCGTGGCGGAGCATCTACCGGCAAGCAGCCGCCTGCAAACCGGGGGACGTGTGCGTGATTCCCCAGGTACGAGCGACTTACAAGCTCATTTTCTGGGTCGTGACTGCGCTGGTTCTGGTCGCGCTCGGATTTCCCTACGTCGTGCCATTTTTCTATTAACCACAGGAGTTCACCATGAAAACGCAAATTTCGGCGCAAGCCAAAAAGCTGTTTACCTCCCTCGCCCTTGCCGCCGTTGTTGCACCCGTGTGGGCCGCTACCCAGACCATCACGTTGTCTGTGCCGGGTATGACCTGCGCCGCATGCCCGATCACCGTCAAGAAAGCGATTTCCAAGGTCGAAGGCGTCAGCAAGGTTGACGTGACCTTTGAGAAACGAGAGGCCATCGTCACCTTCGATGACGTTAAGACCAGCGTGCAGAAATTGACCAAGACTACCGAGGATGCGGGCTACCCATCTTCGGTGAAGAATTGATCATGAAAGATCCCAAGACACTTCTGTATGTCGGCGTCATTGGCACAGCTTTCGTGGCACTGTGTTGTTTCACACCGGTGCTTTTCATTCTCCTCGGAGTGGTCGGCTTGTCCGCGCTAACCGGCTATCTGGACTATGTACTGCTGCCTGCGCTGGTGATTTTCATCGGTTTGACAATCTACGCCATCCGGCGAAAACGCCAAGCTTATGCATGCTGCACCCCGAAATTCAATGGAGTAAAAAAATGACAGAAATCACCGTAAAAGGCATGACCTGCACTACCTGCGCCACAAATGTCAAAGACGCTTTAGAAATGATTCCCGGCGTGAAAGCCGCCGTGGTGTCCTATGCCGAAAGCCGCGCAAAAGTAACGGCGGACACCGCCGTGTCTCAAGGCCAAATGCTGGCCGCCATCGCCGCATTGGGTTATCAAGGCTCGATCCGGGTGGATGATTTCAAAGATGAAACAAGAATCCGTGATGCACTTGAGCGTGCCGGTTTGCATATCGCCATCATTGGCAGCGGTGGAGCCGCGATGGCGGCGGCGCTGAAGACCGTCGAGCAAGGCGCGACAGTCACCCTGATCGAACGCGGAATCATCGGCGGTACCTGCGTCAATATCGGATGTGTGCCGTCCAAGATCATGATCCGCGCGGCGCACATCGCCCATCTGCGTCGTGAAAGTTCGTTCGATGACGGCATACCGCCTGAGGCGCCGACAATCTTGCGCGATCGGCTGCTGTCACAGCAGCAAGCTAGGGTCGATGAATTGCGTCACGCAAAGTACGAAGGCATCCTGGAGGGCAATTCAGCCATTACTGTGCTGCATGGAACTGCCCGCTTCAAGGACGATCGCAACCTGATCGTGCAGCTAAACGATGGCGGCGAGCGCGTCGTGGCGTTCGACCGTTGCCTGGTTGCCACGGGCGCCAGTCCGGCCATACCGCCGATTCCAGGCTTGAAAGAGTCACCCTACTGGACTTCCACCGAGGCACTGGTCAGCGACACCATTCCCGAACGGCTGGCTGTGATTGGATCTTCGGTGGTCGCGCTGGAGCTCGCGCAAGCCTTCGCCCGGCTGGGCAGCCAGGTCACGATTCTGGCGCGCAGCACACTGTTCTTCCGCGAAAACCCAGCTATCGGCGAGGCCATCACGGCCGCTTTCCGTGCCGAAGGCATCAAGGTGCTGGAACACACTCAAGCCAGTCAGGTCGCCCATGTGGACGGCGAATTCGTGCTGACCACCGGGCACGGCGAAATACGCGCCGACAAGCTGCTGGTCGCTACCGGCCGCGCGCCGAACACGCGCAGCCTAGCGCTGGAAGCGGCAGGGGTAGCCCTCAATGCGCAAGGGGCCATTGTGATTGACCAAGGTATGCACACGAGTAGTCCGCACATCTTCGCTGCCGGTGATTGCACTGACCAGCCGCAATTTGTCTATGTCGCTGCAGCAGCCGGTACGCGCGCGGCCATCAATATGACTGGCGGTGAAGCGACGCTTGACCTTACCGCCATGCCTGCCGTGGTGTTCACCGACCCGCAGGTCGCCACCGTAGGCTACTCAGAGGCGGAGGCACACTTGAAGGGCATCGAAACCGACAGCCGCACGCTCACGCTCGACAACGTGCCGCGTGCGCTCGCCAACTTCGATACGCGCGGCTTTATCAAACTGGTCATTGAGGTAGGTAGTCGGCGGCTCATTGGTGTACAGGCGGTAGCCCCGGAAGCGGGTGAACTGATCCAGACGGCGGTGCTCGCCATTCGCAACCGGATGACCGTGCAGGAGCTGGCCGAACAGTTGTTCCCCTACCTGACGATGGTCGAAGGGTTGAAGCTCGCGGCTCAGACATTCTCGAAAGATGTGACTCAGCTATCCTGCTGTGCCGGATAAACAGCAATAAAAGGAGTGTTATTGCAGATCTATCGCATGAAGGCGTTCTTCTTAAGAATAGATGGACTGCCTCCCAACGTTGTCCAAGATTTTGCTACATCCCCTTGGTCAAAGATAAGTGGGAATCAATACGATTACCAGCATTGCTGGCTGTTTAGAAAACGCATCGGGCAGAGAGTTTTAGCAGCCGGAGACAAAGGAACAGAAACGCTTGTCACCGGGTTTTTGATTCCTAGAAACGCGTGAGACATTTTCAACTGAAGAGGATGAAAACCTACTGCTTATCAAGCGGACAACCCTACAAAATCGTCAAGTACAGGTGCTAAGCTGATGGAAAACAAAATGCACGATAGGATTAAAGAGATCTCCACACCAATTAAACTAAAACCGAGGGCACCTGCTACTCCACCCAAGAAAAATAGACCCGTCAAAGATAAAAGAGCCCGCAATTTAGCCCTGTCGGCCTGTACTCGTCTACCGCGCTGCTCACCACTTCGATTCCAGTACATGAGTTTTCCAAGTTCAATGCCAAGGTCTGTAATCATTCCTGTTACATGGGTCGTTCTTACAACCGACCCCGAAACCTTTGTGATTAAAGCGTTTTGAAGTCCCATTACAAAACAAAGTAAAAACAATAAAAGGTTATCTGAACTTGAATATGATCCAAGAATCACAAAAACCAGCAAAAGCAGCGCCTCTAAAAAAACAGGAAATGCATAACAGGATTCTTTAGAGCGGCGTCTCAGAAAAGAAACAACAATTGAACAAACCAACGCCCCAGCAAAGAATGTCAACACTGCAAATAGTGCGGTCAGAACAACAGAAACATTACCCAACACTAAATTGTCCGCAGCGGAAGACACCAAACCAGTCATGTGACTGGTGTAAGCGCTAACAATAAAAAAACCACCTGCATTGATTGCTCCGGCAACAAATGCCAGCCACATACCCAATTGCAAATTGTTCGCTCCATAGCGCTGGGATCCAGTAAGCCATTTTGAATATCGATATAGCGGCACGACGGCACTCTATTTGTTTTTAATCAATAGAGTTTAAACTGATTCACAATTTGTCGAAGTTGCGCGGCTAACAGTGACGCGCTCACCGAATTCCAGAACAAATCTGTTCAAGGCCATTTAATGTCCTGTTGCCAGGGTTTGGCTTGTTTCACCGAAAAACCGATCCGCACCCATTCTCCATCGCAGCGTGCAAATGGTTCGCCGCCATGCAACCTTGCAATGGCGGCCACAATGGCCAGGCCCAAACCATGGTTGTGACCACTTTCGTTGCGGGATTGATCAACCCGGTAAAACGGTTCAAACAGCCGCGGCACACTGTTCTCGGGAATACACACGCCCCGGTTGCTGACGGTTAGCCGGACAGCACCAGGCGTTTCGTTTTCATCGATGTGAATTTGAATGGTGCTGCCCGCTTCGGCGTACCGAATGGCGTTGGACACCAGGTTGGACAAAGCCCGCTTGATCAGTTCTGAATCAACCCGTGCGCTAGCCTCACCGTGCAATTCAAAGTGCAGGTGCTTTTCCTCCAGCATGGCTTCCATGTAATCCATCACGGTCATCACGGGTTCGCTCAGTTTTTCAATCAAGCGAAAATCCTTGTATTGGCCCTGGCTGGCATGCGACAAAAACAGCATGCTTTGAATAATACGGTTCATGCGCTGCAGTTCTTCAAGATGGCAGTGCAATGCCTCCCTTAATTGTTCGGGGTTCAGGTTCTTTTCGCGCAACAGCAATTCGTGGCTGACAGTAAGGCTGGACAAGGGCGTGTTCAATTCATGCGCCACATTGGAATTGAATGAACGCAACTGTTCGTGGTACTGCCCCACTTTACCCATCAATTTGTTGAACTGTTCAATGACCGGGTACAGCTCCTCCGGCTCATTCTCGCTTTTAATGCGCGCAGTTAAATCAGACGGATTAAAGTCTGCAATTTTGCGACCAAACTTGTTCAGGGGCTTCAGTTCAAACCGGGCGAGGGAGCCGCTCAGCAACATCACCAGAACGCCCCACACCACGGCGGCCACTGCAAACATCACACCAATGAAATTCAGGAATTTCTTGTCCTCAGACACATCGATTGCCAGTTCAAGGTCCCGCATGGGCATGGTGCCGCCCAAGCCACTCAAGGGGTACATGTAGGTGTCCTTGTGTTTCACCTGGCTTAGCAACACCTGTGGGCCATACAACACCTCACCGTTTTCACCGTGCACTTTGGCGCGTACATTGCCCAGGCTGACCAACAATTCATCCACGCGCCCCCACATCTCGGTGGGGCGCAGTTCGGCGTTGCGGGCCAGCACCTGCTCTACTGCAGTGGCTGCACGTTCAAGCGTTTCCTGGTGGCGAATGTCCTGCCACATCCACACACAGTGGTAACCAAAAAGTGCAATCAGCGCGACACCCAGAATACTGAGTAGCGACATTTGCAGCGATGAACGCGTGGCAATTGAACGCCTCACGATGGTTGCTCCACGGCACGGTGTTCCAGCACGTAACCCATGCCGCGCACTGTGTGCAGCAAGGGTTGAGCAAACGGCTCATCCATCTTGCTGCGAAGGCGGCGCACCGCCACATCCACCACATTGGTTTCGCTGTCAAAGTGCATGTCCCACACCAGTTCAGCCAGTTCAGTACGCGAGAGCACTTCGCCCTTTCTGCGCAGCAACAACCACAGCAAGCTGAATTCCTTGGCAGTCAGACGCAAGTCCTGGCCAGCCCGCCGGGCCTGCCGCTTCACGGCATCCAGTTCAAGATCGGCCAAACTCAAGTGGCTGCTGTCTGTGGTCGCTGCGGGCGTACCTTGCGCCCGCCGTGCCAATGCGTGCACACGGGCCACCAGTTCGGAAAATGCAAAAGGTTTGGTGAGGTAATCATCGGCCCCCGCCTGCAAACCCTTCACGCGGTCTTCAACCATGGAACGAGCTGTCAGCATTAACACGGGAATATTCATTGTTTGGCGCAGGGCGGCCAACACGCCCAAGCCATCGAGGTCGGGCAACATGCCGTCCAGAATGATCAGCTCGTAGTGACCTTCCGTGGCCAGGTGCAGGCCGTCAATGCCATTGTGCGCAACATCCACCACAAACCCTTCCGAGTTCAAACCTTTTTGCAGGTAACTGGCCAACTTTTTTTCGTCTTCAATTACCAGAATTTTCATGGGGACAACTTCGCTTTGCGCAGACAAACATGTCCGCAAGTATAGAAGGGCAAGGCGCTTTTTAGAATTACAAATTTGTAATGTGCGTGTCGCTGCCTGGTCATTCGGCCCTGCGTAAAGTACGACTTATGCCAACGCAACAACGCAGCGGCAACAGTTTTCAAAGTACCTAAAGGAGATTTACCATGAATACACGTCATTTGATCGCCACCTCCGTATTGGCCATTTCCGCAACAGTGCCTGCCTTGGCTTTGGCAGACAACCCAACTTCCCACGGCGACGGCACCGACCACGTTGCCCAGCAATCCGAGCGCGCGCAGGTTTCCCGCCAGGATGTACTGAGCATGGTCAACAGCCCAAAATTGACTGAAAGTGATGCCAGTTAATGGTTGAGTAATTGAACAGCCAGTGCGCAACCGCTGGCTTTTCACCAGGCGCCTGTGTTTCCCCGCACAGGCGCTTTTTTGTTTTAACATGGGGCTTGATCCCGCTTCAAGCAGTACCCATGTCGTCCAGCCCCAAAAACCCCGGTAATAAAAACAGCAATGAATCGGCAGTACCCGCAGGGCGAATTGCCCGCTTGAGCCGTTTCGGCGCGCTGGCGACCACTGTTGCGGGCTCGGTGGTTAAAAACGGTGCAAAACAATTCGCTCAAGGCAAAAGGCCGACACTGGGCAGCCTGCTGATGACGCCAAAAAACGCCCTGCGCGTGGCCGACCAACTGGCCCAATTGCGCGGCGCGGCCATGAAACTTGGGCAACTGGTGTCGATGGATGCAGGCGACATGCTGCCACCGCAACTGGCCGAGATCATGGCCAAACTTCGGCAAGACGCCAAACACATGCCCCGCAAACAATTGCTGGCTGTGCTTGAAAAAGAATGGGGCGAAAACTGGCGTGAGCAGGTTCGAGAATTCAACCTGACACCGATTGCAGCCGCATCCATTGGTCAGGTGCATGAAGCCATTTCGCTTGATGGTGAAAAGCTGGCGATCAAAATTCAATACCCGGGTGTGCGCGACAGCATCGACAGCGACATAGACAACGTGGCCACCATTCTTCGCTTCACAGGCCTGGTACCCAAAACATTTGATTTGGCTGCGCTGCTTGCAGAGGCCAAAAAGCAACTGCACGAAGAAGCCGATTACCTGCGTGAAGCGCAATGCATCGTGAAATACACACAGGCCCTGGGCAAGGACGAACGGTTCGAAATTCCAACTGTGGACACCGGTTTAACCACTCGCGGCATTTTGGCAATGCGCTACGTAGATGGCGTGCCCATTGAACAAATGGCCCATGCCACACAACCGGTTCGCGACAAAATTGCCACCACCCTGTTCGAACTGCTGTTCAAGGAATTGCTGGGCATGCGCCTGATGCAAACCGACCCCAACTTTGCAAACTACCGGTACAACCCGAAAACCGGCAAAGTGGTGTTGCTGGATTTCGGTGCCACGCGCAGTTTTGACAAAGAACTGGTAGACGGTTATGTGGATGTAATGAAAGCGGCGCAAGCCAACAGCCGCGAGATGATGGAAAAGGCAGCCACCCGCATTGGCTATTTTGACCACACCACAATGGCCCACCACCGCGATTTGGTGCTGGACTTGATGGAACAAGCCTGCGAGCCCCTGTGCACCGAGGGGCACTTCGATTTTGGCAACACCGATTTGGCGGCTCGCATTCGCGACAAAGGGTTTGAGCTGGGTGAGGACCGAAAATTCTGGCACGCGCCACCCATTGATTGCCTGTTCATTCACCGAAAACTGGGTGGTTTGTTTTTGCTGGTTACCCGGTTGAAAGCAAGGGTGGTCGTTCAACACTGCGCGCAGCCGGGTGCCTGCAAACCGGCGTGAATTGCGAAAATCAGGTGTTGTGCTACACTCAGCCCATGAAAAAAATCGGGTTCATCCTTTTGATTATGCTGTTGCCGCTTCAGTCCGCTTGGGCTGCGGTGCAGCTTTATCATGCGCATGGGCCTTCTGAATCGCTGGTGGATGTGGTGTTTCACAACCACGCCGAACTTGATCATGACCACGCACATCCACACGATGCGCCTGCAGACCATGATTCCTCTTCTCAAGATGAATCCAGTGCATCAGATCACCACAAGTTTCATGTTCACTCGCTGTCGGTGCTCACCACGACTGCGATCCCCGACTTTCCCCAACCTGCGGCTGTTCAACACAGCCGGACACCCGCCATTCAGGCTGGTATCGTTTTTCAGCGCATCGAACGCCCGAACTGGCGTTAATCCATCGTCATCCATTTTTTCTTTCCCCCTGCCGGGAAAGCGCTTGACCATTGATTAACGGAGTACCTTATGAATTCACCACATCGCGTGGTGCTGTTTGGTCTGGTGTTGGGTGTAGCGCTTGCACAGCTGTTACTTCCCCCACCATCCCAAGCCGCCGAACGGGGCGTTGATGTTGCGTCGGCCTTTGAATCGGCCCTGGCCATTGACCCTGAACTGCAAGCCGCAGAAAAACGCATTGAAGCCGCCAATTTTGCAGTCTCGGCTGCGCGGGCCATCACGCCCGAACCACTGAGCATTGAGGGTTCTTACCGGTCGGACAGAAGTTTCGACAACCGGGGCCTTCGTGAAATTGAACTAGGGCTGGTGGCCCCGGTGTGGCTGTGGGGTGAACGAAAAGCCTCACGCAACCTTCGCAACGCAGAACTTCAAACCCTTGAACTGAAACTTCAAACGCAGAAACTTGCCTTGGCTGAGCAGGTTCGCCAAGCCTATTGGGGCACGATTGCCGCACAACTGGATGTGGAAATTGCACAATCGCGATTGGTCGGCTCCAAGCGCCTGCTGGACGATGTGGAAAAGCGTGTTGCGGCAGGTGATCTGGCCAAGGCTGACTTGTTGCAGGCCACCGCCTTGTATGCGCAGGCCAAAGCTGAATTTGGCACGGCCGCAAGCAATGTGTCGCAGTTGGCGGCCCACTTCACAGGCCTTACCGGTCTGCCAGCCAGTGTGCTTGGCGAACCCAAGCCAGAATCCATGGCCACCGTTCACACCGAATTTGATGCCGCCACACACCCTGAGCTGGCGCATGCAAAAGAAGCATTCAGCACCGCACAACGCGGCCGGGAATTGGCGGGGATACAGTCCCGCCCCAACCCCGAAGTGGGGCTTTCGATTGTGAGCGACCGGGGCGCATTTGCCGCCCCTGAAGAAAAATCGCTCATCCTGGGCACCCGCATTCCGCTGGGTTCCAGTGCCAAACATCAAAACCGCGTGTTGACTGCCCAAGCCGACGAACTGGCAGCGCAGGCGCGGGTAAGCCAACTGGAACGCAGCCTGAAAGCCAGGGCACAGGCCGCGGCATCCAGCTTGAAACTGTTTGAAGACCTGCAGGCCAGCGCCGAAAAACGCGCTGCTGCTGCACAGGAAGCCTATGCGCTTTACCAGCGATCGTTTGAACTGGGCGAAACCGATTTGCCCACACTGCTTCGGTTTGAACAACAAGCCCATGAAGCACAGCGACTTGCACGCAAAGCCAAATCAGAACACGCCGCCAAGGTGTCTGACTACAGACAGGCACTTGGACTATTGCCGGAGAAAGCACAATGAAAAAAATCACACTGTTTTTGGCCACCACATGGCTGGCCACCAGCCTTGCACTGGCTGCACCCGGTGCCCATGGCCCGGATGGCGAACACATTGACGCGCCCGGTGCAAGCAGCACTGCAGCAGCACAGGCAACGCCACGCACCGAGACATTCACCGAGAATTTCGAACTGGTGGCCACGCTGTACAGCAGCGAACTTTCCGTGCTGGTGGACGATTACAAAACCAACGCCCCCATCCTGAATGCGCAGCTACAAGTAGAAGTGGGCGATTTGACGGCCAAAGCCACGTTTCATGAAGACGCGGGCGATTACGCATTCGACGACCCAACCCTGCTGCAGGTGCTGCAGCAACCCGGCAAGCATGCGCTGATTTTCACCCTGCTTAAAGACCAGCAAACTGATTTGCTGCTGGCCACCCTGAACACCCAAAGTGAGGGCGATGACCACGACGGGCACGATGACCATGGGCATGAACACGGGCTGTTTGATTCCCCACTGGGGTGGATCGGTGCCGCGCTGGCCTTGGTCCTGCTGATTGCATTGGTGCTTCGCGTTCGTCGCAAGACTTCACACACTGTTTCAAAGAAGATTTCATCATGAGCAACACCTGCATTCCACTGGTACTGGCCGCTGCACTGGCAGGGCTTTTTTCTACCCCCCTGCTGGCCTCACCCGGTGCCCATGGTCCGGATGGCCAGCACCTGGAGACGCCTGCAAACACCCAGCGCAATGGTTTGGCCCGCTTGCCCGACGGCAGCGTGAACGTGCCAAAAATGGCACAACGCCGCATGGAAATACGCACGCAAATGGCGGTGCAAAGCGAACACGCACAAATCGTTCAGATGAACGGAAAAGTCGACATTGATCCCAATGCAGGCGGGCGGGTTCAAGCCCCCTTTCAAGGCCGCGTAGCGGCCCCGGGCAAAGGCTTTCCAGTTTTGGGGCAAGCGGTTCGCAAAGGCGATGTGCTGGCTTACCTGCTGCCTGTTTCAGACGCCATTTCTCTGGGTTCACAACGCGCCGAACTGGCCGAGGTGAAAGCCCAACTGACGCTGGCCCAACAACGTGTGGCTCGCCTGCAAGCCTTGCAGGGCACCGTGCCCCAAAAGGAAATTGATGCAGCACAGGCTGAACTTCAATCCTTGCGCGGCCGTGAAAAAGCATTGGCGGGCAGCTTGACCGGGAAGCATGCGTTAACAGCGCCCGCCAGTGGCGTGATTGCCAAAGCCAGTGCATTGAACGGCCAGGTGGTAGACACCCGCGAGGTGTTGTTTGAAGTGGTCAGCCCCAACCGCATGCTGATTGAAGCCAACACCACCGATGCAAGCCTGGCAGGCCGTGTGCAAGGTGGCACGCTGGCCAACACGGCAGGTGTTGAGCTGACCTTGCTGGGGCTGGGCAAAAGTTTGGTCAACGGTGCCATTCCGCTTACCTTCCGCGCCAGTACAAGCAACCCGCAAGCCAACATGCCGCTGGCAATTGGCCAACCCGTCACCGTGCTGGTGCAACTGAGCGACAAGGTGAAGGGCATCCGCCTGCCTTCCGAGGCGGTGGTACGCAACCCCAACAACGAGCCCATTGTGTGGATCAAATCGGGGACCGAGCGCTTCATTGCGCAGGTCGTCCAATACCAGGCCGTGAGTGCCCAACATGTGGTGGTGACCAAGGGGCTGGCCGATGAAAACCGGGTAGTCGTCAGTGGCACTGCACTCATCAACCAGATTCGATAAGGGGCGACAGCATGTTTAACTGGATCGTCCGGTTTGGCCTGAATAACCGGCTTTTTGTACTGGCTGCGGCCTTGATGGCCATGGCCTACGGGGCCTATGTGTCCACCCAAACCCCGGTGGATGTGTTCCCCGACCTGAACAAACCCCTGATTACCGTGTTGACCGAAGCCGGCGGCATGGCACCCGAGGAAGTGGAACAACTGGTGTCTTTTCCCATCGAAACCGCGCTGAACGGCATGCCGGGTGTTACCCGTGTGCGTTCAGTTTCGGGCGTTGGTTTGTCAATTGTGTACGCTGAATTTGACTGGGGCACCGACATTTACCGCAACCGCCAACTGGTGGCCGAGCGCTTAACGCTGGTGAAGGAACAGTTGCCCGGTTCCATCACCCCGGTGATGGGCCCAGTCAGTTCCATCATGGGTGAAATCATGTTGATCGCCCTGCCCATTGACACCGGCAAAACCGATCCCATGCAGGCCCGGGAATACGCCGACTTTGTGTTGCGGCCACGGCTGTTGTCCATTCCCGGTGTGTCGCAGGTGATTCCGATTGGCGGGGAGGTCCGCCAGTTGCGGGTTGAACCAGACACCGCCCGCATGGCGCAGTTCGGCATCACGCTGGAACAGCTTAAAAATGCACTGGAAGCCTTTTCAGCCAACACCAGTGGCGGCTTCATCGACCTGAACAACCGCGAGTACCTGATCCGCAACCTGGGGCGCACCAATCAATTGGACGACCTGAAAGGGCTGGCCATTGATTACCGCAACGGTGCGCCCGTGCTGCTGGAACAGGTGGCCGATGTGCGCTACGCCGCCGCATTCAAACGCGGCGATGCGGGTTTGAATGGCGGCCCCGCTGTCATTCTGAGCGTGCAAAAACAACCGTCTGCCGACACGGTGGATTTGACCCAGGAAGTTGAACGCGCACTGGCTGAACTGGCGCAGGGCTTGCCCAGTGGTTTGCTTGCACCCGAGGTGCTTTTCAGGCAAGCCGACTTCATTGAAGCATCGATTGGCAATGTGGTGGAGGCCCTTCGTGACGGTGCCATCATGGTCACCATCATCCTGTTTGCCTTCCTTCTCAGCGCGCGCACCACGGCCATTTCACTGATTGCCATTCCGCTTTCGCTGGCCGTGGCGGTGATTGTGTTCAAGCTGCTGGGGCAATCCATCAATGTGATGACCTTGGGTGGCCTGGCCATTGCGATCGGTGAACTGGTAGACGACGCGGTGGTGGACGTGGAAAACATTCTTCGCCGCCTGAAAATTCGCGGGCAACAAAGCGACCCTGAATCGATACTGAACACCATTTTAAATGCCTCCGTGGAAGTGCGCTCGGGCATTGTGTACGCCACCCTGATCGTGGTTCTGGTGTTTGTGCCCCTGTTTGCGCTGCCCGGCATTGAGGGGCGGCTGTTCGCGCCACTCGGTATTGCTTACATTGTGTCCATTCTGGCGTCGATGCTGGTGTCGATGACCGTGATCCCCGTGCTGTCGTATTACCTGCTGCCACGCATCAGTAGGCTAGATCATGGTGACAGCCCATTGGTGAAACGCCTGAAAACCTGGGACACCCGTGCCCTGCAATGGTCCTTTCCGCGCGCCAAACCCATGTTGGCCGTGGCCGTGCTGGTTGTGGCGGGTGCTGCAGCCACGGTGCCTTTCTTTCCAAAGGCATTTTTACCCGCATTCAACGAAGGTTCGCTGGTGATGGGCCTGGTGTTTAACCCGGGCATTTCGCTGGAAGAATCGAACCGCATGGGTGCACTGGCCGAAAAGCTGATTGCGCAGGTTCCCGAAGTTGAAAAAGTGGGGCGGCGTACTGGCCGCGCTGAACTGGATGAACACGCAGAAGGCGTGCACGCAGCGGAAATTGATGTGGACCTGAAGCCATCGGCGCGCGACCGCGAGGAAATCATGGCCGATATTCGCGGACAGCTGGCGGTGCTACCGGGTTCGGTGGCCATTGGTCAACCCATTTCACACCGGCTGGACCACCTGCTTTCAGGCGTACGTGCACAGGTTGCCATCAAGATTTTTGGTGACGACATTGACACCTTGCGCGGCCTGGCCGAAGACCTGCGTGGCCGCCTGGGTTCGGTGGACGGCCTGGTGGATTTGTCGGTCGAAAAACAGGTGCTGATTCCACAAATCAAGGTGCGGGTTGATTACCGCCGGGCTGCGCAATACGGGCTTGCGCCAGGGGAAATACTCACGGCGCTTGAAACCCTTTCGGAAGGGGAACGCATCACGCAGGTGGTGGACGGTGCAAAACGTTTTGACCTGGTGGTCAAGCTGCCGGATACCGCCCGCACACCGCAAGACCTTTCCCGCGTGATGCTGGACAGCCCCACGGGCCAAATTCCGCTGAGCAACATTGCCACGGTGGAAGAAGGCGACGGGCCCAACCAGATTGGCCGGGAAAACAGCCGCAGGCGCATTGTGGTGTATGCCAACACGGACGGGTCGGACATGTCGGCAATCATTGCGAACGTGCGCAACGCCGTGGACAACACCAACTTGCCCGGCGGCTACTTTGTCAGTATTGAAGGCCAGTTTCAGGCGCAGGAACAGGCCACGCAATTAATCGCCAGTTTGTCGCTGATGTCCCTGGCGCTTATTTTTCTGGTGCTGTACACGCGTTACCGATCCACCACGTTGGCCTTGGTCATCATGGGCAACATTCCGTTCGCGCTGGTGGGCAGCGTGGCCGCCATGTGGATTGCCGGTGTGTCGCTGTCGGTAGCCTCCATGGTGGGCTTCATCACACTGGCGGGTATTGCCACCCGCAACGGTATTCTGAAAGTGAGCCACTACATCAACCTGTGCAAATTCGAGGGCGAGGAATTCGGCCTGCCCATGATTGTACGGGGCTCGCTGGAACGGCTTACCCCGGTGCTGATGACTGCGCTGACGGCGGCACTGGCCCTTACCCCTTTGCTGCTTTCAGCAGATGCACCGGGCAAGGAAATTCTGCACCCGGTGGCTGTGGTTATTTTTGGTGGCCTGGTCAGCTCCACCATTCTGGATACTTTGTTGACCCCTCTCATGTTCTGGCTTGTGGGTAAAAAGCCGCTTGAACGCATTCTGGCCCAGACAAGCCAGGAATCGTATTGAACGGCACAGAACGCACCTTGGCCGGGAACAACAATGTTGACGTGCGGTTTTTGATGAAGTGATACTTTATGAGCTGGATCATTGTGAAATACCTGACCACTGCGGGCCTGGTTGTTCTCATTTCCGAGGTGGCCAAACGCAGCGACAAACTGGGGGCGCTGATAGCAGCCTTGCCCCTGGTCACTGTGTTGACCTTGATCTGGCTTGCCGTTGAGCATGCTTCGCAGGAAAAAATTGCGAACCACGCGTATTTGACGTTCTGGTATGTGTTGCCCACCTTGCCAATGTTCCTGGCATTCCCGTGGCTGTTGCCCAGGGTGGGGTTTGTGTCGGCCCTCGCAGGCAGTGCATTGCTGACAGGCGTGTGCTTTGTATTGCTGGCCAAGTTGACCGCCCTGTTCGGCATTCATTTGTGGTGAACAGTGCATGCCAGTTTCTTTTGTATGTATGATTACACAATCATATATTGGATTAGACATGTCTGAATTCATCGTTCGATTGATTTCCTTTGCAGGCATCTTTGTGCTGGTGGGCTTTCTGGAGTGGAAGTATCCGTTTCGGCAACTGGCTTGCCGCAAGGGATTTCGCTGGCTCAACAACATGGGGCTGGTGGTGGTCGATTCACTGGCGCTGCGCATTGTGCTGCCGGTGCTGGCCGTGGGTGTGGCAGAACATGTGTATTCCCAGCAAGGTGGTTTGCTTGGCTGGCTGAACATGCCCTTGTGGCTGGCCGCACCCCTTGGTTTTCTGCTTCTGGATTTGGCAATTTATGCACAGCACTGGGCTTCGCACAATGTTCCGCTGCTGTGGCGGCTTCACCGCATGCACCATGCCGATCTGGATTTCGACGTGTCCACGGCACTGCGCTTTCATCCCATTGAAATTGTGGGCTCCATGGTCTACAAAATTGCGCTGGTATGGGCCTTGGGCATTCACCCGGTCGTGGTGCTGGTGTTTGAAATCGTGCTCAATGGCACGGCCTTGTTCAACCATGCGAATTTTTCAATTCCAGCGCGGCTGGAACGGGTGATGCGCTGGTTCGTGGTTACACCCGACATGCATCGGGTTCACCACTCCATTCGCCCTGAGGAAACAAATTCCAATTACGGCTTTAACTTTCCCTGGTGGGATCGCCTGTTTGGCACCTACGTGGCACAACCCAAATCCAACCCGCAAACCATGCCCATTGGCATTGAACTGTTTCGAACCGAATCTGATTCGGCCTTGCACAAGCTGCTGATTCAGCCATTCAAGTAACAACGCCTTTTTAAAGGCGAACCAGCAAGCGCAGCAACTGGTCTGCATCGGGTTCGATACTGCCGGAGAACACCACCCGCCCGTCGGTGGTTTCTACATGCAGCGTTGGAAACGATTCAATGTCAACCTTGTCTTCCCATTCCGGAAAGTCTTCGATGTCGACCCAATGCGCCTGGACCGATCCCAGCGTTTGCACGGCTTCATTGAATGGAATTTCAAAGGCACGGCACACACCGCACCATTCTGCGCACAACAAATACACATGGTGGCTTGTCGACATAAATTCTATGGCCTGATTTCCGAACGCGCCTGCCTGATCACGCTGACCGAGGACGACAAACCCAGTGAAGCCATCAGGGCCGCCACCAGCAGGTCGGGCCAGGCAGCCTGCGTAAAGCCCACCATCACAGCAGCGCACAACACGGCAATGTTGCCAATGGCGTCGTTTCGGCTGCACAACCACACTGAACGCATATTGGAATCGCCATTGCGGTAGCGGTATTGAATTGCAGCCACCCCCACATTCACGGCCAGCGCCAGCACGGCAACCACACCCATGGTGGTGTACGCCGGCACATCACCCTGAAACGCCGCATACAGCGCAAAACCCAGCACACCCACACCGTACAGGCCCATGCACACGCCCTTGAGAAGGGCCGCTTTGGCGCGGGTTTGAATGGCCATGCCCAGCACAAACAGCGACAAGGCGTAGTTAGCCGCATCGCCACCGAAATCGAGTGAATCGGCCAACAGGGACACAGAACCTGCGGTCCAGCTTGCACCAATTTCCAGAAAAAACATGGCTGCATTCGCGATCAACGCGATCCACAACACTTTGCGAAAACCGGGATCAACTGCGGTGGATTTGGCGGCCTCGTCAGCGGGGCAGTGGTTACAACCGGGCATGGAACTTCCTTGATCAGTACATAAAAATTGATGGGGTGCAAACACTGTATTAGAAACCCTGACAGTGTGGCAAGGTCAAGCTATTCATCGCTTACCAATGCATCAATAATGGGGCAACTGGTCGATTCGTCCGTTGTATCGCATCGCGCCACCAGTTGCAGCAAGGTATTCTGCATTTTTACCAAGTCGTTGATTCGTGCACCAATGGATTCCAGCTTGCTTTCAGCCAGAACCTGCGTTTCACGGCAGGAACTTGCGTTGCCCAGCGCCAGCAGTTCAGCCACCTCCGCCAAGGTAAAACCCAAGGCTTGGGCGCGTTTGATAAACCGGATCTGCTTGATGTCCCCGGCACCATATTTGCGAACCCCCTGCAGGGGTTTGGCAGGCTGTGCCAACATGCCCACGCGTTGGTAGTAGCGAATGGTTTCCACGTTCACGCCCGCTGCCTGGGCCAACCCGCCAATGCTCAATGTGTGTTTCTGGATCATGCCTGTTGACTCCGTACTTGGGTACGGCTTTCACAATACCATCTTCACACTGCATTCAGAGAAATCAACATGAAACCACTTCAAAATACCGGCACCCTGATCGCCAGCGCACTGGCGGCATTCGGGGCTTCCATTTGTTGCCTTGGCCCGCTTTTGCTACTGGCCGCAGGCGTAGGGGGCAGTTCGTCGCTGGGCATGGTCGCTGCCCTGGAACCCTATCGACCCGTTTTCATCGCCATCACGCTCGGCTTGCTGGCGCTGGCCTATTACAAAATGTTCTGGCGCAAAGCGGATTGCGAAAGTTGCAGTCGTGGCCAAAAACTGGTGTTCTGGGTCATTGCCGTGCTTTCACTGCTCATGCTGGCCGTGCCATGGTTCATGTAAAAACAGGGGGAAAGTGCCATGACTGATGTTGTACTTGAATCGATTCTGACCTGCCCAAGCTGCGGCGCAAGCAGCCCGTGCATCATGCCCACCGACGCATGCCAGTTTTTTTTCCAGTGTGGGCACTGCAGTGCGTTGTTGAAGCCCAAGCCGGGCGATTGCTGTGTTTTTTGCTCGTACGGATCGGTGAAATGCCCGCCCATTCAGCAAAACAAATCGTGTTGTTAGGGCAACAAGCCCTGCACAATAACTGCATCAAAAACCGGGCCCGAAAGGGCCCGGTGCTTTTACCGCATTATGCGCAAAGCGGGCATGCCGCCAGGGCCACAGTCACCAGGCCAAACACACCAACGGCAGCAGCGAACAATTTAACTTTCATCAAAAAATCTCCTTGAAAAGCATGTGGGAACATTCCCGAATTTCATAATGCGTGTTCCAGCCACTGGAAGGTCAAGCGCTATTTTTCAGCCTTGTTGCTTGCAGGCAAAATGTAGTCTGCAATCAAAAACTCGCCTTCCGGTTCATCGGGGTTTTGGGCCAGTCTGGATGCAATCGTCGCATTGTTCGCCCGAATGTCGATCAACTTCTTTTCCAGCTCGTGAAGGCTTTGCTTCAGTTGCCGAACTTCGACAAGTTTGCGTTCAAGCAACTCGTCCACTTTGGTTCTGGAACCACAACCGCAGGCGGGGCCCTGGTCGTAATAATCAAGCACAGACTGGATTTCCTTGATCGAAAAATCCAGTTCGCGAGCCTTTTTGACGAAATCAAGCCTGGACAGGTCTTCCTGCCCGAACACACGGTTCTTGCCGGTGGAGAACCACGATTCGGAATCGGCCCGCTTCGGGGCAATCAAGCCTTGATCTTCATAGAATCGAATGGTCTTGGGGTTCAAGCCAAGTCGCTTGGCAACATCACTGATTTTCATGGCATTCAAGCTTGGGGCGTGTAAAGGTTATTGATACCCCAAAAACGCACATTGGGCAAATCAGGCGGATTGTGCGCACAGGGCATTGTGTACTGCCCAAAGGCGGTCTTGCCCCCACAGCACGGCCTTGCCCACCTTGAACGAGGGCACGCCCCACAGCCCGTGGGCAAACAGTTCTTCGCGGTTGGTTTGTGCGGTGTCCCACCAGGTGTCATCTTGCAGTGCAGCTTGCGCGCCATTCCAGGGCAAGCCAGCCCGTTCCACAATTTTTCTCAAACCTTTGTCGCTGCCGGCATCAATGCCTTCGGCCCACACGCCCTGCATGAAGGCCAGCACAAATTCTTGCCCCTTGCCGTGTTGTTCGGCAAACGGAACCAAGGCCAAGCCGCGCTCGGTGGGCTTGCCCACGGGGTCGTTCAAACGCCCGAACGGAACGCCCCGCACATGGGCTTCACGAGCGGTGTCATGAACAATGTATTCGCGTTTTACCTTGGGAACGGGCAAGCCCCGCATCACCATGGGCAACACGAAACGCAAGTTTATTGTTGCACCCGTCAGGCGGCCCAGTTCGAAAATGCGCGGGGCCACAATGGCGGAATAGGGGCTTCGGAATGAGAAGAAAAAATCAATGGCAGGCGGCTTGTCAATTGGCTTGATTTGTTTCAAGCCATCGTCAGCCGGGAACAGCAAACCAATGGCACCGCTGCGTTGTGCACCCAGTTCCTGAAGGCGTTGCTCCAGGTGGTACAGGCGATCAATGCCCCAATACCACTCGCCTTCGTAGTACAGCATGCCGCCCAAATAGTGCCCCAGTTTTTCACGCAGGGCGTCGGCTTGCGCAATGTGCGCCTGCACGGCGTGGCTGGAAACCGGCTTCAAGGCGTTGCACTGCTCTGGCCAGGGCTGGCTGTCATCAGTGGCCCACAACCACTGCCCAACCGCGCTTGCAAGTTCTGCAAATTGCCCGGCTTCAACAGCCGCCACCATGGCATGGGTGGCCTCTAGGCAGTGTTCCGTGTCCGGCTGTTTTTTCTGGTCGATGAAATTCAAACCATGGCGTTGCGCAAGCAAGGCGGCATCCACGCGGCTGAACGCCACCAGCTTGTCGCGTTCAGGTGCGGCTGAATTGGGGGGCGGGCTGACCACATGCGGCGTCAGTTCAATGTTGTATCGGGACAGCAAACGCGGTAGCGCCTGTGCCACCAGGTGGCTGTAGGGGTCGTCGATTTGGTGAAAGTAGTGAACCTGGTGCGGGCGGCCAGACGCCAGCCTGTTTCGTTCCGCTTCTGCCCGCTTGGCCAGCAAGGTGCTGCGCGCAAATCGGTGCTGGGTGATCATGGGCATCAGCAGGGTTTTCAAGCTCATTGTGGGCGCCTTTGAATTTTACATGCTGTCAATATTAATCTGTTTTGACTGCTTTTCCATACAAGGCTTGTTCAATAAAGTTTTTTTGCACCGTGGGGCGGGGCACCTTTTGATCAAACCAGCTGCGCACGTTTTGATCAAGCCCAATGCCGTGCATGTAGTTGTACAGTGCGCGGTTTAGCCCTTCACCCAATGCGGCGTGGTCTACACCCGTGGGGTCGACAAAGCCAATGTCGTTTTTCGCAAAAGTGCCGGGCGGCATGGGCAACAGCTCAATGCCGTATTCTTCGGGGTTCTTGCCCACGGGCGAATGCACGGTGCAGGCAAAGCGGTGAAAGTAACCCGATTGAATGCAACCGGCCGCGAACAACTGGCGCACGTATTCCAGGGCATCGACCGTGTCTTGCACGGTTTGGGTAGGGAAACCGTACATTAAATACGCGTGCACCAGCACACCCGCATCGGTAAAGCCCTTCGTAACCCGCGCCACTTGTTCTACTGAAACGCCCTTCTTCATCAAATTCAACAGGCGATCAGATGCCACTTCAAGCCCGCCGCTGATGGCAATGCAGCCACTGTCGGCCAGCAACTGGCACAGCTCGGGCGTGAAGGATTTTTCAAACCGTATGTTGCCCCACCAGGAAATGGACACATTGCGTTCAATCAACTCCAGCGCCAATGCTTTTAAGGCTTTGGGCGGTGCGGCTTCGTCCACAAAATGAAAGCCGGTTTGGCCGGTCTCATTCACGATGGTTTCAATGCGGTTCACAAGCTCCGTGGCTGTGGCGTTTTCGTAGCGGGAAATGTAGTCGAGCGACACATCGCAAAAGCTGCATTTTTTCCAATAACAACCATGCGCAACGGTCAGCTTGTTCCACCGCCCATCACTCCACAGGCGGTGCATGGGGTTCAGCATGTCGAGCAGGCTGAGGTAGCTGTGCAGGGGCAGGCCGTCCCAGGTGGGGGTGCCCACATCGCCAAACGGCACATCCGGTTCAGCCCAGTTGGTGTATTGAACCGTTCCTTGCGCATTGCGTGTGAAGGTGCGCACCAAACGTTGGGGCCCGCGCTTGCCTTGCAGGTGTTCAACCATGCACAACAGGGGGCGTTCGCCGGAATCGAGGGTGACAAAGTCGACGAAGTCGAACAAACGGGGCTCGGCCAGTTCACGCAATTCGGTGTTCACGTAACCACCACCCAGTGCAATTTTTACATCAGGGTTTTCGGCCTTGATGGCCTGCGCCATGCGCAAGGCCGCGTACACCGCGCCGGGAAAGGGCACGGACAGCAACACCAGTTGCGGCTGCTGGCGTTTGAATTCTTCCAGTGTTAATTCCACCAGAATGTCATCGATCACGGTGAAAGGCTGTTGCAGGGCATTGGCCAGCGGATCAAAACTGGGCTGGCTGCCAGCCAGCGATTCAGCGTAGCGCACAAACTCGAAGCGTTCATCCACCGCATCGGCAATGACATCGGCCAAGTCGTTCAAATACAGCGTGGCCAAATGGCGGGCTTTGTCTTGCGCGCCCAGTGCGCCAAATGCCCAGGCCAGTGGGTCGCCACCTTCATCGTCCACATACACATCGAGCGTTTCGAACCGCGGGCCTTCGGGCAGAAAACTGCGGCCGTTGATGCGGTGGGCCAGCGTTGAATCGCCACCCTGCAAAAAGCGGATGGTGGGCGCAATGGTGGCGCGGTAACGGCTGAACTGGTCCATGAACAGGGCCACGCGTTCGGTCACTTCCTCGTGCTGCTCTATTTCCGCCGCAATTCTATCCAGCCCATCGGGTGAAAACAATTTCAGCACCAAGCCCAGCGCAATGTCGGCCTGCACGGCATCAATGCCCTGCTTGCGCAGAAAGCCGGTGATGTAGGCGGTCGATGGATAGGGCGTGTTGAGCTGCGTCATCGGCGGGATGAAGGACAACACACGGAAAGCAGTGGACACAATGAACTCTCTAGCGAAACGTGGCTAGATTCTACACCGGGTGGAAAAATCAAACCCGAAAAAGCGGCTGGTAATACAATGGAGCGCACCCCCATGGAGCCAACATGCCAAACCTGAACCCCGGCGAACTGAGCCAGAACATACAACTGGGCATTGAAGTGGTGGCCACGCTGGCCTTCGCGCTCAGCGGCATTCTGGTGGGCGCGCGCAAACGGCTGGATGCGGTGGGCGTGTGCGTGGTGGCCTTTCTGGCTGCGTTTGGCGGCGGCACGCTGCGCGATTTGCTGCTCGATGTGCGGCCCTTTTTCTGGGTGAAATACATTGAATTGCTGTGGGCCGTGTTTGTGCTGTGCATTGCGGCCATGCTGTTTATGCGGCAGCGGCATTTTCATTTCACTGAAAAAGCCATTTTGTGGCCCGATACCTTGGGGCTGGGCCTGTTCACCGCTGCAGGCGTGTTTGCAGCCATTCAGGCGGGCATGCCCAGTTTGGTGGCCGTGTTCATGGGCGTAATTACCGGTGTGTTTGGCGGTGTGCTGCGCGACATTGTGTGCAATGAAATTCCGCAGGCCTTTCAAGACCACCGCCCCTATGCCATTTGCGCCTTCTTCGGTGGTTGGGCCTACATTGGCCTGCGTGAACTGGGCAACCCCGCGTATGTGAACCTGCTGGGTTGCGTGATCATCACGGTAGGCCTGCGCGCATTTGCGGTTTGGAAAGATGTGCGGCTTCCGGAATGGAGAAGCTAAATTGTTCGCGGGCTAAAATAAGCCCATGGCCAAACCACTGGCAAATGCAGCGCCCAATTCATGGCAACGCTGCAAATCGGCCTTGCTGATTGTTTTCGGGGCCAAAAATTTTCAGGCGTTTGTGCGTGAGTGCACACAATCATCGGCTTGGCATGGCCTTCAGTTTTTTCGCGGCTTTTTCCAAGCCACCCAACACGGTTTGGGCAACGTGGCTGGAAAATCCCTCTGGCAGTTGCTTGATAACACTTTCGATGACCACCGGTGTACGCGCCAGCAAATCTTCAATCAATGGTTCCACATGGTCTGCGTAACCCAGTTGTTGAGCTGTGCTGTTGAAATGACGCCGAACAATTGCATGCATGCTGTAATGCCTGTTCTTTCCGAGCAAGGCCATGGACAATTTTAGCTGCTGAGGGGCCCACTGATTGGGACCATTGCCCAATACCGGGTAGGCAGACATGACATCGTACAAAGGTGCCAAACGGAATCGCCCACGCGGCAGCAGTTGAATACTGAAATTCTTTGCATGCCCATCAGGTGCGCGGAGCATCCAAAAAAGAATCTGCGTCGCCATCAGGGTACGAAGATCGGCCGCCGAGTTCTCGGATTGCCGAAGGGTATTGAACAATACTTTTAATCCAGGGCCACCATCGCTTTCGTATTTAAGAATTGAGGGGACACCAGTCACCTGGCAAAAGTCTTCTTGGGGCAAACGCATGATCCATTCACCGCTCGGTGTAATCTTCCTGTCAAATCGCTCGACCGACAGAACACGCTGGGTTCCAAATGTTTCAATCGCCACATTCGCAACAGGCAAACCATAGGCTTTCAGCAAATTCATGCACAACCATTCGTTGTCCACCGAGGTTGTGAAGTCGGCCTGCTGCCCACCCATTAGGCCCAATGGCAATTTCAGTATGTGCGTGGTGGGGGTTGAACCTTGCGGCACATGCCATTTGCCATTCCATCGCAACAACGCCGTTTTCTCTTGAGCTCCTGCAATCGAAATCCGCAAGTCAGTATGGGTATTGATGTTTTTACCAAAACCGGCAGGCGATACCGTGTCAATCAAAAGACGTTCAATGTCTTTTTTGGTCACGGGTTTACCTTGCACGCCCTCGATGTTCTCGGGTTCCTCGTGCTCACCCAACAGTTGAACAGCCCCTACGCAATCGCGACCAATCGCTTTAAGCAGATCGAACACATCCAGTGAACCTGTCTTGAATCGTTCAGCAACCCTTTTGCGAATTGCTTCACTGTCGGGCAGTAAATTGTCAAAGTAATTTAAAACCTTGTCGCCCTTGATTGGCAAGTTCTGAATGTTGAACGGCAAAGACAAGGACAAGGGTCTTCCAAGCTCAGAAGCTTGCCAACCAGGGTCGTACTGAAGCTGCATGTCGCCACGAGTGGGGATTGTCCACAACCCCACGCGCTGGCCATTGGACCAGATCGACAAACTTTGACTATGTGATTTGCGGCCCATGTCACCAATCCGTCGAAGTTTGTTCGGTACCGGATCCTCGCAGCCCGACAGAAAGCTCCAAACCCAACACAGCACACCAGTTCATTAACTGGGCAAAGCTAAGTTCTTCGGGATGCATCTCAAGATGGGATACACGAGATTGACTTAGCCCCAACTTACTCGACAGCCGGGCTTGTGACCATTTTTTTGCTTTGCGGGAAGCTTGCAAAATTTGCCCGAGCTGAGAACTTGTGGTGAGAATATGATTTTGCTTGTGCATTCCACAATACCTGAATTACGAATAAATTAAATTTATTTGATTTTCAAGTAAATTGCAATTATTTGTTATTCAACTAACCAGTTTTCACAATACTCATCATGCGGTGCGCAACCTCGGCACCGTCGTTTTGATTCTGACCGGTGACAAACTGACCGTCTTGCACCACCTTGCTGGCAAAAATATCTCGCAAGCGAGTCATCGATTCATACACCACGCCACGCTTGCGCAATTCGGTCTCTGGGTGCAGGGGGGTTAAAGTCACCTTCAGCTCCTGGAGTTGCTTGTTGGTCACTGCGGTCAGGCGTTTGCCCACAATGGCTAACTCACCTTGCGTGTTTTTCACCTGAATCAAACCCAAAGGACCGTGACAGACCCCGCCCAACACCTTGCCCGCCTGGTAAGCCACAGACAACTTTTCGCCCAACACGGCGGATTGCCCCAAGTCATAGGCTGCACCCCAACCACCCGCCAGAAAAAACAGGTCGTAATCTTGCGGGTTAAAGTCGCGCACCGGCATGCTGTGCTGCAACTTGGCCTGAAAGTCCGGGTCTTTCAAGAAGCGCTGGTCCTCGGGTGTGGCCAAGGGCCATTTCACCGAAATAGGCTCAATGGGCACCACACCGCCCTGGATGCTGGCCACATCCACCTGCATGCCTGAATCCAGAAACGCATAATACGGCACAGTCATTTCCGAGGCGAACACCCCTGTTTTTTTGCCCGTGTCGCCCAACACACCGTGGCTGGTCGTGATCACCAAGGCTCGACACCCCGCCATGGCCTTGGGCGGAAAATGGCGTTGGGGGTGCAAGCCCAAGGCGCCCAACAAGTTCGGCAAAAAGCGGTACACCAGCGCCGCGAGCGAAAAAACCAACACCAGCGAAACAATCAGTTTGAGCAACATGGGGACCTCGATTCAAGGGGGTGAAAGTGCACGATCAGTAGGACTTTAATTAAAAGTTTACACTATGTCAATTTTATGATTATCATGCTAAAAAACCGCCCCATCAGGAGACACAGCATGAAAGCGAACCTTGCAGTACTGGCAGCATGTTTGTTGTGCAGCGCTCAAACCCATTCGGCAGGCGACTTTGTAGGCCCCGCTGGCACACGAGGGCGCTGGGCCATGGAAATGACTGTGGGTTCGTCCATACGGCTTGAAAACGCGCATGCATCGCTGGTCGGCATTGGCAACGGCGGCACCGCCGCCAGCAACACCGTTGACGATGGCAACCTGAACTACGCCAAAGGCGACGTGTTCAGCAGCGTGGCCAAAGCAGTGGGTGAACTGGAACTAACCAAGGACCACGTGGGTGCGTTCGTGCGCGCCAAGGTCTATTCAGACTTTCAAGCACCCAACAAAGGCGTGGCCCACGGTTCGTCCAAAAACGCCTATGTTCGCGGCCAGGAGCCCATCGATTCAGGCTTTCCGGACGGCAGCCGTTTTGAAGACATTCAACTGCTCGACGCCTTTGGTTTTGCCAGCTTCCAGCCCATGGACAAATCACTGACCATCAAATTTGGACGGCAAGTGGTGACCTGGGGCGAAGCCCTGTTTGTACTGGGGGGCGTGAACCAGTATTCCAACTTCGATGTGGTCGCCCTTCGTCGGCCCGGCGCCCAATTGAAAGAAGTTTTTCTGCCAATTCCCCAAGTGTACGCCAACCTTCAGGCCACACAAAGCCTGTCGATCGAAGCCTTTGCGCAGTTGAATCACGAGAAAGTAGTGATTGATGGCTGTGGCACTCTGTTCTCACCCGCCGATCTGCTTAACTGCGGTAATTCCGGTTCTGGGCTCAACCCCGGTGCGCTGGCACTGGGCGGCACTGGCACCTTCATCAATTTCAGCCGTTACACAGATCGCCAAACGCTAACCGGGGGCGGCGATGCGCGGGTTGAAACAGCCGATGGCACCGACCTAGGCCCGGCCTCGACCCTGTTGGGCCTGGCCGCATCCACCGTCAATTTCAAAATGGACGAGGTAGCTGAGCGCCGCCCCAGCGACAAAGGCCAAATCGGCCTGGCTGCCCGCTTTTTCGCGGCAGAACTGGGCACTGAATTCGGCGTGTACGCCGTGAATTACCACCAGCGCATTCCCAACCTCAGCCTTGTGAACCACCCCACCAACAACAGCAATTCAATTTTTTCAGGGCAAGGCACTGGCGCCCTGTTTCAAATCCCGGGGCTCAGTTACTTCTTTGACTGGGGTGCCGAGGACATTCAGGTGCTTGGCTTTTCAGCAGCCACCGAACTGGCTGGTTGGTCCTTGTTTGGCGAGGTCAGTTACACCAAAGATTACCCAGTGCCTTACAACACGCCCGACCTAATCAAAGGTGCTGCCACGGGCACCGGCCCACTTTCGCAATACCGGGCACAAGCCAATAATGGTGAGCTTGGTACCGTGGTACTTGCAGGCTCCAAGCCACTGGACAAAATCCAGATGCAAGTGTCCACCATTAAGTTATTTCCAAGGCGCCTGGGCGCATCGGCCATTGCACTGGTCGGTGAAATTGGCGCACAAATATGGAAAGACATTGGCGACCCATTCACAGGCGAACGCTTCGGGCGCTCCCCTGTTTTCGGGGCGGCCTCGCATGCCACGTACAACAATGGCCAGTGCAACCTGGGCGTGAATGCTTCAGCCAACCTGGATCCCCGTTATTGCGCAGTGGACGGCTTTGCCACCGAAACCGCCGCAGGCTATCGTTTACTGGCGGTGTTCCAGTACCCCGATTTACTGGCCGGAATCAACTTTTCACCACGTGCATTCATTGCCCATGATTTCATGGGCACCTCGGCCGATGGAGTTTTTCTGGAAAACCGAATCAACCTGGGCCTTGGTTTGAAAGGCGAAATCAAGTCAGGCAAATACTTCGCGGACTTAAGCCTAAGCCTTTATGACGACAAGGCCTTTTACGACCCACTGAAGGACAAAGATTTCATGTCGTTCGTGCTGGGTGCCAACCTTTGAAGTGCTTTGGTTTGCGTCAATGGTAATACCCCCTATGCAGCCGAACATCTCATGAAAGAACAGCGCGCTGCTGCTGGGTTATTGAAGCCTAGCGAAACGTCAGATCCTATTTGAACGCCAAGCGATGCCATTCCAAAGATAAACTATCTGGCATACGCGCATTTATATTATCCCTGCAGGGTGTATATCTATAAATATCTTTAGCCTTTTGGGGATAATTAACAATTGATATTTTAGCCCCGTAGGGATACTATGCCCAATAGTAAATTGCCTCATGGGGATAAGTTTATGGACAAGTCCTATCGCTGGCTGCAACTTCGGCAAGCCGACGAGCAACTGAAACCGCTGCTGAAGCAGCGCCATCCACCGCGTCCATCTAATGGCTGGATACAAACTATCCGCGAAGCCCTTGGTATGACAGCGGTGGCACTGGCACGCCGATTGAATGTGAGAAGCAGCACCGTGCACAAGCTTGAGAAAAGTGAAGCGGACGACAGTATTTCGCTGGCTTCTTTGCGTAAAGTGGCCGAGGCACTGAACTGCGAGCTGCACTACGCGCTGGTGCCGCGGACCCCACTTGAAACAAGGCTTAGGGAGCAGGCCAAGTTGGTAGCCCAAAGGAACCTCCTGCCGGTTAGCCACACAATGGCCCTTGAGGACCAGTCCGTAACGCGCAAGGAACAGCAGGTGCAATTGGAGCTACTGGCAAAAGAATTGCTGGACGCCAACTGGCGCGAACTTTGGTGATGGCTAGATTGGAAATTATGTACCTGCCCGGGCAAACCCCGCTTGATCCAGACGAAAAAGCAGGGTTGAAACCCAAACACATCTCAACGCAGGGCGAGCTCAATGCTTGGGAGCAGCTCAACATCACCAAGGGTGTTCAATGGGCGCAGCGCCAACTGAAAAAGGATATCCTGGACGACTTGTTTTTGCGTGAGCTTCACAAGCGCATGCTCGGCAACACCTGGACTTGGGCTGGCACGTATCGGAAGAGCGACAAAAATATCGGCTGCGACTGGCGCCAGGTACCCGTGCGCGTCCGGAACCTGCTCGAAGACACAAAGTATCAGATAAAACATGCTGTGACAGAACCGGATGAGTTGGCCATTCGGTTTCACCACAGGCTGGTTCTCATTCACCCATTCCCCAACGGGAATGGTAGGCACTCCCGGTTTATCACAGACCTGTTGCTACAGAAGATGGGACTAAAGCCATTTTCATGGGGGAGTGGGGGTTACGCGTCCCTTGTGAGCCATAACGAACTTCGCGCTGCTTACCTGACCGCACTTCGCACTGCCGATCAAGGCGAAATCGCGCCCCTTCTCGCGTTTGCACGCAAATAATTTACCCTCGTAACCATATCGAACATAGATGAACGGACTGTGATAACCGCTCCTGGCCAAGGTAAACGGGGGGCCAGCAAGCCTCACCGCGTACTCCCCGTACACACATCACCCTCTACCACGGGCTCAAGCCACTGGCGCAATGTTGCAATTCGTTCTTGAGTTAAGCCAAGCCGACTAACACACTGGCACATCGGCAGCACCGATCCATAATCGAACAAATTTGCAGAAGGAAACTGCATGACCAATTCAGCATCCACATATTCCCTCCACTGTTTCTGACTTTTATTCATTGCTTCCAGAAATACCAAATCATTGCGCTTTTTCTGTTGAATTTTCGAAAACACATCATCCATTTCGGCTTTCGCGCTTTTCAGCAGGGCACAGAAATCTTCATCTGTTGTGCTGCTTGCTGACGACAGCACAGGCATGCCTATCAGGCCTATCAGGCAGAGCTTAAACATTAATTTATTCATGAACCCTCCCATCAAAATCGCTAGTATGCAAATTCCATAGATGAAGGCAAAAATGAGGTCCTGTCTGAATTTAACTGAGGCTAGCCTACCCTCCCCAACAGGCGTAGACTCATTCAACGCCAAACGGATCTGCGCAGTCACCGCATCACATGGAGTAGTACACATGGAACCAACCCCCAAGGACTTCTCAGACAAATTCGCAAAATCACTCACCATGTTCTTTCGCTGGTTTGCAGACACATTCTTTGCCAAACGCTACGGAAACCGGGCAGTGGTGTTGGAAACGGTGGCCGGGGTGCCTGGCATGGTCGCCGGCATGTGGATTCACCTGAAAAGCTTGCGGAAAATGCAAACCGGCTATGGGCCCAAAATACGAACCCTGCTGGAAGAAGCTGAAAACGAGCGCATGCACTTGATGATCTTCATTGAAATTGCAAAACCAAGCACAATGGAACGCTTGCTGGTTCTGTTTGCACAGCTGGTGTTCTGGCACTTCTACTTTGTGCTGTATGTTTTTTTCCCAAAAACCGCGCACCGAATGGTGGGGTACTTCGAGAACCAGGCCGTGATTAGTTATACCGAATACCTGGCGGAAATTGATTCGGGCAGAATTGAAAATTCAGTTGCGCCGAAAATTGCGATCGACTATTACAAACTACCGCCAGACGCCAAGCTACGCGATGTGGTGATTGCCGTTAGAAATGACGAACAAGGCCATGCTGATGTAAACCATGAAATTGCCGACAAACCAATATTGAATTAAGTCTGAACTACCGGGCATTACCCGGTAGTTGCCTTTCTCTACCCACCTTTAAACTGAATTTCTATTCAACCATCACTAGTGTGCAACGGATCATTTGGGTCAGAAGGAACGTCGGCATACTCCATACACCCAAAACTCAAACAACACAATCCAAGGGAAACGCCCCCAGAAATACCTCCGGCCAAACCGCTCACCGCATTCCCAAGCGTGGCGGTTACAACACACAAACCTACCCCACCGAGCACCAGGCTACACGCGCTAATATTCGCAGCGGCTCGCCGCAATGGAGAAGCTTTAAATTCAGCGAGTTGGAGATCGTAATTCGCATCATCCGACATGCTTTGAGGCTGCGGAGCAGTTACAGCATTGCTTGCAGTGGAGTCGATATTCATGATTGTTTCCCTTAATTGGTGAAGGAAGCACTGGGTAACAACTCCGCTACTTTTGTTCCATTGAATCACCTGCACTTTTTCTTTACCAAACGCTCACCACATCAACCCGTATGTGCCACCCAAAACGCCCCAATTATTGTTTTCACATCCGTCACCTCCCCAGCCTTGATCTGCTGCATCAGCTCGGCAGGTTCCACCAACACCACGTCCAGAAATTCGTTGTGGTCCAACTGCCTTTCTTGCAGGGTTAAACCACGCGCCACATACAGTTCAATTTTCTCGGTGGAATATGAAATGACCGGGTGAATGGTGGTGAGGTATTCCAGTGTTTGCGCCACATAGCCAGTTTCCTCCAGCAGTTCACGGTGGGCCGTGGCCACAGGGTCTTCGCCAGTGTCAATTTTGCCCGCGGGAAACTCCAGAAACACACGGTGCAGGGGGTAACGAAACTGCCGTTCCATCACAAAGCGGCCATCGTCCAGTATGGGAACAACGGCTACTGCCCCGGGGTGCACGGTGTATTCACGCACCGACTCCTCGCCGTTGGGAAGGCGCACCGTGTCCTGGTTTACCTTCATCAAATGGCCATCGAACACACGTGTGCTGGTGATACAGGTTTCTTCGAGATGCTTCTCTGAATTGGACATAAATGCAACATAAAATGAATCAACCCGCACATTTGAACACATTGAACTTACGCCGTTAACCTTTGCCTTGCCGGTGGTAAACTCAATCGCCATTCTTTTGTAAATTCCCCTATGTCACTGCTTTCCAGCCTGCTCTTGCTTATTGTGGTTGCCCGCTTGTTCGGGCGGCTGTTTGCACGCTATAACCAGCCCGAAATGATCGGTGAAATCATGGCTGGCGTGTTGCTTGGCCCCGCCATTTTGGGTTTGATCGCGCCAAACGACGGGTTGGCTGGCGTCACTGAACTGGCCGTGTTCCTGATCATTCTGAATGCGGGTCTGGAAATGCGATTCTCCGACATTTTCGGGGCCATGAAAGGCCGTGGCCTGATTCTCGCCGTGCTCAGCTTCTTCATTCCCTTCCTTGGCGGTTTGATGATTGCTGCGGCTTTTGGCCAAGACCTGATGCGAATGATTTTCCTGGGCCTGTGCATCTCGATCACCGCGCTGCCGGTGGCTGTCAAATTGATGGAAAACCTGGGCATTCTGCACACCCCGATTGCAAAGTTTTCCCTGGCCACTGCCGTGGTTAACGACGTGGTCGCCCTTTTCATTCTGGGCATTGTGTTGAACCTGCCCAAAACAATGACACTGGCCGATGCAAGCAGTGCCGTGGGCATTGCCACCCTCAAACTGCTTGCGCTGGGCCTGGTGGTGGTGGGGCTAAACCAGTTGCTCAACTGGCTTGAAAAACGCAATGTGAATGTGCAGGCTTTTCCTGAATCAATGATCCGCGTGTTCGGCCCGGAAGCCCTGTTCGGTATCGTGATCGTGTTTGTGCTGGTGTTTGGCACCATCAGTGAAGCGCTGGGGTTTCACTTTGTCATTGGCGCGTTTTTTGGTGCCTTGTTTCTGGACAAAAAACACTTCATCGCATCGCGCTACAAAGACCTGCACGGCACGCTGGGCTCGATCACCAACGGGTTTCTGGCCCCCATTTTCTTTGCTTACCTGGGGCTGGAACTGCAACTGATCAGCCTAAGCAACTGGGAATTCCCGCTGATCGTGATTCTGGTTTCCATTGTCACGAAACTTTTTGCCGGCTGGCTGGGCGGCCGAATTATCGGGATGCAGCACCGCGAAGCACTGGGCCTGGGCGCAGTATTGAATGGCCGGGGCGTGATGGAACTGGTTGTGGCAGGCATCGCCTACCAGAATGGTTTCATCGGCCCCACCATGTTCTCAACCCTGGTGTTGATGGGCATTGTGACCACCTTCCTTACGCCACTTTTCTTCAAGCAGGTTTACCGGGGCAACAAGCTTGAAGAATACCGGCAGGAAAGCCGGAGCTAAGTTCACTGAATGGCTCACGGAATTTTGTTTGCCGCGATCAAATGCCCCGGCCAGGTAATTTCAAGCTCGTAGGAAATGGAGCGGGACAAACCATCCAGATCCGGGAACAGCGTGGCGTGGGTAATGTTCATGCGGTACAACGCCAACATGGCTTCCTTGCGAATGCTGGCAGGCAAAATAAACTTGCGTATCATCGCCGGGCCGGTTTCGTAGTGCTGAATAATTTCATCAATCGGTTTGTCCAGCACACCGGGCACCACGAAGGTACCCGATTGCGCCACCAGCCGCCGGTCCATTTGGTCGGGTTCGCCCACCCACATGATGTCGTTGGCGTTCGTCGCAAAATAACGCTCGAAGTTGCCCTCGATCCGCGGGTCGATCATGTCGCGGTGCAGGGTGGCATTGTTGATTGGCGTGGCCATCCACAGGCGTGGCGTGTCCAGTGCAAACACCGCTGAATTTTTAACTGCCCTTTCCAATGCAAAAAATGCAGCCACAAAAGGCGACTTTGTGAAGTCGAGCATGCGCGTGGGCGCGCCGTGATGCTGCATCAGCGCAAGGCAGCGAATGTCGTCGTCCAGCACACTGGCGTCGGGCAAATAGTTGTGTGCTTTGCGGCGAAAAATGCGAAAGGCACGTTCTTCGCGCAAACGCCAGGACGACTTATCAGGCACGTAGTTTTGCAAATAGCGCGACAGCGAACTCAGCAAGGGCCAGTCTGCATCCTGCAAGCCACGAAAAGCCCAACCATCGCATTCGGTGCTTAGGGCAACAAACTCATTCCAGTCGGCAATGTGTATGGTTTCCAGAATTGACTCCTTGAATTTGGTCGCCGTTTTTACCCGCTATTCCTCAACCCCGTGGCAATGCCGTTAATCGACAAATGCACGCCGCGCGCCACGCGTTCATCCAGTTCGCCTTGGCGGTGCCTGCGCAGCAACTCCACCTGCACATGATTCAGTGGGTCCACGTACGGGAAGCGCGCCTGTATGGATCGTTTCAGCAAGGGGTTGTCAGAAAGTAACTCTTCCTGCCCAGTCAACCACAACAGCCCTTCCACCGCGCGCGCATGCTCGGCTGCAATGCGGCCAAACACTTTGTCGCGCAGTGCCGCATCTTCCACCATGGCAGCATAGCGCGACGCAATCGCCATGTCGGCCTTGGCCAGCACCATGTTCAATGTGGACAGCATGGTGTTAAAGAATGGCCATTGTTTGGCCATGGCTTGAAGATCAAGCAATTCGGCTTCATTCAAACTTTCACGCAATGTGGCCACTGCCGTGCCAAAGCCGTACCAACCCGGCAGCATCACGCGGCTTTGTGCCCAACTAAACACCCAGGGAATGGCGCGCAAATCCTCAATGATCCAGTTCGCTTTGCGCGAAGCAGGGCGGCTGCCAATGTTCAGGCTGGCAATCTCGGAAATGACCGTGGACTGTTTAAAGTACTCCAGAAAACCGTCGGTGTTGTACACCAAATTGCGATAGGCATTGAACGCATGGCTCGATAACCTCGCCATCAATTCCAGGTACCTGGCAGGCACTTCGCGTGTTAGCTCAGTGTGTTCGGACACCATCAGGTTGGCCGACACCAGCACTTCCAGGTTGCGCCTGCCCAGCGATTCAATGCCGTACTTGGCGGCAATCACTTCGCCCTGTTCAGTCAGGCGAATACGCCCATCCACCGCGCCGGGAGGCTGGCCGAGAATGGCGTGGTAACTGGAACCACCGCCACGGCCCACCGAACCACCACGGCCATGGAACAGACGCATTTTAATGCCGTGTTTGGCGAACACTTCCACCAGCCCAATTTCAGCCTGATACAGGCTCCAGCCCGAGGTTACAAAGCCGCCGTCCTTGTTGCTGTCCGAATAACCCAGCATCACTTCTTGCACATGCCCGCGTGATGCCACCAAGGCACGGTATTCCTCCATGCCAAACAACTGGTCCATGATTGCAGGGGCGGCCTGCAAGTCTTCAATGGTTTCAAACAGCGGCACAATGTTCACCGCCAACTCGCCCTTGGCCACATTCAGCAAATGCGCCTCTTTCAACAACACCGCCAGTTCAAGCAAATCACTGACCGACGCTGTTTTGGAAATAATGCAATTTTGAATGGCTGACGCACCCAACACCTGATGCGCCAGTTTGGCTTTGCGAAAAATCGCCATTTCCGAATGCGTGCGATCAACGTACTGAAGCGAATCGCTGAACAACAAGCGCGGTGTTCGAAGTTCGTCGCACAACAATTCAATTCGAACCGGCTCTTCACAGGCCAGGTAATCGGTTTGCCCCAAGGTGGATTGCTTGAGCAAATCAGCGACCACCTCTTCAAACACATCACTGTTTTGCCGCAAATCCAAGGCCATCAGCGAAAAACCAAACACTTTCACTTTGCGGGCCAACAAGGCCAGTCGCCCCTCGGCAATGCGTTGCATGCCGTTCTCGCTCAAGGCATTGAACAGGGTATTCAAATCGGCAAGCAATTCGGCAGGGCTTGCGTAGGCCTGCGCAACGCATTCGCCATTGGCGGCCTGTTGCAAGGTGGCTTGAATTCGGTTGCGAATCGCCACACAGGCACGGCGCAGGGTCTCGTCCAGGCGGTGTGCGGAATCCTCGCCCGAAGTATTGGCCAGCGCAGTTAAGGGTGGGTTGGGCTTCAAGAAATAATCGGTCACGCTGAATTCGCGAATCAGGCAATTCACTTCACTCAGATAATGCTCCAGCACTTTGCGGCTTTGAATTTTCAGGGTGGTGTCCAGTACCTGTGCCGTTACAAAAGGGTTGCCATCGCGGTCGCCACCAATCCATGAACCCACGGTGAGTACTTTGCCCAAGGGGTCTTCATGCACCGGCAAAAAATTATCCGTGCTGGGCAAATTCAACAGGCTTTGCAGCTTGCGGTAAACCTGCGGCACCTGGGCAAAAAACGTGGAATCGAAATAAGCCAGCGCGTTGTTCACTTCGTCAATCACACTCAACTTGTTTCGGCGCAGCAAGCGGGTTTGAAACAAGCGCTGCACGGCTGCTTTCAGTTCATCACGCCACGCATTGCTTTCTTCAAGCGTTAACTGAATTTCATCGCGGTGGCGAATCAGCGCGATGATGCTTTGCTGCGCATCCAGCACGCTTTTGCGCTGCACCTCGGTGGGGTGCGCAGTCAACACCGGCACCGATTCCGTTTGCTTCAGGCGTGCAAGCACCGCGCTGCGGTTCACGCCCACGCGCTGCAATTCGGCAACGGTGTAATCCAGGCTGGCTTCGCGCGGTGGCATGCCAGCCAGTTCATGCTGTCGGTTGCGGCGAATCAAATGGCAATCTTCTGCAATATTGCTCAACATCGAGAAAATCGAGAACGAGCGAATCAGCGAAATGGTTTCGTCTTGCGACAAAGCCTCAAGCCGCGCTTCCAGTTCGGTGCGCGCCGCATTGTCATCAAACCGGCGGTACTTCACCGACAACTGGCGCACTTCCTCAATGGCCGTGAACACCGGCAAACCCTGTTGCTCCGCAATAATTTCGCCCAACAAGGCACCCAACAGGCGAATGTCTTCGCGCAGTTGGGAATCTTTGTCATCAATCACAACCCGTCCTCCGACCACAAGGCACCAGCCCGCAAAGCCATGGCTGTGGCCGACGAGGGGCCATAAGTGCCGCTGGTGTAAGGCGCTGGTTCCATGCCGTGGCTTTTCAAGTCATTCAGTATACGGTCTACGAATTGCCACTGGGTTTGTACCTCGTCGCGACGCAAAAACAAACCCAGGCGGCCACGCAAAATGTCGGTGATCAAACGCTCGTAAGCATCGCGCACCGGAATGCGCCAAGTGTTGAAAAAATCCAGGTCCAGCGAAACAGGCTTCAAGCGCTCACGTTCACCCGGTGTTTTGGCCAACAGTTTCAATTCAAGCTTGTCTTCGGGTTGCAGGTGAATCACCAACTGGTTGCCCACCCACTGGCCGCCCACCGGCTCAAACAAAGGCTTGGGCACATCGCGAAACTGAATCACGATTTCCGCAAAACGACGCGGCATGCGTTTGCCCGTGCGCACCAAAAACGGCACGCCGGCCCAACGCCAGGTTTGTACTTCCGTGCGAAACGACACATACGTTTCCGTGGTGGAATTGGCAGCCACACCTTTTTCATTTCGGTACTTGGGCACGGGTTGGCCTTTCACATAGCCCTCGCCGTACTGGCCCACCACAATTTCCGGAACGCCTGTAATTTGGGGCACTTTCAGTGAACGCAGCACCTTCAGTTTTTCATCGCGCAGTGAATTGGCTTCAAGGCTGACTGGTGGCTCCATCGCCACAATGGCCAGCAACTGCAAAATGTGGCTTTGAACCATGTCGCGCAGCGCACCGGCATGCTCATAAAAACCGGCACGGTCTTCCACACCCAAATCTTCAGCCACGGTAATTTGTACGTGGGCCACATGTTCGCGGGTTAGCAGGGGCTCAAATATCCGGTTGCCCAAACGCAGGGCCAGCATGTTTTGCACGGCCTGTTTGCCCAGGTAGTGGTCAATGCGGTACACCTGCGATTCATCCAGTTTATCGGCCACCGCTTCTTCAATTTTTGCCGATTCTTTTGCATTGAAACCCAGTGGCTTTTCCAATACAAGGCGCAGCTTTTCCGGGTCGCGCACTTCATCCAGGCAATTGATCAAATCAATAAACCGGGAAGAAGGCAGGGCCGCATAATGCACCACAGGTTCAGGGCCGCCAGCCACGGCTTCGCGCAAGGCCTGGGCAGCCTCGGGTTCACCCAAGGTAAGCTGGCAGGTGCTTAAGTAAGGCTGGAGAGCTGGCAGCGATTTGCGTGCCGCCTCATCGCCCGCCTTCAACAGAAATTCATCCACACCGGCCAAGGCTTCGTCAGCGGTTTGGTTTTCGCGCTGAACAAACACCACGCGTGACTCCGGTGCAAAGTAGCCTGACAAAGCCAGGTGTGCCAACGCCGGAATGATTTTGCGCTTGGCCAAATCACCACTCGCACCGTGCAACACAAAAGTGAAACCACCCACAGGGTAGGGCGTTTGATCCGATTGCGCGCTTTGGTTTTCTTGACTCAACATGATGTCTCCGCTGATTCAGCTTTGAAGAAATTAGATTACATTTATTGCTTCTTTTGTGTAATTATGTTACAAAACAAGCATGATGACAAGCACTGTCGATTAAAACTCACAGGACATTTTTAAATGGCTTCAGCAATTCACCCCACCCTGCAGGCGCTTCGCGAACGCATCGAGCAACGCTCCAAAGCCACGCGCGCAGCCTATTTGAACAGCTTGCCACAAGGCCCGCAAAACCGCACGGCTGTGGGCTGCGCCAACCTGGCCCACACCACGGCAATTTACCCCGGCCCCACCAAGCGCGTTATTTCATTACACAAATCGCCACACCTGGGCATTGTGACTGCTTACAACGACATGTTGTCGGCCCACCAGCCATTTGCGGTATACCCGGAATTGCTTGCCCAACACGCCCGCGCACTGGGTGCCACCACACAAGTGGCGGGCGGTACACCGGCCATGTGCGATGGCGTTACCCAAGGTCGCGAGGGCATGGAATTATCGCTGTTCTCGCGCGATGTCATTGCGCTTTCTGCCTGTGTCGGCCTGTCGCACGATGTATTCGACGGTGCGATTTTGCTGGGCGTGTGCGACAAAATTGCACCCGGCCTGTTAATCGGCGCACTGGGCTTTGGCCACCTGCCTTTTGTGTTCATTCCCGCCGGGCCCATGGAAACGGGCCTGTCCAATTCCGAGAAAGCCAAAACCCGCCAACTGGCCGCGCAAGGAAAAGCCACGCGCGATGACCTGCTGCAGTCTGAAGAAAAGGCTTACCACAGCCCCGGCACCTGTACTTTTTACGGCACCGCCAATTCCAACCAGCTGATGCTCGATTTCATGGGCCTGCAGTTTCCTGGCGGTGCGTTTGAATTGCCCAGCAGCCCGCAACGCCAGGCCTTGATTGGCGAAAGCGTGCGCGCCCTTGAAAGCGCCACACGCAACCCCGCGCTGAAACTGGGCACACTGATTGATTCACGCTGCCTGATGAATTCACTGGTCGGCTTGATGGCTTCTGGTGGATCAACCAACCACACCATCCATTGGGTCAGTGTGGCCCGTGCCGCGGGCTATTTGATCGACTGGACCGACCTGGAAACCATTTCCAGCGTCACCCCCCTGCTAACCCGCGTGTACCCCAACGGCACTGAAGATGTAAACGCATTTCAAGCCGCAGGCGGCACCGCAGGCTTGCTAGCTACATTGATCGACGGCGGCTTTGTCGATGGCGAAGCACCCACCGTGTGGGGCACCACCATGGCCAACACCGTGGCCGAAGTGCTACCCACTGCGGAAAGATTTTCAACACGCAAACCGGGCGCTTCACGCAACACGGAAGTACTGCGTTCACACACCGACCCCTTCCAGCCCGACGGCGGCATTCGCCTGATGAAAGGCAACCTGGGCCGGGGCGTGTGCAAGGTATCGGCCGTGAAAAAAGAACACCGTTTTGTGGAAGCACCCTGCCGCGTTTTCACCGACCAACACCAGGTGATTGACGCATTCAACAAGGGCGAATTCACGCAAGCCGCGGTGGTGGTGCTGGCCCATCAGGGTCCGCGCGCCAACGGCATGCCTGAACTGCACAAGCTCACACCCATTCTGGGCATTTTGCAGGATCAAGGCCTGCCCGTTGCACTGGTGACCGATGGGCGAATGAGCGGCGCGTCAGGCAAAGTGTTGTCGGCCATTCACGTGTGCCCCGAAGCCAAAGCCGATGGGCCCATTGCACGGCTTCGCGATGGCGATGTGGTGCGGGTGGATGCCAATGAAGGCGTGCTGCACACCACCGCCGACTTAAGCACCCGCGAACCCATGGCTGAACCGGCACAAGCGGTAAGCCACGGGCGCGGCTACTTTCAGGTATGGAGAAACACCGTGACCAGCGCCGAAGAAGGCGCAAGCAATTTGTTTACAAAATAAGCGGAGACAACACATGAACGGCAATCGAAACGACAATCGAATTGAGCGCACCCACGGCTGGTTGCGCCAGGGTGTTTTGCCCGTGGTGGTAATTTCCAGTGTAAAGCAGGGACTGGATATTGCCGAAGGCCTGTTTGCCGGCGGCATTACCCAGATTGAAATTACCCTGCGCACCCCGGAGGCCCTGCAAGCCATGGGCGAAATAACCAAGCGATTTCCCGACATGCGTGTGTCTGCGGGCACGGTGCTGACCCCCGAACAGTTTGACCAAAGCGCCGACCTGGGCGCCACATTGTTCATTTCACCCGGCCTGACTGAAACCCTGGCCGAACATGCCTTGAAAAAAGGGTATGCCTGGGTGCCCGGCGTGGCCACAGCATCGGAAATGATGCGCGGGCTTGAACTGGGCTTCGAATTGCTGAAGTTTTTCCCGGCCATGGCGGCAGGTGGCCCCAAAGCCCTTGCCAGCATTACTGCACCGCTGGCGGCAGCGCGCATTGTGCCCACCGGCGGCGTCACACTGGAAAACCTGCCCCAGTGGCGTGAAATCAAGGCGGTGCAGGCTGTGGGCGGCACCTGGCTGACAACGGGGCTAGACCAGATGGCTGATGTGGCCAAGGTGGTTGAGCAGCGTGCGGCGCAGGCTGTAGCCGCGTGGATCTGAATTAATTAATCGGCCTTCAAAATTTCTTATTCAGGCCCGGTCATTCAACAAGTCAGTCTAATTAATGGAACTATCGCTTCGGCAATTGTTACGCAGCACGTTACTATTTTAATGAGACCGTCAATCATGTTGAGCAGACAAATTACTTCATCACCTAATGTGCTCCAATCAAGCATTCAAGCTGAGTCATCAAACGCAAGTGGGAACATAGAACTGAACGAATTTAGACAACAACTAAATGAGTGGTCTCAGAAGGCTGGTTATCCTGAGGAGCGAGTCGAAGCAAGTCGTAAAATATTTCTATGTTTTTCACAAAACCTTGAAGAACTTGACTTAAGCGATCATTTTTTAAGAGATCTTCCAGAGTGTTTCAAACATTTAACATCATTAACATCACTTTCTCTCGACGCAAATTCATTTACTGAATTGCCTTCTGTCGTTCACGAGATGACCAACCTTAAAAGCCTTAGCTTGGACAAGAACTCTATTGGCTCGCTACCTATGGATTTCTGGAAGAACAAAGTCTTCCTTGGTAAATTAAGCATTCAAGAAAATGACTTGGATGCCTTTCCAGGCCCACCTGTCAAATTACACGAGCCCATATTTGGCCGTGGGCCTAAAATCATGGGTATCCCGTTGAATGAAGCACCTCGAATTTCAGAACTTTTTTTATCTGGAAATAAATTGAAGGAGGTTCCGGAAAATCTTGAGTTTTTTCGATGTCTTCAGAACTTACAGCTCGACAGAAACAAATTGACTGAAATACCTGAATCAATTTGGGAAATGCAATCGTTGGGAGAATTAAATATAAGTAGAAACCCGATAAGGAAATTTGCCGCGCCACAATTAAAAAACAATAAAAAATTATCACTCTCTAATAGCAAGGGAATCTTTGCAGATGAAGGGATAGCCTCAGCAATACGTCCAGCCCTGTACAAATGGAGGGTCGCGGTTTCTACTGTATCCAGCTAATCAGAAAATATTAAAATGGCCATATACACTCGTGTATGGCCAAAAAATCCGACACAATCAATGCAAGGTTACCGGGTGTTGCATCCAGGGTTTGTAGCCTTCAATAAAAGCTTCGATATCATCGATATCAGGTTCTTGGGCAGCAAGGTATTTCACCTCTTCGCGGAATCGCTCAGCGGCATCGCCCTGCAAAAACAGTTCGCGCTGATTGTTCTTGTCCACGATTTCAATGCCAAGGCTGGGTTGCCCCTCGCTCATGACCAAATCCACCACGCAGTAAAAGGGGCTATCAATCATCATTAACATCGCAAACCTCCAAATAATACTTTCAGGTTGAATATGGTGATCTATCTAGCAATTTCAAGGCCACGCCTTGGGCGTCAAACCCCTTACGCAATGTTCTCCACAAGAGTTATATCGGCAAACCAGTCAGTCCATTGAGGCTCTTTTAATAACTGTAACACCTGTTCCGGGTGGCTTTGGCTTTCAAGTTCGACCAGCAGCACATTTGGCTGGTTCAATCTTAAGGTGCGAGCAAGGTGTGTGGACAGCACCAATTTGGAGGAGCAACACAAACAACCAGGGCTTAAACGCAGCACATGAATGCCACGGGCCTTGCGCTCGGTGTCCAGGCGAAACAGTTCAGCCTGCGCCTCAACCGGCGCGAACGAAAAAATTTCCGTGCTGGCCATCAAGGTAAGTTTTCCCGCTGCCGCGTGTTCTAACAACAACTGCTCAATACGCTGCGCACGCAGTTCCGGATTGCGGCCCGAAACAAGAAACACATGCGTTTTCATTTGCGCCAGAACGCCGGGGTGAACAAAACAAGAATGGTGAACATTTCCAGACGGCCCAACAACATGGCAAATGAATACACCCAGGTTTGGAAATCGCCAAGGCCAGCGAAGTTGGAGGCAGGGCCCAATTCACCCAAGGCTGGACCCAGACAGTTGATCATGGCGATGGTACCGGTGAGTGCAGCAATCGGTTCCAGCCCGGCGAACATTTGAATCATGGTGATCAAAATGATGCTCATTCCGTACATCAACATGAAGGCCAGCACACCCGAAATAATTTGTGAGTTGACTGCCGTGCCACGAATGCGAACCGGGTTGATGGCGCGCGGGTGCAAGGTGCGTGACAGCTCGCCCACCGCATGCTGAAACAGAATAACTGCACGCAGCATTTTGATACCACCGCCTGTAGAGCCTGCCGCGGATGCAAACACGCTGAGGAAGATCATCAACAGGGGTGCGAAAACAGGCCACTGGGCGTAATCGGTGTTTGCAAAACCGGTGGTGGTGGCCACCGACACCACATTGAACAAGCTGAAACGCAAGGCCTCACCGAAGGTGGTGTACTGTTGATGGGCCAACAAAAACACCGCAACCAACAGAACCGACACCAACATCAAGATCAGAAACCACTTGGTTTCCGGGCACACGGCATAAGGCCGAAACGACTTGCCGCGCCACGCCAGAAAGTGAACAGCGAAATTGATCCCGGAAATCAGCATGAACACCACAGCCACCATCTCAATGGCTGCGGAATCAAAGTACGCATAACTTGCGTCATGCGATGAAAACCCGGACAGCGACATGGTGGTTCCCGAATGCATGAAGGCATCCAGCCAGGTCATGCCAGCCAGTTTGTAACTGATGGCGCAAGCAAGTGACAGCACGAAGTACACCAGGTACAGCGACTTCGCAGTTTCAGTAATGCGGGGCGTCAACTTGCTGTCTTTCATCGGCCCAGGTGTTTCAGCCTTGAACACCTGCGAACCACCCACACCCAACAAAGGCAAAATAGCCACCGCGAGCACCAAAATACCCATGCCCCCCATCCACGCCAGCAAGCAGCGCCAAATATTGATACTTGCAGGCATACCATCCAAGCCACTCAGCACCGTAGCGCCTGTAGTCGTCAATGCAGACACCATTTCAAAGTAGGCATCGGTGAGACTGAGTTCAGGAAAGTAAATCATCATGGGAATGGTTGAGAAAGCGGGAAGCCCAGCCCAAACCATTGACACGAGCAGAAAACCGTCACGTGGTTGCAATTCTCGCTTGAACTTGCGGGTCAACAAATGCGAGGCCACGCCGATCGAGAATGTGACCACGAATCCAGTTGCAAAAGCTTCTACCGTGGGTTCACCTGTAATGTACGCATACCCAAGCGGCACCAAAAATGCCACCGAGAACAATGCGACGGCGAAACCCAGAACGGTAACAACCGGAAAAAACGAGTTCCTCATGCCGCGCGTACCACTTTAGATGAACCCCACGCCGACCTGGAACAGTTTCTCGACGTGCGGCACCAGTTTGCGGTTCTCCACGAAAGTAATGATGTGGTCTTCCGCCTCAATCACGGTGTCGTGATGCGCCATGATCACTTGATCGCCCCGCACAATGGCGCCAATCACGGCACCTTTTGGCATGTCGATTTTTTCAATGGCACGACCCACCACTTTCGACGACTTTGAGTCGCCGTGTGCAATGGTTTCAATCGCCTCGGCCACACCACGGCGCAAGCGGTGAACCGCCACCACATCACCACGCCGAATGTGCTTGAGCAATTCGCTAAGCGTGGCATTGGACGGCGCAAGTGCAATGTCAATTTGCCCACCCTGCACCAGCTCGGCATACACCTTGCGCTGAATCAAGGCAATCACGCGGCGTGCACCCATGCGCTTGGCCAGCAAGGAAGACATGATGTTATTTTCATCGTCGTTGGTCAGCGCGATGAATGTGTCGACATCCTGCACATTTTCTTCAGCCAGCAAATCTTCGTCGGTGGCATCGCCATACAACACCAAGGTGCGCGAACCCAGCTGGCTGGCCAAATCCTCGCAACGCTTTCGATCCGCATCAATCACTTTCACCTGGTAGTTTTCTTCCAGGCTTCTGGCCAGGCGCAAACCGATGTTGCCGCCACCGGCAATCATGACCTTGGTGACCGGTTTTGAAATTCGGCGAAGCTCGGCCATCACGGTGCGAACGTGTTCGGTGGCAGACAGACAAAAAACCTCGTCGCCGGGCTGAATCATGGTGTAACCCTCGACGGCCACCGGCTGGTTTTCACGAAACAGCGCCACAATGCGCACATCGACTTTGGGCAGGTGTTTGCGCAGGTCCTCGATGGGGTGCGAAACCAACGGCCCCCCCGCATAGGCGCGCACAGAAACCAGCGTCACTTTGCCATCGGCAAAATCAAGCACCTGCAAGGCATCGGGAAATTCAATCAGGCGTTCAATGTGTTCGGTCACGCTTTGCTCGGGGCAAATGACGTGGTCCACGTTAAAACCTTCGTCGCCGTGAAGGTTGGCCTGCTCCATCATTTCCGGCGAACGCACCCGCGCAATGCGGCGTGGCACGTTGAACATCAATGCTGCCATGCGGCAGGCCACCAGATTGGTTTCATCGCTGCGGGTCACCGCCACCAGCATGTCGGCATCTTCGGCGCCAGCCTGCTTCAACACGCGAGGCAAGGCACCGTTGCCGGCAATGGTGCGCAGGTCGTAGCGATCTTGAAGATCCGCCAGTACCGCGGGGTCTGGGTCAATCAGGGTGATGTCGTTGTGCTCGGACACCAGGCTTTCCGCGAGGCTGGCCCCCACACGCCCGGCGCCGACAATAATGATTTTCATGCGATATTTTTACGCGCAGTGCGGCCCACTTCCACACCCAGCTGCTTGAGTTTTCTGTACAAATGCGTGCGCTCAATACCGGTTCGTTCGGCAAGGCGGGTCATGCTGCCATTTTCAAGGCGCAGGTGATATTCGAAATAAATCCGCTCGAAAGAATCGCGTGCGTCGCGCAACTGTGCATCCAGATCCAGCGTGGAAAGTTCAGCCAAGGCTTGACCCAAAGGGCTGGTGTCAGGCACGGCCACCGAATTGCCCAACGCGGACATGGCACCGCCAGCAACACTGCCGGGCGCACCGGGAACACCGTTGGCCTTGGGCTGCGATTGCATCAAGGCGCGGGCCGACTGCACCATTTTTCCGCGGGCCAAACCCTTTTCAACGGCACCCAACAGCTTTTGCAGCGAAATGGGTTTTTCCAGAAAATCAAGTGCGCCGATGCGCGTGGCCTCCACGGCCGTGTCGATGGTGGCGTGGCCACTCATCATGATCACGGGCATGGTTAGCAGTCCTTTCACGGACCATTCTTTCAGCAGGGTGACACCGTCGGTGTCGGGCATCCAGATGTCGAGCAACACCAGGTCGGGTTGCTCTTGGTCGCGAAGCGTACGTGCCTGACTTGCATTTTCTGCAAGCAGCACGGCATGCCCTTCATCCCCAAGGATTTCGGACAACAGTTCTCGAATTCCAATTTCGTCATCAACAACGAGAATGGTCGCCATGGTTAGAGAGTTCCTTCTTTATGCGGCCTGACTATGTTCGGCATTGTTCAAGGTGTCCTGCAACACGGGGAAGGTTAATTCCACCGCAGCACCAACAACCCGCCCTTGTGCATCTACCCTGTTTCGAATGGCAATTCGCGCTTTGTGTTCATCTGCGATTTTTCGCACAATGGCCAATCCCAAACCTGTGCCTTTTGTTTTGGTTGTGATGTACGGTTCGAAGGCTTTGGCCAGCAAATCCGGATTGAAACCCGGCCCGTTGTCAGCCACCACCAACTTCACACCCACCAACTGTTCTTGTTCGCCTTCCGGCGCCTTCAAACCTTCGGTTCGCACTTCGACTCGGGGATTGTCGCAATCGACACAAGCGTCTAGTGCATTTTGCAACAAATTATGAATCACTTGGCGCAACTGCGACGAATCTCCGGCCACCAGTGGCAATTTTTCAGTCAATTTTGGAATGAAGCGCGATTCCACCTGTTCTTCAATGCCCACATGCACATCGTACAGCGCCAACACATCGACCACCAAGTCATTCAAATCCAGTGGTTTTAAATCAGCGGGTGGCAAACGCGCATAGTCGCGGAAATCGTTGACCAATCGTTTCAGGGATTCCACCTGGTTCACGATGGTCCGCGTGGCCCGCTGCAAAATACCGGATTCCGGTTCTTGCAGTTTGTCGGCCAGCTTCATTTGCAAACGCTCGGCCGACAACTGAATGGGCGTGAGCGGATTTTTGATTTCGTGCGCAAGGCGACGCGCCACTTCACCCCAAGCTGCCGTTCGCTGTGCGGAAATCAGTGCGGTAATGTCGTCGCACACCAGCACGTAACCTGCTTTCTCACCGGGTAAACGTGAACCCCGTACCAGAATCGATTTTGAACTTTGCGAATCAAAAGCACGCGGAATTTCAAGCTGCTTTTGCCAAATGCCGCTTTCTTCACCTTCATTGCCCTGGTTGTCGGCCACGCTGGCTCGCACCGCCATGGCAAAGCCTTCAAGGCCGGGCATGTCATCCAAAGGGTGGCCTTGGTTCTCAGCCAGTGAGCGGTCAAAAATTCGCAGTGCACCGTCGTTGTACATTTTCAGGCGCAGCTTGTGGTCCAGCACCAGCACACCGGCTGACAAACTGGTCAGCAAACTTTGCAGAAAATCGTTGTTGGCGGCCAACTGGTTTTGGTTGGCTTGCAGGCGGCGCTGCGCCTCCGACAATTGTCGGGTCATGGCGTTGAAGGAATCAACCAGTTCGCGAAGTTCGTCGTCAGCATTCACGGGCTGCATGGTTTTGAAGTTGCCGCTGGCCAGCGCCTTCGTGCCCTCGGCCAGCCACAACAGGGGCGACGACAACCTGGACGACAACCAGAACGCGGCCGCGACCGACACAAACACCGTGAGCAACAAAGCCAGCGTCAACGTGATGCCATAAATTTTCCGAAGGCCCGAGCGCGACAACTGCAGTTCCTGATAATCGCGGTACACGCTTTGCACGGCATTGGCCCGCTGTGACAGTGTGGTGGGCACCGGGTGCATGATTTGTACATAGCGCTGACCCAAATCAAAACTGGTCAGTGGGGGAGCAATGGGCACCACCACGCGCATGTAAAGCCTCTCCTCCGGGTCGTCCGGGTCGGGTTCAATTTGTTGGAACGGGCGGGTCATGAGCGCCTGACGCAACATGACCTGCGTGGGCAGGCTGGGCAACAGGCTGTCGAGTTGCCCGCCTGAACTGCCCAGAATTTGCCCGGTTTCGGACAACAGCGTCAGTTCCTGCACGTTGGCAGCATCGCGCAGGCGCGGCAGTTCCAGCAGCTGTTCGCTCGGTGTGGCACGCGACAGTTCAATCGAGATGGACTGCCCTTTCAAGGCCAGCTCATTGATCAAACTGTCGAGCGCGGTCTGCCCCAGATTCAAACCCGATTCCAGTGCACCATCCACGCGCACATCAAACCAGCTGTCGATACTTTTTGCCAGAAACTGAACCGACACCAGGTACAACACAAAGCCGGGGATCAAACCCATGAGCGCAAAAGACAGGGACATGCGCAGCATGAGCCGCGAGCCAAACACACCTGCGCGGTAACGGCGCACCATACGCACAATCAACAACAGCAAAATGGCAAACAGACCGGCCGCGATGATGCCGTTGAGCGTAATCAGCAACGGGTAATTGCTTTCAAAAAAATCGGTGTTCGATGAGGCCGATGCCAGCAAAAACAAAAACACACCACCCAGACCGCCCATGATCAAAAGGGTGTAACGCAACCAGCGGGTGTTCTCCAGCCAGGGATTCATTTCAAAGCCTCGCGCCTGGGCGTGAAATCAAAGGTCAGCCATTCCGAGGACAGGTCCCATTCGCTGTTCACCAGCGCACTGATCTGGAATGGCTTGGGCAATTCCGTCAACAACAGGCGAAAGCGAACCTGCGCTTCATAGGGTTGGCCAATGCTGATGCGCTCACGCGAAATGACAGCCCAGTCCCTGACCTTGGTCATGTACTGCATTGCGTCTTCCAGGGTGGGCGCATTGTAGGTGTTCGCGGGGGTGACCACCCGGTAGGTACGGGTCAGCGCGATGTAGGACAAACTCAATGGATACGTGGTGCTGACCACCTCTTCGTCCATCCAGTACCATCGCGAACGCGTCAGCTTGAAATCGACAGCAAATTGCAGCGGCAAGCCCCGGTCCACTGCCTCGCGCAGTTTGTGGCCCAGTTCAATGTCAAATTCTGCAGCAAGGTTCCAGCCCGCAGCCGCGGGTGGTTTGCTGGGTTCCAGCTTGACGGCGGTAACCCGCGTGATCGAATCTTGTTGCGCAAGGCCCACCGCGAGAACACACATTAGCAGCAGACCGAACAGGCCATGCGCAATGCGCGTCCAAGACAAGGTGTGGGCCTGGCTAAATTTCAAGGCACACCCTCAAGTGGTTGGAGATTTTTCAAACTTGGCGTAAAAGAACCCATCAGGAGACGCTTCATAACCTTCACTGCTGCTTTCCACATGGGTTGGCAACATGAAACCGGGGGCAGCTTGCGCCACGGCATCGGGATGATTGTCTTGAAAAGCTTTTGCCAACAGGGGCCCCTCTTCAGGAAAGATGGAACAGGTCACCAGCAAAAGTGTACCGCCCGGCTTTAGGGTAGACCACAAAGCGTTCAGTATTTTGTGTTGTATCTGCGACAACTTGGCAATATCGTCGGGTCTGCGCAACCACGGTATGTCGGGGTGGCGGCGAACCACGCCCGAACCGGTGCAGGGCACATCCGCAAGAATGCCGTCGAAGGGCACGCCGTCCCACCAAGTGTCGAGCAATTCAGCCTGCGCCACTTTCAGGCGCAAATCCCATTTGCCATTCAAGGTGGGGGCAATGCGGCGAATGTTGTCTTCCACGCGGCCCAAGCGCTGCGGGCTTGAATCAAGGGCAACCAGTTCAATGTCGGCCAGTTCCAGCAGGTGGCCTGTTTTGCCACCCGGGGCCGCACAAGCGTCCAGAATGCGTTGGCCGCTCTGTGGGTTCAACAGTTGCGCTGCCAACTGGGCTGCGCTGTCTTGCACCGACACCTGGCCCAATTCAAAGCCAGGCAATGCCGACACGGGCACCGGTTTGGCCAGCAACACCGCCTGTTCGCCAATGACGCTGGCCTGCATGCCCGCCGCATTCAATTGCTCGGCGTAGGCCTGTGCCGAACTGCTTCGGCTGTTGACCCGCACCACCAGTGGGGGGTGGCTTTGCGCCTGGCCCAGCAGGGCCTGCCAGTGTTCAGGGTGGCTGGCTTGCATTTTTCCAACCCACCAAACGGGTAGATTGTATTGGGCCAGGGGGTCTTCAAGCGCCTTGGTGCGCCATGTGTTTGAATCGCGCAGAAAGTTGCGCAAACAGGCGTTGGCCAAACCCTTGGCCCGCGCAAATTCTTCGCTGCCGGTGCAGGCATACACCATTTGGTCCACCACTGTGTGTGCGGGGTACTTGGGATTTTTGGCGTCCCACAGCAAACCAAAACCCAGTGCCATCAGTTCATTCAATGGCTCGGGGCTCAGGCTGGGTTTGCCGCTGATCAGCCGCGTAAGTACCTGGCCCTTGCCCATGTGACGCATGCCAAAGTAGGCAAGGTCTTGAATGGCACCCAAAGCCTGTGGTGTTTGCACACCCTTGGTCTCGGACGCAAGCGCCTGGTCAAGCGAACGCCCTTCGCGCAACACGCGGGTCAGCACGGCACCCGCCTTTAACAGTGCAAAGGCAAGGCTGGCTTCGGTCAGCTTGGGTGGTTTGGTGTTGACCGGCTTCAAAGTGGGCCGCCAGTGCTGCGGGCCAGGTCCATCAAACGGCGAATGCGTTCTTCAGTGGGTGGGTGGGTTGAAAACAGGCCGGCAATGCCTTGGCCTGAAAGCGGGTTCATGATCATCATTTGAGCGGTTTCCGGGTGCGCTTCAGTGGTACGGAACGGAATGCCTTTGGCATAACGTTGAATTTTATCCAGGGCGCTGGCCAAAGCTGCCGGGTCACCACAAATTTCAGCGCCTCCACGGTCGGCCTCGTATTCACGAGCGCGGGAAATCGACATTTGAATCAGCGAGGCCGCCAGTGGCGCCAAAATGGCAAGCGCAATACTGGCCACCGGGTTCATGGGTTGGCCGTTTTCATCACGCCCCCCGAAAAACAAGGCGAAGTTGGCCAAAGCAGAAATGGCACCCGCCATGGTGGCAGAAATGGTGGAAATCAAGATATCGCGGTGCTTCACATGGGCCAGTTCATGGGCCATTACGCCGCGCAATTCGCGCGCGGAGAGCACCTGCAAAATACCGGTGGTTGCAGCCACGGCGGCGTTTTCCGGGTTACGCCCGGTTGCAAAGGCATTGGGTGCGTTGTCGTTGATCAGGTACACGCGCGGCATGGGCAGCTCGGCGCGTTGCGCAAGCTCGGCCACCATGTTGTAGAAATCGGGCGCGCTGTTGGCATCCACCTGTTTTGCGTTGTACATCCGCAAAACCATTTTGTCGGAAAACCAGTACGCACCGAAGTTCATCACCAAGGCAAAGCCCAGGGCCAGCAGCATGCCGCCACGGCCACCCATCATTCCACCCAGCACCACAAACAGCGCGGTGACGGCGGCCATCAGCATGAAGGTTTTCATCCAGTTGAACATGATTCTCTCTTCCCGGCCGCGTGTGCGGCCTCGTTGATTCGACCATTTAAAAATAAAGCTTTTTCGCGAAATTTCAAGGTCGATGCAATCAGTTGGAGGGGTCGAACCCCAGTTGGGTTCCTGCCACCAACCCCAAAGCCTGTGTCACTAGCAGCGCTGGCTGCCGCTTGCCGCCCGCTTTTTGAAGCGTGCGAATGCGCAGCACACCTTGCCCGCACTGCACTTCAATGCCTGCGGAATCAACGGACAACACGTCGCCGGGTTTACCCATCAAACCAGCCACGGCAACGGTTTCTGCATCAAAACATTTCAGGGGTTCGCCACCCCACAACGTGTTGGCACCAGGAAATGGATCGAAGGCACGCAGTGTACGCTGAAGATCAACCGCGCTGCGGCCCCAGTTGATTATCCCTTCTGCTTTGGTGATCTTTTCTGCGTAGGTAACGCCCACTGCCGGTTGAGGAACAAGGGGCAGGGTTTCCGCCTGCAAGGCGTCCAGCGCCTCGACCAGCAGGTCGCCGCCCAGCACAGCCAGTTTGTCGTGCAGGGTGCTGGCAGTGTCGGTCAGCGCTATGGGCAACGCACGGTGCAAGCGCACAGGGCCGGTGTCCAGCCCCGCTTCCATTTGCATGATGCACACGCCGGTTTCAGTGTCACCTGCTTCAATACAGCGCTGAATGGGCGCTGCACCGCGCCAGCGTGGCAGAAGGCTGCCATGAATATTCAGGCAACCCAGGCGCGGGGCATCCAGCACAGCCTGGGGCAAAATCAGACCATAGGCCGCCACAACAAGCACATCGAGCGGCTGCCCATGCACGGCAGTTTTCAGGGTGTGCAGGGCGTGTTCGGCATCCTCGCCTTTTTTCAGGCTGAGCGGCTGCAACACAGGCAGGCCATGCGCCAGCGCCAACTGCTTCACAGGCGAGGCCTGCAGCTTCATGCCACGGCCAGCAGGGCGGTCGGGTTGGGTCAGCACCAAGTGCACTGGGTAACCAGCGGCCATGAGCTTTTCCAGCGCGACCCGGGCAAATTCGGGCGTGCCGGCAAAACCCACATTCAGGGTTCGGTTCATAGGGGGATCAGCAATCAAGCGGTTTGAAGCTTGTCTTGCTTCTTCATCTTGGTTTTGATGCGGGTCTGCTTCAGTTGCGACAGGTATTCCACAAACACCTTGCCATTCAGGTGGTCAATTTCGTGTTGAATGCACACGGCCAGCAGTTCGTCGCAATCAATCTCGAACCATTCGCCTTTCACGTTCTGTGCGCGCACTTTCACGGTGTCGGGCCGTTCCACTTTCTCGTAAACACCGGGCACCGACAGGCAACCCTCTTCGTACACCTTGCATTCGTTGCTGGCGTCGATGATTTCCGGGTTAATAAACACCGTCAAACCCGAATTGTCTTCGGTCACATCAATCACGATCACCCGCTTGTGCACATTCACCTGCGTGGCCGCCAAGCCAACACCGGGCGCATCGTACATGGTTTCTGCCATGTCTTGGGTCAGTTTGACAAGCGCGTCATCAAACCGGGTGACAGGGGTAGCAACCGTTTTCAAGCGCGGATCCGGATAACGCAAAATTGGGAGCAAAGCCATCTTTCTAAAAACCTTCACTGTCGATACTTAAAAGGATATACCTTCTGTGGCAAAAATAGTTCGCAAATTCCATGGCTTATTGCATGAATGACTTGCTCGCGGCCATGAACCTGGCCTACAACACCACCCTGAAAGCCCGCATGCGGTATGAGTTGGCCCAACAAGGGCCAGGTTGCATTCTACCCGCGCCATGCGATGCAGTTCGGCTTTGGCATTCCATTGCAAACACATGGTTGCTGCAAAGCAACACCCGGTTCTGGGTCAGTATTCACAGTGAAAATTACCCCGCAGGCCTGCTGGAACTGAAAGACCCGCCCTTGATCCTGTTTGGTGACGGCAACAGCGAATTGCTGCGTGCCCGCGGGGTGGCCATGGTGGGCAGCCGAAACGCCACGCGCACCGGCCTGGGCACAGCGCAAGGCTTTGCCAAAGCATTTGCTCAAGCGGGTTGGGCAGTGTTCAGCGGCCTTGCAGAGGGCATTGACGGCGCAGCCCACGCTGGCGCGCTACAGGCAAAAGGGGCAACCATCGCGGTGCTGGGTTGCGGGCCAGACGAGGTCTATCCCAAACACCATGCGGGTTTGAAAAACCAGATCATTCAACAAGGCGGGCTGGTGTTGTCGGAATACCCACCGGGCACTGCGCCCCAGCCTGCCTTCTTTCCACGGAGAAACCGCATCATCGCAGCACTGGCCGATGCCCTGCTGGTGGTGGAAGCCGCATTGCGGTCGGGCTCCCTGATCACTGCGCGTGTGGCCAGCGAACTGGGCAGACCCGTGGCCGCCATTCCCGGTTCGATCCACAGCAGCCAAAGCAAGGGTTGCCACGCCATGATCAAAAAAGGCGCGCTCTTGGTGGAAACTGCGCAGGAATTACTGGACGAAGCACAGGCCAGCCTGCCGGAATACAAAATTGCCAGCATGTTGCAAGAAGATGACAACCCCTGCCACGAAGATTTGAACTGCCATGACGACACTGACACTGAAATGGATGAGCGCATGGCACAGGTGTTGGCCAGCCTTGGCCATGACCCGCTTCACGTCGACACGCTGGCCGGTCAATTGGGTTTGAACACAGAAGACACCCTTGCCGCCCTGACCGAACTGGAGTTGCTGGGGCAGGTTCTGAGTGAAAGCGGCGGCCGTTGGGTGCGCGCAAATGGTGTATTTTAAAAAAGACTTGCAATCACCCCGAATTCAAGATTCTCCTGAAAGCCTTGATTTGTTGGATGACTGACACTTACACTTCGGCGCACAAGGCCTTGAAATTACACACACTGACGAGTTGGACTAATTGAGCAGCGAAACCCAAAAAAAATTGATCATCGCGGAAAAACCCTCTGTAGCAGCCGATATCGCGCGCTCGCTGGGTGGTTTCACCAAACACGACGATTACTTTGAGAGCGACGAGTACGTGCTGTCCTCGGCAGTCGGCCATTTGGTAGAAATCAAGGCGCCAGACGAATTCGAGGTCAAGCGCGGCAAGTGGAGCTTTGCAAACCTGCCGGTGCTGCCCACGCATTTCGACTTGAACCCGATTGCAAAAACCGAATCGCGCCTGAAGGTGCTGAACAAGTTGATCAAACGCAAAGACGTGGTCGGCCTGATCAACGCCTGTGATGCCGGGCGCGAAGGTGAACTGATTTTCCGCCTGATTGCACAGTACGCAAAATCAAGCAAGCCCGTGGAGCGCCTGTGGCTGCAGTCCATGACACCGGCTGCCATTCGGCAGGCATTTGCCAGCCTGCGAAGCGATGCTGAAATGATGCCACTTGCCGACGCCGCACGTTGCCGATCGGAAGCCGACTGGCTGGTGGGCATCAATGGTACGCGTGCCATGACCGCATTCAACAGCAAGGAAGGCGGCTTTTACCTGACCACTGTTGGCCGCGTACAAACCCCCACGCTGACCATTGTTGTAGAACGCGAAGAAAAAATCCGCAAGTTCGTGTCGCGCACCTACTTTGAAGTACGTGCCAGCTTTGGCGCACAGGCCGGTGCCTATGAAGGCAAGTGGTTTGACCGTGGCTTCAAGAAGGCCGACGACCCGGAACAACGTGCCGACCGCCTGTGGGACGAAGCCCGCGCCCAAGCCATTGTGGCAGCCTGCGATGGCAAGCCCGGCACCGTGGAAGAAGAAAGCAAACCCACCACACAAATTGCACCGCAGCTGTTCGATTTGACCAGCCTGCAACGTGAGGCCAACAGCCGCTTCGGTTTTTCAGCGAAAAACACGCTGGGCCTGGCCCAGGCGCTGTATGAAAAGCACAAGGTGCTGACCTACCCGCGTACCGATTCAAAAGCGCTGCCTGAAGATTACATGCCCACGGTGAACCAGACCTTGAAAAGCTTTGTAGGCCTTGATTCTGGCCACATCGCGGGTGCGTACGGGCCATTTTGCGAACAGATTTTGAAGAATAACTGGGTCAAACCGAACAAACGGGTGTTCGACAACAGCAAAATTTCAGACCACTTTGCGATTATTCCAACTCTGCAAGTGCCAAAAAATCTGAGCGAACCCGAAGCCAAACTGTACGACATGGTGGTGAAGCGGTTCCTGGCTGTGTTTTTCCCGCCCGCAGAGTTCAACGTGACCACCCGAATTACCACAGTGGAAAACCACCCCTTCAAAACCGAAGGCAAGGTGCTGGTGAAGCCGGGCTGGTTGGCCATTTATGGCCGTGCCGCTGCCGCTGCGGGCGACGACAGCCTCGTGGCCGTTGAAGCAGGTGAAAAAGTAAGCACCGACGAAATTGATGTGCACACCCTGCACACCAAACCACCCGCACGCTACAGCGAAGCCACGCTGCTTTCCGCCATGGAAGGCGCGGGCAAACTGGTGGAAGAAGAAGAACTGCGTGACGCCATGGGCACCAAGGGCTTGGGCACACCAGCCACACGGGCGGCCACCATTGAAGGTTTGATCAACGAGAAGTACCTGGTGCGTGAAGAACGTGCGCTGGTGCCCACCGCCAAGGCTTTCCAGTTGCTCACCCTGCTGCGCGGCCTGGACGTTGAAGAACTGACCATGCCGGAACTGACCGGCGAGTGGGAATACAAGCTTTCCCTGATGGAAAAGGGCGAGTTGTCGCGCGAGCAGTTCATGCAGGAAATCGCCAAAATCACGCAAAACATCGTGGACCGCGCGAAAAACTACACGGAAGAAACCATCCCGGGCGATTACGCCACTTTGCTTACGCCTTGCCCGAATTGCGGCAGCGTGGTGAAAGAAAATTACCGCCGCTTTGCCTGCACAAAATGCGAATTCTCCATTTCCAAAGTGCCGGGTGGTCGCCAGTTTGAAGTAGAAGAAGTTGAAAAACTGCTGCAAGACCGCGAACTGCCCATGCTCGACGGATTCCGCAGCAAGATGGGACGCCCCTTTGCCGCCGTGCTGAAACTGAACGGCGAGCACAAACTGGAATTTGATTTTGGCCAGGCCAAAGACGATGACAACGGCGAACCGGTCGATTTCTCTGGCGAAACCCGTTTGGGCCCTTGCCCGAAGTGCGCATCGAATGTGTATGAACAAGCCACCAGTTATGTGTGCGAAAAATCTGTCGGACCGAACAAAAGCTGCGACTTCCGTTCAGGCAAAGTGATTTTGCAGCAACCCATTGACCGCGAACAAATGGAAAAGCTGTTGCTGGATGGCAAAACCGATTTGCTGACCCGCTTTGTGTCGTCGAAAACCCGCCGTGCGTTCAAGGCGTTTTTGGTGAAGAAACCCGACGGTGCCATTGGTTTTGAGTTCGAGGCGAAAGCCGAGAAAAAACCAGGTGCAGCCAAAGGCAAAACAGCAGCCAAACCTGCCACCAAAACCGCGGCAAAGCCCAAAGCTGCCAAAGAAACATCTTGAATGCAGTCAAGCCCTGACACCCCGGGGCTTGATTTTTTCAAGCAAGCGAATTGACAGCGGCTGGCCCATGCAGTGGTCGGCCACCATCCACCCACCTAGGGCGGCCCATAGCAAGCCGCGAGATGCAAAACCGGTGCTCATGTACACCCCGGGCATGCCGGGCACCGGGCCAATGGCTGGCAGGCGGTCGTGCCAAACCGAACGCACTGCGCAACGGTGATCGAGCAGCTCCCCTAGGGGCCACTGCGGAAATGCGGCTTTGAAACGTGCAATGTTGTCGTTATCCGCTTGCGGGGTTGGGGTTAAATTCAACACAGGCCGCTCGTAAGTGGCACCTAGCACCATCCAGTTTTCATCGGGTGGGGCAATTGCATAGCTTTCACCCGACAACACCACTTTTGGCGCTGTCACTGACCTCAGCTTGCTGATTTGTCCCTTCACCGAGCCCACGCGAGCGCCTTCAATGGGTGCCAGCACAATGGATTGTTCAGCACAGCACACCACCACCACATCATGCTGCTGGCGAAGCGTTGCCAGATCGCCAACGGGGCTGTTGTAGTGGGTGCTCAGCAAACTGCCGCAAGCTTGCAAATTGGCCTGAACCCAACAAGCCGGTTTCACCCAGCCGCCCTGCGGAAAAAACAGGCCACCCAAAGGGCTGGGCAACAATTCATCCGGCTCAACCCAGCGAACCAGCGCCTCGGGGAAATTCAGTTGCAACAACGTTTCCCGCATGCGTTCTGTTTCATCAAGCGGCACGGTTTGCAAGTGGCCTGGGGTGTCCCAATCCTTGCCTTGTTGAAGCAAACCCTTCCCGGTCAATTCAGCGAGTGCCTGCACCGTGTGATCAAAACCCAGCCGGCTGAGCCTGGACAATGGGGAATCACCACGCGTGATGTGCGGGTGAAACGCCCCAACCCAGTTGCCAGATGCTCCCGTGGCAGGTTCACTGGCCGAATCAAACAGATGCACCTGCACCCCCTGTTTGCACAGTGCCAGCGCCACGCTGCTGCCCGCAATGCCGGCTCCAATCACCGCAGCACTGCGAATGGTGTTGGCGGGGGGCACTAGCTGCTTCAATCGCCGCGCAGGGGGTCGCTCTGCATCAGCGCACACAAGCGCATCCACTGGCCCTTGAAATTCTTGCAAACCTGCTTTGGCAGATCCAACCCACAGGTGCAGTTCGGCGTTGAATTGCGGCAGATAAAAGAAATGCAGACCCGGGGCAAGCTGCTGTTTTGGCAGCCTGGGCAATGCAAGTGTTGGGTGGTCCGTCACGGCCAGATAACGCAAACGGGCCTTGGGTTTTGTAGTCAGGAAGGCAGAGAAAACTACACCTTCTGCAAAATCCGGATCCAGCACCGTGAATACGCCATCGCTTGCCAGCCAAGACGCACGCGCAGCGTGAAAAGATTCCGGAAAGTGCATGGATACTGGGTGGATGATTCGGAACGGGCATTGTAACCCACACTTTGCATGGCAGTTTCAAGACTACAATGCTAATATGAGCACTCATTCATATTTGAACAGGTGCCACATGCTTTCCATCAACTGGGATGCCTTTACCCCCTATCCGGCCTTGCTGGGCGGGCTCTTGATCGGCCTTTCCACCGTGATATTGATTGTGGCAACAGGCCGTGTGGCCGGCATCAGCGGCATTCTTGGCGGGTTGCTGAAACCACAGGCCAATGAAACCCTGTGGCGTGCCACCTTTGTGCTCGGCCTGATGGCTGCGCCCTGGCTCTACATGGCAACCGTGGGGCCTTTTGAATTTGAAAGCCCCCGAGGCACAGTGGCGCTGATTGTTGCCGGCCTGCTGGTGGGTTACGGCACCCGCTTGGGTTCGGGCTGCACCAGTGGCCATGGCGTGTGCGGGCTTTCGCGCCTGTCGCCCCGGTCTTTGGTTGCAACCGGGGTGTTCATGGGTGTGGGGCTTGTGTTTGCATCCCTTGTGATGCACGTGATTTGAACCGGAGATTGACATGAAACACAACAACATCGGGTTTGCGCTGATCAGTGGTTTGACTGGTTTGATTTTTGGTGTGGGGCTGGTCGTATCCGGCATGGCCAACCCGGCCAAAGTAATCGGCTTTCTGGATATTTCGGTGCCTTGGGATCCCACGCTTGCGTTCGTGATGGGCGGTGCAATCGCCGTGGGTTTGCCCGGGTTTTACTGGGCCCGGCGCCTGAACAAAAGTTTGTTGGGCATGCCCATGAACTTGCCTTCTTCAGGGCAAATTGACAGGAAGCTGCTGATGGGTGCGGCGCTGTTTGGCGCAGGCTGGGGCATTGGTGGTTTTTGCCCGGGCCCCGCAGTGGTGGCCGCTGCCAGTCTGTTGCCCGATGGCTTGATTTTCATCGCAGCCATGCTGGTGGGCATGTTCGCTTTTTCAGTGCGTAGCCGATAAAAAGCGAACCAGAACCTGCTGCAACAAAGGCACGTTGACAGGCTTGGTCAAAAACTCATTCATGCCCGCCGCACGGCAAGCCAGCTCATCTTCATGCAAGGCGCAAGCAGTCAAGGCCACAATGGGCACATTCGCTGCGGGGCCGGGCAGTTGACGTATTGCACTGGTGGCATCAATGCCGTTCATGACCGGCATGTGCACGTCCATCAACACCAGATCAATGTCGGGGTTTTGCTGCACGGCATCGACAGCCAGTTCACCATTGCCAACCACTTGAACATTGACATTCAGGCGCGACAACAGTGCCTTGATCACTTGTTGATTAAGGTGGTTGTCCTCCACGACCAGAATCTTTTTTCCCTGCAGGGAAACGGTATCGGTGACGTGAACTGAATTGTCCACCAGCTCCGGCTCTACATCCATGCGCTGGCATCTGGCCGTGAAACCGAACATGCTGCCTTCACCAATTTTAGACGAAACGAACAAAGTACCACCCATCAGTTCAGCCAGACTTTTCGAGATGGCCAGGCCCAGGCCCGTTCCACCAAAACGGCGTGTGGTGGTGTTGTCCGCCTGCTCAAAAGGTGTAACAAGGCGTTCAAATTCACGCATGTCAAAACCAACCCCCTGGTCGTGAACTTCGGTGCGAACAAGCAATTCAGTCGGCTTGCGTGCTTCAATTTGCACCTTGACCAACACCCGCCCGGCCTGCGAAAACTTGATGGCGTTGCTCAGCAAATTGCCCAGCACCTGCGCATATCGTGTGGAGTCGCCCTTGATCCACACAGGGTTCGATGTATCAAATTCAATCTCCAGTTGCAAACCTTTTTCCGTGGCTCTCAGCTTGAACCGGCCCACTGTTTTCTCAACCTGATCGCGCAAGTTGAAATCAATCGATTCCGTTTTGGCGCGCCCCGATTCAATGTGTGAAAAGCAGAGCACATCGTTGAGCAAGGAAAGCAGGTGTTCTGACGCATCTTGGGCCTGTTGGGCATACCGGGCGGTTTGTGGATCCTTGACCTGCTCCTTGATGAAGCTGTTCAAACCGATAATGGCATTGAGCGGCGTGCGAATTTCGTGGCTCATATTCGCGAGAAACAGGCTTTTCGCCCTGCTTGCACTTAATTTTTTGCGTTGTTGCACCAATGAAAAAATTGTGAGAAACAACAACAAATTAATGATGCCACCCGCAAACAGGATCAACTTGGGTGTGACGTTGTGCACTTGTTCATCGAAACTTGGGGTGCTTTTAAACTGGACCATCCAGGTTCGCCCGGGCAAATCAATGGGCACCGTGGCCATGTGCCCGTGATTAGCCAGCGCAGACCTGGCATTGATCTTTTCGTCTGGCCTGGAATCATAAATCAGCGATTGCGGTGTCAAGTTTGCGGAATCATACAACTTGAAACTCAAAGGTGTCTTGCCTTGGCCCAATACATTGCCCATCAGGTCGACGCCGCGAAACGGGCTGTAAATAAACCCGCGAATGGCCTGCCTGCGGTCTTGTACGGAATTAGGTTCCTGAGCAGACTGGTACACGGGCAGGTACATCAGGAAACCGGGCGTTGCATTTTCGGCGCTGTCCTGTTTCAGCTGCACGATTCCGGACAGGGTGGCACGCCCCGTGTCCATGGCACGGGTCATGGCCTCTCGCCGAACGGGCTCGGAAAACATGTCAAAACCAAACGCGCGCTGATTCTGAAGGTCAAAGGGTTCAATCAGGGTTACGGGAAAATACAGGTCACGCTGACCACCCGGTGCAACGGTGTATTGTGGAAACCCTTCGGCCCGCACCCTGACAATGTGTTCGGGCAAATCGGTTTGATCAACCCGCTCAGCAAAAGCAAAACCCTGAAGCCCGGGCAAGTTAACCTGCAACTTCAGGGACGTTACATACTTGTTCCAGTGTGCCCGGCTTACATGCGTGTGCGCATCAAAAAATGCCACGCCGCCGCGCAAAATCTGCTCGTACCGGTTAAATCGGATTTGGATGCGTTGCTGGGCGTCTTGAACTTCAAAAGCGAAGCGGTCATCAGCGCGTTTCTCGATGGCTTGGGTCGACAGCATCCAGCCCAGTATCGTGATGACCAGCGTCAATGCCAAGGCTAGCCATGCAATGGCTTCGTGGTGGAATAAATCCACCACATTTTTTCGAGGTCTGTGAAACTGCAAGTGGCCTGGATTGATCATGATCAACGAAGGTTAGGTGACATACGCCGTAAGCCAGTATGCACGGATTCACCCGCGGGTGACCCTAAAAACAAACCATTTCCCACCCATCGAGCACTTGCAGATCCACATCATCCCGTTTTGAAAACATCTTTAACAATTCAAACGATCTCGGAAAATCGTCAAGCAACCTGGGCATAGGTTTCAAAGCCACTGGCTTGCCTTGTTCAAGCAGCGCTTGCGTGAAATCGTCCCAGTGAATCAAATAGACTTTTTTGGCCCGGGTGCTCACCACCATTTCCTGCCAGTAGTCTGCGATGTATTGCTCGTCCAGCTTGCCCAAACCACCTGTGCCCAGAAAAACGGTATTCACTGTCAGCCCTTTGTTTTGCCCGGCCACAAAACCTGCACTGGGCTGAATCAATGCAAACGGCGCTGGCCCCACGGCTGGGTGCGACACCACAAAGCTGTAACTCAACCCTTCCTTGAACGAGAGGGCATGCGCTGGCAAACGCACCGGCTGTGAATTGAAGCCACCCGTGAACCCTGTTGGCGCGTGCGCAGACAACACCAGTTTGACATCAAACTGACCCAGGCTGGCCACGCCCCCCTGCTGCATCACTTCCATTTGCATGGCCGGCAAGTTTTGGCCTTTGGCAATTTGCCAGGTGGATTGCGAACCATACACGCGACCCCCAAACTGCCGTGCCAAAAACGGTGCATCCATTGAATGATCGTAGTGCGAATGTGCCACCACAATGCCACTTAACGCAGCGGGCATTTCAAGCCTTCGAAATATTTCATTGGCCACTTCAAGCACTCGGTCTTCTTGCACGTTCAAACGCGACAACAACACGTTGCCAACCGCGTGGCGCGAGAAAAAGCCATCGACCAACCAGGTGCTTTTCCCATCCGTCCAGGCCATCGACGAGGTGCCCAAAAACAGCATTCGAACTGCATTGCCCTTGGGCTGCGCAGGGCGTTCCATGGGCAAAAAATCCGGATGCGTTTGCAACAAAAACGCCAAGGCACCCACCGCAATCAATGCAGCACAGGTCAAGACAATCAATGTAGTTCTCAACAAACGCATTCGGGTTCCTTGATTCAGTTCAACACCACCATGAAAAAAGCCACCCGGAATCGAGTGGCTTTTCCAGTGCACGGATCAGAAATTACTTGGTTACCAAGGCAGCCAAATGTGCTTCTTCAACCGACATTGCAATTTTGCCTGCATGGTCGTCCAAAATCTGGGCGCTCTTGCGGGTGTCGAAATATTTGTCGTAGTGAAAAATATAGTCTTTGTCGGCCAAAGGCACATGGCAACCTCGGCAGGTGGCGTAGTCAACCTTGGCAGGCTGACCATTGGCCTCAAAGGCCGCATAAACCCAGTCGCCAGTCTTCAGGCCTTCTGGTGCTGTGCTGCCCCAGTTGTTGCCTTTGTACATGACAAATACTTTTTCCAGGCCCGCTTTGGTCATTTTGTCACCAGTTTTGTTGGCCTTGTAAATTTCCATCACACTAACCGTGCCATTGGCAAAGGCGTCGCCTTTCTTGGCTGCTGCGCCTGTCGGGTTGATGTAAATGTCACGGATATGGCCCGTAGGCTTCTCGATTCCGGCCAGGAAAACGGGCCATGATTTGTAATCGGTGGGCTGAGCCAATTCACCATCTTTGGGGGCTGGGCCAAACGCACCGCCAGCGGCGCAACCCGCCAAAACTACAGCTGCAGACGCAGCAAGTATCAATTTCTTCATTATTTCCCCTTTTTTGTTTGCGCAACAGTTGTTACCCTCCGAAACATAGCGCTGTGGCCGATTCTTCGCAACTGTTGGATCAGGGCAGCATTGGATGCAAGGGTTTACCCTATATTCGTGCAGGCGCCATGTGTGACAAAGCAATGACCAGTCACACTGAGAACACCCTCCAACCAAAACTGCATTCCACGGGTATTACAGGCTGATGTTGTTCAATCTGGATGTCCGTCATGCCATTTTCACCCGCCTTGCTACCCAGCGTTAACCGACGCAATCTGCTCAAAACTTTTTTGTATGGTGCCAGCGCCAGTACGCTGCCTTGGCTGGCAGGTTGTGGTGGTTCAGACAACCCATCCGGCAGCACCGCCGGGCGCGTGGGTGCATCTGAATCAAACCGCTTTGGCGGCACGGCGATTAGCAACAACCAGTTTCGGTTTCGCAACATCGGCCCGTTGGGCGAACCCGATGCCAACGGCGTGCGCACCGCCGCCGGGTTTTCCACCCGCGTGGTCGCCATCAGCAACATGGCACCCGCACCTGGAGCAACGCCCTGGCACATTTTCAACGACGGAGGCGGCGTGGTGCCACGCGAGGACGGTGGCTGGATATATTGCTCAAACAGCGAAATTCCGGGCTTTGGCAGCCTGGGGTTTACCGTGCCGGAACTGGCCCCCGTTGGCAACACGCTGGAAACCTTCAGCCCTGGCCTGGGCGGTGCAAGTGCACTGGTGTTCGGGCCAGACGGCACCATTGAGGGCAGCTACCGGATTTTGGGCGACACCACCTTCAATTGCGCGGGTGTGGTCACCCCCTGGAAAACCTGGTTAAGCTGCGAGGAAATTCCAACGGGGCTGGTGTGGGAATGCGATCCCTTTGGCATACAAGCTGCGCGCGCCTTGCCAGCCTTGGGCATGTTCAGCCATGAAGCAGTGGCCATCGACAGCGAACGCCGTGTGCTTTATATGACAGAGGACATGCCCGATGGGCGCTTCTACCGCTGGGTGCCCACCGCTGGGGACTGGCCGGAAGGCGCTGAACGCGCCAACCTGAATCAGGGTGTGTTGCAGGTTTTAAAAGTGGACGGCCCCGTGGGCAACGCGTTAAACGGCCCCATCCGGTATAGCTGGGTGAACGCCGCCAACCCCAATGCACCGCAAACCGAGAACCGCCTGCCCGACACCGCAGTGTTCGATGGTGGTGAAGGTGTGTGGTACCAGAATGACCGCGTGTTTTTCGCGACCAAGGGCGACGATCGCCTGTGGATGCTGAACACCACCACCCAAACCATTGAAGTGGTCTACGACATGGCCACAGCCATGGCCCCCAACAACATTCTTTCCGGCGTGGACAACATCACCATGACCCCGTTTGGCGAAGTGCTGGTGGCCGAAGACGGCGGCAGCATGCAGGTGGTGGTGGTCTACCCCGATGGCAAGCTGGTGCCCCTGCTTGAAATTGTGGGGCAAGACCAATCTGAAATTGCGGGCATTGCATTCAGCCCCGATGGAAGGCGCATGTACTTCACCAGCGACCGCGGAGGCCCCGACGGGCAGGGCGGCTACGGGCTTGGCTTGGGCATGCTTTATGAACTGATGATCCCGGACTTCCTGCCAAACGCAGTACCCAACAACTAATTCAAGGATTTTTCACCATGTCAGGACCACGTCGAAAACGAAGCCGCATTCAAAAACGCGCCGGCATTACGCGCCGCTCATTCCTGAAAGGATTGGGTTTTGGCACAGCCAGTGTCACAGGTTTGGGCCTGCTGCACGGCTGCGGCAGCGACAACAATTCAAGCACACCGACCGACAGCCGCACCACAGCCAGCGACAACACGCCCACGCAGAATGTGCAGTTTCTGCACAGCGTGGCCAGCGGCGACCCCACATTTGACAGCGTGGTGTTGTGGACCCGCATCACGCCTGGTAATGGGCCTGAAAACACAAACCGCACCGTGGCGGGCCGCGTGGATGTATTCAAGGATGAAGCGCTGACCCTGTTTGTGAAGTCGATGAACTTCCAAACCACCGCCGATCAAGACTTCACCGTGAAACTGATTTGCGACGGGCTGGAACAGGACAGAATATATTTTTATCAATTCCGCAGCAACGGTACCACCAGCCCGGTGGGGCGCACGCGCACTGCGCCTGCGGCAGGCAACAAACGCCCTTTGAACTTTGGTGTGGTCAGCTGCTCAAGCCTGGCACACGGGTTTTTCAACGCCTACAACAAGCTGGCTGACCGCGACGACATCGACGCCATCATTCACTTGGGCGACTACATTTACGAATGTGGCACTGGCCAATACGGCAATGTGCGCGAATACGAGCCCGCCACTGAAATCATTTCGCTGGGCGACTACCGCACCCGTCACGCCCAGTACAAACGCGATGAAGACCTGCAAAAGCTGCACGCGCGTTTCCCCTTCATTACCATTTGGGACGACCACGAATCCACCAACAACTCCTACCGCGACGGCGCAGAAAACCACACAGAAGGCGCTGAAGGCGTGTGGGAAGAGCGTAAGGGCTTTGCCCAGCGTGCCTACGATGAATGGATGCCCATTCGCCTGCCGGAACCGGGCAACCGTGCCAAAATTTTCCGCCGCGTGCAGTTTGGCGACATGGTGGATCTGTTCATGCTCGACACCCGCCTGTTTGACCGCGACGTTGAAGCCGCAACACCTGTGAACCCCACCGATGGTGTTGCAAGCGAACCAAGCCGCACAATGATTGGCGAAGAACAGTACAACTTCCTGATCAACGGCATGCGTGAATCACAAGCCCAATGGAAGTTGGTGGGCAACCAGGTGGTGTTTCACCAGTGGATCATCAAACCCGGTGTCAACAACCCGGCACCCACACCGGTGGGCGACCTGCTTGCCCCTTCCGGCCTGAACGGCGACGCCTGGGACGGCTACAGCGCCGAGCGCCAACGTATCATTAACGCCCTGCGTGGCGATGATGGCGGCCCAGCGATTGACAACGTGGTCATTCTGACCGGCGACGTTCACAGCGCCTGGGTGGCTGACATCACTGACAATCCCAACCAGCCCGTGGATGCTGCTGGCGGCTACAACCCCGCCACAGGCGATGGCAGCGTGGCCACCGAGTTTGTGGTGAGCTCGGTCACCTCGCCCGGTCTGGACGTGCCCAATCAAATCATTGAAGGCATTCGCCTGAGCAGCCCGCACATCAAACACGTGAATGTGACCGAGCGCGGTTACAGCGTGCTTCGGGTGGCTGAAGACCGAACCACCTGCGAATACTGGGCAGTCAGCACCATTCTTGAGCGGGGCGGTTCCGAACAGTTATCGGCAACATTCGACGTTGCCGCAGGTGCAAACCGCATTACCCAGCAGGGCGTGTTCCCAGTAGACGAGGTCACCGGCCTGTTGGGTGTTTGAGCGTTTCTAAGGTAAGATCCGGGCTGTTTGATTGACCTGCTTTCAGCTCCGGATCCCCAAGTGCCCCTGTCCAAATTTCTTCCTGCCCCGGTCATTGGTGTCATCACCGTGATCCTGATGAGCCTGTGCATCACATTCTGGTTCATTGTGATGTTCCCGTTCATCCTGCTGCGCCTGGTGCCCGTGTACAAAGTGCAGCGCATGGCCTCCAACGGCTGTGTGCAAATTGCCACCAAGTGGGTCGGCTCCAACAAACGCTTGTACAAGTTTTTGCATGGCCAGCAAGGGCAGGTTGAAATTCACGGGCAGTTCAAACCCCACAGCAGCTATTTGGTGATCAGCAACCACGGGGCATGGGCCGACATTGTGGTGTTGTTTGATGTACTGCACGGGCACAGCCCGTTCGGCCGGTTCTTCTTGAAAAAAGAATTGATCTGGGTGCCTATCGTGGGTGTGGTGTGCTGGGCGATGGACTTTCCCTTCATGAAGCGCCACAGCCGTGCTGCCATTGCGCGCAACCCCGCACTGGCCAGCCAGGACCTGGAAACCACCCGCAAAACCTGCGCCGTGTACAAGGAAAGCCCGGTCACCGTAATCAATTTTCTGGAAGGCACCCGCTTCACGCCCGCCAAAAAGGCCAAAACAAAATCGCCCTACACCCACTTGCTGGGCCCGAAGTACGGTGGCTTGTCCGCTTCACTGAATGCCATGGGTGAACAGTTTGAAGGCATGGTGAACGTGACAATTGCCTATGGCCCAAGCCGCGGCAACACGACCTGGTCCTGGTTGTGCGGCCAGCAACCCAATATGCAGGTGCATGTTGAAATTCTGCCCATTCCCGCCGACATGATTGCTGGCGATTTCCGGGGTGACCGTGAATTCAAAAACCGTTTCAAAACCTGGATTGGCGGCATTTGGACTGCGAAAGACCAACGCCTTGCACAGATGAAGAACAAAGCAGGGCGATGACCGTGCTGGCCCCCTTGACAGCTTTGATACACTACAACAACTGTTGCAAACACAAATGACACACTGATGCGTTCCCGCTTCTTCCATCACCTGCTGATCGCGCTGGCCCTAATGGCCGCGCAATGGGCAGGGTTTGCCCACAGCATTGAGCACCGTCAGCATTTGCACACCGCACCGCACAGTGCGGAACACGCCGGTGAACACAGCGAATTCCCCACAGATTTGCTTCACTCCTGTTTGCTGTTCGATGGGCTGACCACCGCGCACGCGGCGGTGTCTAACCCCCCCACCAATTTGGTGTTGCCCCTGCTGGCACAGCTGGGCACCCAAACCACCGCAATTGCAGCACCCCGCAACACCTTGTTTGCGCAGCGCGTGCGCGTGCGCGACCCACCCCGTTTTTCCTGAAAATTTCCAACGCACATTGAACAATTGACCGCCCTTGCCAAGGCCACGAAGCCGGGCAGCGGCGGCTTGCCGCATTTCAGGAAAAACATGAACACCTTTCAATTCCAACGCCGGGCTGTTGCCCTGGCAAGCCTGCTGTTGATTGCCAACACCCAAGCCCTTGCCGAAGAGCCTGTGCTTGAATCGGTGGTGGTCACCGGCACAGCTGACAAACCCGATTCAATCACCAAACCTTTTTCAGTGATCAAATCCGATGAACTGAACGCCAGTGGCGCCAGCACCGTGGGTGAGGCCCTGCGCTATCAACCGGGCCTGTCCGCCACCGGTTTCGGCCCCAATTCAAGCCGCCCGATTGTTCGGGGGCAAGACTCAGATCGAATCAAGATTCTGCGCAACTCCGCCGCCACCGTGGACGTGTCTGCACTCAGCTTTGACCATGCATTGCCCGTCGATCCTTTTGCCCTGCATCAGGTCGAAATTCTTCGTGGGCCCACCGCACTGGCGTATGGTGGCAACGCCGTGGGTGGTGTGGTCAATTTGGTGGACCAACGCATCGCCCGCAAACCCGTTGAAGGTTTTCAGGGCGAAGTGAACCTGCTCAGTGGTGGCGCGGCCGATCAAACCGCAGGCGGCTTTAAACTGGACGCAGGGCTTGGGCGGGGCATCAGCCTGCACCTGGACGGCTTCAAGCGCACCACCCGCGACCTTGAAACACCCACCTTCACCGACCCCGACGGCGTAACCGGCAACCGCGTACAAAACTCCTCGTCGAAATCCGATGGTGCCGCCATCGGAGCCTCGTTTCAAACGGGCAACGGCTACATTGGCGTGTCCGCCGAGCGGTACAACAACGAGTACGGCGTGCCCAAGTCGCTGGACGTGCGCATCGGCATGGAAAGTGAACGCCATGCACTGGAAGGCGAACAAAACTTCAACGGCACAGCCTTCGGCAAAGTGAAATATCGATTGGCCAAAACCGATTACCAACATCAGGAATTTGAAGACGGCGAACCAGCCACCCTGTTTGTAAACGATGGCGTTGATGGCCGTGTGGAAGTGGCCCTTCGGCCGCTTGGACTCGGCGGATTGAACATCAACACCGACGCTGGCATACAGTTCGAACGCACAAACTTTTCCGCCGTGGGCGATGAAGCATTCGTGCCCGGCACCAGCACCGATCAAACTGGCGTGTTCACCATTTTCCGGGTCAGCCGCGGGCAGGAAAACAGCGGCGTTTTTGAATTCGGTTTGCGTGCAGATCAAGTCGATGTGAATGCCGCCAGCAGTGGTTTGTCACCACAAAACGGCCCCGTCGCAGGGGCGGGTGTCACCGCCGGGCCGGCAATCAGCCGCGCCTTCAGCCCCAACTCGGTGTCACTGGGTTACACCACACCAATTGGCAACGGCTGGTCACTGGGTGGTTCGCTGTCGCGCGTTGAACGCGCACCTTCCAGTTTCGAGCTGTATGCCGACGGTGTGCACGTGGCCACGGACGCCTATGAAAAGGGCAATCCGGATTTGAAAGAGGAACGTGGCCGCCACCTTGAACTGACCAGCACCTGGGCACAAGGGGAATCGAAATTCAACGCCACCGCCTTTGCAAGCCGTTACAGCAACTACATCGCCTTGATCGCCCGCACCGGGGCCGACGCGCAGTTCAACGATGGCGGCGAGCAGATTGATGTGTTTGACTTCACTGCCGTGCCTGCAGAATTTCAGGGCCTGGAGCTGGGCTATCAAACTGCCTACGCCATGGGTGCAGGCAAACTGCAACCGGCCATTCAATACGATTTGATTCGCGGCAAACGCACCGACGGGGGCAGAAACCTGCCACGCATCAGCCCACAACGCGTGGTAGCCAGCGCAGCCTACACCCGGCAAGGCTGGACCATTGCGCCAGAAATTGTCTGGCTAAGTGACAGCAAAGCTGGCGAGGGCGATGTGCAGGTAGAAGGGTATGAACTGGTGAACCTGCGCGTGGCCAAATCGTTCACATGGGACAATGCAGGTGGCGAAGTGTTTGCCACGCTGCAAAACCTGACCGATGAATTGGCTTTTTCAGCCACCACCTTGAACACGGTTCGCGGATACACCCCACTGGCAGGGCGCTCCGCGCTGGTGGGGGTAAAGCTCGCGTTCTAGGCGCTGCTTTGCCTGTTTAGTGTTTGTGGTCGCCGCCGTCACCATGACTGTGGTGGCCACCGCCCGCATTTTGAGCTGCCATCGCTTTCACAGGCATTTCAATCTTGCTGCCATCGGGTTTTTCAAACTGAAGGCTCAACTCAATTTCCTGGCCTGCTTCAATGGGTGCCGTCAGCGCCATCAGCATCACATGGTAACCACCGGGCTTTAATTCCAATGGCTCACCTGCTTTCAAGTCGATGCGTTCGGCCATGCGCATGCGCATGATCTCGCCATCCATTGTCATTTCATGCACTTCGGCAATTTCAGCCGCAGGTGTGGCCACACCCACCAAGGCAACTGCTTCCTGGCTGGTGATGGTTAAATAAGCGCCTGTGGAATCTTGCTCGCCCACCGTGGGGCGTACCCAGGCTGTTTGAACAGCAATGCCGTCCTGAACCTGTGAAGGGCTTGCAGCTTGTTCTACCGGGGCAGGCGTATCATGCGCATGCCCGGCTTCGTCACCATGGTCATGGTGCTCGGAACAGGCTGCAAACAGCACCACGGTCGACACCATGGCCAAACGAATAAATGGTTTCACTTCATACTCCCGAAAACTTTTTTAAGCACCGCGCTGCCCGCTGCAACCGGATTGGCCCGAATCGCTTTTTCTTCCTCGGCCACCATCAGAAATAACGCATCAAGCGCCTTGTTGGTGACATAACCCTCCAGGTTTGCATCCTCGGCTTTTACCAAACCAAAACGGCTTCCTTTGGCGGCCAACGCATTGTATTGCTGGGCAAGGCCGACCTGTGCGGTTTTGTTTTTCACGATGGGCAGCAATTGTGTATACAAATCAGCTTGGGATTTGCTGCGGAAAAAATCAGTCACTGCAGTGTCGCCACCACCAAGCACCTGTTTGGCGTCTTCAACCGTCATGTTCTGAATGGTTTTCTTCAGCACCGCTTTGGCCTGTGGCACGGCGGCTTCTGCGGCGCGGTTCATGGACACTTCCATTTGATCCAGCTGCGAACCCATGCCCACCATTTTCAGCATGCCTTTGCTGTTTTCCAGAAAATCAGGCAGCTTGATTCGCACCGCCGGGTTGCCCAAAAAACCATCGGCCTTGCCCAAATTGCCCACAGCGGCATCTGCGCCTTTGCTCAGTGTGGTGCGCAAGGCAGTTACCGCTTCCTTGCTGGTAATGCCAGATAAATCAGCAGACTGTGCAAACCCTGCAAACAGCATGGCGAGCAACACCAGCAAGGAACGAACGGAATTAATCATGTTGTGGTCTCCAAGCCAGATCGATTTTCAGGTGTCCAGCAAACGCGCCTTGCGTTCTGCCCGAATGAAAATTTCAACGGCCTGGCCCTTGTTCTTGGCACCCAGGCGCAGAAAAATTTCCTTGATGTGACCACGCACCGTGTCCGGGCTGATGTCCATTTCACGCGCCACTTCCTTGGCCGACAAGCCCTCGGCGGTTTTGCGCATGATTTCCACCTGCTTCCAGGTCAACGGTTTGTCGGAACCCGGCGCGTAAATATTCGAATGGTATTCGTTGGTGGTTTTTTCTGGGTGCCGGGGCGTGTCACTAAGCACACCGGCCTCAACCAGCAGCAAGTGCAGGGTGCGCAAAAGTTCCGGATACGTAGACGCCTTGTTAACATAAAAATAACCCGCACGCTCTGCTTCACGCGCCAGGTTTTTATCAAGCACGCCAGAACAAATCAGCTTGGGGCAATCCGGAAACAACACAGCAAAGGCATTGATGGTGTTCACGCCTTTGGAATCGGGAAGGTCGAGATCGGCAATGACCACCTTGGGCATGGCATTGACAGCCTTCGCTTTCTCCAGACAGTCCACCACAATAATATCGCTGTTGACAATGAGCTGTTCGATCATGTCAGCCAGCATGATGGAAATCATGGGATGGTCTTCAACAATCAAAATGGTGGGTTTGTCCGTCTGCGAACCCATGTCAGCGAGCCCTGCTTTTTCTTGTATCATCAGACCATTGTACTGCGAAAATCTAGAGTCGTGCCGGTGGGTTTGCCTGTGCCATCAGCCGCTCGCGGCTGCTCTGAATGGCAGCTTGTATTTTCGGAACCAGTTGCTGGGCTACCTTCTCACCCTCCAGCAAAAATTCGTGGCGTTGATCCAGATTCAGGGCATCAGCGTGCTGCACGCTGGGCTGAATCACCACATCGGCGCGCGCCAGTTCAGCACGAATGGCTTGCTGACTTAAAATATTGATACTTTGGTCTAGCAAACCCCACCAGCCCAAAGCCGCAGCACCCGTCCTCGGCTTCGCGGAAATGTCCACCGCGATCACCACGTCTGCCCCCATTTCACGGGCCGTCAGCACCGGCACCGGGCTGACCAAACCTCCATCTACAAACTGGCGCTTGCCAATGCGGGTGGGCAAAAACACATTCGGAATACTGCACGATGCACGCACAGCCTGCCCGGCATTGCCGTAATTGAATGCCACTTTGTCGCCGCTTTCCAAATCGGTGGCTACCGCTGCAAACCGGATCGGGAACTGCTGAATGGCCTTGTTCCTGACCTGGGTGTTGACGTATTGCTGCAACTTCTCGCCCACCAGAAAACCCTGGCTGCTCAGGGTCAAGTCGCGAATGTCTGTCTCGTGCATACCCAAAGCCACACGCTGAAGCGCGTAACCATTCATGCCGCTGGCATACAAGGCCCCCACAAAACTCCCCGCACTGGTACCCACCACAATACTGGGCTTGATACCGTGGTTTTCCAGCACCTTGATCACGCCCACATGGGCAAACCCTTTCACCCCGCCACCGCCCAACACCAACGCCACCACGGGCTCTCGGGTTCTGGGCAAAACAGGTTCCTGGGCTTGCGCTTCAGGCAAGGGGGCAGGCTCAGGTACAGGCGCAACAGTGGCGCAGGCCGACAAAACCCACACCAGCAATACAGACCACAACGCGCCAAACGGCTTGTTTTTCATACAAATTTTCAAAGTTTTACTTAAAAACCAGATGCTACCGCAGCGCAACAAACTTGGGTGGACTGAATACACTAACGGCAAACATACCCGATCGTTTAACAGGAACTTGAATCAGACTACCGTGTCCTAGAAAGGACCATGTAAGTTCCATACGGGCTTAATAAGACCAATAATTCAAGGTGGGGACAACATGAATCAAGCAATCATTCCGATTGCCCAAACTGTTGATTTTGCGCAACAGCATCGTCGCGCACCCAAAGGTCGACAAGTTCAGGCGCAGGCATTGGAAACAGTTCATTACCTGCTTGGCGAACACCCTCCACGCAGGGATTTGCTGATTCAATACCTGCACTTACTCCAAGACCACCTGGGCTGCCTGCCAAAAAACCACCTGGCTGCGCTGGCCCAATGCCTGAAACTCAGCCAAACCGAAGTATTCGAAGTGGCCACCTTTTACCACCACTTTGATGTAGTGGACTCTGAAAACGCAATAAGCCACACACTGACCGTGCGGGTGTGCAATGGCCCTTCCTGTTGCATGGCCGGAGCAGAAGACCTGATCGACAAGTTACCGGCACTGCTGGGCAGCACCGTGCGGGTTCAAGCCGTACCCTGTATTGGGCGTTGTGAACAGGCACCCGCCGTCGCCGTGGGCCAGCATGAAATGGGTAGCGCCAATCACCATGAAATTATGGAAGCTGCGTTTGGCCACCACAGCAAAGCCTTGCCACCGCCCCATACCTGTATCGCCAAATACAAAGCCACGGGGGGTTATCAACTTTTGCAGGAATGTGTTGACGGTGAGCGAAGCGTAGAGTCAGTCATCAACACCCTCTCGGATTCAGGCCTGCGAGGTTTGGGTGGTGCGGGTTTTCCAGCTGGTAAAAAGTGGGCCATTGTGCGCGATCAGGCCGCGCCACGGCTGATGGCCGTGAACATCGACGAAGGCGAACCCGGCACCTTCAAAGACCGCACCTACCTTGAAACCAATCCGCACCAGTTTCTGGAAGGCATGCTAATTGCTGCCTGGGCGGTACAAGCCAGTGTAATTTACATTTACCTGCGCGACGAATACCACGCCTGCCGAGCCATGCTGCACGCTGAACTGGCCGCGCTGAACACCAAGCCGCCCATTCCCAACATGCCAACCATCGAACTTCGTCGGGGTGCTGGCGCTTACATTTGCGGTGAAGAATCGGCCATGCTCGAATCAATCGAAGGCAGACGCGGTCTGCCCCGGCTGCGCCCACCCTATGTAGCCCAAGCGGGTTTGTTCAAGCAACCCACGCTGGTTCACAACTTTGAAACCCTGTACTGGGTGCCTGCCATTTTGCAAAAAGGTGCCGCCTGGTTCAAAGAGCAAGGCCGCAACGGGCACAGCGGCTTGCGCTCCTTCTCAGTGTCGGGTCGGGTCAACAAACCCGGTGTGCACCTGGCCCCTGCGGGCATTACCCTGCACGAATTAATTACCGAGTACTGTGGCGGCATGCAGGCTGGCCACACCCTGTACGGTTATTTGCCGGGCGGAGCATCGGGCGGCATTTTGCCTGCTGTACTGGCCGATGTGCCGCTCGATTTCGACACCCTGCAGCCCCACGGCTGCTTCATCGGTTCAGCAGCCATTGTGGTGTTTTCACAGGCGGACAGCGCCGTGGGCATGGCCCGCAACCTGATGCGTTTTTTTGTGCATGAAAGCTGCGGCCAATGCACACCTTGCCGTGCAGGTACGGCCAAAGCGCTGGCCCTGATCGATCAGCCACAATGGAACGTGCCTTTGCTCCAAGAGCTCTCCGCCGTCATGCGCGATGCCTCCATTTGCGGCCTGGGCCAGGCCGCACCCAACCCCATTGACTGCGTTATCCGATACTTCCCTCATGAAATTGAAAACAATGCCCGGGGTGATCCAGCATGAACACACGCAACATACTGGGCTTTCAACTCAACGGAAAAAACGTTCAAGCTCTGCCCGGCGAGACACTGCTGCAGGTTGCTCAACGGGAAGGCATCGAGGTTCCACACCTTTGCAACAAGGCAGGCCTTGAACCCGCGGGCAACTGCCGCGCTTGCGTGGTGGAAGTGGAGGGCGAACGAACGCTGGCAGCATCGTGTTGCAGGCAGGCAGCGGCGGGCATGGTGGTGTACACCGACAGTGACCGGGCAGTAGCCGCTCAAACCATGGTGTTGGAACTTCTGTACAGCGACATGCCTGCGCAGCCCTTGGCCATACCCTTGAAAACCGACAATGAACTGGCGCACTGGTGCCGGAAAATGGGTATTGAAGGCACTCGGTTTGAACCCCGGTCCGCGGTGCCTGTAGACCTTTCTCACCCCGCCATTACAGTGAACATGGACCACTGTATTCAATGCACCCGCTGCGTGCGTGCCTGCCGTGAAGTACAAGTGAATGATGTAATTGGCCTGGCCTACCGGGGCGAACACGCCGCCATTGTGTTTGATCAAGGCGACGCCTTGGCCGATTCAACCTGCGTGGCCTGCGGCGAATGCGTGCAAGCCTGCCCCACAGGTGCGCTAAGCCCCGCCAAAGCAGCGGCACATCAACAGCCTGACAAAACCGTCGATTCGGTGTGCCCTTATTGCGGCGTGGGCTGCCAGCTTACCTACCATGTTAAAGACAACACTATTTTGCGCGTGGAAGGCCGCAATGGCCCTGCCAACGAAAGCCGCCTGTGCGTAAAAGGCCGCTATGGTTTTGATTATGTTCACCACGCGCAACGCCTGACCCACCCGCTTGTTCGCCGTGAAGGCGTGCCCAAAAACCCGGTTGATCTGCTTGATCCCGAGCAGGTGAATACCGCATTTCGCCAAGCCACCTGGGATGACGCACTGGCCCTTGTCACCAGCACACTCAGCCACATCAAGACCACCCACGGCTGCAATGCACTGGCCGGTTTTGGTTCCGCCAAATGCAGCAACGAAGAAGCCTATTTGTTTCAGAAACTGATACGCACCGGCTTTGGCACCAACAACGTTGACCACTGCACACGTTTGTGTCATGCGTCGTCTGTGGCCGCGTTGCTCGAAGGCATCGGTTCCGGTGCCGTGTCCAACCCGGTGATGGACGTAGGCCAGGCAGAAGTGATTTTCGTGATTGGCGCCAACCCCACGGTGAACCACCCAGTGGGTGCCACCTGGATTAAAAATGCTGTGAAAAAGGGTGCCAAGCTGATTGTGGCTGATCCACGGCGATCAGACCTGGCCCGACACGCCACCCACTTTTTGCAGTTCAAAGCCGACAGCGACGTCGCATTGCTCAATGCCTTGCAGCACGTCATCATTGATGAAAACTTGATTAACCCTGAATTTATTGCCGCCCGCACCGAAGGCTTCAATGAATTGAAGGCCAATGTGGCCAGTTGCACTCCCGAAGCCATGGCCCCGATTTGCGGAATTTCCCCCGATGAATTGCGCGCGGTGGCCCGCCTGTACGCCAAATCCAAGGCGTCCATCATTTTGTGGGGCATGGGTATTTCACAGCACACCCACGGCACCGACAATGCACGTTGCCTTATTTCACTGGCACTGATCACCGGGCAAATTGGCCGACCCGGCACAGGCCTGCACCCCTTGCGCGGACAAAACAACGTGCAGGGCGCATCGGACGCCGGGCTTATTCCCATGATGTACCCAGACTACCAACACGTCTGCAATCCCGATGCACACCAACGGTTTGAAGCCTTGTGGAACACCCGGCTCAGCAACAGGCCAGGGCTGACAGTGGTGGAAACCATACAGGCCATTCTCGCCGGCACGGTGAAAGGCATGTACATTCTGGGCGAAAACCCCGCCATGTCCGACCCCGATTTAAACCATGCCCGCAAGGCGCTCGCCGCGCTCGATTTCCTGGTGGTTCAAGATATTTTTCTGACCGAAACCGCAACGTTTGCCGACGTGGTGCTGCCCGCCAGCGCCTTTCCCGAGAAAACCGGCACCTTCACCAACACCGATCGCCTGGTGCAACTGGGACAACAGGCCATCGACCCACCCGGGCAGGCACGGCAAGACCTGTGGATTATTCAAAGCATTGCCCGAGGCCTAGGGCTGAACTGGAATTACAACAGCGTGGAAGAAGTGTTCGATGAAATGCGCCACGCCATGCACAGCATTGAAGGCATAACCTGGCAGCGCCTGCAACGCGAGCATGCGGTGGTGTACCCCTGCGCCCATGAAGGGGACCTTGGCGAACCCGTGGTGTTTACTGAGCGTTTCCCGACACCGAGTGGGAAAGCTCGCCTGGTGCCCGCGCAATATCGCGGCGCGGCCGAAACACCCAATGCCGAATTTCCATTTGTATTGATCACCGGGCGGCAACTGGAACACTGGCACACCGGCAGCATGACCCGCCGTGCCAGCGTGCTGGATGCCCTTGAACCCGAACCTACGGCACTGCTGCACCCCGGCGATCTGGAGGCCCTGAACATTGCAGCAGGCAGCACAATACGGCTTCAATCTCGCCGTGGCGAAGTGCAACTCTTCGCCCGGGCCGACGCCGGCACGCCACCGGGACATGTGTATGTGCCCTTTTGTTACGCCGAGGCAGCGATTAACAAACTGACCCATGCAGCACTGGACCCTGACGGCAAAATTCCCGAATTCAAATACTGCGCTATTGCGGTGCACAAAAAATAGGGGAAACCCTGATTTTGTCAAACTTTATTGAATAAAGTGACACATAAAGGGTGATACCTATTTGCCCGGTTTTGGACAAATTCATCATTTGTGACATGTTTAGCTACAAATAAAACACCAAATGCACCGTGAATGTGCGTGTCGGAGACCTGTTGTGGCCTTGCAAATTACTGTCTCGCCGAATTTGATAACGCCCGCCCTTGATCGCGGGATCAAGAACAATATTGCACGCAAATCGGGCAATAAACATGTAAATGGCGACACCTACAAACGGCGCACTAACTGGAAAAAGGTTTGCGATTTCGTGAGCTCCACACGTGCAATTAATGTGGTCGGCAAAGCCCATTTTGAATCCAAACAATACTCCGAAGCCGCCATTCTCCGGAAAGACTATCAAGCCAGCCAAAAATCACTTGCCCTGGACCGGGACCTCACCGATCAAGAGTACGACGACACCGTCTGGAATTCTGACGGCGTTCAAAACCGCTTGATGCGTGAAGACTATATTCGTTACAGCCCCAATTACTACAACAGGGAAAACGGCACCACGCCCCGCAACCTGTGGGCCCGTCGGTTTTCCAAGTTAAGCCATGTGTTGCATGGACTGTGCGAAATGAATGCCGCACCCACTGGCATGACCTACAACATCGTACGCAACACCGGCGCAAGTGGCGTTGACGAAAAAAGCACCAAAAACAAAATTCTCATGTTCAACTTTCTGGGGTTTATCGGTGTGGGTACTACCGAACTATTGAATTACATCCAAAGCCATTCGGACAACACTGCCACCTTCTTGGGTCAAGGCATTTTGGGTTTACTCATCGCATTCCCTATCGTTTCTTCCGCGTTGGGGTTTCTGGGCTTTTGCAGCGGCCTGGCCAGCCAAATTACAGTTCAAAAACAAAAAGTAAACCTGAAACAACAAAAAAACCTGTCGAAAGACGTCAGTGAAAATCTTCAGAAAATACTGTTTCAACTTAAATCAATCAAAAACAAACCCGAGCAGATCCAGATCATGGCCAAAGCCATGCAAGGCAAATATCACATTCGGAAAAAAATTAAATCGAACAGCCTGGATTCGCAAGGCATTCCCAAAATTCTGAATAGCGCACTAGCGGCAATCAACCCGGCCAAAAGCGACCTTGAAAACATGCACACCCTTAAAAATGCACTGGGTGCTTACATGCAGATTGAAAAACCAGCTGGTGCGTCAGCCACTTTGTGGGCACGCTACCGTTATGCCAAAGCAGTGACTACCAAAGAAAGCCACTATGTTGCGCTGGCCGGTACCGTCGACCACATGGAGGTTGACAATCCCCATGCTAAGGCGATGAAGGATGCACGGCGACAAACCGAAGAAATTGTTGCACCTGCCATACACAATTTTTCCCTTAAAACACTTGCCTACCCCGCTGCCTTGTTCGATTGGATAGCCAATACCAAAATTGCGCCCACCTTGCGAAAATGGGCCGACAAAGACTACCAAAAAGCACAAGCTAAAAAAATGATCGACCCAAGCAGGGCCGCAAAAAATTGTTTCAAAGGTGAGTACATGGCCAAGAATATTCACCAATACGGGCCCGTGACACGCGCATGTATAAAAATTGCAGAGGGCATTCGTCTGATTAACTTGAACTTGGTTCTGGCCTCGAATGCCAACTTGTCAAGAATCTTCAACAACATTGCCCTTCAAATTCACAACACTGTGGGCACCAGCCCGGCTTCCCGTACCATGTGCAACAGCCTCGGGCGTTTTTTCGGTGGTGCCGTGTTGGCAGTCATCTTTGGTACCTTCATTCCAATTGCTGCAGACGCAACAGGTAGCCCGTCCACAGTCAGTACCAATGGAAATTTTCCGGTGAATTTTTCCATGACCAACATTGGTATCTTGATGTTTTTGCTATCTGCACCCACGCTACTGGTTCAAGGGCTTGCACACTTGGCAGCCCGCATGGAAGGCTGGAAAGGAAATATCAACAAAACCGTTCCAATCGGTGTTCCCGCCTTTAAATTTCCGCATTGAAAAACCAATTTGGCAATGACCATTTAAGTCTGCGATAATCAGTTCGTCGTCATAGCAGCTTTAGGGTCTATGAAAACAAGCACTTACGAATTGATCGATCGCCAGCGGGTCCCCAAAATTATTGCCGAGCTGTTGCACAATGCCGGCATTGCGATCAATGGCCCCGAGCCACACGACATTCAAATCCTCGATGAACGCTTGTTCAGTGCCGTGCTTGGCCATGGTTCACTGGGTTTGGGAGAGGCTTACATGAGCGGATGGTGGGACGCCGAGCGGCTTGACCGGTTTATGTTCAAACTGATGCAAAACGATGCGGATGAGCAAACCAAAGCATGGAACAAAATGCAATGGTTAATGCTGGCCCTTCGAGAAAAAGTGATAAACCTGCAGGCACCCACTCGCGCATTCCAGGTGGGTGAACACCACTACGACACTGGCAACGACCTGTTCGAGGCGATGCTGGACCCGCTCATGATTTATTCCTGTGGCTATTGGGAACATGCTGGCAATCTTGAAGAGGCACAGTTGCACAAGCTCGACATGATATGCAAAAAACTGCTATTAAAACCTGGCGAAAAAATGCTGGACATTGGTTGCGGTTGGGGTGGTTTGGCCTGGTTTGCCGCAACACACTATGGCGTTCAGGTGCTGGGCATCACTGTGTCTGCGCAGCAGCAGATGTATGCGCGCGCACGTTGCAAAGGCTTGCCTGTGGCCATTGAGCTGATTGATTACCGCGATTTGACAGGCCAATTCGACAAAGTGGTGTCAGTAGGCATGTTTGAACACGTGGGCTTGAAAAACTACAGCGATTATTTTGAGGCCGTGCGCCGCCTCATGAAAACCGAAGGGCTGTTTTTGCTGCACACCATTGGCGGATTTGAAAAAACCGAAGCCACTGACCCATGGATTGACAAGTACATATTTCCGAATGGAAAAATTCCGTCACCCAGCGAAATCATGGCGCACGCCGAGGGCAAACTGGTGCTCGAGGATTGGCACAATTTTGGCACCGATTACGACAAAACACTGATGGCATGGCATGTCAATTTCGAGAAAGCCTGGCCAACACTGAAGGCGAATTATGACGAACGTTTTCGCCGCATGTGGACGTATTACCTGATGACCTGCGCAGCCTATTTCCGAGCCAGAAAAGGCATGTTATGGCAGTTGGTATTTGGTCACAGACAACAGCCTGACACTTATCGAAGCATCAGACCGTTCAATTCCGCAGTGGAGCGAAAAAATAAATGACCAAAACCCCAACGGCCAGAAGCACCTCCCCACGGGTTTCAGAAAAATAGTTGGCCAAGTTGCTGCGAAATAAATGGCCAGAAATCAAACGCCTAGAAACCTCTTAAAAATCAACAGCATAAGATCTAACTATCGTCCTAACTGAGTCAATGCTGAGCTATTAACAGGTTCAAATACATTTCAACCACAAGCATTCAAAAATTGATTACCACGACTTCATGCGGAACAAACGCCCGTCTTCACCTTCGTCATGTAGCTTAAGCACGATTTCATCAGCCGAAAATACCGGTACCTTAAGATCCGCTTGAGGTGGCATATCTGAGTCAATCAAGGTGATGACAGCCTGCACACCAAAGTCCGAATATTGGCGAATTACATTCAGCAGATTGGCCTTTTTCCGATCATCCAACGATTCAAACACACCATCGTGATAAACAAAGTGCGGAAATCGGTCGGGGAGATGGGCTCTCAATACAGCTAGATCAAAAGCAATACACAGCAATTTCCGGTAGGTATGCCCTAAATCAGCACTTGTTGACTTTCCTTGGTCATCAAGAATCTCCGCTCGAAACTCTAGGTGTCCCTTTTCGTTTGGGGACACGCTAAGTAACCCTTTGTGGGCTAATACCTCTTCAACAATCTCACTGAAATACAGGCGGATCAAGGAAAATAAACTTGATTTATTGGTATTTTGAAACTCAACATCTGTTTCAATATCAGATTGCAACTTCACGCAACTATCGGTTAAAGAACGAATTTCCTTGCGCAGCTCCTGCAAGCGACCTAAAAACCCCCGTTGCTTTTCTAGCATTGAAATATCAGCTTTCAACCTGACCAGATCGTCAGTTACTTGCTTATATTTATCAAAAACATCTGTGCTACCCAGAAAGCTAAGAACACCAGATCGGTGTTTATTTAGTGAATCAAGCTCTTCAGCAATTACCTGTAACTCGCCCTCAATATCTGAAAGTTCTTCCTTCAAATACACGCGGCGCTCATCAGTAATCGCCTTGTTAAAAGCAATTAACTGACCAAAATCTTTCTTGATTTGCCCAGAAAACAAAATTCCTACTTCGTTGAATAGCTTCTCAGCCTGATCTGGTTTGAAAAGAATTTGATCTTCCTGCAGGGACTCAACAATCTTGCGGCGTGCTTGATTCAATGAATACCGCCGATTATTAAGCTCAGCGATTCGAGTATTTATATCTTCAACGAGCTTATCGGTTAAATCTCTGTCTTGCTGGCGAAAATCGAATGCATCGAGTAATTGTTGCTTTTTGTCGGCATCATTCCCTTTTAATTGAAGGAGCCCTTCGATTTTGCTCAGATCATCAACTGATCCCCCTAGCTCTGTTTGCACAGTCTGCGCTATGCCTCTCTTATCTTCTAACTCATCAAGCTTTGAATAGTAATCTAGGATAGGTTTATGGTTGAAACCGAGGATGTGCGCGACATATGGCTTCCAATCCTTATGCTTTCCAATAGAAAATCTTCTTAGCTGAAATATGTCCTGGTAGTCCTCTTGACTACGCAAGTGGTAGCCAAGTCCTTTCCTAAAATCCCAGGGCGAAACAGCACGCCAATCCAAAATGCCGTCGAGTAAGTCTCGGGCTCGATCAAACGATAAATTAAAGTGATCCCAATCCGAATCCGCCAGCTCGGTTAGGTCTTGGTACGCCGCTGAATGTTTCTTGAAACATATTCTTGTATGCTCTCGAACGCCCCGCCTAATGGTGAGATAAGTCGAATCGGCTAGTTCGATCTCAAGAAAGAAAATGAAGTCCTCAAAAATACTCTCTTGTTTAAACAGGAAGAAATTCTTATCTCGCCCTGCTAAGAAGCAAAAGTCGATCATGCGACCTAGCGTGGTTTTACCGAGATTGTGAGTATCCTTGTCGTTGTTCTTAGCTAAACGTATTTCAGCAAGTACCACATTCAGACCTGAATTGAATTCAATTGGCCCAAAAATTTTTGATTTGTTGCTGTAAAGCCTAGAGAGCTTCATTTGGTCCCACGTATTCAATAGCATCAGTTTTGGGTTTGTACTCAATCAACCCAAGCAAAAACAAGAAATTCAGTGCCGGCAAAAAGAGGGAGTCGCTACCCTTAACTGACTTCTTAGAAAAGGCCCGTAAATCACTGTACCGTCCAAAACGGTTTTTGCGTAAATGCTTCAATAAGACTAGCGCAACGTTCACAACGGTACGGTCAGGGTGAGAATGCTTAGTTGGTCGCAACATCTTCTCCCTCCCCGATATCACAGTTCCAATACATGTAAAAGAGCATCATACGAGTCAGTCTCTTGTTTGCTCGCAACAAAGGATCCCGATCTATTAACAAGCACGCAAGGTGATTCATCACCTCATCAAAGGTTTGATAGTCTTTTCGCTTAGCAATAATATTAAGCTGGAATTCCTCCACAACGGTCTCATAAAGGCGTAAGAGGTTCTCGTTGGCTGGTTCAGCAAGAAAAGCCTTCAACTGCGCGGTGTCTTTGAGATACCGGCGCCTGAGTTCCTTTGCGTACTCTGGTGTCATATTGTTCAGAGTATTTTTTCTCTCGTATCCGGTACGTGGAGTCGGTGGCGTATCCATTTCACTCGCTGCGCTTTTGAGATGCTTGGCAAAAGCCTGCACCACCTCAGACAATTCGTCTGGACTTACAATCAAAGGAGAATCAATGGGATCGAGGTTGATTTGCGATGCAACTTCAGGGAACTCCTTCAGCCAAGCTTCAATTTGCTCGATTCCACACAACATAATCGAAGTTTCCGGAATACTGCATTCCTTTGAAATATGGGCTCGTATATTGCTCTCGGCTCCTCCCGTGAGTTTGCGATTGGCAAACAAAACGTAGTGATCTAATTGTTTCGCCCCTCGCAACTTCTTAATTCGAGGTATCTCTTCGGCAATAATATTCTTCGAGGACTCCGGATTGAAGAAATCAGTCTCAGAAAAGCTGCGGTTATAACCATAGGTGTGCTTGGCCTGAACAATAATTGTTCCTTTCCATGAATCTTTACTACTTGGCAAAAGCTCGGCTGTGCCAACAAACTTAGCATCACGCCCACCGTCAGGTCCTTTAGCAAAGCCTTGAGCAGCCATACCCAAAAGCCTTCTACACAAGGCTACGACCAGCTCTTCGAACCTTGTATCTCCTAGGTCTTCGTAAGCATATTTCATGCAACCTCAAACTCCGCTGTCAGATTCTCTATTTTTTTACGTTGTCCCGATCAGAACTCATTTCTCAGGATTTTTGCGAAAGATTGCGCCATAAGGGCATTTCACAAGGGGAAAATATTCTCCCAATTGTCTGCATTGTGATTTTAGCGTCAAAGAAGCATTGGGGATAAGAAATGGACGTCGAACACGTGAATGAACCGCCCCGGATTTTGAGGAGGCTCCGTTATTTGAGACAATGGAGTCATCAT
>NZ_DAIUBR010000002.1:116735-197945 GCF_036846585.1 Limnobacter sp. | reverse complement strand
TGCAGCAGAGAAACGAGATTATGCACATCAATTCAAAACCTGTCAAACACTTTTGCGAAGAAATTTGTATTTTCCTGCGCCGCGCCAAAAGTCTGTGCCAACTACCCCACAACCCGGCAAAAACAAGCCACTGACGCACAAGGATTTTTTGACGAATTGCTTAAAAAAAAGGCTCCGTTTGGAGCCTTTAAAATATTTCAAATTTTTTACTGAAACTGTCTGTTTGAAAGGTACGAGACCTGAACAATTCGAATTTAATTCGATTTAATTCCCAATTAATTGGGAATTAAGCACCTTATTTGTTGGTGAAATCGGGTTTTCGCTTCTCAACAAAGGCTGCCATGCCCTCTTTTTGGTCATCCGTGGCAAACAAACTGTGGAACATGCGGCGTTCAAACAGCATTCCTTCAGACAATGCCCCTTCAAATGCACGATTAATACTTTCTTTGGCCATCATGACAGAAGGTGTTGAATAAGCCGCGATCACTGTGGCTGCTTCAATGGCTTCATCAAGGCAGCGATCTGCGGGAACCACGCGGGAGACCAAGCCAGCGCGCTCGGCTTCGGCGGCGTCCATCATACGGCCGGTCAAACAAAGGTCCATGGCCTTGGCTTTGCTGACAGCACGGGGCAGGCGCTGGGTTCCACCGGCACCGGGAATGATGCCCAGTTTGATTTCGGGCTGACCAAACTTGGCGGTGTCTGCACAAATAATGAAGTCGGTCATCATGGCAAGCTCACAGCCACCGCCCAAGGCGAACCCGCGCACAGCGGCGATTACTGGCTTGCGAACATTGCGGATTGTTTCCCAGTTGCGGGTGATGTACTCGCTTTTGTACACATCCATATATGTAAAGGAGGCCATGGCGCCGATGTCAGCACCTGCGGCGAACGCTTTGTCGCTGCCGGTAACCACCATGGCGCCGATGTTTTCATCTGAGTCAAAGGCAACAAGCGCCTGACCAAGTTCGGTCATCAGCTGGTCGTTCAGGGCGTTCAACACCTGGGGGCGGTTCAGGCGGATCAAGCCGACCTTGCCAAGGGTTTCAACAAGAATGGTTTCATAAGTCATGTGGTGAGTCTCCTGCTTTGTAATGGGGATGAAGAAAGTCTAACCGGACTATTTGGGCTTTCTTGTGATGCCGGGAAGTTTTGATTGAACGCGTGACTTTATTTTCTGTCTAGGACAAAATGAATTTACTTTGTACAAAACAGGTAGTTAACAATGACAAAGCGTGTGTTTGTGATGGGTGCCAACAGTGCAATCGCCCAGGCACTGGTGGGTTTGTGTGTGAAGTCGGGGCAGGAAGTAATTGCTGCGGGCCGCGATGCGTCTGTGCTGGAGGCGCTTTATGGCCAAACGACAGGTGTACATATAATAGAGGTGCAAGCCTGCGATTCTGCTTCGGTGGATGCCGCATTTGAATCACTGGCAAATTCAGGCACGCCCGTGGATGGATATGCCCATTGCGTGGGCTCTATATTGGTGGCACCGCTGACCAAAACAACGGATGCGCAAATTGACAATGTGATGCAGGTGAATTTGATTTCCGCCATGTATGGTTTGCGCGCCTTTTTAAAGCAGGCCAAAAGCCAGGGGCAAGGTGGTGCTGCGGTGCTGGTGTCTACTTGCGCAACTGGAATTGGTGTACCCAACCATGAGGCAATTGCCGCCGCCAAGGCAGGCATTGAAGGTTTGGCGAAATCGGCAGCGGCCACACATGCTGCTGACAATATTCGAGTCAATGTGGTGGCACCCGGATTAACGGATTCACCCATTGCATCGGCTTTCCTGAAAAGCGATGTGATGCGCGCAGCCAGCAGCAAACAGTACCCATTGCAAGGTGTAAACGAACCCATTGAGGTTGCGCATGGCATGCATTGGTTGCTTGGCGACGGTGCACGCCGAATGACAGGCACAATTTTGAACGTGGATGGCGGGTTTCGCAACATTCGCCCGCTGGTGAAGTAAGTACGCCATGCAACTTCACACTTCATTCACGCACAAGCCGAACCGGCAGGCTGCGCTGGATGCACTGACCAAGGTGGATCCGGCGGTGTACAGCAAGTCGCGCAACTTTCTGGACGGCGCAGTGACTGGATTGTCGCCGTGGATCACACACGGATTTCTGAGCGTACGCGAGGCAGCCCGGCTACTGATGGAAAAGCACCGATTATCCTTTGAAGACAAACTGATCTTCGAGTTTGCATGGCGCGAGTTTTTCAAACATGTCCACGGTGAATTGGACGACGGGATTTTTTCTGATATTCGCCAGCCTGTTTGGCCAGGGCGTTATCAACAGGCGCTACCCAATGACATTCGGGAAGGCCGCACGGGTATTCAGGCGATTGATGAAGGTGTTCGCCTGTTGTACGAAACAGGCTACCTGCACAACCATGTCCGCATGTGGATCGCTTCTTATGTGGTGCACATTCGCAAAGTGCACTGGAAAGTGGGTGCTGACTGGATGTATTCACATTTGCTGGATGGGGATTTGGCGTCCAACCACCTAAGCTGGCAGTGGGTGGCTGGTACGTTCAGTCACAAACCCTATGTATTCAATGCCGGGAATGTTCAAAAGTATGCTCAGCACTGGGACTGTTTGGGCACGGCCATCGACACGACTTACGAGGATCTGGAGAACATTGCCCGAAGCCGGCAGGATGCTGGCGCTGAACCCGGTGCGCCGATACACGGCATGTGTGAACCCGCTGTTTTTGCATTCGAAACGCAGTTACCCAGCACCGGCCTGCGACACAATACCATTGACCTTCGTGACCAGGAGGGCCTTGAAGCCGCAGTAAATATTATTGGCAATTTCAGAAAGGTCCGTCTGATTCACCCTTGGGATTTGCGCAGCTGTTTTGAGTTGAAACAGGAAAATGAACTGCGCGTGGGCATTGTCGATGTGGCATTTCATGATGAGTATCGGTGGGACAAGGCGCGCTGGGAATTTGTGCTGGGGGCACTGGAACAAGGTTGTGAACAGTTGTGGATTGTCGACACGGACGACATTGCACATTGCGCAACAATGTTGCCCTTTTTTATGCAAACCAATCCCGGATTTGAAATGCGGGAGACCCTGAACCCCGGCTATTCATTGATGCCACGCTGTCTACCGGTAGGGTGGCTGGCTGAGGAACGCTTGCTGCCAAACCCCGTGCGCTTTCAGCAAAGCTTTTCGCGCTTTTACCGAGAGACCACGCACATGGCGGGAAGCTTGCCGGAAGCTGTTCATGGCGATATTTTGATGGAGTGATACATGACCACCGCACTAAAAACAAACTGGATGGATGTTTTGGGGTACGCGGGGTTGATCCCGTTTTTGGGCTTTGCGGCATTGACCGCATTGTGCGGCGACACGGACATGGCAACAACCTTGGCCAACTACAACCTGCTGTACGGGTTGGCTGTTATTTCATTTCTGGGTGCAGTACATTGGGGCTTGGTGATTGCCCTGAGTGCTCAGGAAACCCCTGTGTATCTGGCAGATATGGATCAGGACGCATTTGAGGCAAGAAGCTTCATTTGGGGCGTCACCCCTTCCCTGCTGGCCTGGCTGGCAAGCGCATTTGCCCCCACACAACAGGCGCTGTGGATACTGACCTTTGTTTTGCTGCTTGTGTGGTTTGTTGATCGGCGTTTTCTGAAACCCATGAAGGCATTTGACCACTATTTGAAGCTTCGCACACGTCTGACTTTTGGTGCCGTGCTTGGCTTGGGGGTAACTGCCTGCTTCGCGTAATTGGTGTAGTCTTGTTTCCGGGACAACAACACGCATAGACGGAGCCATTATGTTCAAGGCAATTTTTCTTCAAAAAAACGAACAGGCTGAATTCAGCGCAAGCTTGGCGCAACTGGATGAATCGCAATTGCCTGGGACAGGCGATGTACTGGTTGAAATTTCCCATTCCACACTGAACTTCAAAGACGGTCTGGCGATTTGTAACAAATCGCCTGTGGTTCGACAATGGCCGATGGTTGCCGGCATTGATGGTGCCGGTACGGTGCTGGAAAGTGCGCACCCAAAGTTCAAAGCTGGTGACGAAGTGATTCTGAATGGCTTTGGTGTGGGGGAAACCCATTGGGGTTGTCTGGCTGAAAAAGCCAAACTGAAGGGCGACTGGCTGATTAAACGCCCCGCCGGCTTAAGTGCTGAACATGCCATGGCAATTGGCACTGCTGGCTATACTGCCATGTTGTGCGTGATGGGCCTTGAAGCGCACGGCGTAAAACCCGAGCAAGGTGAGATTTTGGTAACCGGTGCCACTGGTGGCGTGGGCACGGTTGCGATTGCCTTGCTGAGCAAGCTGGGCTTTACCGTGGTGGCCACCAGCGGCAAACCCGAGCAAAGCCAGTTCTTGAAAAATCTGGGGGCCGCTGAGGTGCTGGATAGAAAAACACTGAGCGAACCCGGCAAGCCACTGCAGCGTGAGCGGTGGGCAGGCGTGGTGGACTGCGTCGGTTCACACACGCTGGCCAATGCCTGCGCACAAACAAAATATGGCGGCACCGTGACGGCATGCGGCTTGGCGCAAGGCATGGACTTGCCCTCTTCCGTGGCGCCTTTTATTTTGCGCGGTGTCACACTGAAAGGTGTGGATTCCGTGATGGCTCCGCTGGCCATTCGCGAAGAGGCGTGGCGCAGACTGGCCAAAGACCTGGATTTGAACAAGTTGTCCAGTTTGTCGCGCGTACTGCCACTGCAGGGCGCAATTGAGGCGGCGGGACAAATTATGGCTGGCGCGAATACTGGACGCGTCGTGATCAAAATGTGATGTACCCATTTGAAGCGAACTATGTTGCATTATCTGGTTGAGGTGGCCGACCCGAAGGGCCACTATTTCGATGTGCAGTTGCAAGTGGAAATTCCACTTGCAAAACTTCAAGGCGCACAGGCAGATCGCTGGGTTGATTTGACCCTGCCCGCCTGGATTCCCGGCAGCTATTTGATTCGTGAATTTGCCCGAAATATTCTGCGCCTAAAAAGCACGGTGAATGGTGCGGACGCGGTGTGTGCCAAAGTGGGCAAGGACCACTGGCGCGTGCCTGTGGACGCCGCCGTGGTGAACTCTGCCCATTCATCGGTGCTGTTGTTGTGCCACTGGCGTGTGTATGCGTGGGATTTGTCGGTGCGCGGCGCGCACTTGGACGATACGCACGGATTTTTCAATGGCACCAGCCTTTTTCTGTGCCCAACGGGATTTGAAAACTCGCACGTTGAGTTGATTGTCTCGCGCCCCGGTGAAAACCTTGCTGACTGGGTGGTGGCCTGCGGTTTGCCAAGCCAGCCCGGCACGTTGAAAGATGCACATGGTTGCCCGGTCCTGAAGGCAGGCGGGCAGGTCAAATTTACAGCCCCCGATTACGACAGCTTGATTGACCACCCGGTGGAAATGGGTACATTACAGGTTGAAAGTTTCGATGCCTTGGGCGTGAAACATGTGTTTGCCGTATACGGGGCCGACAGGGACCTTGACCTTCAACGCCTTTGCAATGACATCAAGCCGGTGTGCGAGGCACAGATTGCCTTGTTTGAACCGGAACGCAAACGCGCGCCTTTCGATACCTATTGGTTCATGCTGCATGCAACGGACAATGGATATGGCGGCCTGGAGCACCGAAACAGCACGGCACTGCTGTTCAACAACGCCGAACTTCCGCAACGAGGCGTAGAGAAGGCACCCAAGGGTTATGAGGGGTTTCTGGGCCTGTGCAGCCATGAATATTTTCATTCCTGGAACGTGAAGCGGATGAAACCCGCAGCGTTTGTTCCCTACGATCTGACACAGGAAAACTACACACGGTTGCTGTGGATTTTCGAGGGATTCACTTCGTATTACGATGATTTGATGTTGGCGCGTGCAGGAAAACTGGACGAAACCGCGTATTTGAAATCGGTGGGCAGAACCATTGCACAAGTGATGAAAGGCCCGGGCCGCTTGAACCAAAGCGTGGGGGACAGTTCGTTTGACGCGTGGACCAAATATTATCGGCAGGATGAAAACGCGCCAAATTCAATCGTGAGTTACTACACCAAAGGTGCTTTGGTGGCTCTGTGTCTGGATTCTGCCATTCGACAGCGCACAGCGGGCAAGAAAAGCCTGGACGATGTGATGCGCCTGATGTGGCAGCGCAAAGGCTTGACTGGCGAAGGTTTGCGCGAAGACGAGTTTGCAACGCTGGTGGAACAAGCCACCGGCATTGACCTTCAACAACAACTACAACAATGGACAGACAGCACGGCTGAACTGCCGCTGAGCGATGCGCTGAAAACCTATGGTTTTTCGCTTGCACAAAACCCAAATGAAGAGGCGGTTTATCTGGGGTTAAACGGGCAATTTAAACCTGAGGGCATGCTGGTGAAACAGGTCATCAATGGTGGCCCGGCACACTTGGCGGGTGTATCGGCCGGCGATGTATTGGTGGCCATGGGTGGCAAGCGGCTGACGGAAACCAATTACAAGCGGCTGTTGGCCAGCGCACGACCTGGTGAGACTTTTGGTGTAACCGGCTTTCGGGCTGAGCGCTTGATGGAATTTGCCGTGCGTGCGGGCGAAGCTGCGTCAAATGAATGGCTGATTGAAAAACTGGATAAGCCAGGACACAAGGTGGTGCCCTGCCCCTGGCTGAACGGATGAATATCAGCCAAACAAATCAGCCAAGGCCTGCCCCGGTGACGGGGCACGCATGAACGCTTCGCCGACGAGAAATGCGTGAATGTCGTTCGAACGCATCAAGGCAACATCTTCACGCGTTGCAATGCCACTTTCAGTGATCAGCAGGCGATCAGCACCGACCCGGTTTTTCAGGTCGATGGTGGTTTGAAGGGATGTTTCAAAGGTGCGCAAGTTGCGGTTGTTTACGCCGATCAAGGGGGTTTTCAATTGAAGCGCGACATCCATTTCAGCGGCGTCGTGCACTTCCACCAACACATCCATGCCCAATTCATTTGCGCACTGTTCCAGTTCAAGCAGCTGGGGCAATTCGAGTGCTGACACGATCAACAAGATGGCGTCAGCACCCAGCCCGCGTGCCTGAACCACTTGATACGTGTCAATGATGAAATCCTTGCGAATGCAGGGAAGACCACTGGCCTGACGCGCCATATCCAGGTATTGAGGTGCGCCTTTGAAATACTGGATGTCGGTGAGTACGGACAAACAGGTGGCTCCATGCTTGGCATAACTTGTTGCAATTTCAACCGGGTCGAATGGTTCGCGCAGAATGCCCTTGCTGGGGCTGGCACGTTTCACTTCGGCGATCACCGCGGGCAGCCCTTTGGCCAGCGCAGTTTTCATGGCCATGGCAAAGCCGCGCGTGGGCTCAAGGCGAGCAGCCTTGGCCAGCCACTGCACTTCGGACAGCACTTGTTTACCCTGTGCAATTTCTTCGCGTTTGGTGGCCAGAATTTTGTCGAGTATGTCGCTCATGATGCGATGTGCCTTATTGCCCGACCGACCGGGTGAAGTCGACGAACTCATTGAGTTTGCGAAATGCCGAGCCACTGGCAATGGTGGCGCGAGCCAGTTCAACGCCTGCTTTCAAATTGGGCACCAAACCAGCGGTGTACAAGCCAGCTGCACTGTTGATCAACACGATGTCGCCAACGGCACCACCCTTGCTATTCAAGGCGTGGAAAATTTTGTCGCGTGATTCTTGCACCGAACCTGCATGCAGGCTGCTGTGGGAGGCACGGGTAAGGCCGAAGTCTTCGGGTTTGATGCTGTAGTGGCTGATTTGCCCGTCGCGCAATTCTGCGATTTTCGAGTCGCATTCAATGCACAGTTCATCCATGCCGTTTTCGCCGTGAACAATCAGTGCCTGCACCGAGCCCAAACGCTTGAGCACTTGTGCCTGCAGATCGAGCAGATTGGCGCTGTATACCCCCATGACCTGCCGCTTGGCGTTGGCTGGGTTGGTGAGCGGCCCCAGAATATTGAAGACTGTGCGCACACCCAATTCTTTGCGGACAGGGCCGGCAAAACGCATGGCGCTGTGGTGATTCGGCGCAAACATGAAACCAATACCCACCTGGGCGATTGAATCAGCCACCTGTTCAGGCTTGAGGTTGATATTGACGCCCAACAGTTCAAGCACATCGGCGCTGCCAGAATTGGACGACACGCTGCGCCCGCCATGCTTGCCCACTTTGGCACCAGCCGCCGCCAACACAAACATGCAAGCTGTGGAAATATTGAAGGTTTGCGCGCCATCACCGCCGGTTCCACACAAATCAACCACTTCAGTTTCCGCGGGCAAGCTGACCGGTGTTACCAGGTCTCGCATTACCTGGGCGGCAGCGGCCACCTCGTCTACGGTTTCCCCCTTGACACGCAAGCCCACCAGCAAACCGGCAATTTGTGCAGTGGTCAAACCACCGCTGAGCAATTGCTCGAAAGCCTGCCGGGTTAGATCATGCGACAGGTTTTGACCAGCGAGCAGTTGATTCAGTGTGGCGGAATAATTAAAGGGCTGCGACATGGTATGTGGTGGGGTAAATTTGAGCGACTAGGCCGCTTGTGGCGACTTCACGCGTTTCAGGAAATTCTTGAGCAGGTCATGCCCGCGATCGCTCAAAATGGATTCAGGGTGAAACTGAACGCCTTCGACGTCCAGTGTTTTGTGGCGCACGCCCATGATTTCGCCATCGGCGGTTTCTGCCGTTACTTCCAGACAATTGGGCAGGCTTTCACGCTCGATAGCAAGGGAATGATAGCGAATGCAGGTGAGCGGATTCGGCAGGCCTTCAAACACACCCAGGTTTTGATGATGAACCGGCGATGTTTTGCCATGCATGATGGTTTTGGCGCGAATCACTTTGCCGCCAAACGCTTCACCAATGGCCTGATGCCCCAAGCACACTCCCAACACAGGAATTTTGCCAGCGGCTGCCTTGATGAGGGCAATCGAAATGCCGGCTTGGGCTGGGTCACATGGGCCTGGTGAAACGCAAACCGCACTGGGGTTTAAGGCCAAGGCCTGATCGACCGTGATGGCGTCGTTTCGAACCACGTGAACCTGCTGACCCAGTTCGCCAAAATATTGGACCAGGTTAAAGGTGAAACTGTCGTAGTTGTCGATCATCAGCAGCATGGTCGGCCTGCGCTTTGGGTGGGTATAAGTGATTGTGCCTGATTTGCCCAAATTTTAGCACACGCGCCCGGCGGACCTTACCGCAGCTCAGGCGTATTGGGTCAGCAACACACGATCGACACGAAACTGGACTTGCTGCGACAACTCGAGAAGCGCATTTTTGATTTCCGCTGCTTTGTGATTGGGTTCATCCATGTAGCGCAGAACCTGATCGATTGCTGCACAGGCCAGTTGCATGTGGGTGCCGGTGCAGCGCTGTTTTAACCACTGCAACTGCCTGTGGGTCACCGGACCATGGCACAAACTGTTCAGGGTGTTGTGCATGACATGCAACTGCACTTGGTCATCCCGGCCTTGCGGGTTTGCAAGCCCCAGAATATTGGCATTAATTTCTTCGAGGACCTGAACCGTTTCACACGGTGTGATGACAAAACGTTGAACCCCCCGGGATCGGGCGCAAAGAATGGTATCTCGATCGGCACGACACACCATGAGTGGAAAAAAATAAGGGCTTCTCAAACGCTCAAGCGCTTTCTGATTGTTTTCCAGCCGCTCGATTACTCCTGGCCAATGGGGCTGAATCGCCTCAATCCATTTGTTTTCAGTGGACGCCTCATGATCTACCACCAGCAATCGCATATACACCCCGAGCAAGAATTAAATTCATGGCTAAGGGTATGAAGTAGCAGCAAAAATAATAGCTACCCGGCTGGGGGAAGGGTTCGTTCTGGCTTGCTTTGGAAGTGATCAGGTCAGTTCGCCATCCAGGCCAGCTTGCACCAGCTCGGCTGCGCGCATCACCGCGCGGGCTTTGTTCTCGGTTTCAAGCCATTCGCTTTCAGCCACGGAATCGGCCACCACACCCGCACCAGCCTGAACATAAAGGGTTTGATCCTTTACAACACCGGTTCGAATGGCAATGGCCACATCCATGGTGCCAGTGAAGCTGAGGTAACCACAGGCACCGCCATACACGCCGCGCTTGGTGGGCTCCAGTTCATCAATAATTTCCATGGCCCGCACTTTGGGCGCACCAGACAGCGTGCCAGCAGGGAATGTGGCGCGCAGCACATCCATGGCACCCATGCCCGGCTTCAAGTCGCCTTGCACATTGCTGACAATGTGCATGACATGGGAATACCGCTCAATGATCATTTTCTCGGTAACCTGCACTGAACCGACTTGCGCAATGCGGCCTACATCGTTGCGGGCCAGGTCAATCAACATGACATGCTCTGCAATTTCCTTGGGGTCGGCCAACAGTTCTTCTGCAAGGGCCACATCTTCCTGGTGGGTTTTTCCACGCGGGCGCGTACCCGCAATTGGGCGCAGTGTAACCAGCGGATCTTTGCCCTCGGTTTGGTCTTGCCGAACCAGAATTTCAGGCGAAGAACCCACCACCTGGAAACTGCCAAAGTTGTAATAAAACAAGTAGGGCGAAGGGTTGAGCGAGCGCAACGCACGGTAAAGCATCAGCGCGTCTTGCGTGAAGCGCTTGCTGAGGCGTTGCCCAAGAACGACCTGCATCACGTCGCCTGCAGCAATGTATTCTTTGGACTTGGCCACCATGTCGAAAAAGTAATCTTTCGACATGCTGCGTTCAATCGGTGTACTTTCACTGCTGCCCGACACCGGAATGACAATCGGCTGGCGAAGTTGGGTCATCAGCCGCTTGACTTCATTCACCCCGTTTTCGTAAGCATTGGCTTGGGCCGGGTCGACAAATACAATCAGCTGGATAGTGCCCTGAATGTTGTCCACCACCGCCATGCGGTCGGTAAACATCAACAAAATATCTGGAATTCCAAGATCGTCGGCTTTGCGTGTGGCCTCCAGGCGCGGCTCGATGTAGCGCACGGTGTCGTAACCAAAATAACCTGCAAGGCCACCAAAAAAACGCGGTGCGCCTTGCACTGGCGGCACTTTGAAACGGGCGTGGTATTGCTCGATGAATTGCAGTGGATCGCCGTTGAATTCTTCCAGAGTTTCCAGTATTCCATCGGCGCTTTGCTGTTGGACAAGCACGCGGTGCTCAACCACCTTGACGGTGATGCTGGAGGGCAGCCCCACAAAAGAATAGCGCCCTGACCGTTCGCCACCCACCACCGATTCCAACAGAAAGGTGTTGGGCTGATTGGCCAGCTTGAAATACACCGACAAGGGCGTATCCAGATCAGCGTAACAACGTGCAATCAGTGGAATGCGGTTGTAACCCTGTGCGGCAAACTGATCAAATTCGGTTTGAGTAATCATTGAGGTACCCGTGTGCCCAGAAGGCGTTGTGCGGCTTCTTCGATCGTGTTCACAAGGCCATCGCACTTGGTTTCAGATACCGGTCGCCCTTCGTTGTAACCATAGGGTAACAGCCAACACTCAACGCCCGCAGCATTGGCGGCAAGCGCATCGTTCACGGAATCGCCGATCATCAATGCCTGTGACGGTTCAACACCGAGCAATTTGCAGGCGTGCCTCACGGGCATGGGGTCGGGTTTTTTCACCGGGCAAGTGTCGCCACCGACCATCACTTCAAAATAATGAGCAATACCGGTGCGCTCCAGCAAAGGCCTGGTAAAACGTTCGGGTTTGTTGGTGACAACCGCCATTTTTATGCCCGCCTGCTTCAGCAATTCAAGACCTTCTTTCACACCCGAATAAAACACGGAATGATTGCCGTTGATGCCGGCGTAATGGTGTTGCCAATTGGCCATGGCCTGCGCATACAGTTCTGGCGATGCTTTTTCAGTCATGCTGCCGGTCAGGCTGCGGTTCACCAGGTTTTCAGCCCCCTTGCCCACGTACACCGCGACGGTTTCTTCGGGCAAAGCGGGTTTTCCCAAATCAGCCAGCATGGCGTTCACGGCGGCAGCAAGGTCAGGCGCGGTGTGCAGCAGGGTGCCATCAAGGTCAAACAATACGGCTTTCTTGGTCATTTTTTTATCTCGTGGTGGCCAGTTCAGCACGCATTTGGTCGATCACGGCTTTGTAGTCGGGCTTTCCAAAAATCGCGGAGCCCGCAACAAATGTATCGGCACCAGCTTTTGCGATTTGGGCAATGTTGTCGGGTTTCACACCACCGTCTACTTCAAGCCGAATATTTTGCCCGCCATTGGCCATGTGCGCATCGATGCGCTTGCGCAGTGCGGCCAGCTTCACCAAGGCTTGCGGAATGAAACTTTGCCCGCCAAAACCGGGGTTCACGGACATCACCAAAATGAGGTCAAGCTTGTCCATTACGTGGTCGATCCACGAAATAGGCGTACCCGGATTCAATACAAGGCCGGCTTGGCAGCCTGAATCACGGATCAAGCCCAAAGTGCGATCAAGGTGATCGGTGCCCTCGGGGTGTACGCTGATCACGTTTGCACCTGCCTTGGCGAAATCGGGGATGATTCGATCCACGGGTCGCACCATCAAGTGCACATCAATCACCGCATCGGTGTGAGGGCGCAATGCCTCGCACACAAGCGGGCCAATGGTCAGGTTGGGGACATAGTGATTGTCCATGACGTCGAAATGGACCCAGTCTGCACCGGCTGCGATCACGTTTTTCACTTCCTCGCCCAGGCGGGCAAAGTCAGCAGAAAGAATACTGGGAGCGATAACAAACGGGTTCATGGCAAGCCTTCGATGAAGAATTCAGAGTCAAAGCAAGAGTTTAAACGAAGTTGACCCAGTCAAATGGCTTTGAAAGCGGCTTCGGATTTGTGAAAATGAGGGTTTGAAGTCATACTTGAAACCCAGAGCAACAGCCTAAAGCCACGTAGCATGAGCAGCCCCCTACCCTATCAGTTTGAAGTTCGAGTCAGCACCCAGTTTCTGGATGAGCAAAGCGACAAGGACAAAGGCCCTTATGTGTTCGCCTACACCATTGAAATTGAAAACGTGGGCGAACGAACCGCGCAGTTATTAAGCCGCCACTGGATTATTACCGACGCACACAACATTGTGCAGGAAGTCAAAGGCGATGGCGTGGTGGGCGAACAACCCACGTTGCGCCCAGGTGAGCGTTTTGAGTACACCAGCGGCTGCCCCTTACCCACCCCTGTGGGCACGATGAAAGGCACCTATACGTTTGTGGGTGAAGGTGGCGAACAATTTGACGTGCCCGTGCCGGAATTTCTTTTGTCCATGCCACGGGTATTGCACTGAATCCCCTATTCATTTTTTGATGTGTCTTCGGCTTGTTCACCTTCCACCTTGTTTTTGTGGACCGGGTGATCGACCCGGGCCCGAAGCGTCCACCACATGATGAACACAATCAGGCCCAAGGCCAAAACCATTTCTGCAATGAGTAACCACATGTTCAAACCACTCCCTTGTTGGTGGGCCAGTGTTGCACTGGTCTCCGCTATTTTATCTGGATGCGCCAGCAGCCCAGCCCCAAAAACCGCTGATTGTGTATGCCCGGCAGGGGATACACCCGCCAAAATTGATAAAAAAACAGACAGCAAGGACGAGCGCCCCGCTCAACCGATGTTCGTGAAATCTGATTTTTCAGAATTACCAGGTTGGTCCAGTTCGAATCATTCAAAACTTCTTGAAGCATTTGCAGAGCAATGTTCTGCAAATGGCAATGCCCTGGCCAAACGCAAGGCGACCCCAAGCGGCCTTCTGGATGCATGCCGCAAAGCCCGCCACAACCTGACAGGCAATGCGCTTTTGCCTGCTCAAATCTGGATGGAAGCCAATTTTGACGTATGGCAATTGCAGCAGGAAGACGGCCGAAAGGAAGGGTTGCTGACTGGTTACTTTGAACCACTGCTGAAAGGCTCACGCAAGGCCCAAGGGGCTTACAATGTGCCGCTTTTTGGCGTTCCCAGCGATTTGATCAGCGTAAAACTGGACGAAGTTTACCCGGAACTGAAAGGCAAACGCCTGCGAGGCCGCCTGCAGGGCGATGCGCTGGTGCCTTTTTTTAACCGGGCAGAATGGGAACGCCTGGGACCGGACCGCGAAAAACCGGTGGTGTGGGTAAACGACAAACTGGATGCATTTTTGCTGCAAGTGCAGGGTTCTGGCCGGGTGGAGTTGCAAGACGGCAACGTGATCCGCTTAAGCTACGCAGACCAGAACGGCCACCCTTACAAATCAATCGGCAAGGTTCTGGTGGACCGCGGCGAGTTGACGGCAGCACAGGCCACCATTCCTGGCATTCGAAACTGGGCAAAAGCCAACCCGGGCAAACTGGAAGATCTGCTGAACGCCAACCCCAGCGTGGTGTTTTTCAAGGAAAACAAGGTGCTTCGGCCACAAGAAGGCCCTGTTGGTGCAATGGGCGTGCCGTTGACCGCAGGCCTGAGCCTGGCAATTGACCGCGAAAAAATACCCTACGGCAGCCCGATCTGGATTGCCTCCACTGATCCGTTAACCAACAAACCCATGACACAGGGCACACTGGCGCAAGACACCGGCGGCGCAATTCGCGGGCGGGTACGTGCAGACTACTTTTGGGGAACAGGTGGCAAGGCTGGCGAGGCGGCGGGAGTCACCCGCCAACCCCTGACAATGTGGCTGATTTGGCCCAAGGGCACGCCCCTGCCGGAAAGCGGAAGCTAATAACTTATTTAGCGCGCGCTGCCGCCGCAATGCGACGGTTCAGGTCGGCAGCGGGAATGGCGCCACTGGCGCGGGTTCCATCCTGGAAAAACACGGTGGGTGTACCTGTTACTCCCATGGTGCGCCCCAGGTTAACCAATTCATTGATTGGCGGGTTGCAGTTTCCATCGCCTTTGGGGGATTGGTCTTTCAGCATCCAGTCGTCCCACATTTTGGCTTTGTCACTGGCGCACATCACTTTTTGGGCTTTGTCTATTGAGTCCTTGCCCAGCACGGGGTACACATAGGTGTACACGGTGGTGTCTTGCAACTTGCTCAGTGTTTCCTTGCGGAAACGCTTGCAGTACCCGCAGTTGGGGTCTTCGAACACGGCAATTTTTCGACTGCCTGTACCATAGACCGATTTCAAGGCCAAGCCCATTGGCAGGTCTTTGTCAAAATTAATGGCATTCAATTTGTCCAGACGTGCCTCGGTCAAATTGGCCATGGATTTGCTTTCCATCAATTCGCCCAGAATCATGTGGCTGCCACTGGCATTCGTGTAAATAATTTTCTTGCCACCATTGTGACTGACCACCACTTCAAACAAGCCCTCAACGAATTCAATGTCGGTGACTGAAATAACCTTGACGCCCGAGGCACCCAGTGAATCATTCACAGCGGCAGTGATGCGCTCGACCTGCGACTTGCTTGCCGCAGCCTGCGCAGGCTGGATTGAATGGGACAACCCCCACACACCAGCCGACAAAACAGCGAGCGACAACAGTGCAGCGCCAGTGCGCTTTTGAAAGGACAAAGGTAGATTGAATTTCATAAGCCTGCTTGAGGAAAAAGAGTGAATGGTAGTTAGGACACGCACGAATGCAATTTGTTCATTGCTTCTGCAATTTAGCGCATGGCTTGCTGAGACAACCAACGCTTGAGCATGGGCAGCTGGTTGACAAGCTGCATGCCTTTGTTGCGCGCCCACGACGCACCGGGCAGATCCAACCGGAACAAGGTGTGCAAACCATCGGTGAGGAAATGCATGGGCTTGCAGGCGGCCTTGCGGCGGCGCTCCCAGGCACGCCACAACTGCTCGTCGGCCAACCCCAGGCGCTGCACGGACAAAAGGCGCTTGCGGGACGCCAGCAAATTGGCCAATTCCGCTGCATCTTCAAGGCCCAGATTCAAACCCTGCCCAGCCAGGGGATGTATTACGTGGGCAGCATCGCCCATCAACACAACCCCGTTGTCAAACCACACGGGGGCCACGCCATGCTTCAAGGGAAATGCGTAAGTGTCGCCCACGGGCACCAGATTGCCGTAAATTTCCTGCACTGCGCCACCAGACACGTTTTTCACACGCTCAATCATTTCAGCGGGCTTGAGTTGTAAAAAAGCCTGTGACTGTGACAAGGGCATGGACCACACCATCGACACATGGGGACCTGGCAAAGGCAGCATGGCCAAAACGGAGTCACCCGCGAACCATTGACGCGCAGCGCCATGATGCGGCTTTTCAATGGCAAAGGTGGTCACCACGCCTTCGGCGCTGTAGTCGTCGAGCACGAAATCAAGACCAGCCTGTTTGCGCGTTTGGCTTTGCGCGCCATCGGCTGCAATCACCAGCGGTACAGGAATGGTCTTCAAATTTGTAACGACAGCCCAACCCGCTTTTTCGCGTGAAAGACCCTCAACCTTGGCATCAAGCCAATCAATACCAGGCTGATAGCGCATGGCGGAAAAAAGGGCATCAAACAGACAGCTCTGTTCAATGATCCATGTCAGGTAATCAACCCCGGTGTCGCTGGCACTGAAACGCAGCTGGCCTTGGTCTTCGCCTGAGGAATCGCCCCAAACCTGCATTTCGGTGACGGGCTGCACTTTCTCGCTGGGGATGTTGTCCCAGACCCGCAGCCGATCAAGAACCCGCTGGCTGCGATGGGAAAGCGCGAACACACGGGGATCAAAACGTTGTTTGCCGTTTGGCAAAAATTGTGGGGGCCTTGTGCCCACCACCAACACCTTGAACCCGGATGTTGCCAACACCAAAGCGGCCACCAAACCCACCACGCCACAGCCAACAATGGCCGCATCATACGACGCGGTGGGCACGGAATGCGGAGGAGAGAGATTGCTCATGAGATAGCTGTGCACGGAGTTTGTTGAATAATTGATCATGCTACAGCGATTTTGCATTTCTTGTTTGCGCAACGTGAAACTTTCGGATAAACTTGCGGGCTTCGGTGGTGAACGCCACTGAAAACGCGTGGCCGAGTAGCTCAGTCGGTAGAGCAGAGGATTGAAAATCCTTGTGTCGGCAGTTCGATTCTGTCCTCGGCCACCACCCATCACACCCTTGCCAAACATGCTCCTGAATTTGCCCAGACGCTTGAAGACCATGGTGCTAGCTGCACTGGTGGCGCTTTTCTGCGTGCCGGCGTTCGCTGTGGACTATTCACTTAGCGGGTTTGGCACGGTTCAATACACCCTAGGCGACAACGAACAAAAATACCTCCGCTTCGTGAACGAAGATGGCACCTTCAAGGTGAACTCCATCTTGGGTGGTCAGCTCGATGTTCAACTAAATCAGGAATTCAGTGCCACGATTCAGTATGTTGTCGCGCCCAAACAGCGTCGTGACGAAGGCGTTGAACTGGACAATCGCTGGGCATTCCTGAAATACAAACCCAACGACAACTGGCATTTCAAACTTGGGCGTCAACGCCTGAACTTCTATCTGGATTCAGAAAACCTGGATGTGGGCCACACCTATGTGCCGGCCAACCTGAGCCCGGAGGTGTATTACAACGCCGGGGTTTTGGCTGTTGACGGGTTTTCAGCCAACTACAATTTTGAAGATTCCGCTGGCCGATATTGGGGAATCCAGGCCATTACCGGCAATCGCGATATTGTGCAAAGACTGGCGGGCTTCAGCGGTGAATTCCCCCTGAACAGCTTCGAGTTGGGCGGCATTGTTCTCAGCGTGAATGGCGAAAATTACCGAATCCAGCTGGCGCACCACAACGCTGAAGTAGATCGCGAACTGACACAAGTCAATGGCATTGCGCTGATAGACGGACGGCTGGATGCCTCCGCGCGCTTTACCAATTTGGGGGCCGAGTACCGCTGGGTCAACTACACGCTGCGCGGCGAAGTAAGCCAGACTGAACTGGCAAGCGCATTGAGCGGCATCATTGCACCACTGGGCCCGCCACGTGTTACCGTCAGTTCCCCGGAGTTCGAAGAGCACGGCGCCAACCTGACCCTGATCAGGAAGGTCTTTGAGCAGCATGCTGTTTACGGCAGCTATGGACGCTTTATCTCCGAGTTTGATGATCAGTATTCTTTTGCGGTGGGTGGCAAGTACAACTTAAGCCCATCGGATTCGATCAAGATTGAATTGCAGCATGTTGTCGAAAAAAGCAACCGCCAGCAGTTATCCGACAACCGGATTCCCAACACGACGTTCAATTTCCTGAGCGTGTCTTACAACTGGGTGTGGCAATGATCGCGCACCCGTTGAACAAACTCGGATTGATGTGCATCCTGCTGTTCATGCTGGGCGCTGGAAGCAATGCCGCGTCGGCCGATGTGGTGCTGGTTGCCGCATCGAACAACCCGATTGACGAACTGGAGACGCGCCAGGTGCGAAGCCTGTACAAGGGCCGCCTAACCTCGATAAACGGCAAGCAATTGACACCCTTAAATGCGGTGCCAGGCAGCGTGGAACGCAATCAGTTCCTGGCCAGCATGATGGAACTGAATGAACTGGACTACACCGGCTACTGGCATGTGCGCCGCTATTCGGGCCAAGGCACGCCGCCCAAAGAAGTTGAAAGCACGGCCGAGTTGTTCACAATCCTGAAACAGCAACCCGATGGCATCGGTTATCTGTGGATACCTTCCGGAACGAAACCAAAGCTGCCCGACGGGTTGAAAATCATCAAGATCAAATAAGCGCTGGTGGCGCTTATGCGCTTCATTCTTGTGTATAACCCTTGCTCAGGGGCAGCCACCAGGTAAAACCAAACACCAGTGTTTTCAAAACCACCTTGCCAGCCGGTATGTTTTTAGCGCGCAGGCGATTCAAAGCCAACGGAATTTCCAGTACGTGTGCCAGCAAAATAATGCCTGCCAACAGGGTGAGCAAAGGCACATGAAAACCCAACAGCCCGACCAGGGGCACCAACAACCAGAACACCACCAAACCCGCCTGTAGTGCGTACCAAATGCGCTGCTCGCCCATGTTTACCCTCAAATTTTTTGAATGTATGGAAGTTTACCTGAGTGTGCGAACTTGCGCGCAGAGCGCTTAGCGTGTCAGTACGGCGGTGTTGAAGCAATCCATGTTATCAACCTGAATAACCACTTCATTCACGCCCAGCCCCAGCAAGTCCAGCACGCTGTCCAGCCCCCCACCCACCAGGCCAAGCGCAATATTCACAGGTGAATTGACGCCAAGCACAGTCAGAATGGGGTTGAGCACGCTGACCCCCAGGTTGATTTGACTGAGCAAATTGGGCAAGCCTTGCTGCGCTTCAAAACTGTAACGCCCTTCCAGCGTAGGATCGGGATACCCCTCAAAACGTATGTTTGAGGCGCTTTGCACCGACAGTGAAGCCGGAATGGGCGCAGGGTCGGTCACAGGCCCCAACAAACCACCCAGGGACGGAAGGGAAGGAATGTCGAGAAGGACGTTCACGGCCGAAGAGCGAACGTCTGACAGCACGGCTGAACTGGACTGTGGCAGGCGGCATTCAATGTCGCGAATGTCCACCTCGCCTCCGCCGATGGTGACTGACAGATCAACCACCCCGTTGAGTTTTGTGGTGACACGAACCTGTTCGCTTTTGGCAGATGCCAGAATTGCTCCTGCGTCATCGCTTTTCACGGCAACAAACAACTGGGGTGGCTCCAAAATGCTGACCCTGACCGTGTCGCCCAGATTGATTTGCAAAGTACCTTCCGGCAACAAGGAAGCCGCCGACAACGTGGCAGCAAACGCAAGGTTGCCCAAGCGCACGGATGCCCCGGGAATATCGGCCTCAATGGCCTGATCAGCTGAAAAAATATCGCCCAGTGAGAATTCCTGATTGAGCACCGGATCGTTCATGCTGCCAAGACCCGGGCCGTTGTACCCCGCAGTGTCAATGGCTGCGGTTAACAGTTCACGCGCTGAAACGGATTCATTCAACAAGGCATTCAGATCAAGCCCGCTGTCACTGCCCACAACACCCAAGCTTTGGGCAAGTTGCTGCAGGTCGACCTGCAGGTCAGAACCCAGCAATTCTGGAAAACCAATCAGATTGAGATTTAATTTGACGCCAATCTCGGCGAGCAAAGGCGACAAGGCACCACCATTCAAATTAACAGACAACAAATTGGTGCCAACCAAACCAGTGATGACAGGTGTTACCGTGGCCTCTGCCACAGCGAAAACAGGTTTGGAGCCCAAAAAGGCTGCGGACACATTGCGGTCCACGCGAACCAACACCGAGCGGCCACAGGCATTGGCTGGCAACAAGGTGTCGGTGCCACGCACATTGCAATTGATGGTGATGTCGTCGGTGGCGGTGTCCAGCCCGTTGCGTTCGGCGTAATCCCTGGCGGCCTGGAAGCCTTGCGGCGCATTGTCAATGTCGCTGGCAGCCGCTTTGGCCGCAAGGTCGGCAATTCGTTGAACTTCTTCCCGCTCCCAAACCACCTGCCCCAAACCCAACACACCAAATGCGCCCAAAGCCATCAGCACGATGAACACGGTCAGGATGGTCACGGCGCCGCGCTGGCGGACTCGACCTGAACTGAGCGACTGGATTGACATAAGCATGATGTTGGTGCTTGGTACAAACAAGCCTGATTCTGCACCAATTCGGGTGACTTTGATATGCGAAGCTGAAGGCTTTTGCGCATCCAGATCGACAATTCGATCAAGGTTGTTTTTTGTCTTTGATAAATTTTTGCAATATTCGCTTGCCCGGCTTCAAACCCAGCACAAGCGCTTTGGCCACAGATGCAATGATTTCCATGGGTGAGGCCAAGCGGGTGGTTTGAGCATGCCCACCCAATGCCTGCAATGTTTGCTCATCCAGCAACCGGCCATTGTCGCGAAGAAGCACAACGCCAAGCGCGGGGTTGCAGGCTTTGATGTCGTGGATCAAGGATGATCGACCCGCTTGCGCGGCATCGATCAGCAACACCCTGATTTCGCCACTGTACAGCAAGGACAAGGCGGATTGAATATCGGGAAATGACAACACCCGATCAAACTGATTGCAATCCGACAATTGTGTTTCCAGGGCAAGGCGCGTGTCCTTGTCTGAGTCGATTATCAGCACCGCTGTCATGCCACCCTCCCTTTGTGCATTGCACTTATGAAGCAAGTTGGGTGCCAGCGCAAGGCTGGTTTATTTGGCTGACTTAGGCACGCCCAAGCAAGGCACGAACTTCACGCCACAGGCTGTCGATTTCCGCTGCGGCCTTGGAATTCGGGGCAAACTCATTGGCAGATTTACCCAAACCAACGCTGATTACGAAGTCATTTCGCTCGTGCACAATGGTGCGGCAAACCTTGGCTGTGGACTTGAGTTGTTCAAAAACAATTTCTGGTGTGTTGCTGAACACCGATGCGCCGTTGATCACCCAGGTGACCTTGCTGCCGGCATCAGACGCCCATTCAAGGGTGTTGCTTGAACTGTGAATGTCCAACGGACTGGCCTTGGTGGGGATAAGTACCAGGTCCGCATGCTCCATGGCATCTTTCACCGATTTTTTATCGGAAGGTGGCATGTCAATGAAAACATAGTCGTATTGCTCGTCTTCGAGTTCGGAGAGCTCGATCACGATGTCGTTGAAACCCACTTTGCGTACGTCCGGGTAATCGGCCTCACGCAAAGAATCCCAGAAACGGCTTGAGCCCTGCGGATCCAGATCAAGCAGTGCCACCTTTTTTCTACCCTGCTGGCTGGCGTAAGCGGCCAGATTCAAGGACAAAGTTGTTTTGCCAGCCCCGCCCTTGCGGCTGCTCACGATGATGGTCTTCATGGGTGAATATCCTGTGCAGTGGGAAATTAAAACAATATCGAGAATTTATTCTAACCTGCCAATGCAGTGGGGAAAAAGTTGTTCAATGCGGTTCAAGCGCAACGGCATTTGAATGTTTTGCCGGGTCTGCCACAACGGGATCTGATCGGTCATGAGGTGACTGCCCACCCAGCCGTCTTGCCCACCCAGCAAAACAAAATAATTCTCGTCGGGATCCGACAGGTCCGACAGGTGCCTGCTTTGCGAGCCATAGCTGGTTTCATCAAACCCGCGAACCAGGTTGTGTGCATTCTTCATCAACGTTTCCCTGGAACCCGCAGCAGGAAAGGATTTGGATGAAAAAAGCTTGCCCAGAAGTGGCACATGCCCAAGCACGTGGCGAAGACGGATTTTGTGCAGACTTCCCCACAATTGCCAATGCTGGGCCTTGCGATTGGCTTCGTCCACGCACAGGGGAACAATTCTCATCCGGTCAAAATCGCTCAGGCTTTCAAGATCTTCAAGCAGACAGGCCGTGAGGTAGGCCCATTGATCCATCAAACCAGGCATTCGACCAGCGTGGCGCAAAACCGACAACTCGCGCACCAAAGCGGTAAGAAGAAACTCAAATTGCAGGGCTGCAAAACTGTCTGCCGAGTACGCGCCATTCCACAAATCAATTGAATTGCAAAATACCAGTTGTTCATTTCGCTGCAAATGGGGCCGGCAATATTCAGCCAACTGGCTGGACAGTTGCTCCGCCAACGGCGATGTCACATCAAGCTGCAAATCAAGCAAAGCCTTTGGACTGAACCGTTTTTTCGTGTTGAACAAGGCACGGGCGCGCATTACCCTGTCGTCGCCATTGAACAGAAAACCAAGGCCAGTGACCTCCGAAGGCCTGTTGTTGGCTGACACAATAAACCCGGTGGCGGGGTTGATGACACTGGGAAAATCACGGGCGCAGACTTGTACCGACCAATGCTCAAGAGCCTTGTCTTCGGCCAGCACCCAGTCATTTTCAGGAAAGCCTGGGCGTTTGGGCAAGGTGGCGGCAAGCACATGGCCAATATTTCCTTGTGTATCGGCCCCCAGTACGTTGAGTGGCGTAACACCCACGCCGTGCATGGCGTCGTGCAACTGCGACACGGTTTGCGCCTTCATGCCATTGAGAAAACTGGTGATTTCATCGGTGGGCCAATGCCCGGCCCAGCGCAGGGCAAGGGTGTCTTTGCCGCACAAACGCCCCAAAGCCGGGCAGTCGGTCAACACGGGCCCATGCGGGGAATAACGAAGTTTTCGTTTTCGGGCCCAGGAAAACCGGACCCGAATGCCGGTGGTTTGAACCGAGGTTCTTTCCGCTGCGGTGCCTTCATCCAGACGAACCAGGTCCGACGATGCAGCGCGCAAGTTGGTACCACCCCAGGCCAGGTTCACGTTTCGACCCAACCCCAGAATGGGCACACCGGGAAACATCAGGCCCACGCATTGCCAAGAAGGTGTTCGCAGCCCGACCATCATCCACACATTGGGCAAATGCTGACCCAGATGCGGGTCGTTCACCATCAAGGGGGCGCCACTTTGCGTGCGCGTGCCGTGCAACACAATTGAATTGCTGCCCGAACGTGACAGACTGTTCAGGAATTCGCCAATTTGCTGCGCGGTGCCGGGTTTGGCTGAATTGGGGCTGTCAAAGCTGGTGGACACACCTGCCCCCACGCGGCGAAGGCGGTTCCACCATTCAATGAAGTCGCCAGACAGGCGGTGCTCGATCAGGGAAAAGTAGATGGGCCAGTTCACATCGGCCCCAGCCAGGCGACCAAACAGCAAAATGTCCTGCGGCGTGTAGGGTTCGGGCTGAATACCCAGAAACTTTTCGTCCACGCCGCGCTTGCGTTGCTTCTGCACACAATTCAGGCCAGCCACGAAACCTTCCACCCATTCCTTGCTGCTGAGGGGCATTCGTTCCCAGATTTCATGCGCAGCGCGACCAAAATCGAGCAGACGGATCAGATGGTCCATGTCCACAAAACCACCACCGCCCATTTCCGACAGGCGACCTTGCGCCAAACGCTTCAGGAATTGCAGTTGGGGGCCGCGCTGGAATTCGGTGATGGTGCCAAGGGCAAAGGCGCCATCCTTGTCGGAATTGGCAACAATGTAGGGTACAAAAAAATCATTGAACCGTACGGATGTTCCGGGCTGAAAGGGTAGATCAAGCGACTTGAACTGTTTCAGGCGGTCTTCAAGGGTGTAGGTGGGGTAGCGAATGGAAAGCCAGCCCATGGCGCTGGACAGGCGGGCCAACCCCCGCGCCAGTTTGCGCAGAACGGGGTTCTGTGAGGGGCCGAAGGCTTTGAGCAAAACGGGTCAGGCAAGGCAGGGTCAGGATAGTCCGTATGACACCAGTTTGCCCAAACGTTTCTGGAATTTTTTCTGAAGCCGCTGCTGGCGGGCCGCTTTGAACTGGCCACCCAGCTTGTGAACCCAAACCATGGCTTGGCGCATTGCACACTCTCTTGTTATTGAATCAAGTTGTGAGTGTGCGCTGCGTGCGTTTCAGGAATGTGACAACAAATGGAAAGGGGCTTACGCCACTTTCTTTTTCCGTTTGCTGGCTGCCGCTTCAATTTCAGCAAGCATGGCCACAAATTCCTGGCTTAGCTTGTGTGCGGGCATGAAATGGATCATGGGTTTGGCGGCTTCGTGGCTTTCCCTGATTTTTACTGAAGAAGACAAACAGGTGTTCAGTACCGGATGCCCTTCTGCCACCAATTCGGCCACCAGCTTTTGCGGCAGGCTTGCGCGGGGCTGGAACTGGTTCACCACAATGCCTTCAACTTCCAGCGCGGGGTTGTGATCCGCGCGAATTTCATTGAGGGCGTCCATCAGGTTGTACAGTGCGCGGCGGGAAAACTCGTCACAATCAAAAGGGATCAGTACAGAATCTGCAGCGATCAAGGCCGAACGCGAGAAGAAATTCAGTGCGGGGGGCGTGTCAATGTAAATTCGGTCATATTGACCCTGCAATTCATCGAGCGCTTCACGCAGCTTGAAAATTTTGTAGCGCGACTCCAGCTTCACCTGAAGCTCTTCCAGTGCAGGGTGACTGCCAAGCAGATCCAGGTTTTCGTATGGGGTTTCCACCACGAATTCAGCACTTTTCTTGGGACGAATCTTGAAATTCAGTGCCTGATCAAAAAAATCAGCCAGGGAATATTCAAGCGGCTCGGTGCCCCTGCCCATGATGTATTGGGTACTGTTGCCCTGTGGATCCAGATCGATCAGCAGTGTTTTTAAGCCCTGATGCGCGGAAATGGCGACCAGGTTGCTGGTGATGGTGGATTTGCCAACCCCCCCTTTTTGATTGAAGACCACCCGACGCATGCGCAATTCCCCTTAGACGATTTTTTTCAATACTTTAACAACTTTTTCGAACACTGTGCCATAAGGTGCGCGCAGCAGGGGCGCTGCATTGAACCTGGATTGCTCCAGGACGGGTTTAAGCTGGGACATTGCATTAAAACCCACCAAACCATGATAAGCCCCCATACCGCTGGCACCCACGCCACCAAAGGGCATGTTGTTGTTCAAGACATGCCACATTGCATCGTTCACGGTAACACCACCGGACACTGTTTGACTTAACACCAGTTCCTTTTCGGATTGTTTCGATGCAAACAGGTAAAGGGCAATGGGCCGCTCCCGCGATTGAATCTGCTCAACGGCCTGCTCCAGCGTTCGATAAGGCAGGATAGGCAAAATAGAGCCGAACACTTCTTCCTGCATGACGCGCATTTCCGGGGTGGGGTTGACGATCAGGGTCAACGGGAATTTTTTGCTGTCCGGATGAAAAACCTCGTGCGCGGGATTCACCTCAATGATCTCGGCCCCCTTGCAACGCGCATCATCGACCAATTCCCGAAGGCGGGTCATGTGCCTTGAATTGATAACGCAAGACACATCGGGATTGTTGCGGACGGTGGGGTACTGTTTTTGGGATGCCCGCTTGACCTCGGTGACAAAGCGGCGCAATTGTTTCTCGGGCACCATGGCGTAGTCGGGCGACACACACACCTGCCCGGCGTTGATCATTTTGCCGTGCGCGGCGCAGGCGGCGGCTTTTACAATATTTCCACTGGGCGCCACAATCAGTGGCGACTTACCCCCCATTTCCAGCGTAACAGGGGTTAAATTTTCGGCCGCAGCTTTGGCCACCAAACGCCCCACCCGCTGGGAACCTGTGAACAACAGGTGATCAAACGGCAGCCGCGAAAAGGCCTGTGCCACGGTGTTGTCGCCCTCGATAACTGCCACATGTTCTTCACCAAAGTTGCCTTCCAGCAGGCGCGCCAGCAAGGCCGAGGTGATGGGACTGTATTCACTGGGTTTAAGCATGCAACAGTTTCCAGCCGCAAGCGCCGAGGCCAAACCCGCAAAGCCGAGATAGACCGGAAAATTCCACGGTGTGATGATGCCGATCATGCCAAGTGGTTGGGGCTTGATGTAAGACACAGACGGACGCAACTGCAAGGGTGTGGGCACCCGGCGGGCTTTCATCCAGGCAGCCACATTCTTGCGGCTGTGGCGCACCACAGCCAGGCTGCTGACAATGTCAAGCATGGTGGATTCATGGCGTGAGCGATGGCCAAAGTCGGCCGACATCGCATCGAGCAAGTCCGATTCGTTGCGAAGAATGATTTCTTCCAGCAATTCGAGATTACTAATGCGTTCTTGTTTACTGGGGTTTGGGTTTGCTCGGTAGGTTCGCTTCTGGCAATCGAACACATCCCGCAATCGCCCACTGACCAGTTGAATATTATCGACACGATCCAACAACCAAGTCTCCGCTATATTGTGCCTTGATTGTGGAGGGCGGTTGTGCCGTGCACAACCCCCTCAAATGAACTGTGTGGACAAGGAAAAATGAGCCGATAAGCGCACTTTTCCTTAATCTGCCTTACACCTTCTCGCCACGGCGATCCAGAAAGTAAGCCAAAGCCGGCAGGAACACCACCGCACCCACCATGTTCCACAGGAACATGAAGGTCAGCAGCAAGCCCATGTCGGCCTGAAACTTGATGGGCGAGAACGCCCAGGTGGCCACACCAATGCCCAGGGTAAGCCCGGTGAATACGACTGCCTTGCCGGTGGACTTCAGGGTTTCAAAGTATGCATCGGCAAAGGGCATGCCCTGTTTCAAATACTCTTCCAGCTTGCCATAGATGTAAATGCCGTAGTCCACACCAATCCCCACGCCCAAGGCGATCACGGGCAAGGTGGCCACTTTGACACCAATGCCCAACACCACCATGAGTGCAGAACACAGCAAGGAAGTAAGTGCCAAAGGCGCGATGATGCAAATGACGGTGCGCACGGAACGGAAGGCCAGCCACACGAGTAAAGCAACCACTGCATACACCCAAATCAGCATTTCAACCTGCGCGCGCTCCACCACTTCATTGGTGGCCGCTTCAATGCCTGCATTGCCTGCCGCAAGCTTGAATACGGCATCCCCTGTGTCGTTCTTGGCGATGAAGTCTTCTGCGGCTGCCACCACGCGCTTCAGGGTGTCGGCTTTGTGGTCTTCAAGGAAAACAATGATGGGCATGAATGAGCAATCTGAGCTGAACAGGCCATCGGACAAGTTCATGCCGCTGATGGTGCCGTTCAACACAAACTGGTTCCGGTTCAAGGACATCCACTTCAAATCGCCTTCGCTGTAGGCACTGATCACAAACTTGGAACGGTCGGCCAGTGAAACGCTGCTTTGCACGCCAGGCACCTGTTCAATGGTCCACTGAAACAAGTCCACCGCAGCAAGTGTGTTGTATTTGATGCAACCGTCGAGTTTGGTTTCAACCATGACCACAAACACATCGGTGCTGGTGGAATAGTTGTTTGTCACATACGCATTGTCCAGGTTGTAGCGGGAATCAGCACGCAATTCAGGCGCACCTTTGTCCAGGTCGCCAATCTGAACATTCGCATTGCCCCACAAGCCCAAAGCCAGCAAAGCCAAACCAACGGCCAAAGCACCTTTGGCCATTTTGGCCTGTGCAAAACCGGCCAGAAAGTGCCACACCTTGTTGTTGCCAGATTCCGCGTCCTGCAATGCCTTGACCGCTTTGTCATCCACGCCCGTGTAGCTCATGATCAAGGGCAACAACACCAGGTTGGTCAAAATAATGACGGCCACGCCCACTGATGCAGCAATGGCCAGGTCGCGAATAACCGGGATGTCGATCACCATCAAGGTGGCAAAACCGAAGCCATCAGACAGCAAGGCGGTAAGGCCTGCGATGTACAGGCCACGAAAAGCCAAGCGGGCAGAATCGAGCCTGTTGTGCCCCTCGCCCTGCTTGTGCGCAATGGCATTCACAATTTGCACACCGTGGCTAACGCCGATGGCGAACACAAGGAAAGGCACCAGCATGGAATACGGGTCAAGCCCCATGCCCAATGCATTGAGCAAGCCCAACTGCCAAATTACTGCGGTTATAGAGCAAGCCAACGTGGCCACGGTACTTTTTACGCTACGTGAATACAGGAACAGCATGACCAGGGTAATGAGTACCGCCACGCCGAAGAACAACACAACCTGGGTTGCACCGTCGATCAGGTCGCCCACAATTTTTGCAAAACCAGTGACGCGAATTTCAATTTTTTCAGAGTTGAATTGATCGCGCAGCTCGGTTTCAATTCGCTCGGAAAACTCTTTGTAATCCAGCCGTTTTCCGGTTTCCGGATTGATTTCCAGCAAGGGCAAATACACGATGGTGCTTTTGAAGTCGTTGCCCACCAGGCGACCAATTTGGCCGGACAATTCTACGTTTTGCCTGACCTGCGCAATGCTTTCCGTGTCGCCATTGTAGGTAGCCGGAATAACCTGTCCACCTTCAAGGCCTTCCTCGGTAACAGATGTCCAGCGCACGTTGGCGGTCCAAAGCGAGGCCATTTCCGGCCTGTTCACACCCGGAATGTAAAAGGCTTTGTCGGTGACCTGCTTCAGTGTTTCCAGGTAATCGGCGCTGAAAATATCGCCTTCCTTGGCTTGCACGGTGACGCGCACCACATTGCCCAAGCCGGTCAGGTCAGCCCGGTTTTCCAGAAAATTGACCACGTACTCGTGCTTGGTCGGGATCATGTTCTCGAAACTGGCCGCTACCTTCAGTTGCGTGGCCTGCCAGGCCAACACCAAGGTGGCCAGCAGCATGAGGATCATCACAACCGGGCGCTTGCTGAACACAAGCCGCTCAGCCAGCGGTGCTTTTGTTTTTGAATCAGAGGAAGTCATTGTTTGATGGGGTCCGTTTATTTGAATTCAGACAAGGACAGGGTTTTGAAACCACGCAGGCCTGCCAACAAAATTTCCTGGTCGTTCAACTGCACAACACTTGCCGAGGGCAGTTTGTCGGTACGACGCACCACTTGAATGGTTCGGAAGTCGTCAGTGCTGCGCGCCAGAATGCCGCGCGACCCAACAACGATCAAAGAACCATCTGCCAGCGCTGTTGCCCCGCTGAACGTTTCGCGCAGGCTGGTGTTTACCGCTTCCCACTGATCTGCGCCAAAGGGCAAGCGGAAGGCATTGCCGCGCAAGCCCACCGCCACCACTGTTCGGGTTTCCGGTGCTTCCACCACTGCGAAAATTGAACCGTCGTAATCAATCTTTCTACTGGCCCAGGTTTCACCCTCATCGGCGCTGAGCAGCACAGTGCCTTGTTCGCCTGCCACCCAGATTTCACCGGTTTTGCTCAGCATCATGGTGTTCAGGTGGTAGTTGTTCGGGTTGTTGGTACGTTCGCCCAAATACACCCAGTTGACGCCCTGGTCGGTGCTTTTCAGCAATTGGCCGTAAGCACCAGCAACAAACAATGTTCCGTTGCCATTCACAATCACGTCCAGCAAGGGCTTGGATGGTCCCACTTCCAAATCACCCTGCGCGGTATCCACCAGAAACATCGCTTCTTCAGCAGCCACTTCCAGTGCTTCGCGGGTTTCGGGGTTTGCATTTTCAGGCAGGTTATCGACCTGCTCCTGCAACTTGTCCGCCTTGGCTTGCAAAGCATTCAACACAAACTGGTTGATCACGGCACCGTCGATCAGTTTGATCCAGTTCGCGCCGCCGTCTTCGGTTTTCAACACCACACCATCGTGACCCACTGCATAACCCAGTGCTTCATTGGCAAAGTAAACCGAGGTCAGGGTAACGGATACCGGCACCTTGCCGGCCACCCAGGTTTTTCCGTTGTCTTCACTTTTCAGGATTTGACCAAACTCGCCCACTGCGAACAATTTGTTACCAACTCGTTCAACATCAAGCAACAAAGACCTTGTGGCATGCACACTGGGGATGGCGGGGATTTGCAGCAAATCGACCTGGGCTGTGGACATGCCGCCATAAGTGATGAAGCCTGCGCACAGCATCGCGCCAAGCAAGAACGTGGGGGCCGTTTTGCTGGAAAAACGATTCCGAAGAAACATGGACTATCCTTTGAAATTGAAAAAGGCCACAAGGGGCATGTGCCCCCTGTAGCCTGATACACCTTGCTGTTACTGAACGCCGAGTCGACGCAGGCCGGCTGGTGTGTAGTTTGCGCGGTCGGGTGTGAAGTCGAACACGAAGGGCTGAGCTGCCTCGTTGGTCAAACCAATGGTGAGATAACGCCCGGCCTGAAGGTCGTACAGTGCTTCGCACGCATAGAAAGGAACCATCTCGTTGTAGTACTGCAGGTTATGCGCTTCCGCCACGCGCCACAGTGCATTCTTGCCATCGTAATGGTCGATCACGGAAGCTTGCCAGTTGTCTTCATCAATGAAGAACACACGCTTGGCGTAGATATGCCGTGCATCGCTTTTCAATGTGGCTTCCACTTCCCAAACACGGTGCAACTCATAGCGAAGCACTTCAGGATTCATGTGCAGCGGCTGATGAATTTCCTTGTAAGTCAGCTTGTTGCTGGCCAGCTTGTAGCTGTTGTAAGGGATGTACATTTCCTTCTTGCCTTTCAACTTCCACTCGTAACGGTCGGGTGCGCCGTTGTACAGGTCGTAGTTGTCGGTGGTGCGCAAGCCGTCTGCTGCAGTTCCTGGTGAGTCGTAAGCCACCTGGGGTGCGCGGCGTACACGACGCTGACCTGCGTTGTAGGCCCATGCGCGGCGCCCCTCTTTTACCTGGTCAAGCGTGTCGTGTACCAACAGCACGTTACCTGATACGGAAACCGGGCTTTTCAGGATTTGATAGAAGTAGAAGTTGATGTTTTCATCTTCACCGGCCTTGTAAAAATTGGGCAGGTTGCGCGGAAACACCAGCGTGTCTTCAATGCGGTTGATGATGTAGCTGCCATCGCGTTCAACAGGCACTTGCACGAAATCGCGTTTCGCTGCGCCGCCACGGTAACGGGTCAAGTGGTTCCAGATCACCTCAACGCCATTCTGGGGAATGGGGAAAGGAATGGCCTGCTCGAAACCCACCACGCTGTTGCCACCATTCTCGGTTTTGGCATTGGCCCCGTTTTTCTTGGCTGCGTCCAGCACTTTCTTCGGATAGGCCGTGCTGCGGTGTGTGGGGTACACATTCATTTTGAATGTGGGGTACTTTTTCAGCATTTCCAGCTGGCCTGGAGACAGGTTCGCCTTGTACTGATCGGCATTGGCACCGGTGATGGTGAACAAAGGCTTTTCATTGGCAAACGGATCAACCAGGTGCTGGCCTGTTTTGTAACCAGCCGGGGCCTTGGTCAGGCCGCCTGTGTAGGCCGGAATGGTACCGGCAGCGTTGCCCGCTTTTTCCGCACCGAATTCAGTCAGGGTTGTGCCCAGCTTTGCAGCTTCTTGCGCGCTGACCGCCGCCTGCGCGGTGCCAACAGCAAACAGGCTTGCCAGAGCCAGTGTTGTGAGTTTTGTTTGAAACTTCAACATAAAAATTCCTCCAGTGTGTCTCTGTTCTTAGAATGAGTAAGATGCGCTGAGCGTGATGAAATCGCGGTCGCGAAGCACATCATAGTCAGCAGCATTGGTGAACGTGGTGTAGTTGATTGAAGCCCTTGTATTGGCATCAAATTCAAAACCCAAGCCCAAACCAACCGACTGGCGGCCTTCATTGAAGGCTTGGCCGGGTTCTGGTGAATAACCATCCACGTCATGAGACCAAACAATGCTTGGAATCAAATCGGTGCCCAAAAACACATCGCGGTAAGTGGCTTGTGTGCGAAGGCGGTAGCCCCATGCAAACTCGGTCACGAAACCATTTTTATCGCCACTTGCAGGAGCGGAACCGAATACTGCTGCTCGGCCGTAACGCGTGCCGGACGTTGCGTTGCTTGCAGTTACTTCAGGCAGATCCTCTACAAATATTGCGGCCACTTCACCGACAAATACCACCTGGCTTGAACCCAAGGCACGGTCAAAGGTCTTAATAAATGTGTTTTGAATCTGGGTTACATCAAAACGATCAAAACCATTGACGATCGTATTATCGGGTGCGCTATTAATTCGAGTTGCTACCGCAGATGGTGCACTACCGGGCGCGCCGTTGGTCAATCCCGCTGCAAGCAAATCGTTGGCGTTGATCTGGATAGGCAGGTCTTTGGCCATTGACACCTCGCCAGACCAAGCCCAGCCACCCACGTTGGTCGCAAAGCTGGCACCAAATACCTGAAGATCCTCGGGATAGTCGATCACGTAACCAGAACTTGCAGTGGGTCCAAATGTTGTTCCAGCTGTTGGAGCCGTTGGAGTAGTTCCCAAATTACCTTTACTCAAGCTGGCCAACGGCAAGCGGCTGTGGTACTGCATGGCATAGGCGCCCAGTTCAGCATCCAGCGATTCAAAATAGCTACGTAAAGCCAAACCAAACTGACCGCCGTCATCAGGCTGGCGATCTTCAACACGCTTCACGAAAACGCCAGCGCCAAGTTGTGTTTGATCTGGCAAGAAAACGCCGGGCGCCACAGGGTTTGCATTAAACGCCAAACGGTCGCATCCATCAGCAACAAAATCTGACGTCGAAAAATATGTACCACAACCCTCGGGCACAGTTTTACGCCACTTCAATTGCACAAAACCCTCAAGGCTGGTGTTGTCGGTCAAACCGTAATTGGCATACAGCATTTCTGAGGGTGTGAAACCCTCTTTCAGTTCTGCACCAGGTCGGCGAAAAGCGGACACGTCAATCGTGTTCAAGCCCGCAATGGGGCTAAGAATGAATGTGCTTTCACCCCAGCTGATGACTTGTTTGCCCAAACGCAAGTCAAGTGGTTTTCCACCAACATCGGTGTTGATGTAAGCAAACGCATCCAGCAAATCGATGCCATCAAAGCGCGCATAGGGATGAAAACCACTGTCTTCCAAACGCTGGTTGCGGGCGTTTCCTGTTGGCTCATGGCCGTGGAACACGTCTTTCTTACTCAAGGTGTAGTCGTAGAACCACTTCACGCGGGAAAAGAAACCGTAGTTGTCTTTCTTCAAGTCAAAGTCGTGGACACCCTTCACAATCGTAGAAAAGGTGTCTCCTTTTTGGAAGTTCAAATTGCCATCATCGCCAGTATTGGACAAACCTGTGCCTCGTTCACCGCTGGCCGTCGTATTGTTGCGGCCGACCAATGCAAGGTCCTGCCCCTCAATACGGAAGCTGGTACCTGCTGAAACGGTAGAGTTCACGCTCAGGTCGAAGTCACCAATTTGAAATTCAGCTGCGCTTGCAGGCATTACAGCCGCTGCAAAAAGCCCCACTGCGATCATGTTGCGCACTGCTGTGCTTGTTTTTGTTTTTTTAAAAAGATGTGTGTTCATGTAGCCCCCAGGTAATTATCGAGTAGGCAGATGCGGGAAGCACCTGCTATTGCCGAACATGCTCCTTCATAGAGAATGTCCGAAAATCAACTGAAAAATCGAATAGTTGTTCCGGCCTGCAAAAGGCGCGGCACAACCATCATGGGGAACTTCGGGAACCTGTTGAGAAATAAGACATGTCACCTCCAGTAGTGCACCTTGATTGATGCTATGTATTCATTTTTTGATTAGTGTAAAGCAGCGCCAATAAAAATAAAACCATAATTACAGTTTTAGTAAATTAGAGCGCCTTATCTAAAAATGTACCACCGGAGTAACATGAAATGTTGCGCGATTTGTCAATCAATGCAATTTAGTAGTAATTTCACTACAAGGATTACTACGGCTTGATTCCAAGGTAACGACTAACCAAATCCTGAAGCCTTGTTTCGAATTCTGCTGTTCGGAACTTCACTGGCCCGGCGTCGCGCAGGCGCGCATTGTGCAGGGCGCCGTACGCCACCTGAACAACAAAGGCCAAGGCCCGCATGGGGTCTGGGTGAACAGCGCTGTCGATGTGTGGAAGCAGTGGCTTGGACACGGTGGTGATGAAACCGAAACCGACGTCTCGCATGGGGGTTGATTCAATAAAACCCTTGGATTCGCGGATGAAGGCCTCTGTCAGGATAGAACTGTATTCGCCCTGAAAAATACTGACAAGAAAGCTGACCACTTCATCGCAAATCAACTTGCCGTCCACCCCTACCCAGTTGCGGTCGTCAAACTGGCTGGCCGCACTCATCAGCAGTTCCTGGCAACTTTCTGCGATCAGCGCATCGAAGTAGCTTTCCTTGTCTTCGAAGCGGCTGTAGAAAGAACCAACGGTGCAACTGGCTTCAGCACAAATGTCTTTGATGGAAATTTCTTCAAGCACACGGGTGTGCAACAGTTTGCGACCGGCTTTCAGCAAGTCGTGCCTCTTTTTCAAACTGCGCGCCTGCATGGCAGGACGCACACCCTGAGTATTTTCAACTGCTTCTGCTTTGGCCTGTGTTTTCAATGGAAATAAGCGCGCCCACGTGAAGTGGGCGCTGCATGGAATCAATTAACAGGCGGATTATGGCATTAAATTTTGCAGTGCGGGCAAATTCAAAGTTCCGCGTAGCGCAACGATTGGCGTGAGAAGGTCGCGCGAGGAGGTCACCGGGTATTGCGGGTGGTACCCGTAGACGAGCAGGCCCAACGATTCGCCTTGGCCCAGTTTTTCAGCAACACCAGTCAATTCAACATGGCGTTTGCCGAAACCGCGAATGAGAGTAACCTGATCGTCGATCAAGCGCCAGGCGCCGTTGCGGTTTACACCCAGACCCACGAACAACATGGGGTCACAACCTGGTTCCAACCCCACCAAGCCAACGGGCGACATGGTCGTGACGGCATAAATTTCACTGCACACGGGGTTCATGAGCATGTCTGCAGGTGGCGCAATTTCCAGGGTTGCAGTTGGAATGCCTGCAATAGTGTTCACGCCCGCAGGCAATTCAATCGGCATGACCGCCGGCGCAAATGGATAACGCAAAATCCCGGTGGCTGCACTGGTTAATACAGCAGTGGGTTCAGCGCCTGGGGTGAAGTCAATTGCAATTGGCCCTACTGCAGACTGCGTGGCCTGACCTTTGGCTTTGGGTGCAAGGCTGTTCAATAGTGTATTTTCGTTGACCCACACTGCTGCATTTTCAGATGCAGTGCCCTGCCCCACATCGTCGTTCAAGCTTAGGCACACTTTGCCTTTGTTGGCCGCCAGCAGACCGAATGCATTGGATGCGTCGGCTGCCTTGATGGCTTCAGCCTCGGCGGGTGTGAACAATTTGTCGACCAAGAATGCAAACTGCGCATCTGCAATGCCCAGCTCACCACAGGCGAAAGGCCCGCCGGGTTTCTGAAACTCCATTTCGTTCAAAACACCTTGTTCGGTCAGGTCGGCCAAACCGGGCACAGTGGATGCGGACAAGGGCAGGATGTGGCCGCTTTGATGGGTAATCAAACGTACATCGGCTTTCTTGCCTTTCTTGTCTTCAAGTGCGCGGTAGCAGCTGAAGTTGTGCAGTGCGTCGTTGAAATTGAACAGGGTGTCGCGAAAGCCTTGGGTAAACAGAATGTCCACGGGGTCGGGCGTTTTTTGTGCCAGGCCGGGGGTTACATCACTTTGCAGGAAGGTTTGTGCGCCTGCAGCTTCGGAATCGCACCAATAGCTTGGGCTGTGGTAGCGGAAGAATTCCAGTGCGCCCTCAGGGAAGCGGTTGGCGCTTGCGCCACGCAACAGCGTTTCACGGATCAGGTTGTCTTGCCCGCTGTTTTGGGATGAACCCGATTCACCACCTGCAACAAGCAACAAGGCCCAGCCAGATTTAACAGTACCAATGGGCTTGACTGCGCCCTCCACCGGCTGGAAGTTTTCAATGCCGTAGGCACCGCCGGGGTTCAAACTGTAACGCAAGTCGTTCCAGGCGATGTCGGGCGTCAACACGTCCAGGCGCTTCTTGGGGTCAATGTTGTGAATCAGGAGCTGATAGCCACCGCCATAACTGCCACCCGTAGCGCCGAGCACCATGTTGAATTTTTTACCACCCACCGGCTTTTTGTTGCTGTAGCGCAGCCAGTCAAGATTGGCTTCGGCCCAGTCCAGAATTTGCAACAGGTCTTGCCCTTCGAAATCTGGATCCAGCACGCGGACCGAACCGCCGCTTTCACCAAAACCACGTTGGTCAATGCTGATCACGCCCGCGCCGTTGTCAACCAAGCGCTTGAGAATTCCACTGGGTGATTGTGAGCGCGAACCACCATAGCCGTGGCCATGCAATACCAAGGGGTTACCATTGGCACAATCTATATTTGCAGGCTCGAACACAGAAAAAGCAATGTTCTGCCCGCTGGCTGATTGCAAATTGACGCTGTACACACCACCGCCTGCTCGGGGCTGGTCTGCGTTTTCGCAGGCGGGCGCTTCAAATTCTCGTGGGCTTGCGCTGAAATCGGGATTTGCAGCATTTGCAAACAACGCGACGGGCGGTTCGGCCTGTTCGGCCGGGCTGGTTGAATTGCCCGTGCTGCTTGTGCTGCCAAAGCTGGTCGTTTGATCCTCGGCACCACAGCCAGCAAGGGCCAAAGTGGCGGCGGCCAGCAAGGTTGCACTAAACAACCTGGAAAAAGGCACTGCTGTCATTGTGTTGTCTCCTGCCTCGGTATTGGTTTTGTATCCTTTTGTTACCGGGATGTGACAGGAAATGGATGTGTCGATAGTGTCGGGTTTACGACACTGGAAAGCTGAAGCCTCAACTACATTTGAAAATAACTGCGGTACCACGCCACAAATTCAGCAATTCCTTGCTCAATTGGCGTGCCAGGCTGAAACTGGGTGGCCAGCACCAGGGCCGACACATCGGCGCAACTTTCGCTTCGCTCAAGAATTGGCCCGGTGATGAATTCCTTCACTGCGGTACATTCCAACGCTTTTTCCAAAGCAGCAATCAGTTCTTCAATGGAAACAGGTTTGCTGTTGCCAACATTCAAAATTCGCCATGGCGCACTACTGCTGGCTTGGTCAGGTGCTTCAACCAGCCAGAACGGATTGGGCTCGGCCGGGGTGTCACTGGCGCGCAAAATGGCTTCCACCAAATCGGCCACGTAGGTGTAATCACGGGTGTTGCTGCCGTCGTTGTAAATTTGAATGGGCTTGCCTTCCAGAATGCGTTTGGTGAATGCAAACAACACGGAATCGGGTCTGCCCCATGGGCCATACACCGAGAAGAACCGCAAGCCCGTGGTGGGCAAATTGAACTGATGGCTGTAAGAGTGTGCCATCAATTCACAAGCGCGCTGCGTGGCAGCGTCCAACCGCTGCGGGTGGCTGGCGCTGTCGCGTTCGCTCATGGGTTTTTGAAACCCCGCGCCGTATACAGCATGGCTGCTGGCATACGTCAAATGATGAATCTTGAAATGGCGGCAGGCTTCCAGAAGCGACACAAAACTATTGATGTTGTTCTGCACGCATTCGGTCGGGTTTTCATTCGACAAAAACTTGTCGGTTTGCCCGGCCAGGTGAATCACTCGCTGCACTTTGTAGGCCTCAAGGCAATCATGCAGTTCGGTGCGGTCGCACAAATCGGCCCTCACCGTGTGGTATCTCGATCCGGTTACCTTGGCAATTTCGTCCAGCATGCTTAAACGCTCCCGCTTTAGCCGGGTGTCGTAGTGGCTGTTCAGGGAATCAAAACCAATTACCTTGTCGCCGCGCTCAAGCAGTGCCTTGGCGGTGTGGAAACCGATAAAGCCTGCATGTCCGGTTACCAACACGGTTTGCTTTTGACGGGCCTTCTTGATCAGATTGGGGCCAACCGCTTCAAGTTCGGCCAGCTCTTTAGTTTGCAGCTCTTCTGTTTTTGGCACTGCATTTTTAAGCTGATCAGGGGCCGGCAAGGCCTCCATTTTTATTCCCATATTGTTTCTGCGCGCAGGGTCGAGGAACCTAACCTTACCCGAAAGCGATTGATTGTCAATCCGTGGCTTGCCTTTTCAACACGGGTCCGAGCATTCCAAGAAGACGAAAAAGGCATTCAGAAACACTGTGTTCATCCGCTTGAATCTGTGTACGGGGCTGCACCCACTCGGGGTCACAATGCACCTGCGTGTGCGCTGAAGGGTTGGCTGACGGAACAAGCTGGTTTTGCACTGTCGCACCTTCGTTTGAAGACTGACAGGAGCAGCACGAGATTATTCGAGCCTAGGGGTTTCGCCTTCACCCTTCGCGACTACCCCATTTTGATCCAGCTGGCTTTAATCGATTTGCCTGCGGCAATCACCTTCACCTGGTTGCCTTCGGCATACAGTTCAATGCCCTCGCTGGCCACCGACACCACTTTGGCTTGCCCCGCGTTCACAATCACGGTTGCAGTGGCATAGCTGCCATCGAGTGCGCTGGTGCTGACGGTGTAGTGACCGTCTGATTTGGCAGCAAACAGCACGGCAGGCAAACCCACACCGGCGTAAACCTGGACCGACCCGGTGTTCACTTGCTCGGCCTGCACAGTATTGGCCACGGCTGAATTGGCCCTCAGGTTGTTGACTTCAAGGTCTGCGATTCTTGCCATTTCAGCTTCCAGGCGTTGCGAATACACTGAATTTGCGCGCACCTGCTGTGCCGTGAAATTGCTGACTTTCAACTCCACAGCAGTCACGGTGAGCAGCGAACCATCTGCTGACTCGCTGAAGTTTTTTGCCCAGCGTGAATTGATGTTGTTGATTAAATCTGAATTGTTTTTCACGTGCCCATCTAGCGTGAACAAGGCGTCGTCCAAACGCTCAATGGCCATTGAATTGGTTTGAATGGTCACTGCGTTTTCCGCAATTTTCTGGACATTCAAATCAATCGCATTCTGCATGCCGTTCATGCGTTGGCTGGCATCGGTTCTCCAGCTTTCAAGCGAAGTAATGCGCGTGTCGTGTTGATTCACACGGTCGTCCAGCACGGTGATTCGCTGCCCATGTTCGCCCACTGTTTTGTCGAGCACTTTGACTTGTTTGCTCAGCTGCCCAACACCCATGGCCGCCATAGCGCCCAAGGCACTGTAGTCCACTGACATCATGCCGTCGGCGCGGGTTGCCACCGCTTCGGGAAACAGGTTTTGAATTTCTTGCGCAATTACACCAATGCGCCGCCCCAGGTTGGGGTTGGCCAGGTACTCATAGCTGTAGGTTTGCAGTTGTTCAAGCCGGCTTAAAACCGAACCGGAATCTTGTGCCTGAATATTGGTTTTCAGCCTGCGATCAGAACTGACGTTGAATGCGGTGGCCTGCATGTACCCGCTTGCGATTACATCGCCATTGCCTGCTATGCGGAATACCGGATCAAAGGAATTGTCCGGGTTAAGACGACCCACTTGAAACTCATCGGCGGCTCCAGTTCCAAAAGTATTTGCATTGTCGCCAATACCAATGCGCAGCAGGGATTCATCGGATGCGGTGTTGATTCGATAAATCGCGAGGGTGTCCGTTCCCTCATGATTGCCACCGAAACGCAACAACTGATTAGAAGACACCTGGGCTCCGCCAGTTGCATACAGCATCGATGAAAAGTTGGATACACCGGCCACATGGAAAATGGTGTTGGAGATTGTGTCATTGCGCGATGTTGCACCAATAACAACCTGATCATCGGTTGAAGACACCACGCCGTCTTTGCCCACACCCAAAGCACCCAATACCAAAGTATTCGATGTTGTGACACGGGCAAAGGCACCAATTGCAGAGGCGTAGTTCAAGTTGTTCGACAACACATCACTCGACGTGCCCAGGCCCGTGTTGTAACTGCCTGTTGCATTGCCAAACAAGGCATTCATGCCCAAAGACACATTGGAGTTACCCGTGGTGTTGGAGTACAGGGAAGCCAGGCCAACTGCGGTGTTATCCAAGCCTGTTGTACTGTTGAACATGGAGGAAGTACCCAAGGCGGTGTTGTTCAAACCAGTGGTGTTGAAAATAAGGCTGCTAAATCCCAAAGCGCTGTTGTTGTAGCCGGTGCTGTTGGTGAGCAAGGAGTTGCGCCCGATGGCAATGTTGTAATAACCCGTTGTGTTGCCAAGCAAAGAACCACGCCCCACTGCAACGTTTGAATAACCAGTTGTATTCTGCAAAAGTGCGTTGTCACCCACTGCGGTGTTTTCATTGCCGGTGGTGTTGTTGATCATCGCATTGGCGCCCACTGCAACGTTATTTGAGCCAGTGGTGTTGCTGAGCAGGGTATTAAAACCCATGCCGACATTTCGCTCGCCCAGTGTATTGCTCAGCATGCTACTCACGCCAAAAGCACTGTTGTAGTCGCCACTGGTGTTGGCCTGTAATGCATTCACACCAAACGCGCTGTTATCGAAACCGTCGGTGTTATTCAACAGGGAATTCGCACCCACTGATGTGTTGCGATAACCCGTATTTGTATTGCGCAGCGCATTGTAGCCAATTGCAATATTCTGATACCCAGTGCTGTTGTTGCGTAGGGCATCGGGTCCAATCGCCACGTTTTGATAACCCACCGAGTTGGTGTACATCGCGTTATCGCCCACTGCCACGTTTTGATACCCCGCGGTGTTTGAAAACATGGCATTGTTACCGATCGCATTGTTTTGTGCACCGGTGGTGTTGCTGAAAAGCGCATTCACACCCACGGCATTGTTGAAGTTACCAGTGGTATTCAGGTTCAGTGCATTGCGACCCACGCCAGTGTTGTCGAAACCGGTGGTGGTATTCGCCATGGCGTACACACCCACCGCTGTATTGTTAGAGCCCGTGGTGTTGGAATTCAGCGTATAAGTGCCTATTGCTGTGTTGTAAGAACCGGTGCTGTTCAAGACAAGCACATTGAAGCCCACACCGGTATTGAAAATTCCCTCAGTAGTAACGGCACTGGATGACAGGCTGGTGAGTACGCCCTCGCCAATTGCAACGTTGCCTGCGCGTGGGTCTGCGTCCAGGGCATTAATGCCCAGGGCCAAACTGCTTTGAGGAAAGGACGCACCCACGGTGCTAGTGAAGGTAAGTGCCGCATCAATGTTTGCCTTGTTGACCGGCGCTATTTGTTCGCCGTTGACATACAGGCTTTGAACATCGACCCGGCCTGCAAACACGGCAGACTGATCGGGGTTCAGCGTAAGCACTGTGTTGTAGGTTTGATCGCCTACTCCCCCCGACCCGCCTTGGCCCACACGAAAAACAAGCCCGTTTTCTGCACCGCCCGCATCAATGGTGGTAGTGGTTGAGCTCGATTGAATGCGTAGGTGATCCCAGCCATCGTCATTGGTTGAAGACATCACCCGAAGATCTCGCAACTGCGTGTAGTTGGCAGCACTACCTGTATTCAGAAACACATTGCCCGATGCACGCAAACCGCCAGTGACTTGCAACTTGTTGCCACTGCCATCGTCGCCGGTTGCACCAATTACTGTGTTGTCTGTGGTGCGGCCCAATACTACTGTATTGGATGTACTTACCGAAGAATCACTACCAATTGTGACGGCATAAGAAAGTGCATTGCCAATCACAGTGCTGTTGCCCAAAGCAATGTTGCTGTTACTGGTCAAGGTGCCATTGCCGGCCAGGTCGCCAATCAAAATATTCTGACTACCGGTTGTGATGGTGTTGCCAGAACGGTGGCCTATTGCAATGTTCGCATTACCAGTAGTTAACGCAGGCATTGCGTAGTGACCCAACGCTGTGTTGTAAAAGCCAGTTGAGCTCTGATCAAGCGCATTGCTACCCAACGCCACGTTGTAATAACCCGTTGTATTGCTACTCAGCGTATGTGCGCCAACTGCAACGTTGTCGTAGCCTGTGGTGTTGCCATACAAGCTTTTGTAGCCAAGTGCGGTGTTTTCATCGCCATAGTCATTTGTATACAGCGTTTGATAACCCACACCCGTGTTCCTGGTGCCGGATCGGCTGCCGTAAACTGTCGTGGCCATTTGGCCAAGTACACCGTCGCCTACCGCCACGTTACCTGCATTTTTCCGACCAGCCAATGCGCCGCTGCCAAGCCCCAAATTGGGTTCAGCATAAAAAGCAGAACCGGTGTCGCTGGCATACTGAAAGGCCAGTGTGGCGGGTACACCCGCCTGGCTAATTGAGGCCACGTCAATATTGCCGCTGAAGAGTGCGCCTGCAAATGTGGGTGTGCTGGTGGTGGCAATGTCTTGCGGCAAACTGAGCACTACATCGCCATTCATGGCGCTTGCGATTACCTGGTTGCTCGTGCCTGCAATACTAAGCACACCTGTGTTTGAAATGGTGATGCTGCCAGCACCGTTGAGCACACCGATTCCGTCGCCTGCGGTGATTGCGCCCAAAGCAAAACCAGCGCCTGTGCCAATCAGCAAACTGCCCTGCGCGGCAGCGCTTGAATCAACGCCGGTACCGCCAAATGCTGCACCCAAAACACCGCTGCTGACGTTGCTTGCATTCAGGTCGGTTAATGCTGCGCCGTTCCCGATAAAACTGTTGGCGGTTACGCTGCCTGAAAATGTGGCTGTGCTTCCGGTCAGTGCGCCGGTCATTGTTGCGCTTGCGGCCTGAAAATCTGCCACTGTGACTTTGCCAGTGGTGTAGGTGATTGCACCTGGGCCGTTGACCACTGAATCATCGCTGAACTTACTTGCATCTACGGGCTGCCATGCGCCACCCACGTAGCTATACAGTTTATTGCTTTCCAGCACCAGGCGAATATCGCCTTCCTCACCGGGCATCGCAGTCAATTCTGCGTAGGTACCGACAGCACTTTTGAACTGCCTGGAAGATGTTTGAGACGGCGCTGTGACCTGCACGTAATCATCGCCCAAGCCCCTGCGATTGGCGAGAACGTAAGTACAACTGGTTTCCATACTGCCATTCAAACCAGGCGATACAACGGCATACACCAGAGGATTTACAACACCCTGCCCAGCCAGAAAACTGCTGTTGGATGTGGACGAGTTGTTGTCCCAGGCACAGTAACCCAAGGGTCTGCCAGCACCATCTCGCTGAGGCAAGTTAACCGATGAGGGTACTGACCCCATGTCAACAGGATAACCACTCACCACGCCACCCATTTCACTGGCCCGCAACACACCGTTGACCTCGGCCACATAGCCTTGCATTCCTTGGCTAACCTGCGCAACTGTGTTCTTCAGCGTGAACTGCCGAATCAGTTGCGTTGCCGTGAAGGCCGCGGCGGAATCGCCCGACCGCCCAACCGCAGGCGAAATGACAGCAGCGCCCAAACCAAGTGCAACGAGGTACGGCATCGCATGTTGCACGGCAAGCACGCGTGGTTTGGGTTTAAAACTGGCGGCGTTGACTTTGGAATTGTTCTTCTTCATGTGTACCTCTAGTTCAATACCGCGAAGACTAGCTCATCGCCGTCGGTAACGACTGAACCCTCATACTGACGAAGCAGGCGCTCTCGGGTTGCTGCCGCCCCACCGCTAACCCGCGGTATTAATCGAAGCCGTATTCCACCGGCCTCGGTGTGCTCATACACCCACTCATCGAAATCGGGTGGGCTAACAGGCAAAGGAATTCCATCGGGCATTAAGCCAAGGGACAGCGGGCCATTGGGCGTGGGGCAGGCCACCGTTGAAATAACAGCGACATTGCCTACTGTCGCGGGGGCCGGGTACGCATGCCGCGTGTCGAACTGGCCATGATCACCATCGGGATACACCGCTGCACACAACATGATCTTTCCCTTGATAACTTCAAGTTGTACAGCAACCTCACTGACTGTGTCTTGAACCGACTGGCCCTGCTGGCTACTGGTATTCAGGCGCGCATAAGCAGCACCGACAATTGCCAGCAAACCAATGCCGTACAAAATGTAGGAAGCGATAAATCCGCTTTGTCGCTGAATGGCTTTCAAGTTCACGATTTTTTTCACCTCGGTTTCTTGCGCGGAATTCCGTGCATACCGGGTTAACGGGTGAACTCATGCAAGCCCGCATCCCTTGCATTGGTGAAACGCGATGTAAAAAAAGCCCGCGGCTGCGGGCTTGGTGAAGTCTCGGGGTTTAATTTTCCTGGATCACCTTGAAGTACACGTACTTCGTGTCACTCGTGACAATACAGCCTTCGGGCCAACCCGCGGGATCTGGCGCAGTACTTATTGCAGAGATTCCCGCGTCTGTGGTGCCAGTGGTCCAAACAGACAAAGCAGTGCCCGCGAGCGGAATGGTTGAGATTCCATACAACAGCGTATTGACGCGTCCACACACATCTGACCTCAGCCCCGGCAGTATGACCATGGGGTCTACCGCAACAGTGGCCAATCCTTTACCTGGCGTTACCTTGTTTATATACCAATGTCCTGCTGACGCCGCTGTGGGCGCCTTGATGGTCGTGTCCTCGCCGCTGGCAAAAGTCGTGGTTGGCATAATTTGCGGTGAAGCGTACCGGGCAACTGGATCGAACAGACCCTGATTGGTGGTGTTGGAGAAATCGAGTGTGGATTGCACAGCCGAAGAACCAAAATCACTGGAGTACCTGGCCACACCATCGCGCAGATCACTGGCCTGTTTCAATATAACCGAAGCATTGACTTTCGCCTGTTCCACATCGGTTTGTGACGTTGGACTTCGGTTGGCCAATGCAAAGCCACCCAGCACTGCTGTCATCAAGGCAATGCCGAACAGCAGGGCCGCCTGAATAAAACCCGCCTGTTTTTGCTTTCGCAAACTGACTGCGGGACTGGAAATAGACTTCATGACTTTCTCCTTGATTACCTGTGTTGCTCAAGCCTTGTTTAATTAACCCAACTCCACCTTGGCCTGCCTGCGGGCCTGCTCAAGTTCGGCATTGAATTTCTCTAAAGCAAGTGCCTGAACAATGTCTTGCTTCAATTCTTCCATGGTGGGCTTTTTCAGTTGTTTGCTGTCTTCAATCTTCAACACCAAGAGGCCGTTGCGTAACCTGAGCACCTCACTGAATTCACCCTTTCTCATTTTTGATACCACACGCCCAAGGTTGTAGGGCAGTGCCTGAGCCAGGGCATAACCGTCACCCTGCGCCACCAGTGGCTTTAACTGCTCAAGCGCCTCCTTCTCACCCTTCTTTAATTTGTCGACGGTTTGCTGCACATCGTTTTGATCATTGCTCAGGTAATAACTGACCTTCCATTGCTGAAAATTCTGGTCAAGCACGTTGGCGTCGTAGTAAGCCTTCACGTCATCGTCGCTCACAGCTTTGCGCAGCTCTTCCATTCGTTTGGTGGTGTACAAAGTGGAAAGCACTTCCCGTTCAGCTGCGCGAAGGGCCGCTTTGGCTTCTTCCACGTACATCTCGCGACCGCGTTCTGCGGCCACCACTTTGTTGATATAGCGGTCGATCACAATGGCGCGGTCCACGCCCGATTGCAGCATGCCGCCCAGTTCCATTTCGGTAATTTTCATGCCATTGATGCTGGCCACTTCCCGGTCGGATTTGCCTGCCGAATCACCTGCAGCGAATGCGCTGGCCACGGGTGAAACACCCGTGCTGGAAGGGCTCTGAAAAGCAGCCCAACCCGCCCAAGACAACAAACCCGCCAGGCCCAATGCTGCAACCCCCAGGGTTACCTTTTGTTTGGCAAACGGTACGCCAACTTTGTTGTCTGATTCACTCATCGCCCTGCCCCCTCAATTTAACTTCCACTTTTTCTGTCATACCTTTGACAATGGCCAACGAGGCCTGCCCCGCACAACCCGCCAAACAAATTTCCTCGGCATGCCACACCACATCTTTCGACATACCCTGCACGCTGTTCAATACATACATGAACTCTGCGTACTTGGAAGGGTCGGCAATATTAATCTTGATACTGTCGCGATCGGCAACCACTTGAACATCTGGACTCAACCTGGCCAACACGCGGGCGTAATCTTCATAAACCACTTTCCCAACCGGCACACGTTTCAAGGTGAACTCAGGCAACTCCTGGCTTTTTCTTTCAAGCTCGGAGGCACGCAAGAAATCGTTCACCGAAAAGGCGGCAAGAATCACCATCATCACCGCGCACATCATTGCGAACACGGGTGCAAGCCCCATCAGGCGACTGGCCTCGGTAACCCACAAGGTGCTGTTGTTTTTTAAATCCAGTTTCACTTGACTGACTCCTTCTTACCTTGTTTACGTACACTTAGAAGCCCTTCCATATCCCTTAGATCGGTGACCACGTCGCGCCCCAACGAATCGAGGTAGTCCTGACTCACCCAACTGGGCAGGACCAATTCAAAAGACTCATCGTCCTCACCCTTCATTTTGTATTTCTCAATCCAGCCACCCGATCGCACCACGGTGGCTGATACTTTTTGTATTCTGGAAATTTGGCGCGCAAGGGGCTGCTGCACGCTGAGCTTGACCAAGGTGGCATTCAAGTCATTCTCGACAGCTTGCGCGTTAAGCCCGCTTGCGGCTTGGCTGTTGGTGTACGCACTTGCCGCCTGTGAACCCAGGAAAACCATGGATGCCGAGATCAACACACCAATAGACCCTTTCATCATCAAAGAACTAAAACGCTCGGTAATGCTTTGAATGGCCTGCGGAATACTTCTGAGCGGTTTGCCGCCCTTGTGCTCAATCTCGACAATGTGCAGGTCCAGGCCAATCAAATAGTCTTTCAGCACGTCGTGGTCGTTGCACAACAGACGCACGCTACCGCCTTCAATGACCAAGGCGACCGAGTAATCAGCACCGTGCATCAGGTAGATCGCCTCGCCCACATGCAAAGGCCCGTCAGGCAGTACATCCACAAAGGGCAAATTAAAACCGGGTGCCGAACTGAGCCATGCACTTTCAATGGCGAAGTAGTACACATGGCCTGCGCGTTCGATAAGGTATGCGTGCAGGCGGTTGGTACCCAAAATGGCATAGGCCTGATTCATGACCACTTTTTGTGCGCTGCCTGTACCCACAGGCAAGCGCCCTGCAATCAGGTTGGAGTAAATGCTTTTTAAATTGATGGCTTCCACGGCTTAGGCTCCAGACAACACAACTTCGTTTTGCAAATACACCACGGCCAGGCTGAACAACACCGCAATTCCTGAATAAGTAAGCGAAGCAACAAATGCGATCACTGCGAATTTGCGCGCGGCGCTGGTGGCTTTGTCGTCGCGGGTTTGAGAAATGGAGGCCAAACACTCGGCCAGTTGTGCCTGGTCTTTGTGGGCGCGGATCAGCAAGCGTTCACTGCTGTCAAGCAAAGGGTGATTGAATGCCACAGCGGGCTGCTCACCGATTTCGCTGCGGTCGGTGATGGTTTGCCAGAACAGGGACACGGTGGGCGTAATGGTGCCCTTGCGCGCAATTTGTACCGCATTCAAAAATGCCACACCACCGGTCAACAAGGAGCCTAGAACGCGGGTGGTTGCCGCAATGCCGGAGCAAATGAGCAGTTCACCAATCACTGGTACTTTTTCAAGAATCCTGAAAGCCTGTGTGCGGGTTTTTTGATCGGGTGACAGCACCAGCATGGTGAAATAAATCAGGATCAGAAAAAACACGAACGAGAAAACAAGCAAGCCGTTGTTGACCCACTCTGCCAAAGCAAGCGAACTGTTGTACTGGGCAACCTTGGTGGGGTCTTCGCTCATCAGTGGCGTTGCTTTCAACTGTTCAATCAAACCAAAACGCATGCCAATTACGGTGGACACGGCCATGATCAAATCAAGTGCAGTCCAGGTGACCGCGCCAAACATCAGCTTCAGGGTGTCAGAGCCTTTTTCATAAAAACTCACGGCTGTTTCAAGGGCTTCGCTCAATTGACCGGCTGCCTCGCCAGCGCTTAACACCGCGAGTGTGGAATCATCAAACCAGTTCAGCAGCTCCACTGCTGCCACAAAACCAAAACCCTGTCGCAGCGCATTCAAGGCCTGGTTCAGAATTAAACGAGGCTCGCCAAGTTCGCCCAGTATCACCTGCTCCAGCGACTTTTCGGGCGACAAACCTGAACGCACATTGAACGCAAGCGCCTGCAAGAATTTTTGTTTGTAACTTCGACTTACTTTCGAGCCAAACAGGCGAGACAATCTACCCTTGGCTTGCAATTCAAACACATCCAGCACCACGCCCCCACGGTCGATCACTTGCTGAATCGCCTCGCGTTTTCTGGATGCGGTAATCACCAGCTGGTGGCGAAAGTAACCACTCAACCTTTCATCAGGCCGAGCAGTGGCATCCAGCATTTGTGGGGCCAGGTAATCCACACGAAAGTTTGAAATCGGCATGCTTAGCCCCCCGCCACACCAAGAACCTGAAGAACACTGGGCCAATCCACCAGCCCTTGATCCAGCAGGGTTTGCAGGGTTTGAAGCCGGCTGGTGTAATCAACCCCGTTCTCTTCACGCAAATCAACGGGAAGCTCCAGGTTTTGGCTTTTAAAAGCCTTCACAAAACGGCCACGCATGGATTCATCAGCCGGCACATGCATGGTTTCATGTGCGGCAACCCGGCCTGAATACCCCAAGCCAGCGCAGCGTGTGCAGCCCACCTTGTGACGCAAACCGGCGCGCGGTTGAATCAAGCCACCCGTAAGTCGAAACGCCTGTGACTGAAACTGCTCAAGGATTTCGCCTTGTACGGACGAGGCACAAGAACACAGGCGACGCACTAAACGCTGGTGAATCACCACGCGCAAGAAATGTGCAAGCAAAAATTCAGAATCGGCGCGGTGGGACGGGTCGATCATGGACAAGAAACGTTCGCTGACCTGCAACACGCTGTTGGCGTGAATGGTGGAAATGACCAAGTGACCACTCTCGGCAAAAGCCAACGCGGCGCGGGCGGAGTCAGCATCGCGCACCTCGCCAAAAATTAAAATATCCGGGTCTTGGCGCAAAATTGAACGCTCAAGCTCAATCGCCTTTTGCTTGACCAAGGCCTGCAACTGAATTTGTTTGGCAAACGGCAAAATGTATTCAACCGGATCTTCTACGGTAATCACATTCATGGCATCACGCCGAAAACCACAAGCCACGGTGTATTGCGTGGTACTTTTACCCGAGCCTGTTGCACCCGAAATAAACACCAAGCCCCCCGTTTTTCCGGTTTGGTTGGTGATACTTTTGATCAACTCAATCATTTTCGGTTGCCCCGGAAACAAGGCACCCAGACTGGGCAATAGCGAGGCGTCCAATGCACGCAGCACCACCGACTCACCATCCACCAACGGTTGCGTGGAAATACGAAAGTCCACCACGCGCCCTTCATGCTCCACGGTCAGGCGACCATCCTGGGCCGTACGGCTATTGGATGCATCCATGCCTGCTTCAATTTTGATACGGGCTACCAGCGATTGCATCAGCAGCTCGGGCAACAAATGGGTTTGCCGCATCACCGAATCAACCCGGTAGGCGATCCAGGCATCCGGGTCGCCTTTGCGGCTCAGGTGTATGTCGCTGGCACGCAAGGACAAGGCCTCTTTCAGCACCGCGTAAACCAGGCTGCGCAAGCGCCCGGCCTCCAGCCCTTCATGCCGAAGAACCGTGATCAAGCCGTTGACTGAGCCCGACTGCTCAATTCGCAACAACAAGTCACACACCTCTTGGCGACTGGATGGCAAAAATTTCAATGCAGAAACCGGGGCACGCAAAATTTGGCGGATGCGATCCTGTTGCGCTGCCTTCAACGGTTGGGCACAACGCAGAGTAAGCACACCCTTTGAAAACTCGGTGGGCACACACACAAAGCGACGACAAAATTCCAGCGGCAAAATGGTTTGCAATGTGAAATGATCGCCAATCACATTGGAGTCTTCCGGAGAGCCCTGATCTAACAGGTCATCCAGGTTAATAAACCGGGAGCGCAATGCCAGACTGCCAAGCTCGGCAGACCGTCCTTCTCCACGAAGGTGACTATGCTGCTGGCGAAGCAGATTGAGCTGGTGGTCATCCAGCCCGGCTTGCACCAAATCCGCTTCAAGTGATTTCATGCTGCATGTTTCCTTCAGTTGGGAAAGCCCGTGCCAAAACCTGGTTGATTGTTGCCACCCTGGTTACCACCGAAACCGCCATTGCCACCGCCAAACCCGGAGCCAAAGTTGCCGCCTTGCTGGCCACCCAAAGCGCCGGAAGGCGAAAATGTTTGTGTTCGCAACACCGGCACCAAATGATCAAACTGATTGGTTTCCACCTTCAACAACTGTGAATCGCTGGGTACTTGTGGCAGGCCACCAGCACTCGACTCAAGCGCACCATAAAACACATTGACCCAAGTACCGTTTTCACTCCGCCAATCGACTGTGATGTCCTGGCCATTGACCATGGCCCGCAGGGGATAACCACTGACATTTTCTGTTTTACCCACCCGCAAACGAAGTGCCCCCGATGAGCGCGACACGGGGCGAGGCACAACAACGGCAGTGGGGGTTTCGCCACGGCTGTTACCCGATTGCTGAACAGCGACAGGCTGACTAACTTGCTGGGGCGTAAAATCGTTTTCAACCCGGCGCATTACAATTGCGCCCTGAAAATAGGCCGTGACCTGCATGTTGGCAAACAGGTTGATGAGCGGAACCGGCAACACAGGAGAATTCAAGGCCTGTTGTCGAATGTTCAAGTCTTCCTGGGTAATTCGCCGCTCCGCCTGCCGACGCAGCTCGGCAGCATCGCCGGTGGCTGCCTGGCGCTGGGAGGCCTCTGCAGACTCTGACCCACTGGCCGCAGGCGTACCCTGCAACATGGCTGGGCGAACCAATGGGTTTGCAATTGTTTGCTGCGACAAAACCCCACCCGACCACACCACAAGAGTCGCAACCAAGCCTTGCGTCAGGAGTCGTTGTTGGAAAGTTTGCATGACTCACTGCTCCTGAAACGGGGTCAGTTTCGAGATCATTTGAATCTGCGACGGCACAAAACCCAGCCTTGTAGACAAACGCAAGGGGCCGCCTACTGCCGCCACTGGCTCGAGCACACTGGGTGCCTTTGGTTCAACTCTGCGTTTGATTGGGGCGGGTGTTTCCGACACGGGCAACTGCTCTGCAGGTTGCTGCAGCTTGGCCACTTCCCCGAACAACAACAGGCGCGGGCGAATGGTCACAACCAGTTCGGTTTGCTTGGTGCTCTCGGTGCGGCTACGTGTACCCAATCCGCTTTGAAAATCATCTTGCGCCCGCGAAACCGTAATGCCGCCCAGCAAAATCGTGTCGCCAGGGCGGCAACGCACCTGGGTTTTCAATTCACGGTCAGCCACCTCAGGCAAATTCAAGTCCACGCCCAAGGCGGTGAAACGCTTTAGCGCCAACAGCTCGGTGATTGAAATATTGATGCGGGTGTAGATTGTTGAATCGTGCGCCTCGCCAGTCAGCGAAACCTCCAGACCCGTACGAAGGTTTTGCGTATCAGCGGTGGATTGCGCTACACCATTCACAATTTGCGAGCCCACACGCGAGACAAATGTGGTGGACTGACCCACGCGAATGTTGCCATTGGTGCCATTCATCAAACCAATTTTTGGCTGGCTCAATGTTTTGACATCGCCTTGCGACTTTAAAAAATCAATCAGAAAATTGGTGGAAAAGTTTTCACCAAAAATCAGGGTTTCAATGCCCGAGGCTGTGCGAGTCAATTGCGTAATTCGGTCTGCTGTGCTGGATGCACCAGCAATGGATGAATCAGGTGCTGTGTTAATGCCGCCGCCCGTCTTGTACAGCTCCCAACGCACACCCATGTTGTTGGAGTCATTCAAGTCAACTTGCAACACATTCATGTCGTACACAATCAACGATCGCGTGGCCCGCGCCCTCTCCAGATAATTTTGAATGTCACCCAATGCGCGGCGGTTGGCGCGAAACACCAGCGACCGGTTAATGCGGTCCAGATACACATCACGCGCGCCCAGGTACTGCATGGTATTGGTAATGCCTGCCATGCTGTCCTCATTCAGCACCGGCGGCATTGTGACGACAAACTGTTGTTCAGGCATGATCCTCAACACGCCCGACTCAGTCACTGTCCAGAAAAACCCCATGATCTCGCCCAGCTTGTTCATCACCTGCGGCAAAGTGCCACTGAGATTGTTCAGCGTGACCACCCCATACCGGGACGCTGCATCCGCCCCACCCTCAAAACTCAATGGCATATTGGTGCTGGCGAAAATCAGCTGCAGCACATCAAACAAACCGCGCTCTGTCACCGACAAGTTCTCGACCATGCGGTTTGGCAACTCGCCTTCGGAAATTTGTGGACGAACCCAGAAGGTATCGGAAGGCAAGCGCTCAATAGGCAAGGTCATCTGGGGTGCCGCCTGACTGGCCCCGGTAATTTCCGGCGCCTTCAACTTGGCACGAAACTCGTCTTCCTGCCCAAATGGTCTTAAGGATGAGCAAGCCACTGCGCCCAGGGCGACAGCCGCGTAAACACCAATTTTACTCACCGTTAAAGCGGTGTTTAATGCGGTGTTGGATTTCATACTGTTGCTCATCCTGTTAAATCGGTACAGTTGAGTATCCGGATGTGGGGTGGGTTAAACATCCCTCTAAGGAGTCACCTCGTCGACCCCACCTTTTCGTGGGATAACCCGGAATCCACCAAGAAACCAAGGAGACACTTATGAAGCTGATTTTTCCCAAGAAAGCCGCGCTGGCCCTGATTGCGGGCATTATGTTGGCAGGTACTGCCAGCACCCAAAGCGCGGAACCCGAGAAACGAATGAACACGCAAGACATCACCTCCAAAGTGGTGTATCACATCAATGATGCCGACACCCAAGCCTTGGGGGCATTGAGAAACTTGCGCAATCACCTGGATGTGTCTCCCAAAACCACCATCATTGTGGTTAGCCATGCCACTGGCGTGGATTTCCTGATGGAAGGCGCCAAACATGAGAAAACCGGCACCGCATACGCGCCATTGGTGAGTGCACTAACAGCCCGTGGAGTGCGGTTCGAGGTGTGTGAAATCACATTGAAGAACCGTAACCTGAAAAAAGACCAGTTTGTGATGGAAGCAGAGTTCACACCCTCGGGAGTGGTGCGCATTGCCGATTTACAAACCCAACAGGGCTTTGCCTACCTCAAACCTTAATATCAATTTGCCATGTACTTGAATTCAAACAAGTCTGTATCGCCCCTCACCGTGTTGTGGTGTGGGGCTTTCATCATGACCATCTCATTGGGAATCCGCCATTCGTTTGGCCTGTTTTTGCAACCAGTCAGCTTGAGCAATGAGTGGGGGCGAGAAATATTCGCTTTTTCCATTGCCATGCAAAACCTGGTGTGGGGCGTGGCCCAACCCTTTGTTGGCCGAATGGCCGACCGGCTGGGTTCAGCCATCACCATGATTCTGGGTGGCATGCTGTATGCACTGGGCCTGTTCTTGATGAGTACGGTTGACAGCCCCGGCATGTTGACTTTGAGTGCTGGCATTTTGATCGGTTTGGGTTTGAGCGGCACCACCTTCCCGGTGGTGTTCGGCGCGGTCAGCCGTGCCATGCCACCAGAAAAACGCAGCATGGCCATGGGCATTTCCATGGCACTCGGTTCGCTTGGGCAATTTGCTTTTCTGCCCGGCGGTCTTTTTTTGATCAATGAATTTGGCTGGTCATCGGCCCTCACCGTGCTGAGTTGTATCGCTGTGGTGATTTTGGCACTGGCCTGGCCGCTGGTAGAAAAAAAAGCAAAAACCGTACTGGTGGACGAAACACCCTGCAGTGCGGAATGCCCGAATACCGCTTCCCACCACGAAATATTGCCCATGCCCCCCCAGAAAGAATTGGGCATGTGGGCATCGCTTGCGCAAGCCATGCAACACAAGGCTTTCATCATGCTGAGTGTGGGTTATTTCGTGTGCGGCTTTCAGATTCTGTTTATCAGCGTGCACCTGCCCAGCTACCTGCAAGACAGCGGCATACCCGCCAGTGCGGGCAGCAATGCATTGGCGCTGATTGGCTTATTCAACATTCTGGGAAGTTACCTGGCTGGGCTTTGGGGTGGGCAGTTTCGCAAGCCCATGTTGCTCAGCGGCATTTATGGCTTGAGGGGTTTGCTGATCGTGGCATTTGTTTTGTTGCCACTCACCACCTGGAGCGTGTATTTGTTTGCGGCGTGCATGGGCGTGCTGTGGCTTTCCACTGTGCCCTTGACCACGGGTACGGTGTCAGCCATGTTCGGCGTGAAAAACCTGTCCATGCTGGGTGGCCTGGTGTTCATGTTCCATCAAATTGGTGCTTTCGTGGGCGGCTGGCTGGGCGGGTTGTTGTTTGATGCCACAGGCAGCTACCAACTGGTGTGGTGGCTTTGCGTGGCTTTGAGTGTGATTGCGGCTGCGGTAAACTGGCCTATTGAGGAAAAAAGCGCACAACACAATGAACCCGCAACACAAACCGCTTGAAAGCGTTAATCGTTTGATGCCACGCTGGGCCAAAGTGGCCCTGCTGGTAGTCGCCCTGCTGATCACGCTGGGTTACGCCAGCCCGGACATGCGGGCGGTGTATGTGGCCGCATGGGCAGCTTGTTTTTGACACAGCTACGCGAGTAGCGCGAACATCCACGGTATTAACAGCGCGCCAAATATGCCATGCAGCCCCATGCCCAGGCTGGCGTAGCGCCCAGCCTCAGGGTGCACTGAAAACGCACGTGCAGTGCCAATGCCATGCGCGGCCAACCCCATCGTGAAGCCACGCACCCACCAGCGCTTCATGCCCATTGAATTGAACAGCACAGTGCCCACCGCCGCCCCCAAAATTCCGGTCACAATCGCGAACAAGGCTGTAAGCGTAGGTGACGCGCCAATGCGTTCGCTCACGCCCATGGCGATCGGCGCCGTAACGGATTTTGCCCACAGGCTTTGCACAATGTCCATATTGGCACCCAGCAGGTACGCCACACCCAATGCACTTGAAATGGAAAGCGCGCCCCCCACCAGTAAGGCCACGCTTAACAACACCAGGGTGCGGATGGTTTGGCCTTTCACCGCCGTCAACCCTTGATAAATTGGCACGGCCAGTGCCACAGTGGCGGTACCCAGCAAAAAGTGCACAAACTGCGCGCCTTCAAAATACTGCTGATAACTTAAACCGGTAAGCTGCAAAAAAATGGCCAGCAACAGCACCGCGATCATCACCGGGTTGGTGAATGGATGTTGCCCGCTTTTTCTGTAACACCAAAGGCCAATTTGATAGGCCAGCAAGGTGAGAAACAAGGCACTCAAGGGGTTGCCGCTGAGGTAAACCCAGATTTCTGGCAGTTCAACCAAACGGCGGGTGGTATCAGTCATTTTTCGGTGCCTCGCTAACATCTCCCGGCATGAAGCGGGCCGCCAAACGGTCCAACACCAAGGCCGTGCCCACCAGGGTTACAACCACGCTGACCAGCAAGGTGAGCAGAATAACCACGCCGAATTCAGCCAACACAGGCCAAAAAACCACCACACCCACCGCCGCCGGAATGAACAGCAAGCCCAGATTGGCCGTGAATACATTGGCCGTGGTTTGAATGTCAACTGGCACCCCTCCTTTGGCAAAAAAGAATGCCAACAGCGAGATTAACCCCAACACTGGGCCGGGGATGGAGGGAAACAGCGCAAAGCTGAGCAACTCGCCCAAGGCCTGAAAAGCAAGAAGTATCGTCAATGATTTAAGCATGTGGCAGTGTAGCCCCATGATTTTTTTATAGTCAACCTGAAAGTGGCTCAGGCGTTAGAATGGAACCTTAAAAGTAAGCTTTGAAGAATAAATCCAAGGGGAATACAAGATGAATACATTCAAATTAACTGCAGTTGCATTGGCCTTGTTTGCCGCAGGCTGCGCAAACGTGATCCAGCAACCACAAGCGCCGTCACAGCCCGCACCAGGTTCCCCGGTTGCAGTGGCGGGCTGCCCAATTGCACCTGAACGCAAGGTCGACAACACCAAAACCGCAATTGGTACTGCGGTGGGTGCAATAGGTGGTGCGATTGTTGGCAACACGATTGACGGCAAGGACACTGTGCGTGGTGCTGCCTTGGGTGGCCTGTTCGGCTATTTGGTGGGCAGCCAGATTGCGGTGCGTGAACAGCGCGATGGGTCAGTGATGCTGGACATTCCCGGCGCAGCTTTGTTTGACACCAACAAAACCGCAATCAAATCCCAATTTGCCGGCACGCTGGACCAAATCGCCGCCACACTGCGCGACAACCCCAACACCATTGTGTGCGTGATCGGCTACACCGACAGCACTGGCAGTGACGAATACAATCAGGATTTGTCGGTTCGCCGTGCGCAATCAGTCACCAGCTTTCTGACCAACAAGGGCATTAACGGTGGTCGATTGACGGCCGCCGGTCTGGGTGAACGCTTCCCGGTTGCGACCAACGACACCGAGACAGGCCGCACACAAAACCGCCGTGTTGAAATGTACGTCCGCAACTAAATGTTTGCAGCATAAAAAAAGCCACCTTGCGAGGTGGCTTTTTTGTGGCTTGAATACTTACGCCGTTTCTTTCGGCTTGTCGCGTAACTCGCGACGCAGAATTTTGCCCACCGGTGTTTTGGGCAGGTCGTCACGGAATTCCACAAACGATGGAATTTTGTAGCCGGTCAGGTTTTGGCGGCAATGTGCAATCAAGTCTTCCTTGGTTACGCTGGCGTCTTTTTTCACCACCACCAACTTCACTTTCTCGCCTGTCACGGGGTCGGGCACACCCACGACACCACATTCCAGCACGCCTGGGTGCTGGGCCACCACGTCTTCAATTTCGTTGGGGAACACGTTGAAGCCGCTGACGATAATCATGTCTTTCTTGCGATCCACAATTTTCACAAAACCATTTTCGTCCATCGTACCGATGTCGCCTGTGGCCAACCAGCCATCTTTGTCGATGGTCTTTGCGGTTTCTTCGGGGCGGTTCAGATAACCCAACATGACCTGCGGGCCACGCACACAAATTTCGCCGGGTTCATTCAAGCCAGCCCACAACCCATCGTCACGCTTCAAGCGCACTTCCGTGCCGGGGATGGGCAAGCCCACGTTGGCGCGGAATGCCGGGCGTTCACCGCCGTGCAATGGCGGTACCGTGACCACGGGAGAGGTTTCGGTCATGCCAAACCCTTCAGATATGGCGCAACCAGTAACCTTGTACCAGCGCTCGGCGATGGGCTGTTGCAAAGCCATGCCACCACTCATCGCAAATTTCATGTCGGCAAAATCACGACCGCAAAACTCTTCGTTGTTCAGGAATGCATTGAACAGGGTGTTCACCGCAGTGATCACATGGAATTTTTCCTTGCGCAGCACTTTCATCACAGTGCCTACATCACGCGGGTTGGCAATCAGAATGTTGCGCGCGCCAAATGTCATGAACAACATGCAGTTCACGGCCAAGGCATAGATGTGGTAAAGCGGCAGCATGGTAACCACGCAAATCGGATCTTTGCCGATGGCTTCGCTCATCCAGGCAAGGCCTTGTTCCATGTTGCTCATCAGGTTGCGCTGGGTCAGCATGGCACCCTTCGACACACCGGTGGTACCCCCCGTGTATTGCAGCAAAGCAACATCATCCAGCGTTGGACTTGGCTTGGGGTAAGCCACGCCATTGCCCACAGCCAGCGCTTTTTTCAAAGGCATCGCCTGAGGCAGGTTGTACGCGGGCACCATTTTTTTGACCTTGCGCATCACAAAGTTGACGATCAGGCCCTTCAAGCCGCCCAGCAAGTCGCCCAGCTGCGTGATCACGATGTTCTTGACCTTGGTTCCATCAAGCGACTGTTGCAAGGTATTGGCAAAGTTCTCGAACACCACGATGGTTGTTGCACCTGAATCTTTCAACTGGTGGTTCAGTTCACGCACGGTGTACAAGGGATTGACGTTGGTCAATGTACAACCCAACTTCATGGCACCAACAAAACACGCCGGAAACTGCACGCAGTTGGGCAACATGATGGCAACCACATCACCAGCTTTTACGCCAATTGACTTCAAATACCCGGCGAACTGGTCAGCCAGATCATCAACCTGCTTGTAAGTAAATTCCGTACCTGCAGATACAAATGCGGGGCGATCCGCATACTTGATCAAGCTTTCCTGAACAAGTTCGAGCATGCTGTTATAACGCAGGGGAGGCATGTCGCCAGATACACCGGGGGGATAGCTTTTGGTCCAGTAATGGGACTCGAAAAGTTCTTGTGCTTCTTTACTGACAAAACCATTGAATTGATCGGGCGACACCTTGGGGGCGGCCTCATCGGGACGTGCTGACATGTGGCTAATCTCCATGCAAATCAAAGCTGACGCGCAATGGTGCCGGGTTTTGGTGCTGCCTCCCTGACCAAGCGTATAGCCCTGACTTTTTTATAAGTGTTGTATAAGTCTTCAGACAGTCGTAACGATATCATTCTTCACTCGATTTGGGTAAGGAACATGTAAGTTTTCAACCTGAATCAACCACTTAGCGCGCTGGCTGATTCAAGAGTGTTGCATGCGCCCTTGAATGTGCCACTGCCCTTTAAAAGTACTTCGACTTTCGCTGTGGCGAACTGACATAACTGGCAAGCAAGCCCGTGGCCACCAACCAATGCAGGCGAGCACGGTCGGGCCTGCGCCGAACAAACGCAAGCGCCGCACGCCCAAGCCTTGCAACAATATTGTGTGGCCAGCGTTCGCGCCGATTCACAAAATATGCAACAGCCAAATCTTCGTTAACCTTTTTCTGAATATTCAAGTGTGGATTTTCATAGGAACAAAAAGGCGAGGTAACACGCAACACGCTGCCTTGCCGTTCTCGGATAAACCATGCTGCCCATTCCTGATCTTCTGCTGAAAACACGTCTTCGCGAAATCCACGTTGCAACAGCAAACTTCGCGGAATCATGGCGCACGAATTCGCCAATCCATTGCGCCCATCAAATGTATTTTCTTCAATTCTGTCGCATGCCAATTCAGTGCCTTTGCGGCAGTAGAACACATCGCATTGCATGGCCTTTGCCTGTTTAAACGCCTGCTCAATTAACTGCGTACCCAACAAGGCAACATGTGAACTGTGAATGAGCACATGCTCGCCCTGAGCTGCTGCAACGCCCAGGTGAATAGCACGTGAATAATTGAATTCGCTCTCACCGTAGGGCACATGAACATCTGCCAATGCGCGCAATGCAACCTGAGCCTCCGGCTTGCGGGAAGAATCGACAACAATGATTTCCAAAGGGGGCAGAGATTGCGCACGCAGGCACTGAACCGCACGAAAAACCAAAGGCGTTGCTTCATGTGCGCGGATAATTACCGAATAGGTCATTGATTATGCAGGCCAACAAACTCAGCCTGTAAAAGTGGGTACCACCAATGCTAACGACAATGACCTGTAGGGGATGACATTCACCCTTCCAGTATTTTTCTGGCCTTCACTTCTGCCCGGGTCAGCACCGGCGTAATACAGGCGTCTACGTTTCCAAACACCTGTTCCCAGTGGCTTAAGGACTGTGATGCAATAAATTGCACCATGACACTTCGCATTTGAACAGCCGCCGGCGTGCCGGGCATGGCACCACGGCTCCAGTGAATGTTGATCCATTCCGGTTTGCCCATGGCTTCGCAGGCCACTTTCCAGAATTTGTGTTCCAGCGAACCCACAGCGAGGTGGCGATTGTCAGAAGTTCGATACACGTTGTAACAGGCCAAACCGCCGCTGAGCAAATCGTCCTGGTGGCGGGCTGGTTTGCCACTCAACATGACCCACATTTGCTCCATGCTCTCAGGCATGATGTTTTGCTTCCACAGGTTGTGGGTCATGGACACATCGACAAAAGTACCCTGCCCTGTGCGCTGCGCTTTCAGCAAGGCGGCCAAAATGCCCTGCACGGCCGCAGAGGTGCCACCAAACAAATCACCAAACTGAACGGCTGGCACCGGAATGTCGCCACTTGCCGTTTGCAGCCCATCAAGAACACCACTGAGTGCCATGTAATTGATGTCATGCCCAGCCTTTTCAGCCAGTGCGCCTTTTTGTCCATAGCCTGTAATGCAACACACCACCAATTTCGGGTTCAATGCTTTCAGGGTGTTGTAACCACATCCCATGTCGGCCATCACGCCAGGGCGAAAACCGTCGATCAGCACATCGGCTTTGGCTGCATGGTCTTTCAGCGCCTGAATGCCCTCGGCTGTGCGAAAATCGGCGGTCACAATTCGTTTGCTGCTGTTCAAGGCGGCGTAAAGCATGGGCATGCTTTTGGCATCGTCGCCATGTGGCGGTTCCATCTTGATCACTGTTGCACCCATTTGCTGCAAGACCAGTGACGTGGCTGGCCCCGGCAGGTTGCGCGACAAATCCAGCACGGTGATGCCTTCGAGCAAGCTGGGGTCTTGAATGGGAGACATGGGTAATGGCCTCGAAGAATTTATTGTCGTTGAGCGTTAAGGAAAATTACCGGGGACCGCAAAGGCAGCAATGCCTTCACGATCCTTGGCTACGACCAGGATATCTGCGCCTTACGAGTTGACCACTCGCAAACGCTCGCCCTGTGGCGCAGCGCCATGGCCAACATTCGGTACGTTGGCACATTCAAAGCCTGGTGCGTAGGTTACCGAGCTGTCACCGAAGAATTCCTGCGGCGTGAACTCGTCCACCATAATCGCTTCCAGACCCAAACGGTTGGCACGGTCCAACAGCTTTTTGTCAGCCACTGTAATGATGCCTTTGGCCAACGCAGCTTCGGACATTTCCTGCACAGAACCCTTGTCAACCAGCTTGGACCGGCGTGCCTGCATGACTTTCATTTGCACCACTTCGGCTTCTTGTACGGCCTGGAAGGCTGCCATCAAGCGCTTCACGCCTGTGGTGTTGGCCAGCACTTCGTCGCTGTCCAGATCGGCCAGGTTGAACTTGGGCATGTACAGGTCACCAGTAATGCGACCCAACTGTGCGCCACTCTTGGTGATTGTTTTGGCCACGGTGGGCACCAAGCGATCAAGGCCCGAACCCACAATCGGATTCACACGCAGGCTGAAGTAACCCACAGTGCGCAGTACAAAGCCCACAGCGTTGTTACCAAAGTTTGCGTAAATGGATTCGAAAGCCTTTTGAACTTTCGCCAAGGCGTATTCACAGGCGTACTGCACCAGTGGCAGGTCTTCCTTGATCTCACCTTCGGCCACATAACGGCGAATGGTGGAAATAGCCAACAACTGCCAACCCAAGGCATCGGCGAAATGACCAGTAAGCTGCTGACGTGCTTTCAGCTTGCCACCCACCGTAATCAGTGCCATGTCGGTCAGGAATGAATAGCGTGAAGACGCCCAAGCCAGCTTGCGCAGGTAAGGTGTTACGCCATCAATTTTCGGTGTGCTGGCCATGTGGCCACGTGTCAATGTAAGACCAACCAAACGGCTGGTGTTCACCACCATGTGACCAATCCAGCCTTTCAACGCGCTGCTGAATGTGGGCAGGTCGTTGGCCTCCAGTGCATTCGCAATTTTGAAGGCATAGGGGTGGCAGCGCACAGCACCCTGGCCAAAAACGATCAGCGAACGGGTCATGATGTTGGCGCCCTCAACCGTGATGGCCACCGGGGCTGAACAATAGCCACGACCAATCACGTTGTTGGGGCCTTGCATTACGCCAGCACCAGCCATCACGTCCATGGCATTTTTCGCCTGTTCGCGTGAAAGCTCGGTAAGGTAGGCCTTCCACACAGCCGACACCACGGGGGGCTGCTCGCCGTTGTCCAGCGCGCTCAGCGCGTACACACGCGCAGCTTCGCTGAGGTAAGCCATGGCTGCAATTTCAGCCAGCTTTTCCTGAATGCCTTCCATTTCAGCAATGGGCATGCCGAACTGCTGGCGCACACGGGCATATGCGCCCGATGCTGCCGCCGCAGCGCGCACACCACCGACTGCGCCGGCAGGCAATGAAACGGCACGACCACCGGCCAGTTGTTCCATCAACATGCGCCAGCCTTGGCCCGCGCAGTCAGCGCCGCCAATAATTTCGTCGGCGTCGATCACAACATCCTGACCAAGAATGGGGCCATTGTAAAACGCATCGCCAATGGGCTGATGGTGCTTGCCCATTTGCAGGCCGGGTGTGCCACGGTGTACCAGTGCCACAGTTATACCGGGCTCGGCACCTTTGCCCAACAGGTTTTCTGGATCGTGCAGTTTGAATGCCAGCGAAATCAGGTTGGCCACAGGTGCCAAAGTGATATAGCGCTTGCGGAAGTTCAGCTTGATTTGAACCTTGCCTTCTGCGTTCTTAAACACCAAGCCACGCGCCAAAATAGAGGCCGCATCGGAACCCGCTGTGGGTTCGGTCAACCCAAAACACGGCAGGTATTCACCTGTTGCCAAACGGGGCAGGTAGTGTTCTTTCTGCGCCTGTGTGCCGTAATGCTTGATCAATTCTGCTGCACCCAAACTGTTGGGAATGACCACCAAAGTTGACAGCAAGGGGCTGTGCGCCGTAATCACCGACATGATGGTGGAAATGGCATTGGCCGAGAATTCCAGGCCACCAAACTTTTGTGGGATCAGGAAGGAATAAAAACCTGAGGATGCCAAAAAGTCGACTGCCTGTTTCGGAATAATGCGCGTGGTCGCAATTTCATGCGGATCGCACATTTCACACAACTGCTGCACGGGGCCGTCGATAAAATCGCGCTCGCGCTGATTCAGTTTCGAATACGGTTCGGCAAACATTTTTGCAAAATCGGGCTTACCGGAAAACACCTGCCCGTCAATCCACACCGTGCCCGCTTCAAGCGCCTGGCGCTCGGTGGCGGAAATTTGCGGCATGGCTTTGGCTTTGATCAAGCCATTCATGATTGCTTTGAATACCATGGTACTGCTCCTGTGATTCAAATGAATTAGTTCAAATTGTCTTCAAGCTTTTTGCCTTGTGCGGCCATTTCCACCAGCATGCTGGCAGGCTTGAAACGTTCGCCATACTTGGTGGCCAGTTCTTCACAACGCTTTACAAACTGGGGCAAACCCATGGCGTTGATGAACTGCAACATGCCGCCGGTGAATGGCGAAAAACCCAAACCGAAAATGGAACCGATGTTGCCGTCGGCCACAGAACGCAGCACTTTTTCCTGCAAGCAGCGTGCGGCTTCATTGGCCTGAATGAACATCAAACGATCCTGAATTTCCTGTGAGCTGGGCTGCTCTTTGGCCAGCGGGAATTCTTCGCTCAAACCCTTCCACAGTGTTTTGCCTGCGGGGGTGTAATCGTAGAAACCTTTGCCGTCTTTTTTGCCAATTCGACCGTGCTTTTCAGCAACCGTAATCAGCGTTTTGTAACCGGGGTGGTCAGGGAAGGTTTGACCCGCGGCTTCCATGTCTTTTTTGGTTTGCTTCATGATCAGCAAACTCAGGCTGAGTGACACTTCGTCGTACAGCGCCAAAGGTGGCATGGGCATGCCAGCTTCCAGTCCTGCCATTTCGATGGAGCGAGGGTGTACGCCCTCGCCCACCATGGCGGCGGCTTCCATCAGGAAGGTGCCAAACACACGGCTGGTGAAGAAGCCACGGCTGTCGTTCACCACAATCGGTGTTTTGCCGATTTGTTGAACGTAGTCAAAGCCCTTGGCCAGTGTTTCATCGTCGGTTTGTTCACCCATGATGATTTCAACCAGCGGCATTTTGTCCACGGGTGAAAAGAAGTGCAAACCGATGAACTGGTTGGGGCGCTTGGACGCTTGCGCCAAGCCAGTAATAGGCAAGGTGGAGGTGTTGGATGCGTACACCGCAGTGGCTGGAATTACAGCTTCTGCTTTGGCCGTTACATCGGCCTTCACGGCACGGTCTTCGAACACGGCTTCGATCACCAAATCCGCACCTTCCAGTTTGGAATAGTCGGTGGTGGCGGTGATCAAACGCAGCAGTGCTTCTTTCTTTTCAGGTGTGCTGCGCTTCTTGGCAATGGCTTTGTCCAGCAGGTTGATGCTGTAGGCCTTGCCTTTGTCAGCGCCTTCTTGCGTAGCGTCGATCAACACCACCTCAATACCCACTTTCGCGCTTACATAAGCAATGCCGGCGCCCATCATGCCTGCACCCAGCACGCCAATTTTCTTGACCTTGCCTTTTGCAGGTGCGCTTGGGCGGCTTTGGCCTTTCTTGATGCTGTTGAGCTGGTACCACAGCGTGTTCATCATGTTCTTGCTTTCTTGCGACAACACACAAGCCGCGAAGTAACGGCTTTCCACTTTCAGGCCAGTGTCGATGTCGGTAATACCGCCTTCAAACACGCAGCTTGCAATGTGGGTCAGCGCCGGGTAGTTGCCGAATGCCTTGGCGTTGGCCATGGAAGGTGCAATCGCCCAAATTTGTGCAATGGCTGGGTGCTTGGAATCGCCACCGGGGAATTTGAAACCTTTCACATCCCAAGGCTGCAAAGCTTTTGGATTGGCCACACACCAGGCACGGGCCTTGGAGATCATGTCTTCAGTGCTGTCGGCTGTGTCTTGAACAATGCCTTTTTTCACCGCCTGCTCTACGCGCAGTTCTGAACCCTGGGTCATCATTTCCAGCGCGCCTTGAATGCCGATCATGCGGGGCAAACGCTGTGTACCACCGCCACCGGGCAACAGGCCCAGCTTCACTTCGGGCAAACCGAACTTGGCTTTGGGATTGTTCAATGCGATGCGGTGGTTACAGGCCATGGCCAGTTCAAGGCCGCCACCCAATGCCGTGCCATTCAAGGCACACACAATTGGTTTCTCGCATTTTTCCATGCGGCGCAACAAGGTTTTGAAGGCTTCTGCCAAATCAAAGGCTTGCTGTGGGTCGGTGATTTTGTAAACCGTGTCCAGATCAGCGCCAGCCAAAAATTCCGGCTTCCCAGAAGTCAGCACCACACCTTTTACAGTTGCATCGGTTTCAATGCATGCCAGGGCTTCCGCGAAGGGGCCCATCAGTTCTTCGTTCAATACGTTCATGGAACGGCCGGGCATATCCAGTGTTACCACTGCAATCCCATCCTGACCGAGTTCAAATTTCACTGCACTCATTGTTGTTTCTCCTTCGGCCAATTAAATGCGTTCGATGATGGTGGCAATACCCATGCCGCCGCCCACACACAGTGTGGCCAGGCCCAGGGTTTTGTCTTGCCGCTCAAGCTCATCGAGCAAAGTGCCCAAAATAATTGCACCGGTTGCACCCAGTGGGTGCCCCATGGCGATCGATCCGCCGTTCACGTTCACACGGTCCAGGCTCACGCCCAGGTTGCGTGCGGTTTGCATGGGTACCACCGCAAAGGCTTCGTTGATTTCCCACAAATCAATGTCGGAAGCTTTCAAGCCTGCTTTTTGAAGCGCCTTCAAGCAGGCGGCTGTAGGACCAGTCAGCATGATGGTGGGCTCGGAACCGATTACGGCCGCGGCGCGAATGCGCGCACGAGGCTTCAAGCCAGCTTTGCGGCCTGCTTCTTCGGAACCCACCAACACCAAGGCCGCACCGTCCACGATGCCAGACGAATTACCGGCGTGGTGAATGTGGTTGATACTTTCAACGGTGGTGTACTTGCGAAGCGCTGTGGCGTTAAAGCCCATGCTGCCCATCATCGCAAACGAGGGCTGCAACGTGGCCAGGCTTTCCACAGTGGCGTTGCCGCGAATGAATTCATCGTGGTCCAGCATGATCAAACCGTTCAGGTCTTTTACCGGCACACGGCTTTTGTTGAAACGGCCTTCGGCTTGCGCTTTGGCGGCGCGGCGCTGGCTTTCAACAGCGTAAGTATCTACGTCAGTGCGGCTGAAGCCTTCCAGCGTACCGATCAAGTCGGCAGAAATACCTTGGGGAATGAAGCCCAGTTTGTCATTGATGCGGGGGTCCATGAACCACGCGCCGCCATCACTGCCCATGGTCCAGCGGCTCATGCTTTCCACGCCACCGGCAACCACCATGTCTTCCAGACCACTACCCACCTTGGCAGCAGCCAGGTTCACCGATTCCAAACCGGAAGCACAGAAACGCGACTGCGTAACACCGGCCACTGTTTCGGCCCAACCTGCGTCCAGCACCGCGGTGCGTGCAATGTCAGCGCCTTGTTCGCCCACCGGGGTTACGCAACCCAGCACCACGTCGTCGACCAAACTTGTGTCGAGATCATTGCGCTGCTGCAAAGCAGTCAGCAGGTTGTTCAGCAACCACACTGGTGTGGCCTGGTGCAGGCTGCCGTCTTTCTTACCTTTGCCCCGTGGGGTTCTTACTGCGTCAAATATCAGTGCCGATGGCATCTGTGCCTCCTGGATTTTCTGGATTCGGTAACCGCAATTACCGAAAGTCTCGTGAATTCTTCACAGTCCAGAATGGCGATGTGCAAACGCACAATCAACCCAAGAAGTTACTTTAGAGTAGCAGCTCTATGCATATGGTAATTTGGCTTACCGTTTGGTTTCCGTTGAATAGCATGCTCCGGTGTCGTGCATGAAAAAACGGTCTTGAATGGGGGGCTGCAAACCAAGTTCTTTGACCACGCGCAGCAGCTGGATGTCCCGGGTCCACAGCGTGGTACCCGGCGACAGCAATACCGAGGCCAGCAGGTGGGTATCCACGTACCCCAAGCCCTGCCCGTGCAACTGACGAAGATCAACCAGTTCAAGCACTTCGCTGGGCGAAGCGAGTACCGTGGGCTCCAGATCGGCCATCCATGTCAGTACCCGTTCCCGCTCGTCGGGCCGGGCCAGATTGGCCAGTGCCATTTCGCCATGGACGAAAGGATGCCCCAGCACACTGCCATCATTGAGCAGGCGCACCAGCTGGGGTTCGGACTGGTGAAAGTGATCCACCCACACGGAGGTGTCAACAAGCACTTTCACAATTGCCATTGCCTGCGTGGAATGTCTTTCAAATCAGGCTGTGTTCCACCCAATAAAGCCAGCCTGCGCGCGCTTTCCCGCTGAATCAGGGCACGCAGTGCTTCACGAAGCAGTTCATTTCGCTCGCCCAGCCCGGAAAGCTGCTGGGCTTTGTTTAATAATTCATCATCCAGATTGACAGTGGTTCTCATACACAGGTCCAATGGTTAGTCGAACCAACAATAGCACCATCTGATTCACTTTTAGATGCAAGCACCCGATACAAATCACACAGGGTCCGGTCACTCCTGACCCGGTAAACCAAAGCCAATGAAAAAAACACCAACCACAGCAAAACCTGACGCAAACGCACACCCCGCCACCATGCGCAAAGCCACGCTGGACCGCATTGAGAATGCGGTACTTGAACTGTTTACCACCCGCGATTTCAATAACGTGGCGCTGATTGAGGTGGCACGCAGCGCAAACGTTTCCCTGCAAACCATTTACAAGTATTTCGGCAGCAAAGAACAACTGGTGGCCTATGTGCTGGACACCACACTACGCCGCCTGGCCAGCCGCATGATTGACCACCTGGAGGGCATTGAGGACTACCGCGAACGCTTGCGCAAAACGCTGTGGGTGATGCTGGATTATTTCGACAAGCACCCCAAGGTGATTTTGTTGCTGACTGTTGCCATTCCTGCAAGCCGCTACCAGGACCTGCCCGTGTACGAAAGCCCGGAACTGATGGGCGCCTTTCTGGGCATGCTGAAGGCGGGGCAGCAAAAAGGGGTGTTCAACAACACCGTGTCCAGCAAAATGTTGCTGGATGTGTTCATGGGCGTGTTCGGCCGGGTGGCACAAATGCATTTTCTGCGCAAAGAACAAGACCGCCTGATTGATCAGTTCGACGGCCTGTTTGCCATTCTGTGGGGGGCATTGAAAGCCAATTGAAATGGAACCAGCCGACTGTTGATGTCACTCAATATTAATCAACAAGCGCGCTTAACCACATGGCACTACCTGTTCAGTATTCAAATGCTGCGACCTGGCATACGTTGGGTGAACTGGCAGCCAGTGAAAATGTGCAATCGGCAAACCACGGCGGCGACCCTTTGCCGCCCATTGCACCCGGCGGAAAAGTCTGGTCCACGTTCAAAACCGATACAAGCCAGCACACCCCGCACATTGCACAACTCAACCAGTCCGTCAAAGGCATTCATCAATTCATCGCCTCGCATGCCAAGCAGGGTGCCGAACAGCAAAAAGCGCTGAGCAATCTCCAGCATTACCTGAATACCAAAGTCAATTGCCAGCCCGGCAACCTTTCTGCATTGACCATCAACGAGAACCGGCGAAACCTGTATGTGTTTGCACAACAACTGAACAACCCCGCAATTGCCACCGACCAGAAACTGGTTGCGGCCCTTGACCTGGGCAAAGGGCTGGGCGTGTGCACGGAAGGTGAAACACTGAACATTCTTGACAGCACCCAGCAGCTTTGCAACCGCCAACAAGGCTTGGTCGGGCTTTTGGTGCACACCAAGAACCAGCTGATCGACCAGTACCTTCAGCAACTGGTCAAACACGAAGATGGCATGCACTTGCCGAACAAACTGGCCAATGACCTGGAAATTCACCATGTGCAGGCGTTGAAAAACCATGTTGCCGGTCAATGGGGCCTTGCCGTACGCGAAGACCGATACGCCACGTCCGGTTACCAGGCACAGGCCGGGGAAATGGCCAGTGCGCTGCTGGCGCAAACCATTACCCCGGCCGCATTGGCAAACAATGTGGCCGAACAATTGGGGCAGGCATTGATCAGCCAAACCGCACCGGGGCTGCGCGAAGGCATTCCGGCGGCAGCGCTGAAAACCGAACCACTGCGCCGCGCCATCCAAGCCGAGTTCGGGCAAAGCATTGATCTGGAACAGTGCCTGGAGTTCAATGACGACTACACCGAAGTGCGCCTGAAACCACAAGAAAACCTTGCACTGCACATCATGAAAGCATTTCAGGACATTGGGCTGGTGCCGCCCCACGCCAACCCGAAACATGTGTTGAACCAACCCACACCCAGCCTGCAACAGGCCATAGAACGGGTTGGAAAACTTCGCGGCGAAGTGGCGCACCAACCATTGCGCAACCACCACATCAACAGCTTCTGGTTTGGTCACACGCTGACACCGCAAGATTCAAAAGAAAAGAATCGGCGAAATCATCCGTCCAGGCATCATTAACCGGACCAACAGGCGCACCATTAACGTGCATTTTCTGGACCAAAAAGCGGGCATTGTTTTTGCTGCTAATGCCCCACTTTTAACCAAAACCCAGAAAATTCACCAAAATGGAACAAATTACTCTCGCACTGGACACTCTTTTTGTGCTTCTAGGCGCCATCATGGTGCTTGCAATGCACGCTGGTTTTGCATTCCTGGAAGTGGGCACAGTGCGCCACAAAAACCAGGTCAATGCGCTTGTTAAAATTCTCGCCGACTTCTCGGTCAGCACCATCAGCTACTTTTTCATTGGCTACGCGATTGCCTATGGCGTAGGTTTCTATGAACCCGCTGCCGTGTTGAACCAGGGCAGCGGCTACGCGTTGACCAAGTTCTTCTTCCTGCTGACCTTCGCTGCAGCCATTCCGGCCATTGTGTCGGGCGGCATTGCCGAACGTGCACGGTTCGTTCCCCAACTCGTGGCCACAGCCGCTTTGGTGGGCTTGGTGTATCCGGTATTCGAAGGCATGGTCTGGAACGGCAACTACGGCTTTCAAGACTGGTTGACTGCCAGCTTTGGCGCGCCGTTCATGGACTTCGCAGGCAGCGTGGTGGTGCATGCAGTGGGCGGATGGATCGCCTTGGCAGCAGTGTTGTTGCTGGGTTCGCGCCGTGGTCGCTACACGAAAGACGGGCGCATCAGTTCACACCCGCCCTCATCCATCCCCTTTCTGGCCCTGGGCAGTTGGGTGCTGGCAGTGGGCTGGTTTGGTTTTAATGTAATGAGTGCCCAGAAAATTGAAGGCATTTCAGGCCTGGTGGCCGTGAACAGCCTGATGGCCATGGTGGGCGGCACACTGGGTGCCTTGCTTGCAGGCCGCAACGACCCGGGCTTCGCCTACAACGGCCCGTTGGCTGGTTTGGTGGCGGTGTGTGCGGGCAGCAATATCATGCACCCGCTGGGTTCACTGGCTGTGGGGTCGATGGCTGGCGTGCTGTTTGTGTACATGTTCACTTTCACCCAAAACCGTTTGAAAATTGACGATGTGCTGGGTGTGTGGCCATTGCACGGCATTTGCGGTGCATTCGGCGGCATTGCGGCCGGTGTGTTTGGCCAGCAGGCCTTCGGCGGCATGGGTGGCGTTTCCTTCATGAGCCAGTTGATCGGCACACTGGCGGGCGTGGTGTTTGCACTGGCTGGTGGACTGGTGGTGTATGGCCTGCTGAAGCTGACCGTGGGCATTCGTTTGAGCGACGAGGAAGAGTTCAACGGCGCCGACCTGACCATTCACAAAATCAGTGCAAGCCCCGAACGCGAAACCAGTAGCTGGTAAGTCGCATTCCGTTTTACTTCGACATGATCTCCAGGGCTTCTGAATAGAAGTCCCTGCGGATCAATACAAAAACAATCAGCGCACTGAAAGCCATCAACAAACCGGGGTGAATCATCCAGGTCACCGATGCAATTCCAAAGTAATAACTGCGCAAGCCCCGGTTGAATTCATCACCAGCCAGGCTATTGATGCGCGCCATGCGCGACACATAGGCTTCGTTGTAATCCTGATCGGGATTTCCATCGGGCGCAGCGCCCACCAAAATGGTCAGCAAATTGAACTGACGCAAGCTCCAGGTGAACTTGAAGTACGCGACCACAAATACAGCCAGCACCAGCAGCACTTTGATTTCCATCAAACCACGGCTGACCTCTCTGCTGAACGGCAAATCGGACGTGATGTTCACCAATTGGTCGAGCGTTCCCAACAAGGCAAACAGGCCTGCAATGATGTAAATGGTGGTGTTGGCGTAGAAGGTGACACTGTTGACCAGGTTGCCGATCAGGGCGGTGTCGCCCACGCGGTTGCTTCGCTTGATCAGTTCACGCGCCCACAGCTTTCGGAATTCATGGGTTTTCTGGGCAAGGCCGCGACGGCCAAACCGCCGTGAGCCATCAAACACATAGTTGTACCCGCGAAAACAAATGACGAAAAATGCCACGGCGAGCCAATCGAAAACGGTCAACAAGGAAAAGGCTGTTTGAAATGCGGTCATGTTGTTTGTCTTGTTGTGAAAGTTGGGACGGTTAAAGCACGCATTACGACACGCCCACCGAGGAACACAGGGCACGCCACTGTTGCGCATGTTCAGAATGCCTGAAACGCGAAGAATTTGCGCGGGCTTGTTCGCTTAACTGCTGGTGCCAGGCGGGGTTGTCCAACACGGAAAGAATTGCGCCCGCCAAAGCATTTACATCGCCGAAAGGCACCAGCAAACCGGTTTGCCCCTGTTCAATCAAATGCGAAGGCCCGTAGGGGACATCAAAAGCCACCGGGGGGCAGGCATGGCAAAGGCTTTCCATGATGGCCAGCGAAAAGGCCTCACCCTGGCTGGTCAACAAGGACAGTCCCGCTGACTCATAGTGCAACGCCGGCTTGTCTGCCCAACCATTCAAGCGCACCTTGCCTTGCAAACCCAAAGATTCAATGCGGGTGTTCAAGGCAGCCAAGAATGGGTCGCCCGCCACGGCGAACCCGTAAAAATCAAGGGTGGCCTGGGGATATTTCTGCAGCACCTGCGCAAATGCCTCAATGGCCAGATGCTGGTTTTTCTCGCTGCTGTACCGCGCCATTGACACGATTCGAAAACGATTCCGCTGGGCAAACGGCGTTGTGGGCACATCCGTTTCGTAGGAATGACCGATGCAAAATACGCGCCCCGGTCCGTAACGCGCCTGGATGTCTGCTTTTTGCTGTTCAGTTAACGTGACAATTGCATCGGGTCGTTCAATGCCATGCAAGATGTCCCGAAAATTGGAGTTTGTCGGGCTGCTGTCCATGTCGCTGGCGGTCTGCGTGTGCAGCGCGTGAATGACGGGCACCACCGCCACATGATTGGGCGTGTTGCGGTGAATGTGGTCTTGGGCAGCAATTGCGGGTTTGTACAGCAAGCGGTTTTTGTCGACGATCAGCACATGTTTTCCACCCTGCCTGTTCAGCATGGCAATCAGCGCGTGGGTGATCAACGCCTGCTCGCTTGAAAAAGATTCCAGCACATCGCCCTTTGCATTGTGCAGGCGAATATTCTGCAACACCATTTTGCCTTCAACACAGCGATAAAACTTGGCAATGGCCAAGCTGCCATCCAGGCGCAAATAATGTTCATAGGCAGGCAAAGCCATGGTTTCGTGCAGGTATTGAATGCGACTTAAAAAGCCCCGTGCGTCGTAGTGATCTTTTCTAAACTTCACACCATTGCAAAAATGGTTGATGTGTTCAAGCGCATCATTGTCAGGGTTGCGCACCAGGTACATCAACAGGTGGCCGTGCCTGTCACCAACCCGTACATCGCGCCTGTTCGCAACGGGCTGCGCATGAAACGCAGGGTTGCTCAAGATGGATTCGCCCGTGTTCAACACAGCAGGAATGTGTTCGGCATTTTGCAAAAAATCATAAACGGATTGATATTTTTGCGTAGCTGGCAGCACACCGTCTGCCACCAAACGTTGAATCGACTCGCTTAAACGCGGGTTGTAACGGCAGGTCAGCAACACAGGTTGCACCTGCAATTCACGGGTAAAAATCTGGTTGCGCAGCAAGGCTGCATTTTCAACCCCGCTGCGCTGAAACGCCATGTTCTGGTTCAAAAACCACACGGTGACTTCTGTCAACCTTGCATTCAAGCGGACTGGCCCTGACAGCAGCACCGGCGCAGGCATTCGCTGCAGCAACTTGCGATACGCCACCAAGCCCGATACATAGTGTTCCACGTCGTCAATTCGCACGCGGTATGCGTGGTGGCGAATGAAAAACGCACCAACTACAGAATCAGGTTTTGCGAAATACATGGCCCATTCTGGCCAGAAGTAACCGGTCAACAGGTAGTTGGCACGCCAGTGCAAAGCCCGGTCAAACTTTTCCCGATCCACTTGTGCATACAGGTCTGCAAATTCGGGCAGGCTTTGCAAGCGTGTCAGCATTTGCTCGGCAGCCATCATCAATTCAAGCAGGGTTGGGAAGGTGGTGATTCGCGTCAGCACAAAATCAAGGTGATTTGCAAAGTTGCGAATGCCAAATTCAAAATACTCCCGCCGGGGCCGGTACTGGGTCAGCTCGTTCACACAGTAGCTTAGCCAGTGGTCGTTTGCTTTCCAGTGCTGCGCTTCAATGAAGTATTCAAAAGCCAGTTCTACCGCTTGAAGCCAGCGTGCCCTGCGTGTAATTTTGTACAGGCGCATCAGCGCGAATGCGGCTTCGCCATCGTAGTAAATGATCCTGAATTGTTCTTTCACCGACAGGTCAGGAAAATTCAGCACATGCACAAATTGCCGCGTGGAAGGATTCAGCATGGCCACAACGCCTTGCGCAAGCAGTTCCATCAACCCAATGTATTGGGTATTGCCCGTCAACTCGGTGTATTTGGCCAGGGCCAGAATACACACTGCGTTACCACCCAACTTGATTTCATTGTTGGTATCGACCAGAAATGCGGCTTCGATTCCACCGGGCAAGGTGACTTTCTTGATCAGCTCGCTGGTCAGGCACAACAAAGAACGGTCAATGGATGCTTTCAGAAATTCGCTTTGTGTCAGTTCCCAGGCTTCGATCATGGCGTACGTGGAACTGGCGTGCCGCAAGGTGTTGTAGCTTGGAATTTCCCGGTTGAAACAAGGAAACAAACCATACACAAACAGACCACTTTCCTTGACTTGCCTGGCCAGAAATTCGCTGGCAGTGGTAACAAGATCGACACAAAACGCCGCATCCAGCGGTGGCAACACACGGCACCCTGTGGCAACACCTTCCTGTTCAAGTGGATACAACACTGCATCTTCACTGCAGTAAGCCCCTTGTGCATCAAACAGCCAAACAGGCTGTTGCCCTGCGTGGTTCAGCGTGAATTTTTTGCCGTATTTTTTCCGTGCATATTTTTCGAAATTCCCCACATTCAATTGGGCAAATTCAACATCGGCACCGCCATACAACATGGCGTTTCCATTAAGTTCGCCCCACAAAAAGCTGTGTTCGAATTGCGCATCCAGGGCAATGCCACGGGTGAAATAATTCCGCTTGCTTGTTGAAAGCCGATTCGTCAGTTCTGCCCAGCTGGCCGGTTCAATATTGCACACACGATCAACGCGCAAATGTTCAGGCTCAGCAACAGGTTCCGCGAATGCCTGAGCGGCAAATTCATGCAGCAAAGGCCAGGCCTGATCAAAAGTGGCTGCGCGAAAAGTGTGTACCACCGCGCGTGTACTGCCATCCGAATGCGACAGCATGAGCACACACGGTGCGGCTGTCGCATTCGACCGCTCAAAATATGCACGAATCGATTCAAGTCTGTTGGCAATTGGCATGTTTCTTGACTTCAATCAAAAGAGAATTGATAAAGCACATCCACTGCATTGTCAGCCCCCGTTCTTGCGATAAAACTAAGCTTCCGGGAATACTGATAATTCAGTTTCAAAATACTGGCTGCCGTGGTGACAGACTGGTCAAAGCTAAGGTACACGCGATCACTGAAACGTTTGCCCAACGACACAATCCGCTGCGAGAGCAAGGGGTCGTCTGACCCCACAATGTTGGCAGACGCGTCTGCTCCCGGTGCAATGGCCACCTTGCTGCCCACGGCACGGGAATCAGCGGCGGTTAGCGAACCAGTGCTCAAACTCAATTCATCAATGCCAATTGATTTGGCAATTTTTCGGGTGGTGCTTTCATCTTCGTCGCCAAAAATTGCTGCGGCTGCAGTCAACAACAAAGTGGAATCCCGATCTGCGGAACCACTGCCCCGGCCAAGGATCATCCACGACAATTTTTCAGAATCGGGCACAGCCGGTTCACTGACCAATGTCACTTTGGGTCGCTGTGCAGTGCCGGTAATGGCCACCCCGGCTTCCACGGCCACGCCCTTTCTCACTGCGCGAACGTTCAAACCGGGATTGTCCAGTGGCCCCTGAAAATTCACAACCCCCCGTTCAATTGACAGGTCTTGCCCATATGCGCGGTAGGTGCCATCCACAGCTTGAATGGTGCCTGTGGCACTGAGGCGCCTGCCTGAACGGCGTTGACCGCTGCCGCCCACGCCTTCGAGCATGACCAGACGCAAACCACCTTCAAGACGCGCTTTCAGGCCTTCAGCATTCACATAAAAACGATCGCCCAGATTGGCCCTGATCTGCAGGTCGATGGGCAAGCCCGGGCCTGACACCTCGCTTCGGCCCCGGATGAATACATCATCGCCCAGGGTTTGCGGTCCGCTTTCCGGCATTTCAAAGTACGCACCCAGGGTGTCAAGCTCACCTCGAATTTTCAAGGGATCCCCATCCTTTTTTGGCTGTTGCACCAACACGCTGGAATTGATCATCATCCATCGATCCGCGCGTTGCAACAGTGGCACCCTGTCCATGTTCAGGCGAATTTCACCATCCAGCCCGGTCAGGTTCCACACCCCTTCGGCGTTGATCTTGCCATTGCCCTGAATAAGCGGACCCAATTCTTCAATGTAACGGCGTGGTGGCTGGCGGTTGTACACAGTGAATTCAAAGGTGTCGATGCTGGCTTTGTCGGTTGTGAAATCCACCACCACATTGCCGTCTTCAAGGCGAACGCCCTGATCCAGCTGAAACACATCCAGATCCATGCCAAACAGGCGCCCCTGCACATCCGGGTTGTTGGCAGTGCCACCAATCGCCATGGCCACCTGGCCAGTGCCGCTTGTGCGCATGCCGCCACTGATCAGGGGGCCAAGCCAGTTCAACTTGGTAAAACCAGCCGCCACAGCACCCTCCATGGCTTGATTGCCTGCAATACCCCAGGTCTTGGTTTGCGGGTTTTGCTCCACGGGCACACGCAAGTTGGCAGTGACCGCACCAAACTCATCGGCCAACACATTCAGGTCAAGGCTGGCGGCCTTGCGGTCAAAATCAAGCCGGGCTGTCAGCGTTCGAATGTCGACATCCACCTGCGAATCTTCAAGCACCTGCAAACCACCAGACACGTGTGTGATGTCCACATGACCATCCACCATGTCCGGATTGGCCAGGTAATTCCAGCGCACTTTCGCAATCAAGTCCTTGGGTTCCACGGTAAGTTGTTTGCGAAAAATCGGCGACATGCGGGGAAAGGCAAACTGGGGCATTTCGCCTTCAATGCGTATTTCCCGATTGGCCACACGCAAGGTGTTGTTGCGAATCAGCGAGGTGTCTTCACCCTTGATCACCAAATCAAGCAATTCAACATACCCGCCAGCCAGTATCAGCGGTGCAGGCCCTTGCAATGTAAAACTGCGCGCGGGCAGCCACATGCCCTCCACTTTCAGCGCAGTGATGGCCCCTTGCCAGCCAATCGCCGATTTCAAGGCAGGAATCGGTTTCACACCGCCCTTGAGTGCGAACGCCCCTTTCAAGGGGCGAATACGGCTGAACGGTTGCAAGCCACTGGAGAAAGCGCCTTTCAATTCGTGTTGACTGCGCACGCCACGCAGGGTCAAGGTCAGTTCATCCACCGTATTGGCCAGTGCTCCCGGCACCTTGACTTTGCTGACCACGATGTCGCCCACCCAAGGCGATGTGGGCGAAGAACCCAATTTGAATTGACCAGATGCCTTTTCAATTTGAACGCTGTCGTCCAGTTTCAATTGACGAATGTCGATGTTGCCATCACCGGAAAAGTCGCCTTGAATACCGCGCAGCTTGCCTTGCATTCGCGCAGTTCCCGCAAGCTTCATGTTGATCAGTTTTCCCAAACGCGCCAGCTCATCGAGATTGACATCGAGCTCAACAAAATCAGTTTGTGTGCCATAACTTCCAGCAGCGTGCGCTGTGTTGCCCACCACATTCAGGTCAAGCAATACATTGGTCAAGCGCGACAAACCCCCGTTGGCCTGCGCCTTCAATGTCAAAGGCGCGTTGGCCAGTGAGGAATTGTCCAGGTTCAGCCTGAACTGACCAAACGGATCAATGGTTTTGCCGTTCCCGCCAGGGGCCAGCTCGCCTTTGAAATACGCATCGCCGTTCAGATTGCCCTGCAACAAGGGCCCCGAATCGGGAATGTAGTTTCCGGGGTTGATGCGTTTCAGATCAAACTGAACGTCCAGCGGCATTTTTCCGGTCAGGCCCGCAAGCAGTTTTCCGTTCAGCACGGCTTGCCGGTCCCGCACATTCAAGCGATTCACGCGCAACTGTTGCCCGGTTTTCTTGCCTTCAATGCGCGACGTCAAAGCCAGGCGCTGGGGCAAGTTGGCAAACACCGATGCATCCACATTGCGGGTTTGAATAGTGAAGTCTGCGTCACCCGCCATCAGATCCGGATTGGGCGCACCATCTTTCAAGGACGCAGGCACACGCCATTGCAGGGTCGCCGTGGCATCTCCGGCCTTGCGTTTGCCATCGGCAAAGGTCAGTTCATTGACCAGCAGGTCAAGTTGCTGCGGTCGCTGTTCCTTCAAGGCCAGTTCAAACCTTGCACGCATGGCAGACACAGGCAAGCCACCCGATTGCACTGTGGCGGGCTGCGCATTGCGCACCGAAACTTCTCCAACACTTCGCGAGAAGTCCGCATTCGGTTGAACTACCGCGTTGATGGTCAAAGACGCGCGCGGTGCGCCATTGATCCAGTTCGCCGGGTTAAAACTTTCAGCGTACAAGGTCACTGTTTCAAGCAAAGCGGGGTTGAAAAGTGTCACGATCGCATGGGCTTGCACGGTTTGGAATTGATCACTACGGGCAGCATTTTTCCCCGCTGCATCCAGGTTCAATTCAAGTCGCTCAAGTGACCCGCTTGCCACCAGCTTTGCATCAAGAACAATGTCATCAAAACTGCGCTGCGCAGTCACAAGCGCATCAACCGGATATGGCTTTTCAAGCTGCACACCTAGCGACGACGTCAGTTGCATGTCCTGGGCATTCACGGCAAAACGTTCAACATCAAGCCGACCGCCCTTAACCCGTGCCCTGCCTTCAATCGATTTGAATTCTTGCCCGTTGAAGAACACCTGCGTCACTTTCAACTGTTGAAGATCAATGTCGACAGGCAACTTGATTTGATCGGGCAAGGCAAAAGGTTCGTCGTCGTCCGAAGGCGGAGCCTGCACCCGAACAAGTTGCGCAGACAAATTCCTGATCACCACGTTGCGCTGTAGCAATTCGACCCAATCAGGTTGAAATTGAAGTTGCTCGGCCTGCACCACAGTTTCACCATTTTGCCAGCGCACCGATTCAAGCTGAATACCGTGCCAGAACGTGCCTTGAACCTTGCCCACCTCAAGTTCTTGCGTGGTGTTGTTGCCCATCCAGCGTTGGGTTTTATTCACCGCAAATTGCAGCCCCTGTTCCGTGTAGATCAACCATGCCGCACCTGCAAGCAGCGCGAGCAACACAACAAACACGAGCATGAACAGGGCAAGCAAAACGCGCTTCAAAATGCCACCCCCAGCGCAAAGTGAATGCGTACTTTGTCCTGATCCGCCGCTTTGGCCACATCAAAAGCGATGGGACCCGCCGGGGTTTTGTACCGCACGCCAACGCCGATTGCCGGCTTGGGGTCGAAATCGCCCCAGCTATCAGACACATCCCCCACATCCGTGAACACGGCTGCACCCAACGGCCCACCGTCAAACCAGCGCGTGTATTCCAGGCTGCCAATCATGATCCGCCTGCCGCCCACCAGCACACCTTGGTCAATAACCCCCAAGTCCAGAAAGTCAAAGCCCCGAAGGCTGTTGGTTCCACCTGCCCGAAACAGGTAATCCTGGGGAATATCGCGCCGTGCACTGGCCACCACGGTGCCCAGGTCAAACCGGGCCGTGAACACATTCTCGCGGGAAGGCGACCAGAACTTCTGCACACGGCCATACAAACGGATGAAGTCCTGGTCTGACGCCAACTGCTCTACAGCCACCGCAACCTGACCAAATGCAATGTAGCCCTCGGTGGGATTCAAACGATCATCCACCGCATTGCGTGTCCACGAGGAACTGGCAACCAGCGCCTGGGTTGCGCCAAAATCAACACCAAGCGCCCGGCGTTCTTCCAGTTGAAAATTCAGACCCAGGCGATACGCATTGATACCCTTGCTGAATGCCCGAATTGCACCCACAGACGATCGATCTACTTCCAGGTTTGAAATTTCCTGGTGGTCGACCGCCACGCCCACCGAATCTGTAATGCCCCGTTTGGACGGGGGGAGAAATACATCTGCATAGGCCGACTGGCGCTTCTGCTCAATCCGCACACCGGTGACAAGCGAGTACGCACGATCGAATAAATTGTTGTATTGATAGGTGGCTTCTGTACGAAAACCTGTGTTGGAACTGTAACCCGCACCCAAGCCCAAACGCTTGCTGTCGCTTTCCAGAACCGTGACTTCGATCGGCACATTGCGGGGCTGTCGATCATCGGCATCAATCTTCACATCCACCGAAGAAAAATAAGTGGTCCCCTGCAACTCGTCCAGCAAGCGCAACAAACGCTCCTGCTCGTAGCGGTCGCCCGGTTCAATGGTGTTGTACCGCGACACCAGGTCGGCGGGGTATTTGTTTAAACCCTCAATTTTCAGCTCACCAAATGTAAACACCGGGCCGCTGTCGTACACCACGCTCAGGGCCACCGTATTTTTCTCGGGATCCACATCGGCCAGGCTCTCTGCCAGCGTTGCCGCGGCGAAATCTTTGTCGAGCAATTCACGCAGCAACCTGTCTTTGCTCGCGCTCCAGTCTGACTGATTAAAAGGTTCGTTCGTACCCAGCAACCAAAGCGTTTTCAGCCGTTCCCTTCGGGCGGCAAATTCATCGCTGTTGATTTCTCCGTCAAACTGAATGTCGACCGACACCACTTTGCTTTGTGGGCCAGGGTCAACCGTGATGTTGACCGCCGGTGCCTGGTCTTCCGGAAGCGGGTCATTCACAACGCGCGAAATGGTGGGTGAAAAATAACCCTGCGTACCCAAGGCATCTTGAATGGCTGGGCGCAAACGCCTGAACAATTGCCAAGCATCGCCATTGTCATTGACTTGGGCCGTGGCCAGAATTTGCCGTGTGGATTGATCAATCAAATCGCGGAACTGATCGGGCATTTGATAGTTGACCGTGGGCGGGGCGAACACCATGACCGTGTCTTGCGCACTTGCAGCACCAAACTGGAAAGTAAATACCCAGCACGCAACACCAACCAGCCATGGCAAAAACCGCAATTCACGGGCGATCAACAACTTCGTCATGATTCCTTAGATAAGTTTGTCTTCTTTTCAAGCCACGTGCCGCCACGGAGCAAGATACTACTTTGACACCCATCGAGCACCACAAGCCTCACTTTCATTCAAAAGGCCGAGAAAACTGCACAAATTGACATTGCAACCGCACAGATCAATTCATGCAAAATCGGCGGAAGGCAGCCGCGAGAATCATTACCAGAACAATTACTTAATTACCCCACCAAAATTGGTCCCCCCAACACTGAAAATACCACTGCAAAATCAGGCTGAAACCTGGTGAAAAACCACTCTCAATCTACTTACATCGACAGCACAAAAAACCCGCCTCAACTGGCTCATTTCCATGAAAACCAACAAATACGGTATTCGTAAAATAAATGTTTAATTTTATTTAACATTTTTACAGAATCAATCAATCAAAAATTTGACGATCCTCCAAATAATTGAATAAACCCTGAATCCATTCGAAACCACCGTGAGTAAAACCCGTATAGCAGTAGATTTACCTGAACAATACTCTAGCCCCGAGGAAACAGAATTATGGTTACTACAAATCCCGATGTGGGAATTATCAAATCGGCTGCTGCACTACAAGTAGAGCGTGGCGGCAACATTATTGAACTTGGCCAAGGTGATGCGCTGAAGTGGAACGATGTGGTGACCAACACTGGTGCCCAAAACGTTGAAGTGCTTATGCCCGCAGTATCGGCCGGTCACGGCAATACTTTGCTGCAGTTGGCACCAAATGCATCCGCGAAACTTGAACAGATTGCCTCCACTGTTGCCGATGGTGCAACGCGCACTGAAGTGGTTGCCCTGAGTGAAGGCGTAGAACTTTATGACATCGACAACGAGGTTAGTTCTGCAATCCTGACCCCCTACGAGGGCACCATGTCTGGCCTGGTGGGTGCGGGCTTGTTGGCTGGCGGCAGCAGTGCCGCAGGCGTTGGTGCGGCCGTTGGCGGCGCAGCGCTGGGTGCCCTGGCACTGGGAAGCGGTGACGACACAATAGTAGGCCCCAACGACTCCGACAGCGACTCCGACAGCGACTCCGACAGCGATTCCGACAGCGATTCCGACAGCGATTCCGACAGCGATTCCGACA
>NZ_DAIUBR010000002.1:13721-116635 GCF_036846585.1 Limnobacter sp. | reverse complement strand
GCGATTCCGACAGCGATTCCGACAGCGATTCCGACAGCGATTCCGACAGCGATTCTGACTCCGACAGCGATTCCGATGCCGAAGGCGACACATCTGGTTTGATCGGCGGGATTGAGTCTTTGAATCAAAGCACAGAAGAAACGCCACTGGCACCTTTGACGGGCGTTACAGAGCCACTTGCAGATGGACTAGGTACCGTTTCTGACGGGCTGGCCGATGCCTCCGCGCAAGATCCGACCCCCATCAGCAATCTGCTTGCCGAAACAATCGGCCAAGAGCAGGAAGGCTACACCAACGACCAGGAAGGTGTGGTTGGTGTTGTCAGCAACCTGTCTCAAGGCCTGGCGGAAGGCGCAGAAGAAACACCACTGGACCCTGTGGTCGACCCACTGACTCAAACTCTGGGTTACAGCGAAGAAGACGGCACAGACGGTGTGGCTGCAGGCTTGAGCAGTGTTGGCGACACACTGGCTGGCGATGAAAGCCAGTTGAGCCCACTGACTTCTGATGTGCTGGCTCCCGTGGTTGGCACCGACGAGGAATCGGGTGGATCAACCGGGCTAAGTGGCACGCTGGACGAAACAGGCGAAGGCCTGACAGACTTGACCAATGAAAACAGCGCCCTGGCACCGCTGGACCCACTTACGACGGCCGTATCCGACATGCTGGTTGCACCCCTGTCATCCGGCACTTCGGATGCTGGCGACGCCTTCATCGACAACGCTGAAATGGCGGGCCCTGGCGAAGAACTCGCGACAACAACGGGCACGTTGCTGGGTGGCGAGACCCAACCTGCCACAGAAGAACCACCCGCAGAGGAGCCACCTGCTGACGGCGGCACAACTGGCACACCGCTGGACGCAGTGGTGGATCCCGTGGTGTCCCTGGTAGAAGGTGGCGACACGCCAGACACGCCACTGGATCCATTGACAGACGCGTTGATGGAAAATTCGGACCCTGCAGTATTGGGTGAGAGCGTTGGCGGAGTGGTCGAGGACATTGGCACCAACACCCCACTTGAACCCGTGACCGAGCCGCTGGCAGACGCACTGGCTGGTGGCGATGGCGGTGGTGAAGCAACACCAATTGACGACCTGCTGGCGGCAACAGAAGGCACGCCGATCAGCACAGTCACCGATCCCTTGCAGGATGCCATCAGCCCGATCACAGGTGGACTGATCTAAACGACGCATTGGTTTTTCCAACCGACCCCCTCCACGGAGGGGGTTTTTATTTGAATCCAAACCAAGCCATACACAAGTAAAAAATAATAACTTTACTGACAAATCAACGGACATCACCATGAGCACAGCACCCAAAATTGGCATCGTTGCGTCCACAACAGAAAAACTGGTCGTTCAGCGTCAAGGCGAGCAATTAACACTGCGCCAAGGCGATGCGATTCTGGCGGGCGACGTGATTCAAAACAAAGACTTGGTGCCTGTGGACATTGAACTGCCCGCGCTAACGCAAGGGCAGGCGGATTCACTGGTTACCCTGGCACCGGAATCGGCCGCGCAGATCGCCAGCAATTCCGCAGCCAATGGGGCCGTGATTGAAGTGACATCACTAACGGATGGCGTAGAACTGTACGCCATCAGCGATGGTGCTGACGGCGCCATACTGCTTACCGATGCGGGCACTGGCTTCAATGGGCTGGTCGGCGCAGGCCTGCTTTCCGCAGGATCCGCCGGGGGTGTTGGCAGTTTGGCCACCGTTGTTGGGGGCGGCGTAGGCGTTGCCGCGTTGGCTGCATCATCGGGCGGCGACAGCAATGCCATTGAAGGCACCACGTTCACAGACGTTCGCGTGGGCAACGGCGATGAAACATCCGAGCCCGTGGACGAGCCAGAAGATGAAACACCCGATGACGAACCCGAAACACCGGAAGAACCCGTTGATGAAGGCACCACTGGCACACCGCTGGATGCAGTGGTTGATCCGCTTCTTGATGCCGTGGCCTCATCACCAATTGGCTCTACAGCCAATCCACTTGAAAGCCTGCCACTGGATGCAATCACCAGCAACTTACCGGCTTAGTGGCACCACTTTACTCAAACTTGTCGTAGCGAATGTTTTCCACTTTCACACCCAGTTTGGAAAACTTTGCAATGGCGGCATCGATCATCGCAGGCGGGCCGCACAGATAGGCCTGAACCTGCGGCCAATCCATTAGCAGCTTGTCCAGTTCATCGGTGACAAACCCACGCGCACCCTTCCAGCCTGAATGTTCAGGTTCTTCTGACAACACCTGCTGGAAGCTCAATGACCCCCGCCAGCCTTGCTGAATGCGACCCATGTCGGCATCCGCATACAAATCACGCTGCGTGCGCGCACCAAACAGGTACACCACATCGCGTGTTTCCCCAGCCCAACCTGCCTGATCCAGCAAACTTAAAATGGGTGCCATGCCACTGCCACCCGCCACACACACAATCGGCGCAGGCTTTTCACCCTCGGCCGGGCGCAGGTAAAAATCGCCGAATGGCCCACTTACACTCAAACGTGTTTCCTGCCGGTTCGCAGCAAACAACCACTGCGTGAACTTGCCACCCTGCACCTTTCGAACATGAAACACCAGTTCATTGGCCTCCTGCCCTTTGGGCGCCACCGCAAAACTGTAGTTGCGCGACAAACTGAATTCTTCCAGGCGAATTTCCGCGTACTGCCCTGCCTTGAACGGCATGGGTTCATCCAGCACAACGCGAAGTTCCACAATGTCATGGGTCAATTCTTTCTGGCCCACAATCGTTGCGCGCGTTTCCACCAAACGGTCACCGCCCGACGTCAGTTCCACCTCAATTTCAAGGTCTGTTTCGGGAATGGACTGACAGGCCAGAATCATCCCCGCCTTCAAATCTTCAGCGCTCAATACATAGCTTGAATCGGTCAGCTCGCGCACCTTGCCGCTTTTCAATTTGCACTTGCACTGGGTACAACTGCCCACCCGGCAATTGTGGGGAAAGCCCAAACCCGCAGACAACGCAGAATTCAAAATCACCTTGCGCCCCTTCTCCACCTCAAAGCTTTGGCCACCGGGGGCCACGCACACCTTGTGGGTCACTTTTCCTTTGTTGGCCGCGGCCGCACCGCCTTGCAAACCAAACCATTCAAGTAGTTTCATCTTTGTCTCCGTGTTGAATCAGCCCGCGACTTGCGCAGACTTCAAACCAGCCATGCCACTTTTAACACTGGCCGCAATCGCAAGCTTCTTCTCCTCGGGCGTAGCAAAGGTTTCGTCCCAATGGTTCAACAAAGGCGTCATCACTTTCTTGTACAGGGGCGGCACCAGCGCAAGCAAGATTGTGCCCAGGTAGCCAGTGGGCAGCATGGGTGCGTGGCGGTAGCTGCGCAGGTTCCAGTATTCCTGATCGGCCTCGGCATGGTGGTGCGAATGGCGGGTCAGTGCGTACAGCAACGCAGTCGAAACCGAGGCATTGGTGTTCCAGCTGTGGCGTGGTTCCACTTTGTCCTCGGGGCGGCGAACAATACCGTAATGCTCCATGTAATTCACCACCTCCAGCAGTGTTTTACCACCGGCACTCATGATCCAGAACATCGCAACACCAGCCCAGCCTCCGACATAAAACGCCACAGCAAACAGGCTCAAGCTCATTAAATTTCCGCGCATCATGCGGCTGTGAACAGGGTTCCACACCGACTGGTCAAACTTTGCCAGGCGCTGCTTTTCCAGCTTCCAGGCAGACTTGTATCCACCCACCGTACTTTTCAAAACAAAGCCATAAACATTTTCGCCGCGCTGTGCTGTGGCGGGGTCTGCAGGAGTACCCAGGTTTTTGTGATGGCCATACACATGTTCAATCGCAAACGAGGCATCGCAGGTAAAAGCCAGCATCCAGCGACCCAGAATCATGTCGCGCATGCTGTAGGTGCGGTGGGTCAACTCGTGCCCCACGTTTGTTCCACCCGCGCCGAACAGGAATGCCCCGGCCAATGCACCCATGAACCACTGGTACCAAGTGGTACCGGCCTGCAACTCGATGCGATCATAGCCAAACGTGTTGCGCATGAATTCATCAATGCCCAGCACATCCACCGGGGCCACAGCCCAGGTAAAGCACAAGGTCACCCACATCAGAATGGGCAGGGTTACCCAAAGCATCAGGTTCAGAAAAAACTCACCGTCCATGCGGGGTTCACTGCGGTCGTCGGGCAGCAAGATGTCGCCGACCGCAACCACAAACACCAAAGCAGCAATACCGGTGTACATCCAGGCGCCGCCCTGCATCATGGCGTGCATCACGCCCAGGGCAATCAATGGAAAGGCTGTGAATTTCAGGTAGTGCAGCATGAGAGGTCTCCCAATGAATGCCTTGTTTCAATGCAACCGATGTTAACAACTGTAAACACACTCGTCAATACCCCAAACCACAAATTGGTTAAAACTTCCAAATGAGGTTTCATAACAGTTGTTCGGGTTTTGGATATAATCGATCGCTTATGGCACCTACCACACCCACAACCCATGGCCGCAAACGGCTGATCGACGCTGCACTGAACCTGAGCTATCACCGGCGAAGTTTCTCCAGCCTTGGCATTCGCGAAATAACCCGCGAAGCCAACCTGTCCGCGCCCGCCTTTTACCGCCACTTCAGCGACCTGGCCGACCTGGGCACTGCGGTGATTCGGGAAGTCGAAACCGCGGTTATCGAAGCGTTCAAAGAAGTGCGAATCAGCACTGCCAATGAATCCGACCTCGACATTCGCCCCATGCTGGTGAAACGCTTCTTTGACTGGGCCGTGGAAAATCCAAAGCCCGTGGTGGTGGGCGCCTCTGAAGCTTTTGGCTCCCTGGAACGCATGCGCGATGGATTGAAAAAAACCATCCGCGCCGTCAGTGAAGACATTTGCAGCGACAACCGCATTGCCGCATTGTTGCCCGGTCTGCCACAACATGAAATGTTCGAAGTGCTGGAAGTGATTGCCCAGAACGTGCTGTTCATGGCGGTTGAATACATTGAAAAGCCCGAGCAGCGCCCCGCCATTTACGACAAAACGCTGCGCATTGTCGGCGTGATGTTTGCCGGGGCACATGCCATTCACGCCCTTCAGACCGAACAGAACAATCAGTAAAGCCCACTCTGATTGAAACATCGGAACACACCGGCATTTAACAAAAAAGCAACATCGTCTTTCCTGTCCTGTTTAAAGGATTAAACTGTCAACACACAAATTAGCATTGTGGTAACAAAATCCCCCCGCAGGAGCCACGCCCATGCGCATTGCCATACTGGAAGACGACCTGACACAAAGCGAATTACTGCGTTGGGTACTGGAATCGGTCAATCACAAATGTTATTCATTCGCCTCGTTCAAAAGCTTTCAAACCGCACTGTACCGGGACAGCTTTGATCTGGTGTTGCTGGACTGGGTGCTGCCCGACAGCTCGGGCCCGAAGGTCATGCACTGGATCCGTGAAACCCTGCACATCAAAGTACCGGTTCTATTCATCACCTCCAAAACCGACGAAGAGAATATTGTTGAAGCCCTGAATGCCGGTGCCGACGATTACATGATCAAGCCGATTCGGCGTGGCGAACTGGTTGCCCGTGTAAATGCACTGCTGCGCCGGGCCTACCCGGAATTGACGGCACCCGAAGTGTTTGAAATCGCGGACCTGGAATTCCATCCCAAGTTCTCAACAATCGTTCGCCACGCCAAACGCGTGGTCATGACCCAGAAAGAATTTGATTTGGCCCTGCTGCTGTTTCGCAATTTTGGCAAACCACTGTCACGCTCACACATTCAGGAAAGCGTGTGGGGTCGCGACACGGATTTGCCCTCGCGCACCATGGACACCCACATATCGCGCGTGCGCTCCAAACTGGCCCTGCGCCCCGAACAAGGCTTTCGCTTAACGCCTGTGTACGGCTTTGGCTACAAGCTGGAACAGGTTGATCACGAAGGAAAATCAACCGACCTTGCAAAAATCAAACGGCAGCTCGCCGAAAACGACTGAAGGCACTGCCAACATCACGGGTTATAATGAAGGGTTTCCCGCCCAGTAGGTATTATGGAGCTTTTCGCAGTCGGCCTGAATTATCAATCTGCCCCGCTCGCCCTTCGCGAGCGCTTGGCGTTTCCGGCCGAACAATTGCAAGAAGCACTACGCGCCCTCGCCCACCGGGTACAGGCCCATGAAGCAGCGATATTGTCCACCTGCAACCGCACCGAAGTGTATTGCGCCAGCGGCGACATTGCACATCTGGAGCGCGAACTGCTGGACTGGCTGGCCAGCAACCGCAACATATCCCCCAAGGAACTGAGTCCCCACCTGTACATCCTGCCCCAGCAGGAAGTGGTTCGCCATGCATTTCGCGTGGCCAGCGGGCTGGACTCCATGGTGTTGGGGGAAGCACAAATTCTGGGCCAGATGAAGCAAGCCGCCCGCACCGCCGAAGAAGCGGGCACCTTGGGCCAAATGCTGCACCAGCTTTTTCAGCGCACCTTCTCGGTGGCCAAAGAAGTGCGCTCACACACAGAAATTGGTGCGCACTCGGTTTCCATGGCTTCGGCGGCCGTCAAACTGGCCACACGAATTTTCGGCGACCTCAGCAAACGCAACGTGCTGTTCATCGGCGCAGGCGAAATGATCCAGTTGTGCGCCACCCATTTTGCAGCCCAGCAACCGAAAAGCATCACCATTGCCAACCGCAGCGCCGAACGCGCCCACCAGTTGGCGCTGACTTACAACGCCAACGTGATTGGTTTGGCCCAAGTGCCGGAACAACTGGCAAAATCCGACATCGTCATTTCCTGCACAGCCAGCACCCTGCCCCTGATCGGGCTGGGCATGGTGGAAGCCGCCTGCAAAAAACGCAAACACGAACCCATCTTCATGCTTGATCTGGCCGTACCCCGCGACATCGAAGCACAGGTCAGCAAGCTCGACGACGTATTTCTGTACACCATTGACGACCTTAGTCAAATTGTTCAGGAAGGTCGCGAGCAACGCGCTGCTGCCGTAGAACAAGCCGAAGCCATCATCGAAACCCAGGTTCAGGGCTTCATGCGCTGGATGAACGAACGCTCACTGGTTCCCACCATTCAAGAAATACACCAGAAAGCCGACGACATTGCCCAGCTTGAACTTGAATACGCCCGCAAACAACTGGCCAAAGGCATACCGGCAGACGACGTATTGCAATTGATGGCCCATCGAATGGGTGCGAAATTCATGCATGGCCCGATGCAGGCACTGCACAAAGCCACCCCCGCTGAACGCGAAGCACTGCTGAAGTGGCTTCCAGAGCTTTTCAACATTAAAAACACCGACAAATAGATGAACAACAGCATGCGGGCCCGGCTCACGCGTCTTACAGAACGCCTGGCCGACCTTGAAGATTTTTTATCCTCGCAGAACGCCGCCAATGACATGGTGCAGTTCAAGGCCATCACGCGCGAGCGATCCGAACTACTGCCTGCCACCGAACGTTTTGCGCAATACCAAAGCATTGAAGCCGACCTGAACACCGCCCACGAGTGGCTTACCGACCCCGACATGCGCGACATGGCTCGCGAGGAAATTGCGCAAAACGAAGCCAAACTGCTGCAAATCGAGACTGAACTGCAACGCCTGATGCTGCCCAAAGACCCCAACGACCACCGCAACGCCATGCTGGAAATTCGGGCAGGCACAGGTGGCGACGAATCAGCCTTGTTTGCAGGCGACCTGTTTCGCATGTACACCCGGTACGCCGAACGCCAGGGTTGGCAAATTGAAGTGATGAGCGCCAGCGAATCGGAATTGGGCGGCTACAAAGAAGTGATTGTTCGCCTGGCCGGCGAGAACGTGTACAAACACCTGAAATTTGAATCAGGCGGACACCGCGTGCAACGTGTTCCGGCCACCGAAAACCAGGGCCGCATACACACCTCGGCGTGCACCGTGGCAGTGATGGCCGAACCCGACGAAGCGGAAGAAATTGAAATCAACCCCGCTGATTTGCGCATCGACACCTACCGCGCCAGCGGCGCAGGTGGCCAGCACATCAACAAAACCGATTCTGCTGTGCGCATTACCCACCTGCCCACTGGCCTTGTAGTGGAATGTCAGGATGAACGAAGCCAGCACAAAAACAAGGCCAAAGCCATGAAGGTGCTCAATGTTCGCCTTCAAGACAAAATTGACCGCGAGCGTCAGGCCGCAGAGGCCAGCGAGCGCCGAAGCCTGGTCGGCTCGGGCGACCGTTCGGAACGCATTCGCACCTACAACTTCCCGCAAGGGCGAATGACCGATCACCGAATCAACTTGACCCTCTACAAACTCGACTACATCATGGACGGAGACTTGGCCGACCTGATGAATGGCCTGACCGCATTCCACGAAGCCGAGCTGCTTGCCGAAATCACCGCCAAAGAATGAGCACCCAGCCCCAACCCACCATTGAATCGGTGTTGCAACAAACCCGCGAAGAAACCGGCCTGCCGCCCAATGAACTTCGTGTGTTGATGACGCACATCACCGGGTTTGACCGAGTAAGCCTGGTCACCAAAGGCAATCGCGCACTGTCCGTGGACCAGCTCATCGCATTCAAGTCGCTGGCAACCAGACGGCAACACGGCGAACCCATCGCCTACCTGGTGCAACAGAAAGAATTTTATTCCCGCTCTTTTTTTGTCGACCCACGCGTGTTGATACCCCGCCCGGAAACCGAAGAACTGGTGGAACACGCCCTGGGCTTTCTACAAAACAAGTCAACCGAGAACTTGCTAACCCGCGTGCTGGACATTGGCTGCGGCAGCGGTGCCATCGCCATTTCACTTGCGCTTGAAAACCCCATCCTTGAAGTAACCGCCACCGACCTTTCCGCAGATGCCCTGTGGGTTGCCCAACACAACGCCAATGAACTGGGCGCAAAAAATGTGCGCTTCATTGAATCTGACCTGTTCGCCGGGCTTTTGAATCAAACACCAGCACTGGCCTTTGATTTGGTTTGCAGCAACCCCCCCTACATTGAACAAGGCGACATCCACCTTTCACAGGGCGACTTGCGGTTCGAACCCGCCCAGGCCTTGACCGACGGGGGCGACGGCCTGCGCTTCTATCGGGAAATTGCCCGCCACAGCCCCACCCTGCTTCGCCCCGGTGGCGGTGTGCTGGTTGAACATGGCCACGACCAGCAAAATGCCGTCAAAGCACTGTTTTGCACCACCCCTTACGTGTATGTACAAGGCCTGCCCGATCTGGCTGGCACCCCGCGTTTTGTGTTCGCACGCATTTGAAAACGAGCGTTTTATGCCCATATCCATTACAATACAGGGTTGTAGCAACTCACCCCATTGAAAGGAAGTTTTTATGAGCGCTCGCGATTCCATTCACGAAACCGTCACCAGCAACCCCGTGGTTTTGTTCATGAAAGGAACAGCCCAGTTCCCCATGTGCGGGTTTTCTGGCCGCGCCATTCAAATCCTGAAAGCCTGCGAAGCTGAAAAGGTGCTCACAGTGAACGTGCTGGACGACCCCGAAATTCGCCAAGCCATTAAAGATTACGCCAACTGGCCCACCATCCCACAACTATATGTGAACGGTGAATTCCTGGGCGGCTGCGACATCATGACCGAGATGTACCAGAACGGCGAACTGCAGGCACTTATCGCTGCCGCCAACGCATCGACCAAGTCCGAGTAATTTCCAACTTGAGCAGCACACCTCCAGCCCAATTCAAACAATCCATCACCGTGGCCATCACAGGCGCCAGTGGTGCCTTGTTTGGCCTGAAAATTCTGGATCTGCTTCGCGCGCGTGGCGACACGGAAATTCACCTGGTGGTATCCCCTTCAGGCTGGCTAACCCTGGCCAGTGAAAGCGATTTAAGCAAGGAAGAAATTGAGGTGAAAGCCCATGTGGTGCACTCGCCCAAATCAGTGGGCAATTGCATTGCCAGCGGGTCCTACCCATCCATGGGCATGGTGGTGGCACCGTGTTCCATGCACACACTGGCCGCCGTGGCACATGGCCTGTCGAACAACCTGATTACCCGTGCCGCCGACGTGGTGCTGAAAGAACGACGACGCCTTGTTTTATTGCCGCGTGAAACCCCATTGAATTTGGCACACCTGCGCAACATGGTCAGCGTGACCGAAATGGGCGGGATTGTGATGCCACCCGTGCCCGCACTGTACCAGCGCCCCGGCAGCATCGACGCCATGGTCACCGACACCGCCCAGCACGCCTTGCAGCTACTGGGCCTGCCCAACGTGCTACGCACTGAATGGCAAGGTTTGCGAAGCAGCTAACCGCTGCGTTTCAAAACGCCTTTATTGCTGCGGCACATGAAAACGCTGCTGCAAACCCTCATCACCATCCAGACCCAGCTCAGCCAACATGTCCCGCAAACGCTGCGCGGCTTTGGGATTTGAACGCTGGTGTTTCTTCGCAATAATCAGCTCGTTTTTCATGGAATGTTCCCAGCCAACCAATTCGGTCACGGTCACCTGGTAACCATGCGCCTCCAATTGCAAACACCGCAAAACGTTCGTCAACTGGCTACCGAATTCACGCGTATGCAGGGGGTGGCGCCACATTTCCACCAGACTGGTTTTGCCCAACTGGCTGGCTTTGTTTTTGCGCAAGTGTGTGGCCATCTCGGCCTGGCAACACGGCACCAAGGCCATGAACTTCGCCTGCTTCTTCAAACCAAATGAAATGGCATCGTCTGTGGCCGTGTTGCACGCATGCAATGCCGTCACGATGTCCACCTGCCCTGGCAAATCCGGGTGCTCCGTGGCCTGCGCCACAGGCAGGTTAATAAACCTCATGCCCTGGCCAAACCCCAATTGACTGGCCAGTGTGTTGGATTTGTCCACCAGCTCCTGACGGGTTTCCACACCGGCCACCACCGCACCTTCCGGGTTTTGCTTGATGTACAGGTCGTAAAGAATAAACCCGAGATACGACTTGCCCGCACCGTGATCGACCAAATAAAGTTGTCCCTCATTGGCCCTCCTTACTTCATCAATCAAAGGCTCAATAAAATGGGTCAGGTGATACACCTGCTTTAACTTTCTTCGACTGTCCTGGTTGATTCCACCCTCACGCGTCACGATGTGAAGCGCCTTGAGCAATTCGATTGACTGACCGGGCTTTAGCTCCAGTGCGTCTAATGGATTCTTCTTGAATTTGGGCATGGTGTGTTGCTGCGTTGAATTCAATGCGCACAGTGTAAAGCGTTCCGTACCTGAATAAAGCCCAGTCGCTCATTCCGGAAAGAACCAATCAGCGCGAGTTCTAATTTCTGGTTCCATTAAGGCCCTCTCTGCGCGGAATCGGGTAACCCCGCCTAGCTGGCCAACAAAAAAAAGACCGAATAGCGCGCGCCGGGACGGCTTAAAATGGCCAGTACAACTAAATTTGGTGGTGCCCCGAGAGACCGGGAGAAGAATGGTGCCGCTTGTCGGATTCGAACTGACGACCTACCGCTTACAAGGCGGTTGCTCTACCAACTGAGCTAAAGCGGCACTTAAGAGAAGCGCTATTTTACTCGAGTCAGATGATTCTTTTTCTTCTGACCGGGTTTTTTTGGTGTTTTTTCATCAGATTTATCTGATTTAGCAACAGACAAAGGCTTTGAGTCTTCACTGACACCGGAAACCGAACGCAAACCAGCAGGCTTGTCCCCGGAATCATCAGAAACAGGCTCATTCTGTTCATCCAGAACAAACTGAACAGCCTCAGCACCATCGCCTTCAATTTCCGCCAAAGGCTTTAACACTTCAAACGCCATGCCATGTCCATTTTCACGGGCATAAATGGCGCTGATCTGCTCGATTGGCACGTAAATTTCACGCACCACCCCGCCAAAACGAGCCTCAAACTCAATGGCGTCATTGCCCAAATTCAATTTGTTGGTGGCCAAGGGTGAGGTGTTCAACACAATCTCTCCCGCCTTCACAAATTCCTTGGGCACCTGGGTTTTTTCATTAACAGCCACGGCGAGGTAGGGCGTATAGCCATTGTCGACGCACCATTCGTGAATGGCACGAATCAAATAAGGCTTGGTAGAAACTTCAGTCACTGCATATACCTCAGCGGTTCCGGGTCGCTAATCAATTAGCACCCAATTAACGACGCATCACCTTCTCGGAAGGTGTCAACGCATCAATGAAAGCGGGCTTTGCGAAAATTCGCTCGGCATACTTCATCAGTGGTGCAGCAGACTTCGGCAGTTCAATTCCGTAGTGTTCCAGGCGCCACAACAAAGGGGCCAACGCCACGTCCAGCATGGAGAAATCTTCGCCCAACATGTACTTGCTTTTCACAAACACAGGGGCCAACTGGGTCAGTTGCTCACGAATAGCCGACTTGGCCTTGTCCATGGCTTTCGGGTTGCCCGCTTTTTCCAGCACGCTGACATGCTGGAACAATTCCCGCTCAAAATTGAACAGGAACAAGCGCGTACGCGCACGCATCACCGGGTCCGCAGGCATCAACTGAGGATGCGGAAAGCGCTCATCAATGTATTCATTGATGATGTTTGATTCGTAAAGAATCAAATCACGTTCAACCAGAATAGGCACTTGGCTGTACGGGTTCATCACACTGATGTCATCAGGCCGGTTGAACAGATCAATGTCCTTGATCTCAAAGTCCATGCCTTTTTCATGCAAAACAAACCGGCAACGCTGAGAAAACGGGCAAGTTGTTCCAGAGTAAAGAACCATCATAATGTTGTCATCCCAAAACAAAAAATGGCTGGGGCGAGCAAACACCCCAGCCTGTATGCAATTAAGCCAAAATGCTTACTTGATGTCTTTCCAGTAAGCCGCGTTCAGGCGCCAAGCGAATATGGTGAACACACCAAAGAACAGCAACACGATCACACCAAGCTTGAAACGGCCTTCACGAACAGGTTCTGCCATAAACACAAGGAAGCTGGTCAGATCGGCCATGGCCTGATCGTATTCAACCTGATTCATCGTGCCTGGCTTGATCTGTTCAAAGCCCACAAACTTGTGTACCTTTTTTTCCGGATAATGCGGGTCGGCCACATCGTCGTACATCGCAACGCGCTCGCCTTGCAACTCCCACAACACGTGGGGCATGCCCACATTGGGATACACCATGTTATTCCAGCCAGTTGGCTTGGCAGGATCACGGTAATAAGTACGCAAGTAAGTATAAATGTAGTCTGCACCGGGGCCATTGCCCGAAGCACGCGAACGTGCAATCAGGGACAAATCAGGCGGCACGCCACCGAACCACTTTTTCGCATCTTTGGGGTCCATGGCAACAGTCATGGTTTCGCCCACGTTGTCCGACGCGAACATCAGGTTTTCCTTGATCTGCTCGTCAGTCAAACCAATGTCGCGCAGGCGGTTATAACGCATGCTTTCAGCAGCATGACAGTTCAGGCAGTAATTCGAGAACAGCTTGGCGCCGCGTTGCAAGGCAGCAAGGTCGTTCGTCAGGTCGGGCGCCGCATCCAGGGGGTAGTTGCTTCCCGCACCGAACACCAGTGAAGGAACAAGCGCCAACAAAGCCAATAATTTTTTCATCATCTAGTCCTTATCTCGTCCAGTCAGGCTTAGTGCGCGTGAAACACAACACGGTCGGGCACGGGCTTGAAAGTACCCATCTTTGACCACCAAGGCATTGCCAGGAAGAACAGGAAGTAATAGAGGGTTCCAAGTTGAGACACGATTTGACCAATGTCTGAGGGTGGTTTCACACCCAGGTAACCCAGCACAACAAAGTTCACCACGAAGATGGCGTAAATCCACTTGTGCAAAGCCGGACGGTAGCGAATTGACTTCACTGGGCTGCGGTCCAACCAAGGCAGGAAGAACAGGATAACCACAGCACCACCCATGGCCACAACACCCCAGAACTTGGCATCAATCCAGAAGAACGGGAAGGTAATTGCACGCAAAATCGAATAGAACGGCGTGAAGTACCAGACAGGCGCAATGTGCGCAGGCGTTTTCAATGGATCGGCCGGAATGAAGTTGTTGTATTCCAGGAAGTAACCACCCATTTCAGGCGCGAAGAACACAATGGCAGAGAACACCATCAAGAATACGCCCACACCCAGAATGTCGTGCACGGTGTAGTAAGGGTGAAAAGGAATGCCGTCCAATGGCTTGCCATCGGCGCCTTTCTTTTCCTTGATCTCAACACCATCGGGGTTGTTGGAACCCACTTCGTGCAAGGCCACCAGGTGTGCGGCCACCAGGCCCAGCAACACCAAAGGAATGGCAATGACGTGGAAAGAGAAGAAGCGGTTCAAAGTTGCATCGGAAACCACATAATCGCCACGAATCCAGATGGCCAGATCAGGGCCGATCACGGGAATTGCAGAGAACAGGTTCACGATTACCTGAGCACCCCAGTAGCTCATCTGACCCCATGGCAACAGGTAACCAAAAAAGGCTTCGGCCATCAGACACAGGAAAATGGCAACGCCGAAGATCCAGATCAGTTCACGGGGTTTGCGGTATGAGCCATACAGCAGGCCACGCATCATGTGCAGGTACACCACCACGAAAAACATGGAAGCGCCAGTGGAATGCATGTAGCGCACCAACCAACCCCATGGCACATCACGCATGATGTATTCCACAGACTGGAATGCCTTGGCGGCATCGGGCTTGTAGTGCATGACCAGGAAAATACCGGTCACAATCTGGATCACCAGCACCAGCAAGGCCAGTGAACCGAAGAAATACCAGAAGTTGAAGTTCTTGGGCGCATAGTACTCGGACAAATGCGCTTTGTAGGTCGATGTCAGGGGGAAGCGCTGGTCAATCCAGCCCAACACGCCTGTGGTTTCGACTTTTTTATCTGCCGCCATAATTACTACTCCTCGCTCTCAGATGTCAGGCGTTGTTCTCGTCTACACCGATCAACAACCTGGTGTCTGACAAATACTTGTGGGGTGGCACTTCCAGGTTGTCTGGAGCGGGCTTGCCTGCGTACACGCGGCCAGCCAAATCGAATGTCGAGCCATGGCAAGGGCAGAAGAAACCGCCTTTCCAGTCATCAGGCAGACTTGGCTGGGGGCCAGCCTCGATTCGCGCAGAAGGTGAGCAACCCAGGTGCGAGCAAATGCCCACAGCAACCAGGTATTCAGGCTTGATGGAGCGATGCGTGTTGCGTGCATATTCGGGGGTCAGTTCATCGGGTTTGCGCTCTGAATTCGGATCGGCCAGTTGACCATCCAAGGTGGGCAAGGCCTCGACCATGGTCTCATCGCGACGAACAACCCACACGGGTTTGCCACGCCACTCCACGGTTTTCATGTCGCCCGGCTGCATGCCGGAAATATCAAGTTCAACGGGAGCACCAGCGGCTTTTGCGCGCTCGGAAGGTGCCATTGAGGTCAGAAACGCTGCGCCAGTTGCTGTAGCAGCCACACCACCCGCTGCGCCACAGGCGATCATCCATACGCGGCGTTCTTTGTCTACAGGTTGATTATTGCTCATCAAAATAACCCCGAAAGTAAAAACCAGTGATCCATGCAACCCGAGATTGTACATTAGAAACGATCTAAACCGCGACAAACAAATCACGGAAAATGACTTCAATACCATGGCGCCGGGCAATCCATTCGCCCAATGCCTGCACGCCGCAGCGCTCAGTGGCATGGTGCCCCGCCCCCAGCAAACTGACATTGCACTCCCGGGCCACATGCACAGCGGGCTCGGACAGCTCCCCGGTCAGGTACAAATCGGCACCGTTCAAGGCCGCCGACTCCACATAACCCGGCGCACCACCGGTGCACCATGCCACCGTGCGCACCATTCGCGCGGGGTCATTGGCCCCCTCCACCTGCACGCGATGGCCCAACACAACAGCCACGTTCGCCACCACGTCTTCCAAGCGCTGCGGGGCATCCAGCGTGCCCACGCGAATCAACCCCTTCTCGCCCACCTCGCGGTCGCTGGGCCAGCCCAGCATTTTTCCCAATTGTGCGTTGTTGCCCAGTTCGGGGTGAACATCCAGCGGCAAATGATAGGCAAACACATTCAGGTTGTGCGCCAGAGCGGTCTGCAAGCGTTCTTTGCGAAACCCGGTGATCACCTGTGGGTCGCCTTTCCACATCAAGCCGTGGTGTACCAAAACGGCATCGGCATCCAGTTCAACGGCAAGGTCAATCAAGGCCTTCGAAGCGGTAACCCCGGTCAGCAAACGCCGAATACTGGGCCTGCCTTCCAACTGCAGGCCATTTGGGCAATAATCTGACATGCGAGCCTGATCCAGCAATTCCCGCAAATCATGTTCAAGAACTTTCCGATCCACTGAAACCAACGGCGCACCCCTGCTATTTGATATGTTGAAAAAACTCTGGCTGACCTTTTCCCAGGCCCTGGCAGTGCTACTTGCATTGTATTTCATCACGGAAGTGCTGCGCCCCGAATGGGTTCCAGACTGGCTGCAAAAGCCGGCGCACCAAACAGCGCAACCCGAAGGCGTGGCGGGTTACCGGCACGCCGTGGACAAGGCCATGCCCGCGGTGGTGAATATTTTCACCAGCAAGCGCACCCCGGAATTGCCCAAGCATCCATTTTTCGAAGACCCGGAAATCCGGAAGTTTTTCGGTGATGAACTGGAAGAACAATTCGAGCAGGAAGAGCAGGCTTCCAGCCTGGGCTCGGGCGTGATCGTGAACAGTGAAGGCTTGATTGTGACCAACCAGCACGTGGTTGAAGCGGCCGATGAAATCGAGGTAAGCCTGAACGATGGCCGGACCGCATCCGCACAACTTGTCGGAATGGACCCGGAAACAGACCTGGCGATACTGCGGATCAATCTGGACAAACTGCCCAGCCTGAAGTTTGCCGCAGAAGGGACAGTGAGGGTGGGCGATGTGGTGCTGGCCATGGGCAACCCTTTTGGTGTGGGCCAAACCGTGACCATGGGCATTGTCAGCGCGTTGGGGCGAAACCATGTCGGCATCAACACGTTCGAGAACTTCATTCAAACCGATGCAGCCATCAACCCGGGCAACTCGGGTGGTGCGCTGGTTGACACCGCAGGCAACCTGCTGGGCATCAACACAGCCATCTACAGCCGATCAGGCGGCTCGCTGGGCATTGGTTTCGCAATTCCGGCCAAAACAGTTCAAAGCGTGCTGAACCAGATTGTGCGCACAGGCACTGTGACGCGGGGTTATATTGGGGTTGAACAACAGAACATCACCGAAGAGCTGGCGACTGCCTTTGACTTGCCACAGCGCGATGGCGTCATTATTGCAGGAATTGTCAAAGACGGCCCCGCAGACAAAGCCGGCCTGAAAGTGGGCGATATTTTGTTGAAACTGGACAATGAAAAGATCAGGGACACCACGCAAATGCTGAACCAGATCGCGGCGTATGCACCCGGTGAAAAGAAATCGGTTGAGTTGCTTCGGGAGGGCAAAAACCAAACAATCAGTATTGAAATCGGGGTGCGCCCAAAGCCGGGCGACTTCATCAAACGCCAGTAATTACCGCAGTAGTTACGACGGTGGTTACTCCAGTATTTCCTGGCGTTTTTTCCCGATCAGCTTCGCGGCCAGAATACCCACTTCGTACAAAATGCAGATGGGAATGGCCAGGAACAGTTGCGACATCACATCGGGCGGGGTCACGATGGCCGCAATAACAAATGCGCCCACAATCACGTAACCGCGAATTTCCTGCAGCTTTTCAACACTGATCACCCCAAGATAAACCAGCACAACCACAATAATCGGCACTTCAAACGTCATGCCAAAAGCCATGAACATGGTCAACACGAAGCTCATGTAGGCTTCAATATCTGGTGCCGGGGTAATGCTTTGCGGAGCGAAGTCGTTGATGAAAGCGAACACTTTGCCAAACACGATGAAATGGCAAAATGCAATGCCGATCAAAAACAGCACGGTGCTTGAGAAAATAATGGGCAGCGCCATTTTTTTCTCGTGCTGGTAAAGACCGGGGGCAATGAAAGCCCAGGCCTGATACAGCAAAATTGGCAGCGAAATGACAAAAGCGACCATGGCCGTCAATTTGACAGGCACCATGAATGGGGTCACCACGCCGGTGGCAATCATCTTGGTGCCTTCGGGCAATGCGCTTTGAATGGGCTGGGCCAGTAAATCAAAAATGAAAGCCGCCCCCGGGTAGGCCATTAGTGCGACAAACACAATCAAAAAACCGACCACGCCGCGCAACAAACGGTCGCGCAGCTCGACCAGGTGGCTGACAAAATTTTCTTGCTGACTCATAACCCGTGCACCTTGTTATTTGGCCTCTGCCTTGGGGCTTGGCCCGGCAGGCTGCTCTGGCGCATTGTTGTCTGCTGCCGGGGTGTTTTCCAGTTCAGCAATGTCGTCTTCGATGAACTTCACCGATTTGTTCAAATCGGTTTCGGTATCGCGTAACGTGGTTTGCACATCGCTTTCCACTTTGCGTGCGGCAGTCTGCATCTCGGTTTGCAGCTTGCGCAACTCGTCAATTTCCATTTCCCTGTTGATCTCTGACTTCACATCACTGACGTAACGCTGTGCCTTGCCCAGCAAGTGCCCAACAGTTTTGGCCACTTTGGGTAATTTCTCGGGACCTATCACCACCAGTGCAATCACTGCGATGATAAGCATTTCTGAAAATGCGATGTCGAACATGCTGCGCGCCGAAAAAAAGGAAAATTAGCTGGAAGACTTTTCTTTGGCTTCTACGTCGATGGTGTCGGATTTCTTGTTGCTGTCGTCGGCCAGTTTGGCGGAATTTTGCTCATCGTCCGAACCGCCGTCTTTCATGCCCTGCTTGAAACCTTTCACGGCACCGCCCAAATCCGATCCTATGTTGCGCAGTTTCTTGGTGCCAAACACCAACATCACGATAACCAGCACGATGACCCAGTGCCAAATGCTAAATGAACCCATAACCTACTCCTTGAATGTGTCTGCCTAATTGCTGCGTGCTTGCCATTTACTTGCTGAGCATCAAGCCCAAGGGCTTGTCTCCACCAAGAATGTGTATGTGTACATGATACACCTCTTGGCAACCTACCCTTCCGGTGTTCACGATGGTTCTAAAGCCATCGTGACAACCTTCCTGCTTGGCCAGTTTCCCGGCAATCGTCATGATTTTTCCCATGACTGGAATGTCTTCTTCAGTGACATCGGCAAGCGTTGAAATGTGCTTTTTGGGAATGATCAAAAAGTGTACTGGCGCAGCTGGCTTGATGTCGTGAAACGCGAGGATATCCTCGTCTTCATACACTTTTCTGCTAGGGATTTCCCCAGCGGCTATTTTGCAGAATATGCAATCTGTCATGTTTTGCCCCTTTTGCCTGTTCTTATTTTGTCCGGTTTGCCTTTTCAACCAGGCCGGAAAGCCCCATTCGACGGTCCAGCTCAGCCAGCACATCGGCAGCCTGCAAACCGTGCCAACCCAGCAACACAAGGCTGTGGAACCACAAATCGGCAGTTTCAGCGACCACCTTGGCCCGGTCCTGGTCTTTGGAGGCCATCACCAATTCGCACGATTCTTCACCGATTTTTTTTAGAATGGCGTCTTGGCCCTTGTGGTGCAACTTCGCCACATATGAATGCTCCGGGTCGCCTTTTTTGCGTTCTTCCAACACTTGCGTCAAACGCTCGAGCAAATCGCCAGACGCTTTTTCAAGGTCAGTCATGGTGTGTATTCCTTTATTTTTTGCCGTACATGGCAGAAGGGTCTTTCAGCACGGGGTCTTTGGCAACCCATTGGGGCCTGTCGCCCTGTGCACCTTCCAGCGCGTAATAAAAACAGCTTTCACGGCCAGTGTGGCAAGCGACGCCACCCACCTGCTCCACCATCAGGATCAGCACATCGCCATCGCAGTCCAGGCGAATTTCCTTGACCTTCTGTTGATTGCCCGATTCCTCACCCTTGTGCCACAGCTTACCGCGCGAACGTGAATAATACGTTGCAAAGCCGGTACTGGCAGTAATTTCAAGGGCTTCCCGGTTCATCCAGGCCACCATCAGCACACGCTTGGTGATGTGGTCTTGCGCAACCACATTGACCAAACCTTTTTCATCGAAACTGACGCTCTCCAGCCAGTTCCCGGTGATCACCACATCTTTGCTCATGGTGCGCGCCCCCGTTACAGCCGCACGGTGATACCGGCCTTGGCCATGTGGGCTTTGGCCTGCTGCACGGTGTATTCGCCATAGTGAAAAATGCTGGCGGCCAGCACTGCACTGGCCTTGCCCTTGATGACACCATCCACCATGTGATCCAGGTTGCCCACGCCTCCGCTGGCGATCACGGGAATAGTGACCGCATCCGACACTGCCCGGGTCAACTCGAGATTGAAACCGATTTTGGTGCCATCACGGTCCATGCTGGTCAACAACAATTCCCCGGCGCCAAGAGCCTGCATTTTGCGCGCCCATTGAACTGCATCAATTCCGGTGGGCTTGCGCCCCCCGTGGGTGTAGACCTCCCAACCGGGTTCACCATTGGATTTCTCTTTGGCATCAATGGCCACAACAATGCACTGCGAGCCATATTTGGCCGCAGCCTCACCCACCAGCTCCGGGTTGGTCACTGCCGATGTGTTGATGCTGATTTTGTCTGCGCCTGCATTGAGCAGCCTGCGCACGTCTTCCACCTTGCGCACGCCACCGCCCACAGTCAGGGGAATGAACACCTGGCTGGCCACATCTTCGATGACATGCAGAATCAAATCACGGTCATCCGAAGACGCGGTGATGTCCAGAAAGGTCAGTTCGTCTGCGCCTTGCTCGTCGTAGCGACGGGCAATTTCAACGGGATCACCCGCATCACGCAGTTCGACAAAATTGACGCCCTTGACCACCCTGCCTGCGGTGACATCGAGGCAGGGAATGATACGGCTGGCAAGCATTAGTAAGACTTTCCGTTCAGTTCGTCGGCCAGGGCCTGGCCCTTGGCAAAATCAAGCGTGCCTTCGTAGATGGAACGGCCGCAAATGGCGCCCATCACACCTTCGTGTTCCACACCACACAACTGCTTCACATCGTCCAGGTTGGTAATACCGCCGCTGGCAATTACAGGAATGGTCAAAGCGTTGGCCAAGCGCACTGTGGCTTCAATGTTCACGCCACCCAGCATGCCGTCACGGCCAATGTCGGTGTAAATAATGGCTTCCACACCATAGCCTTCGTATTTCTTGGCAAGATCAACCACATCGTGACCGGAAATTTTGCTCCAGCCGTCTGTTGCCACTTTGCCTTCCTTGGCGTCCAGACCCACGATGATCTGGCCCGGGAATGCGCCACAGGCATCGTGCAAAAAGCCAGGGTTCTTCACCGCAGCCGTGCCAATGATCACGTAGCTCAAGCCATCGTCCAGATAACGCTCAATGGTGTCCAGGTCGCGAATGCCACCGCCCAACTGGACAGGAATTGCGCCACCCACGGCATCCAGAATGTCGATGATCACGCCTTCATTCACGGGCTTGCCCGCAATCGCGCCGTTCAAATCGACCAGGTGCAAGCGGCGTGCGCCGCTTGCAACCCATTTCATGGCCATTTCAACCGGGTCTGCCGAAAAAATGGTGGCATCGTCCATATTGCCTTGTTTAAGGCGTACACACTGACCATCTTTCAGGTCGATTGCTGGAATGAGTAACATGAGCCTGTGTTGTGTTAACTATTCAAGTGGGTGAAAAAAATTGTTTCAATGTAATGCTTACGGATTCCATCGAAGGAAGTTCGAGTACAGCTTCAAACCGTCATCTGCGCTTTTCTCGGGGTGGAACTGTGTTGCAAAGATGTTATCCCGTGCAATGGCACAGGTAAAGCGGACACCATAATCTGTCTCTCCAGCAACGTGGTTCGGGTTCACCGGGTTGACATGGTAACTGTGCACAAAATAAAACCACGCGCCGTTCTCGATGCCATCCCACAAGGGGTGCTCCATGCGTTGGTTTACCCGGTTCCAACCCATGTGGGGTACCTTCAAACCGCACTCAATTGTCAGGCGCGGGTCAAATTTCACCACTTCACCCGGAAACAAACCCAGGCAATCCGCAGGCCCTTCGGCGCTGAATTGCATCATCATTTGTTCACCCACGCACACACCGAACAGCGGTTTTTTCTCGGCGGCGCGGTATACGGCATCCATCAGGCCAGATTCCCGCAGGGCTTTCATGCAATCGGGCATTGCGCCCTGACCGGGCAACACAACGCGCTCGGCCTGATCGATCACAGAAGGATCAGCCGTGATGCAGATTTCCTGATTGTCCAGCTTGACGTGCTTCAAGGCCTGGGCCACCGAACGCAGGTTGCCCATGCCGTAATCGACAACGGCAACCAGGCTCACAAAGCACCTTTGGTACTGGGAATGGCACCCTGTTGGCGTTCATCAATAGCCACCGCCATGCGCAAGGCACGGCCAAAGGCTTTGAACACGGTTTCACACTGGTGGTGTGAATTCACACCCTTCAGGTTGTCGATGTGCAAGGTGCACAGGGCATGGTTTACAAAGCCCTGAAAGAATTCAAACACCAGATCCACATCAAATGCACCAATGCTGGCGCGTGTGAACGGAATGTCTTGGTGCAGCCCGGGGCGACCGGACAGGTCGATCACCACGCGTGACAGGGCTTCGTCCAAAGGCACATAGCTGTGGCCGTAGCGCACAATTCCTTTTTTTTCGCCCAAGGCTTTCGTGAAGGCCATGCCCAAGGTAATGCCGGTGTCTTCTACGGTGTGGTGTGCATCAATGTGCAGGTCACCCTTGGCCACAATGTGAAGGTCGAACAGGCCGTGGCGCGAAATTTGTTCCAGCATGTGGTCCAGAAATGGCACACCGGTGTCCAGGTGACGTTCACCTGTACCGTCCAGATTGATTTTGACTGTGATCTGGGTTTCCAGGGTATTGCGGGTAACTTCTGCGGTTCTCATGATGTTCTAAATGGTTATGCAGCCTTGGCGGCCACTTCCTCAATGGATTGTTGCACGGCGTTTAAAAACAACTGGTTTTCTTGTGCCGTGCTAACGGTGACCCGAAGGCAATTTTGCAGCAAAGGATGTGCCTTGCCCACGTACTTTATCAAGATACCCTTGTTTTTAAGGGCATCAAAGACTTCAAGCGCGTTAGGCGTACGGAAAAGCACAAAATTGGCGCAAGAATCAAACACTTCGACGCTGCCGCTGGGTGAATTCAGGTTTTCAAGGGCCTCGGTCAGCAGGCTGCGCTGTTCGCACAGCAGGGCCGCCTGCGCTTCAAAAGCCTCGAAATGCTCCAGCGCAAATTGCACGGCAATGCGGGTCAGCACATTCACATTGTAGGGCGGGCGCACTTTGTCTATTTGCTCAACCCAGGCAGGGCTGGCCACGGCGTAGCCCAAACGGGCCCCTGCCAGACCGAGCTTGGAAAAGGTGCGTAGCACCAGCACATTCGGGAATTCAAGCACGCGAGCCATGAAGGATGCATTGGCAAAAGCCTCGTAGGCTTCATCAACCACCACCAAACCCGGCGTGGCTTCGATAATCTGCACGATTTCCGCTTCACGAAGCGCCACACCCGTGGGGTTGTTGGGGTAAGCCAAAAACACCACCTTGGGCTGGTTGGTGGCAATGGCTTTCAACATGGCGGGCATGTTCAACGTGAAATCCGCGTTCAGATCGACACCCACAAAACGCGCGTGGCTCCACTGGCTGTACACCGCATACATCACGAAGGTGGGCACAGGTGACAACACGGCATCGCCGGGCATGCAACAGGCGCGAATGATCAGGTCAATCAACTCGTCAGACCCGTTGCCAAACAACACATGGGCCGCCTTGGGAATGGCTGTGCAGGCACGCAGGGCCGCTTCCAGTTCCAGCGCCTTGGGCGCCGGGTAACGATTCAGCTCGGCGGCTTTCAACTGCTGCGCCAATTCATCCAGCAAGGCCGCGGGCATGCCCTGCGGGTTCTCCATGGCATCCAGTTTCAGCATGCCGGCGGAGGGAGCCACCACGTAAGCTTGGGTGGCCCGCACGTCGGCACGAATGGTTTTTTGAAGAAGGCTCATGGTGCGCTCAGTCTGCCTTTCGGAATTTTGGGCCTACGCGGTATTCCGCAGACCGCGCGTGTGCTGGCAAGCCTTCGCCATAGGCCAATTCAGCAGCCACTTCCCCCAGCGTGCTGGCACCTTCACGGCTGGCAAAAATAATGCTGCTGCGCTTTTGGAAGTCGTACACACCCAAGGGCGAGCTGAACCGTGCCGTGCCCGCTGTGGGCAGCACGTGGTTGGGGCCTGCGCAGTAATCGCCCAGCGATTCACTGGTGTACGGGCCCATGAAAATGGCACCGGCGTGGCGCAGTTTGCCCAGCAGGGCATCGGGATCCTGAACGCTCAGTTCCAGGTGTTCGGGTGCAATCTGGTTGCTCAGTTCGCAGGCCTCGTCCATGTCGCGCACCTGAATCAAGGCACCCCGGTTTTTCAATGAAGTAGCAATCACCGCGGCACGCGGCATGGTGTCCATCAGGCGTTTGATGCTGGCTTGTACGTTGTCGAGAAATTCCTTGCTGGGGCTCAGCAAAATGGATTGAGCCATTTCATCGTGCTCGGCCTGGCTGAACAGGTCCATGGCGATCCAGTCGGCATTCGTGCTGCCATCGCAAATCACAAGAATTTCCGAGGGGCCTGCAATCATGTCAATGCCCACCGCACCAAACACTCGGCGCTTGGCTTCGGCCACATAGGCATTGCCAGGGCCTACAATTTTGTCCACACGCGGCACGGTTTGTGTGCCATACGCCAAAGCGGCCACGGCTTGCGCGCCACCAATGGTGAACACACGGTCTACACCGGCCAGGTGGGCGGCGGCCAGCACCATCTGGTTTTTCACGCCACTGGGCGTGGGCACCACCATGATCACTTCTTTCACACCCGCCACTTTGGCGGGCACTGCGTTCATCAACACGGAAGAAGGATAAGCCGCCTTGCCACCCGGCACGTACAAGCCAGCACGGTCCAGCGGGGTGATGCGCTGGCCAAGACGCGTGCCATCGGCCTCGGTGAATTCCCAGCTTTGCGCAACCTGGTGTTCATGGAAAGCACGCACGCGCTGTGCGGCCACTTTCAAGGCTTCGCGCTGGGCGGAATCCAGCGTGTCATAAGCGTGCTTCAATTCGTCTTGATCAATTTCAAGCTCGGCGGCGCTGTTGGCTTTCACCCGGTCAAACTTCTCCGTGAACTCCAACAAGGCTTCGTCCCCACGCTTGCGCACGGCATGAATGATATCGGCCACTGCGCCTTCCACATGGGGATCGCGTTGTTCTTCATAGGCGAGCAATGCACGGAACTGCTCGGCAAAGTTGGCTTCTACTGTAGACAATCGACGAATTTGGGAAGACATTTTTTACTACCTTTAAAATTTCACGCAACAGCTTGGGCAAACACGTCCAGGATAGGCTGCAAAGACACATACTTCATTTTCAAGGCGGCCTGGTTCACCACCAGACGGGAAGAAATTTCGCAGATTTCCTCAACCTCGACCAACTTGTTGGCACGCAGGGTTGAGCCCGTACTGACCAAATCAACAATGGCATCGGCCAGGCCCACCAACGGTGCCAGTTCCATTGAACCGTACAGCTTGATCAAATCCACATGCACGCCACGATTGGCAAAGTGTTCGCGTGCGCTGTTCACATACTTGGTGGCAATGCGCAAGCGTGCACCCTGCTTCACCGCGCTGGCGTAATCGAAGCCCTCCGGAGCAGCCACACACAGCCGGCATTTGGCAATGTTCAAGTCCAGTGGCTGGTACAAACCGGCGCCAGAATGCTCGATGAGAACATCTTTCCCGGCCACGCCCAAATCGGCAGCGCCATGCTGCACATAAGTGGGTACGTCGGTTGCGCGAACAATAATGATTTGCACATCTGCCCGGTTGGTGCCAATGATCAGCTTGCGGGATTTCTCAGGGTCTTCAGACGGCACAATGCCTGCTTTCTCAAGCAGGGGCAGTGTTTCCTCAAAAATACGTCCCTTGGACAGGGCCAGTGTAATCATTGCGCTACTCTCTTGACGTCTGCGCCCAGTTTGCGCAGCTTTTCTTCCATTTTGTCATACCCGCGGTCCAGGTGATAAATGCGGTCGATCCGCGTTTCATCGCTGGCAGCCAAACCCACAATCACCAGGCCGGCAGAGGCACGCAGGTCGGTGGCCATCACGGTGGCACCTTCCAGTTGCGGCACACCCTTGATGATGGCGGTGTGGCCTTCAATTTCAATGTTCGCCCCCAAGCGCACCATTTCCTGAACATGCATGAAGCGGTTCTCAAAAATGGTTTCGTTCACGACCGCTGTGCCCTCAGCCACACAGTTCACGGCCATCAACTGGGCCTGCATGTCGGTGGCAAAACCGGGGAATGGCGCTGTGCGCGCGCCCACAGCTTTCGGGCGGGTATTCATGCTGGCATGAATTTTTGTGCCATCCACTTCGATGTTGACACCGGCAGTGCGCAGCTTTTCAATGGTCGCATCCATGCTGTCGGCATCGGCGTTGTTCAAGGTAATGCTGCCACCGCATGCGGCCACTGCACACAGAAATGTACCGGCCTCAATTCGATCGGGCATCACCTGGTATTCACAACCATGCAGCTTTTCAACGCCATGCACGGTAATGGTGTCGGTGCCAATGCCTTCAATTTGTGCACCCATTTTCACGAGCATATTGGCCAAATCAACCACTTCGGGTTCGCGGGCGGCGTTCTCGATAATGGTTGTTCCTTCCGCCAACGCAGCGGCCATCATCAGGTTTTCCGTGCCGGTGACAGTCACCATGTCGGTCACAATACGTGCGCCTTTCAAGCGCTTGGCCTTGGCGTGAATGTAACCTTTCTCGATCGTAATTTCAGCACCCATGGCCTGCAGGCCCTTGATGTGCTGGTCCACGGGGCGTTGTCCAATGGCACAACCACCGGGCAAGCTGACACTGGCCTCTCCGAAGCGGGCCACCAGGGGGCCCAGCACCAAAATGCTGGCACGCATGGTTTTCACCAGGTCGTAACTGGCGATGGGCTCGGAAATTTCCTCGGCACGCAAGGCCAACTGGTTTTCACCGTGCCAGAAGCACTGCACCCCCATGGAGCCCAGCAGGCGCAGGCAGGTGTTGATGTCGCGCAGGCGCGGCACGTTGGTGATGGTGACCGGCTCAGCGGTCAGCAAACTGGCGCACAAAATTGGCAGGGCGGCATTCTTCGCACCAGAAATTGACACTTCGCCATGAAGTGGCTTTCCACCACGAACCAAAAATGAATCCATCGAAGGGCAGTCCTTTACGCTTGTTGTTGTGCCCACTCGGCGGGCGTCAATGTTTTCATCGACAGGGCGTGGATTTCCGCGCGCATTCTGTCACCCAGTACTGCATACACTTTTTGATGGCGCTGAATGGAGCGCAGTCCTTCAAAAGCACCGGCCACGATGACCGCCTCAAAATGTTGACCATCACCAGACACAGTGAGGTGCTCACATTCCAAGCCCTGCGCAATATAGTCGCGAACGGTTTCAGGCAACAACATGATTTTTCCTATCCTTTTGATTCAACAGCACTATTATCCCCTCAATTTGTAACCCGAGGTCACCATGCGCATCGCAATTGCGGTCAGAACCACCCAGGCAAACACCCCGACACCCAAACTGAACCAGGGGCTGACATCACTGACCCCGAAGAACCCATACCGAAAACCGTCAATGAGGTAGAAAAAAGGGTTGAAATGCGACACCATTTGCCACACGGCAGGCAGGGAATGAATGGAATAGAACACACCCGACAAAAACGTGGCGGGGATGATGATGAAGTTTTGAAACGCGGCCAGCTGGTCAAACTTTTCAGCCCAAATACCAGCGATAACACCCATGGTGCCCAGCAATGCGGAACCCACCAGCGCCTGCACCAGAATCCAGACGGGGTTGTGCACATGCAACCCCACAAAGGCCAGCGTGACCAACAACACGCCCAAGCCCACGGCAATACCGCGTGCCACAGAGGCCAACACATAGGCCGAGAAAAATTCAAAATGCGACAAAGGCGGCAGCAGTACAAACACCAGGTTGCCGGTAATCTTCGACTGGATCAGGCTGGACGATGAATTCGCAAATGCATTTTGCAACACCGACATCATGACCAGGCCTGGCACCAAAAAGGCGGCATAACTGACGCCGGGATAAGGCTCGACCTTGCCGTCCAGCACATGCGAGAAAATCATCAGGTACAGCAGCGCCGTAACCACCGGGGCCAGCACGGTTTGAAAACTGACCTTCCAGAAGCGCAGAATTTCTTTCTTGAACAGGGTTTGCCAACCGGTCATTTCGAGCCCCCGTTCATTAACTGCACAAAAACCTCTTCAAGGTCAGGCTTCTCAATGCTGCATTCCAGCACGTCCAGGTGTTCTTTGCGGCACTGCGCCAAAATTTCCTCGATTTCCGCAGGGCTGTTCAAGCCAAGTGTGTAGCGGCCATCACTCACATTGGCCTTCAAAACCCGTGGCTGCAAGCTGGCAGGCAACACGCCGTTCAACTGCACATTCAAGGTTTGGCTGGCGTGCTTTTTCAGCAAATTGGGCGTGGTGTCCACAATCAACACTTCGCCTTTTTTCAACATGGCAATGCGGTTGCAAAGCGTTTCTGCTTCTTCAAGGTAGTGCGTGGTCAGCAAAATGGTGTGGCCTTTCTGGTTCAAACCGGCGATAAACTTCCACAGGGTTTGGCGCAATTCAACGTCCACGCCCGCGGTGGGTTCATCCAGCACAATCACCGGCGGCTTGTGCACCAAAGCCTGCGCCACCATCACGCGGCGCTTCATACCACCAGAAAGTGTTCGCATATTGCTGTCGGCTTTGTCCATCAGGCTGAGCGAATGCAACAGTTCGTCGATCCAGTCGTCGTTCTTCTTCAAACCAAAATAACCGGACTGAAACCGCAAGGTTTCCCGCACGGAAAAGAAAGGATCGAACACCAGCTCCTGCGGCACTATGCCAATGCTTCGGCGTGCATCGCGAAACTGTTCCACCACATCAAAACCCATGACCTTGGCCACGCCCGAGCTTGCCCGGCTCAAGCCGGCAATGATGTTGATCAGCGTGGTTTTGCCCGCGCCATTGGGGCCAAGCAATGCAAAAAACTCCCCTTCCTTCACGGTCAGGGAGACATCGTTCAAAGAACGGAATTCACCGAATAACTTGGATACCGAGCTGAGCTCTAGTGCAAACGACATGACTTCGCGCGCCCAAGGGTGGCGCGTTGGGTTTTAAGAGAACAGAGATTGTACTCCGTAGGCGGCGATCAAACTGTCCAGCTGCGCGGGACGATGTTGCAGTTCGAGCGTTTTGTCTGTTTTAAGCACGCGCTTGGCAGCAAGAATAACTGCCAAGGCTGTGGAGTCAATCACCTTCACACCGGTGAAGTCGATTACATGGTCACCCTGGGCAAAAGCCTTGGTGACCGCTGCAATCAGTTGCTCGCCATTGCGAACCGTAATTTGATCGACTCCAATTTTCATGTCAACCCTTGGCGTTCAGGCTTTTGAGGGTTTGAATCAAGCCGGGAACACCCGAATTTGCCAGGACCGGGCCAAACTGGGCTTTGTAGGAATCAACCAGCCACAACCCCAACACGCTCAGGTCATAAATTTGCCACTTGCCGTCTTTTTTCTCGACGCGATAGGCCAAATCAACAGGCGGGGCACCTTTCTGAAGCACCCGGCTGTTCACAACCACATCCTTGTCTTCGGGGCGGGCGCGCAAACGATCGACCTGCAGGGTTTGGTCACCCACCTGCGACAAGGCACCTGAATAGGTTTTCACCAGCAGGGTGCGGAATTCCTTGGTGATTTCCTCACGCTGCTCGGGCGTTGCTTCGCGCCACGGGCGACCCACCACCAACTGGGTCATTTTGCGGAAATTTACGTTGGGCATCACTTTCTGGTCGATCAGCGCGTCCAGTTTCTTTGGATCCGACACCAATTCCTGTTTTCGGGCCTTGATCTCGGCCAGCACTTCATTGCTGAACTTTTCGACAAACTCGTTGGCAGGCACGTCTTGAGCCAAAACGGGCTGTGCAAGCAGGCCAATGCCAAGTGCAGCAGCGCCAATCCATTGAAACAATTTATTCACGGCAATATTCATGATTCTTCCAAAAACAATAATTCGTTACCTAAAAACGCAATGCATTCCCTGTGGTTGACCACACGGCCGGGAATCAGTTCAGCAAACCCAGGCCAGACCTTGCGCGTTCACTTTGTTGCAAATCTGCAGGAATCACGGTATCCACCTGCTGATCCACGGGCCCAGGCTGAACCAAGGCAGCCTTGAAGGGTGGAAACGGCTGTGGTGCCATACTGCTTGATGCTTCTTCAAAATCTTCATATACCTGCTCGGTGGGATCCGGGGCGCCGTCACGTATCAAACTGGCCCTGCGCTTCAAATACGCATCGCGCACGAAGGCATATTGATCCAGCGCCACCCGTTCCACCAAATCGGTGGCGGGCAACAAACGGGCACGCTTGTTCACGGCATTCACGACGAACAGGCTGTTGCGAACGCGCACATCGTCATAGTGGTACAAGGGATCCAATGGGGCATCCACTAAACGGCCCGGCGCGTCACGCAAGGTGCTGGGGCCGATCAAAGGGAGAACCAGATAAGGCCCGGACCCCACGCCCCAAACGCCCAGCGTTTGACCGAAGTCTTCATTGTGTTTCTCGAAACCCAATTCGGTGGCCACATCAGCAACACCCACAATACCAATGGTGGTATTCAATGCAAAGCGGGTGATGTCGCTGCCAGCCGCTTTGGGCTTGCCCTGCAGCAAGTTGTTGAACGCCACGCTGACATCCTCGAGATTGGAGAAAAAATTGCCAATCACGGTTTTGATTTCCGGCGGGGTGACCTTGTCGTAACCTTGGGCCAAAGGCTTGACCACTGCCTTGTCAACCACCTGGTTAAACCCGTCTACCGTTCGGTTCAGCCCTTCAAGGGGATCCGAGTCGGAAGGGGCACGCATGGCAGTACAGGCGGAGGTCAGACTCACCACGCCGAGCAGCAAACACAATTTTCGAATGGACATTACCACTTCAATTCCCCTTCATCACTTTTCGGAGTTACCTTCAGACGCTTTGCTGAACAGGAACTGACTAATCAAATTTTCCAGAACCACGGCCGACTGGGTTCTCGCAAACCTCCCGCCGCCCTCAAGATTCTCGAGATCGCCACCGGCCTCGATACCCACGTATTGTTCGCCCAACAGCCCGGAAGTCAGGATTCTAGCTGAAGAGTCCTTCGGAAACTCGAAACCCTCCTCCAAATCAAGCGCCACGACGGCCCGGAAAGTGACCGGATCCAGGTTGATATTGCCCACACGCCCTACCGTGACACCGGCGCTTTTTACCGGCGCACGCGGCTTCAAGCCGCCAATGTTGTCGAATTCGGCAGTCACGCGGTACTGAGCCCCCGTGGTGAAGGAACTCAGGTTACCGGCCTTCAGGGCCAGAAACACCAAAGCCAGTGCGCCGATCAGTACGAACAACCCCACCCAGAAATCCACTGCTGTGCTTTTTTTCATACCATTTATCCGTTAAATACTGAACATGAGTGCTGTAAGCACAAAATCGAGACCCAAAATTGTGAGCGATGAAATGACCACAGTTCGCGTGGTGGCCCTTGACACGCCTTCCGGCGTGGGCTGACAGGCATAGCCCTGAAACAGGGCAATTGAACTGACCGCAAGACCAAACACCACGCTTTTGATCACGCCGTTGAGAATGTCGTCACGCACATCCACCCCGGCCTGCATTTGCGACCAGAATGCACCAGCATCCACGCCAATCAGCAACACACCCACCACGTAACCACCAAAAATGCCAACAGCACTGAACAAACCCGCCAACAAGGGCATTGACACCAGCCCCGCAACCCAGCGCGGAGAAACAATGCGCGCCTTCGGGTCCACCGCCATCATTTCCATGGCGGTTAGCTGCTCGCCTGCCTTCATCAAACCGATTTCGGCGGTTAAAGAAGTACCCGCGCGGCCCGCAAACAATAGCGCAGACACCACCGGCCCCAGTTCACGCACCAGCGACAAAGCCACCAGCAACCCCAAGGCCTGCTCGGCACCATAGCGGTTCAAGGTGTAATACCCCTGTAAACCCAGCACGAAACCCACGAACAGGCCAGACACCACGATGATCACCAGCGAATAATTGCCGATGAAGTGAATTTGATCAATGATCAAACGGGGACGCATCAAAACCTTGGGCAGCAACATGAACAAAGTGAGCACAAAACGGGCAAACACCCCCAGCCCAGACACGGTGTTGATCACCCCCGCACCCAAGCGGGAAATCAGGATGGCAGGATTCATGCAAAATCCTCCTGCAAATCGGTGGCCGGGTAGTGAAACTTCACAGGCCCTTCCGGCAAGCCCTTGATGAATTGTTGCACATAAGGGTCTTGATTGGCCTCCACTTCGGCAGGTGTACCCTGGGCCAGCACTTTGCCGTTGGCAATCACGATGACATGGTCACTGATGGCAAAAGACTCATGAATGTCGTGGGTGACCACCACCGATGTGGCGCCCAACGCGTCGTTCAGGGTGCGGATCAGGTTGGCGGCAATGCCCAGGGAAATCGGGTCAAGGCCGGCGAACGGCTCATCATAAAAAATCAGTTCAGGGTCAAGGGCAATGGCGCGCGCCAACGCGACACGGCGGCTCATGCCACCCGAAATTTCAGACGGAAACAAATGGCTGGCACCCCTCAAACCCACGGCATGCAACTTCAACAGCACCAAATCGCGAATGGCTGATTCAGGCAGACTGGTGTGTTCACGCAAAGGAAAAGCCACGTTGTCAAACACCGTCAGGTCAGTAAACAACGCACCAAACTGAAACAGCACGCCGATTCGCTTGCGAAAACCATATAGCTGCTGGGTACTGGCTGTGACTACATTCTGGCCCAGCACCTCGACATCACCTTTGTTGACGCGGTACTGGCCACACATCAGGCGCAACAGTGTTGTTTTTCCCGATCCGGAACCACCCATTACGGAAACCACTTTGCCCTTGGGAATATCCAGGGAGATGTTTTCCAGAATCAGGCGATCGTTGTAGCCGAAATCCACGTTTTTTAATTGAGCAACAAAGCCCATGGGGGCTCCTCTGAAAGCGGATTCAAATTGGCCCTTATTGTACCCCGAAGGACAAGCCGTATTTGTGAAAGCGTTGGTATTCCACACAAGCCCACCATCCAATTGGTGATGGGCTCACCCGCTTGGGATGACCATGAAGCGTGGGATTGGTGCCATCGAAGTAATATTTGGCCCACAACAACAAACCCAAGTGCCACCGTGACCAATTTGCGCAAGTTTCTGCTTCAATGCCTGGCCACGGCTTGCACACTTCTACCCGGCATCATGCTGGCTGGATGCGTAAGCTCACCCGCCACGCCCTCTCCAGCCATCCATCAGCCAGATCCCGACACGGGCCTGCAATTGAATGCCCAATTCTGGGCCGACAAAGTTCAGCACACTGAAAACACCTGGGCCCGGCACAGGGAAACCTTCTCCTTCCGGCTGGAAAACATACCGGCCAGCCATGTTCTCGAGTTGATTTCCACCGAATTGAACCTGGGCTATGACATGGACACCTGTGGCGATACCCGCGTCAGCCTGGTAGGGCGCAACATGCCCTTACAACAGGTGATTGAAAGCCTGGAAGCGCAAGCGGGTGCCAGCGTGGTATTTGAAGGCGAGCAATTGACCATGCGTTGCGAAGCAGACCAACTGCGTGTGTACACACTCGATTATTTGTCGATTGCCCGACAGATGAACGACTCCTCAAGCCTTAGCTCGGCCATCGCGGGCAATTCACGCGAACTGCCTGACCGGCGAGACACAGGCAACCGCTCGGAATTGCTGCTGAACAATTCGCAGCAACATGACTTGTGGCGGCACATTGCCGCACAGATCGACCAAATCATTCAAACCAAGATCAAACCGGTGGAATTGTCCACGCGTGAACGGATTGTCGATGAAGATGAAGACAGGGCCTATGCCAACACGCGCGCACCACAAACACGGCGGGCACAACCCAATTTGAGAAGCGCCACGCAAGTGTCGACCGAGCGGCGAGACATCACCACCACGCGAAAGGAAACACAATCGGGGCGGGTGATTGCCAACCCGGAATCCGGCACGGTGTCGGTGATTGCCAAACCAAGCCAGCACCGCAGGGTATTTCAATGGCTACAGCAAGTGCAGCGTCGCATCGACAAACAAATCGTGATTGAAGCCGTGATCACCGAAATTTCCCTGAACGACCGTTACGAACGCGGCATTGACTGGAACGTACTTCGCCAGAACGGCATCACCGCCGGCCTGGCCGTGCAAGGCTTGAATGTGGCGAACCCCGCCATCACCTTCAGCGCCTTGCGGAACACTGCCAACACAGATGCGAACGTGGTATTGCGCTTACTGGAGGAATTCGGGCGAACTTCGGTGCTGTCCTCTCCCAGGGTTGTGACGATGAACCAGCAAGCGGCCGTGCTGAAAGTGATCGACAACCGGGTTTACTTCACCACCGATGTACAAACCAGCGCACCCACGCAAAACAGCCCTGCATTTTCAACATTCACCACCCAGGTGCAAACTGTGCCGGTGGGGTTTTTAATGACAGTGACACCGCAAATTGCAGACAACAACGCCATTCAACTGCGTGTGCGCCCAACACTCAGCAGAATCGTCGGCTTTGTTCAAGACCCCAACCCAGCCCTTCAACAACTCAACATTGTCAGCCGGGTACCGGAAGTTCAAACGCGGGAACTGGAATCTATACTGCGTTTGAAAAGCGGCGAAATGGCATTGCTCGGCGGGTTGCGGCAAAAGGAAAAAGCGACCCTTGACCGTGGAATTCCCGGTGCACCGGAAGCACTGAATCCAATCGCCCAAAGTGCCACACACCGTGAAAGCCACATTGAACTGGTGGTGCTGCTGAAAGCCACCGTACTTGACAGCGCATCAAACCAGCAACATCACGCTGAACTGCCCTACAGCCCATCAAGCGACAAGAAACAACATCAATTGGCCGATGCACTGGCAACGGGTTTGGGTTTGTTTCAGTCTGAACAACACCGGGAACTTCAATCCCTGCTTGAACTACTTGCCCAACGCTTTCCAAAAGCACCCGAACCCCGCTACAACATGGCCTTGCTTCAAGCCCGGCAAGGCCATGTCGAACAGGCCCTGGCGCAACTGACCCAGGCAGAATCGATGTGTGAAAAACTGGACTGCACGCTGCCTTTCATCACAGTGCGCGCATTGATTCAAGCCAGAAACCCATGAATCAATCCAACCACGCAGCCGATGCAACGCACCCTTTGCGCACCACCGATTCCACCATCCATCACGCAGTTGAATCGGGCGCTTCGGACATACACATCACACCCACTGCAGCCAGCTACCGGGTTCAGCTACGCATTCATGGTGCCCTGAGCCAGGCCATGGAGGTGCAACATGAAACCGGTCGATCATTGATTCAGGCTTTCAAAGCCGAAGGAAAAATGAACATCGCCGAAACCAGGCGCCCCCAAGACGCACGCCTTTGCAAACAGCATGTTGAACTGCGTCTGGCCACCCACCCCACCCTGCACGGTGAAAACCTGGTCATCCGGTTGCTGAACACCAGCGAAAAAAAACACCTGAATGATCTGGGTTTGCGCGCCCCCGCGCAATACCAGATCGAACAATTGCTGCAACACGAAAACGGCTTGATGCTGGTGGCAGGCGCAACAGGCAGCGGCAAAACCACCACACTGCACGCCATGCTGAACACCTTGGGAACACGTGCCGGTCGAATTGCCACGCTGGAAGACCCGGTTGAAATTGTCAACGGGAATGCCATGCAAACCGACCTGTCACGGTTGCCTCATCTGAATTTTGCATCCGGACTGCGTTCGTTGATGCGGCAAGACCCCGACACCATTCTGGTCGGTGAAATTCGCGATGAAGAAACAGCTGAACTAACCCTGAATGCGGCGTTGACGGGGCACAGGGTGTTTGCCTCAATCCACGCACCCGATTGCCTGGGCGCCTTGTGCCGCTTAACCGAACTGAATGTGCGACTTGGCAGCCTTCTGAATTGCCTGAACGGCATTGCCACGCTTCGCCTGAAAGCGACACCCAATGAAGAATTACGACAATTGTTCGCTGAAGTTATTAATTTGAAAAACATGGAACGTCAGTTGGTATTGAACTGCACGGGCATTGAACAACTGATGCGCTTGTGCACAACCCGGTCGTACGTGCCCTTTCCATGAAAACAAATATGTCGAAGCGAACAATACGCGCAACAAGCTGGCGAGAATGGATGGGCCAGTGGGCAGAATTGCTGCAGTCTGGCATGCCCGTGCTTGATGCACTTGTTCTCAGCAGCGAACTACAGTGCAACCACAGGCAAGGTCAACTGCTGCATGAAAAACTGCAACGCACAGCCATGTTTCTTGAAACCGGACAAAGTCTGCAAACCGCATTCCGGGCCAGCTTCGGTGCACTTCCCATGCCACTGGAAGTGGCCTTGCTGTGTGCACAGGCCAACGGCGATTTGGGCACAGCACTGCAAGAACAATTACAACGCTGGAACACCACCAGCACTGCAAACCAAACACTGACGAGAAGTTTGATTTATCCTGGCCTTGTGCTGACAATGGCCATTTGCTGCTGGGTGTTTTTACACCATGTCAGCAGCCCCCACCTGGCCAACACCAACAGGCAAGCATCGGCCGGCCTGGCCGAACTGTTGCTGGGTATCGGGGGCATGACATTGCTTGCGTCCCTGTTTATACGCCTTGCCCGAAAACAGGAAACGGGCTTGCAAACCCGGTTTCTATTGCCCAACAAAGCCTGGCTGGCATCCAGCTTTTACCATGTCATGGCATGCGAACTGAATGCTGGCCTGGACCTGATGCACTGCCTGCGTTACAGGGCCATGCCGCTGGGCAGGCTGCCGGGTCGCCTTAACCCGAACCACACCATGCTGCACACCTTGAATTTGTTGGTGACCCACATCCACAAAAACCTGAAACAGGGCATGACTCTGCCGCAGGCCATGCAACATGCCCAGGCCCCGCAATTCCTGATTCGACAGTGTCAACTGGCCGAACAAACCGGCAACCTGGCGCACTGTTTTTTTCTGGCCTCGAAGGTGTATGAAATACACGCAAGAACAGCCCAACAGCGCTTGCAAAATATTCTGCCCCCATTGGCTTTGGGTATTGCAGCGCTAACCCTTGCCATGGCTTATCAATTTACCTTGGCTCCGCTCTACAGCAACCTGACGGGATTGTCATGAAACGTGTTTCTGCCAATGCAGATGCGTGGGTCATCCACCACAACCATGCCTTGCTGTTTCACCAACACGAAGGGGTATGGCATGAAAAAATGCGCATGCCATTTGACGCCTTTCTTGGCAGTGCTACAGCATTGTCCAGCTTCACACTGCCTGAAACGCGGGTGTACCTGAATCTGCACGCTGCAAAAACAACACCCTACATTCAACCACCCTACGTTTGGACAAGTGTTGAATACGACCCTCTACGGTTTGTTGAAATACCCGAACAGCCAGTTCATCAACATCAGCGTCAAGCACTGGCATCCATGGGGCAACAAATCACCGTTGTGTCCACAGAAAACCCTTCGAATTTCGAACGCGCCACACCCATGCTTCGCGTGAATGCGATCGAATCGAAGCACCTTGGCAAATGGACAACAGAACAGAAAAAGGGTGCTGGAAAACGTATTGCCACATTGCGGCTTCTTCTCAATTTGTGGCACAAACCATGTGCCACCTACCAACAACTGCGCCTGGTTGCCGCGACCTGCACATTGACCACGGCAATGCTGCTGCAGTTTCATTCAAGTCAACAAATCATGGCCCTTGAAAACCAGACACTTCGGCACAATCAGCATGCAGTAAAAAACATTAAAACCAGTGGCTCACCATTGTTGCTCGAACCGTGGTCAACCCAGATCAACAAGTTCGGCAAAGGTGACCGCGCAAACCTGAAAGCCTTGAGTATTCAGTGGCATGGTGACGGACATGTCAGCACCACGGCGCAATTGAACAGGGAACGCAAACGCGCACCCAAGGGTTGCACCCTTGAATCGCCCACGCTGGCAGTGTGCAGCACGGCAGCACTTGCCCCATGAACAATTCCGGTTTTTTGCCAGGGCAGTGTATTCGCTGGATGCGTTGTGCGCGGCCAGCCATTGACTGCGGCCTTTTGCTTCTGGGCTTGTTTCTGTTCATGCATTTTGACAACATTTCCGCGCAAAACGAGATGGAAAACACCACTACACAACGGATCGCGCATGCGCTACAGGCAACGTCAACGCAAAAAGAAAACCACCAAAAAGCAGTATCAATTGCTCAACAGTTTTCAAATGAAGCTGACATGTGGAATGCGTTTTTCAACTGGCTTCAGACCACTGAAACTGCATCAGGGAACTGCCGCATTGAAGCCCGTGCCGATATCGAGCAAACCCCGTATTCACTGCAATGCGCAGGCAGCTCGAACACCATGAACAACGTGCCCGAAAAAACCGTAAACCCGAACGCGCCATTTGCATCGAATGTACTGGTAGCACCAGAGAAAATTTCCAGACCCGCAAATGATGAAAACAAAACCGCACCCGTGAGCGGCTGGATCAACACGCCCACAGGCCGCAAACATTTTGATCCGGTTTCAAAAAGGTGGCTGCCATGAACATGCAAGCAAGCCACCAAGGGTACGCTTTTCTCGTGGTACTGGTGCTGGTGATACTGGGTGGTTTTGCAACCTCAAAAATAGCTGAATCCGGCGCACTTCAACACGCACTGCAGCTTGAGCAGCAAACCCGACAAAGCCAGATTCTTGATCACATTCGTTCCGGCCTGTTGGGTTTTGCAAGCACTCAGGGCATTCACAGCCAAAGTCATCTGGGACACCTTCCATGCCCGGCCACACTGCCGGAAGGCCCGCCGCAAACCACTTGCCTGGCAAAGCCGTGGGCTTACTTGCCAATTCACAGCAAAACCGCCATCAATTATTTGAATCGTGGAATCAGTGCCCGAAACCATGAGCTGGCGCACGCTGCCAGCCACCATTGGCATTACGCCGTATCAGCCCAACTGCTGCAGCCCAATGCACTGGGGTGGAGCCGCTGGGTCGATTATTCAAAACCTGCCATGCGTATTCGCATTCCTGCGCAACAGAACCGGATCGAAGAAAACATTGCGGCAGTGGTTGCGAAATCGATTCAAAGCACAGGCGAACATCACTACGATGTCACGCCACCGTACATGCTGATCCGAGTAAATGAGCTACAAGCCCACATGGTGCAGGCACAAATCCATTTGCTTCGGGACACGCTGCGCAACACAAACAACCCGCCCCACGAAAACCTGATTCAGGCACCCGGAACAACCAACACCTTCACACCCGTGAATTCAAACTGTGCTTGCCGCTGTACAAAAACAAAATGCACCTGCAACTGCGATGAACCAGGGCAATGGTCATCGACCTCAAGCGAACAACCCGTCTGCTTCAGCACACCCGAATCGCCTTGCATATTTGCAGGCCCCGCCACACTTCAAAGCCAATGGCCGGTCAGTCGTTTCGAACCAGTGGCTGCCAGCAACAAATCGTGTCGCCCAAGCAAACGACAAGAATGCCCATTGAGCACCAACAGCACCGCATGCACCTGCGACTTTTCATGGCCAGACAACACCAAGGCAGATCTTGCAAACTTCCAAATCACCTATTCACCAATCAGCGGCATGGTGGTAAATCAGGTGAAGCCATGAACAGATCGCACAATTGCAAACCGCACACAGCAGGCTTCATGCTGATTGAAATTGCACTGGTGATTGTGGTGCTGGCCATCATTCTCGGCCCGATTTTGCATCTGCTTGCGGGTCAACAACAGAAAAACCAGACAACACATGAACTGTCCAGCAAACAGAGAATTGCTGAAGCTGTTGAAGGCTTTATTCTGGCCACAGGCCGCTTGCCCTGCCCCGCACTGCAGGCTGGCGGACAGGAATCCAGAACTGGTGATGCTTGCACCCGCGCCGAAGGGTGGCTGCCCAATGCCACGCTGAGCACCTGGGGACTTTCCGGCAACTGGAAAATGGCAGTGGCCACACTGGAAAGCGCAGGTGAACCAGCACAAAACACCTTGGTATCTACCCAACCTTTTGAACAGTTAAGCCCGCAACAACTGGCCGAAATTGTGATGGCGCCCTTCACGACCAACCACAGTGCAGGCACAGGGCCTTTGCCTGCCATCCACCTTTGCCAAAGCGTTGCAGGTCAAACCCTGCCCACCAACACGCAACCAGGTTGTGGTGCGCACACCCTGCTAAGCGCCACTGCAGTGTGGGTGGCCTACCCGGTGGTGACCAACAGCGGCACAAGCGATCACAGCATCAACCAAAACCGCTTTCAACAGTTTTTTATCGACCCCGAGCAAACCACACAAAACCCGGTCTGGATTTCATTTGAACGAATGAACTGGCTGTGGATGAAACGTGGCGCGCTCGACCCAATTGCTTATTCAGGAGAATCAAATTGAAACAACACCCACAACACGGATTTTCTTTGCTGGAGCTGGCCATTGCGCTGGCCGTTGTTGCCATACTGGCGGGCGGCGTGCTCAAGGGCCGCGAACTGTTGAACAGCGCCCGTGTTCACGCCACGGTCACCGACATTGCAAACCTGGAAACTGCAATTTCCGCGTTCCAGGCCCGTTACTCCGCCCTGCCCGGCGACTTCATTGCGGCGGCTGCTGCGGGTTTGTCGGGCACAGGCGGTGACGGCAACGGGTTGATTGAAGGCGATGAAACATGCGATGTATTCACCCACCTTCAACTGTCAGGCTTTATTCAGGGCGACTTCCGGGCAGGTACTGACACCTCGGGCAACTGCACACCTGGCAGCTTAATGGAAAACCAGTTCAGCAGCCACTACCTGCTCAGCAACACCCTTCAAGGCGCAAACTCGCGGGAAAACGCAATGACCTTGCTGCTGGGGGAAAACATCTCGGTTAGCCGGCTTGCTGAAATCGATCGCAAGCTGGACGACGGCAACCCCTTGCGCGGCACGGTGCAGGTTCTCGACAACGAAGAAACGCTTTGCACCACAAAAGACGGCCACTGGGATGAAGCCAATGGCCAGCCCTGCGCGGCACTGTACGTTCTTCGCTAAATTTCTATCGCCCGGTAACAGTTCGGCCAAGAATAATTGCTTCGGCCAAACTCAGTGAATCGGGCTGCCCCTTCAACACCAGAATATCGCCCGACTCCAGTCGCGTGTCGGGCGACGGATCCCCCCCCCGAATGCCACGCCTTCGAATGGCGCACACTTCAATTTCCAGATCCAGAATACCCAGTTCAGCCAGGCTTTTACCCACACCACTGGCACCCGGCTCAACAAACACCGAATGCAAACGCACCCACTGATTCTCCGGTGTGTCGGCCTCATCGTCCACACCCCGAAACACCCCTCGAAACATTTGGTAGCGCGACTCGCGAATCGCCCGAATCTGCTTGACCACACGGGAAACCGGCACACCAATCAACATCAGCGCTTGCGAACCCAACATCAAACTGCCCTCAAGAATTTCAGGCACCACTTCGGTGGCACCTGCCGCAGTCAGCTTCTCAAGATCACTTTCATCATAAGTGCGAACCACCACCGGCACATTTGGTGCCAAGGCGCGAACAGCCAACAACACTTTTTCGGCTGACTTGAATTCTGCAAACGTGACAACCACACACGAGGCCCTCAACAAACCCGCTGCCACAAGGGTTTCACGCTTGGCCGCATCACCAAACACCACTGAATCGCCAGCTGCAGTGGCCTCCCGAATTCGGTCGGGATCCAGATCCAGCGCCACGTAGTCCAAGTCTTCCCTGTCCAGCAAGCGGGCCAGGTGTTGCCCACTTCGCCCGAAACCACAGATCAGCACGTGCTTGGTGGTGGCCAGGCTTTTCTGGGCGATCTGGTGCAACTCAAGCGACTTTTGCAACCATTCCTGGCTTGAAAAACGCAACACGATGCGGTCGGCGTGTTGAATCATGAACGGCGCAGCCAGCATCGACAACACCATACTGGCCGTGATGGTTTGCAGCCAGGGGTCGGGCACCAGGTCAAAACCGGCCGATCCGGTATTGGCCAGCAACACGAAACCAAACTCACCGGCCTGCGCCAGGTAAATACCCGTGCGCATTGCAGTACCCGTGTTCGCACCAAAAATTCGGGCCAATACCGCAATCAAAATCAACTTGGCCAGCACGGGGAACACCGCCAGCCCAAGCACCCAATACCAGTTTTCCAACACCACCTGCGGATTCAACAACATGCCCGTGGTGACAAAAAACAAACCCAGCAGCACATCGCGGAATGGTTTAATGTCTTCTTCCACTTGGTGTTTGTACTGCGTCTCAGCAATCAAAATGCCCGCTACGAATGCGCCCAAAGCAAGGGACAACTCCGCCAGTTCAGTCAGCCAGGCCAGGCCGAGAACAATCAGCAGCACATTGAGCACGAACAGTTCTTGTGACTTGCTGCGAGCAACAAAGGTCATCCACCAGTTCATCATGCGCTGGCCAAACACCAGCATCAAACCCAGCACCAAAGCAGCCTTCACCAAGGCCACACTCAGCGTCAAGGTCAGGTTTTCCGCGCTTTGCCCCAAGGCAGGAATGATGATCAGCAGCGGCACCACCGCCAAATCCTGGAACAGCAAAATACCCATGACCTGGCGACCATGCGGCGAATCAAGTTCAAGCCGTTCAGACAACAATTTGCTGGCAATCGCCGTGGACGACATGGCTGCCGCGCCCGCCAGCACAAAAGCCGTGCTGAACGGCACATTGAAAAAATAGCCTGCCAGCAGGCCAAGCGCCATGACTCCCAGCATGGTCAAGCTGACCTGCGCAAGCCCCAGCCCGAAAACCACCCGGCGCATTGCATGCAATTTTGGCAAACTGAATTCAAGACCGATGGAGAACATCAGAAACACCACGCCAAACTCTGCAAGGTGTCGGGTTTCCGGAGAATCCGGCACGATACCCAGTGAATTGGGGCCAATCAGCGTGCCCGCAAAAAGATAGCCCAGCATCGCGGGCAGCTTCCAGTGACGGAAGAGCGAAACCGCCAGCACGGCGATCAGCATAAGAATCAGAGAAAGCTCTAGAGCGTTAGGCACGTTTAATGCTTAAGAAGTGAAGAGAATTGGCACGCGCTTTGCTATACTGCCCTGAAAAGCGAACAGTCTCAAGCACCTTTAATGCTTAAGTCTATCAGGGTCCAACATGTCACAAACACCGTCGAATATAGACAATCATGATTTTCTGGCCATGGCCAGAGAAGCACTGGCCATTGAAGCACAGGCCGTGTCTGCTCTGTCTGACCGACTGAATGACCAATTCAGCGAAGCCGCAAACTCAATTTTGAACTGCAAAGGTCGGGTCATACTGATCGGCGTGGGCAAGTCTGGCTTGATTGCCAAGAAAATTGCCGCCACTTTTGCCAGCACGGGCACCCCCTCTTTCTTTGTACATGCCACCGAAGCCTCGCATGGCGATTTGGGCATGATCACCCCCGAAGACGTGGTCATCGCCCTGTCGAATTCCGGCAACACCGAAGAACTGGTTGCCGTGCTGCCAGCCATCACGCGGCGGGGGGCAAAAATTGTCGCCATGACAGGCAAACTGGATTCGGCACTCGCACGGCAGGCTGATCTGGTACTGGACTGCGGCGTTGAAAAAGAAGCGTGCCCCTTGAACCTTGCCCCCACCGCCAGCACCACCGCCGCCCTGGCACTGGGCGACGCATTGGCTGTGGTTGTTCTGAAAGCGCGCGGCTTCAGCGAAGAAGACTTTGCCTTGTCGCACCCTGGTGGCAGCCTGGGCCGCAAGCTGCTGACCCATGTCAGCGATGTCATGCGCAAAGGAGAACGCATTCCAGTGGTGGCCCCCTCGGTCAGCATTTCCAGCGCCATTCTGGAAATCACCCGGAAAGGCTTGGGCATGACCGCTGTGGCGGACACGGACAACAAGCTGCTCGGTATATTCACCGATGGCGACCTGCGCCGCCTGATCGAACAGGGGCTGGATCTTCGTGGCCTGCTGGTCAGCGAAGTCATGAACGCCGCGCCAAAGTGCATCGCACCCGACAAATTGGCCGTGGAGGCTGTCCGCATGATGGAGGTATGCCACATCAGCCAGGTGGTCGTCATTGACAAACAAGGGTACATCGTAGGTGCGCTGAACTTTCACGACCTCTTTGAAGCGAAGGTGGTGTAATGGATTTAAAACCCGATTCGAAACAGGCTGCAAGCCACATCAAGCTGATGGGCTTCGACGTGGATGGCACGCTGACAGATGGCGGGCTTTATTTCGGCAACGATGGCGAAGTCATGAAACGCTTCAGCGTATTCGATGGTCAAGGCCTTCGCCTGTTGATGGACCACGGCATCAAAGTGGTGTGGATCACGGCACGGTCAAGCACCATTGTCGAGAAACGCGCCAAAGACCTGGGTATTTACCAACTTGTGCAGGGTTGCAAAACCAAGCTTCAAGCGTACGATGGCATTCGCCAATCGCTGGGCCTGGAGTGGCATGAATGTGGCTTTTTCGGCGACGACTGGCCCGACTACCCTGTGCTTCAGCACGTTGCACTGGCCGCCACCACACCACAATCGCCAGCAGCCATGAGGAAAACAGCCAACTGGATCAACACCCGACCAGCCGGCGACGGTGCTGTTCGCGAACTGTGCGACTTCATTCTGGGTAACCAGGGGGGCTACATCAACCCATGGGAACAGCAGTGAAACCACTGGGCGCTTTTTTCGACCTGCTCTCGCAGTTCATTCCCTTGCTGCTCACATTCTTGTTGGCGGCCGCATCGTACTGGTTTGCCATTCAATCCGAACTGAGTCTGTTCAGTTCCAGCGGCAAAGCCGATCCGGCCAGCAGCGATTATTACGTGCGCAATTTTTCAGTGCAAAACCACAACCTTGCCGAAAATAAATATTCGATCATTCGCAGCAAATCTGCTGAACACATACCCCAGGGCAATGTATGGAACATCACCGACCCTGAACTTGAACAGTTCGAACCCAACAATGTGATGATCAATGGCAATGCCAAAACTGGAGTCTACCTGCTGGACACCGATGAAATTTTTCTTAAAAAAGATGTTGTCGTGAACAGCCGCAACAATGGTTTGCTCACCGTGATGAAGTCCGATGAAATCAGGATAGACAACATTACCAATGAAATTACAACTGATAAAAAAGTTCTGGTAACCCGTCCAGGCCAAAAATTTGAAGCCCAAGGGGCCACCCTGAACAACGACACCGGCGAATTAACTGCGCAAGGGTCCATCAAGTTTCGCATAGAGGCAAAACGATGAAACGCACATCATGGATTCCTGTCATTCTGGCTGCACACCTGCTGGCGATGGGCGCGCCCGCACAGGCTCTGGAATTGGACAAACGACAGCCCACGACCATTGATGCCAATCAAATGACCTACAACGAAAGGTCCAACGTGAACGTGTTCACCGGCAATGTATTGCTGACCCGTGGAAGCCTTGTAATTCGCGGCGACAAACTGACGCTGACGGAAAGCAGCGACGGCACCCAGAACGCCAGAGTGGAAGGCAAACCAGCCCGCTTCAAACAGCAACGCGATTCGGAAGTGCCCAACGAAATCCTGTTGATCAACGGCACTGGCAACACCATTGAATTTGACGGCGACAAATCCATCGTCACACTGACAGGTGCCGCCAGTATCCAGAAAAGCACCAACGGGCAAATCACTGAATCCATTTCAGGCAACAAGATCACCTATGAACAGAACACCGAGTTCCTCAGCGTCGTGGGCACACCCAACAGCAAAGGAAACTCGCGGGTACAGGCTGTGATCAAGCCCAAAAACCAACAAGCCACGGAACCTGCCAATTGAACAACATGCCACCCGCCCAAACGCTCACGGGGCAAGGTCGCCTGCAAGCACTTAGCCTGCGCAAGGCCTACCGCAGCAAACGCGTCATTGAAGATGTTTCACTGCATGTGGACACTGGCGAAGTGGTTGGGCTGCTGGGCCCCAACGGTGCGGGCAAAACAACCTGCTTTTACATGATTGTTGGCCTGGTCAGCGCCGACGAGGGCAATATTTGCCTGGAAGGCCGCGACATCACCCTGCAACCCATTCACGAACGTGCTCGCGCAGGCCTGTCCTACCTGCCGCAGGAAGCATCTGTTTTCCGCAAACTGACCGTGGAAGAAAACATTCGCGCAGTGCTCGAGATCAACCCGCCCAAAGACAAATCGATTGACCAAGCCGTTGAAGGCTTGCTCGATGACCTGCAAATTGCCCACATTCGCACCTCGCTGGCAGCATCCCTTTCAGGTGGCGAACGCCGCCGCCTCGAAATTGCGCGCGCCCTGGGCAGTCAACCACGTTTTATTTTGCTGGATGAACCTTTCGCTGGCGTTGACCCAATCGCTGTACTGGAAATTCAACGCATCGTGGCCTTCCTGAAATCAAAAGGCATTGGCGTGTTGATCACTGACCACAATGTGCGTGAAACGCTGGGCATCTGCGACCGCGCCTACATCATCAGCGCAGGCCATGTGCTCGCCTCTGGCAGCCCCGAGCAAATTGTGAAAAACGACGATGTGCGCCGCGTGTACCTCGGCGAACACTTCCGGATGTAAAGCTGAAAACGCCATGAAACAATCCCTTCAGCTCAAAGTCTCGCAAAACCTCACACTTACGCCACAGCTGCAGCAATCCATTCGGCTTCTGCAATTGTCCACGCTCGAATTGCAACAGGAAATTCAACAGGCCCTGGCCGAGAACCCCTTGCTGGAGCTGGCCGACGAAGAAGCAATTGAGGGCGAACGCACCCTGAGCCTGGACAGCAGCAACGGCGAAATGCACGAACCCCAGGGCGACAGCTTTCAGGCAGAACCCGACCCGCGCAAAACCCCGGAACCCGTCAGCGACCAACAAGCGGAGCAAGACAACCAGGGCGAGGAAATTGTTCAGCGCGAAACCATCGACTCCATTCAAGACAACTGGGAAGGCGACTGGCGAGACAACAGCGGATCCAATTCCGATGGCGATGAAGAAAAGCCCGGCCTTCAACTGGCCGCACCCGACAGCAGCCTGCACCAGCACCTGATCGATCAGTTGCGCATGACACAGGCCAGCGAGCGCGACAAAAACCTGGTGCTGTGGCTGATTGATTATTTGAGCGACGACGGCTACCTGACCATTGAACTGGAAGACTTGTGGGAAACACTGCAAAACGAACCCGACCTGGAATTTGAAGAACTGAGCGCCGCACTGCGCCTGCTTCAAAGTTTCGACCCGCCCGGCGTGGGCGCGCGCAATGCCTCGGAATGCCTGTTGCTGCAACTGGCCCAGCGCCGCGACATTGTTCAGCAAATCTGCCTGTACACGCCTTGCCAAACCATCATTCGCGACCACCTGGGTTTGCTTGCGCAGCGCGACTACACAAAGCTGAAAAAAGCGCTGAACATCGATGAAGAGGCGCTGAAACTGTGCCACCAGATCATCCGTTCCCTGGAACCCTTCCCCGGCGCGCGCTTTCGACGAATTGATGATGATCATGTAGTGCCGGATGTCATTGTCAAAAAAATAAGCGGCCAATGGCATGTGCAACTGAACCCGGATGTCATGCCAAAAATTCGCATCAATGAAATGTATGCCTCAATTTTGCGTTCACACCGCGGGCAAAGTGCGCAGCTAAGCGCCCAGCTTCAAGAGGCCCGCTGGTTGTTAAAAAACGTTCAACAACGATTTGACACTATTTTACGGGTTAGCCAAGCGATTGTTGAAAGGCAGATTGGTTACTTCAATCACGGCGAAATCGCAATGCAGCCCTTGGTTCTGAGGGAAATTGCCGACTTGCTGGGTCTGCATGAATCGACCGTGTCAAGAGTCACCACGCAAAAATATATGTTGACGCCCTATGGGTTGGTTGAGCTAAAGTATTTCTTCGGAAGTCATGTTTCTACCGATTCAGGTGGTCAGGCTTCCAGCACGGCCATCCGTGCACTCATCAAGCAACTGATTTCTGCGGAGGACGCCAAGCAGCCGATATCTGACAGCCAAATCGCCGACCTACTCGGTCAACAGGGCATCGTGGTCGCAAGACGCACGGTCGCTAAATACCGGGAGTCACTGAAAATTCCCCCGGTGAACATGCGAAAGTCGCTTTAACTGTTAAAGCGTCCCCCGCAGCAACGAAAGGAGATACCTTATGAACTTGAACATCAATGGTCATCATCTGGAAGTTACCCCAGCAATTCGAAATTATGTGATTGAAAAACTGGATCGGGTGAAAAGGCATTTTGACCATGTTATTGATGCGTCGGTGACCATCTCGGTGGTCAAGCTGGTTCAAAGGGCAGATGTCACACTGCACGTTCGCGGAAAAGACATTCATGCGGAATCAAGTCACGAAAATCTGTACGCTGCCATTGACGCACTGGCCGACAAGCTGGATCGGCAGGTTTTGCGTCACAAAGACAAACTTACCAACCACAACCACACCCCCATAAAACATCAATTGGTCGAAGAAGCTGAATAAACCCCTGTAATTGCAGGTAATTTCAAAAGGCGGACATACATCCGCCTTTTCTGTTTTTATGGCGTATAATCGGCCCCACGATTAGAAGCGGGTCTCAGGAATCAACAGCGATGAACTTGATCGCAAATCTACTCCCTCCATCCAACATATTGTTGGACACACAGGTCACCAGCAAAAAGCGGGTATTCGAACAAGCTGGACTGGTCTTTGAAAACAACCAAGGTATCGCAAGATCCAAAGTGTTTGACAGCCTTTTTGCGCGTGAACGCCTTGGATCCACCGGCTTGGGCCAGCAGGTGGCTGTGCCGCATGGCCGCATCAAGGGCCTGCGTGAACCTGTTGCATCACTCGTTCGTGTGCAAGACCCCATTCCTTTCGACGCCCCCGACGGTCAACCCGTCAAGCTGCTGATGTTTTTGCTGGTGCCTGAAAGCGCAAACCAGCATCATCTGGATATACTGTCTGAACTGGCTCAAATGTTGTCTGACAAAGATTTCCGCGAAAAACTATTGACGGAAGTCGATCCGGGCGCCACGCATCAGCTCATCGCCAACTGGGAGCCCTACCAACCCGCGAGTTAAACCTGTGAAGCAACTGAAAGAACTGATCGAAGCCAACCGCAACAAACTCAAGCTGGATTGGCTTGCGGGGCTGAATGGCGGCGATCGCCACCTTGACCTTCAGTGTTTTGCTTCATCAGACCTTGTGGGTCACCTCAACACCATTCACCCCGGTCGTATCCAGGTGTTTGGCCGGCAGGAAATTGAATACTTCTCGCGCATCGACGACGACCGCAAAAAACACCAAATCGAAAAACTGATTGAAGGCGATCCACCTGCCATCATCGTGGCAGAATCTTTCCTGCCCCATGCCCTGCTCAAGGATGCCTGCAACGCATCCAACATTCCCTTATTGGCAACGCCCCTGTCCGCAGCGGAAATCATCGACTTCCTGCGCGTTTACATCAACAAATGGCTGGCCCCCACCACCATGATGCACGGCGTGTTCATGGACGTGTTGGGCATGGGTGTACTCATTTGTGGGGAATCGGGACTGGGCAAAAGTGAGCTAGGTTTGGAATTGATTTCACGCGGACATGGCTTGGTGGCCGACGATGTGGTGGAGTTTTCACGCGTGGCGCCCAACCTGATCGAAGGGCGCTGCCCGGAACTGATCCGCAACCTGATGGAAGTGCGCGGCGTGGGCCTGCTCGACATCAAAGCGATTTTTGGTGAAACAGCCGTGCGCCGCAAAATGCGGCTGAAGCTGATCGTGCACCTGGTGCGAAAAGCATCACTTGAGCTGCACCAGGAACGTTTGGCGACCGAACAACAGTTTCAGGAAATACTGGGCCTGCCCATTCGCAAGGCCATATTGCCGGTTGCCGCGGGCCGCAACCTGGCTGTATTGCTGGAAGCTGCGGTGCGCAACACCATTTTGCAAATGCGGGGCATTAATACACTGGATGAATTCATGGTCCGCCAGCAAAAAGCAATGCTCAGCGAACTGGGGGGCATCGACTACCTGCAGGCCGATCCCGACACGGAAACAGACATGGGTCAGGATTAACAATGAAAGTAATATTGGTCACCGGCCTGTCTGGATCCGGAAAATCCGTTGCCATTCGAGCACTTGAAGACTCGCATTTCTATTGTGTGGACAACCTGCCACCCTCATTCATTCCGCAAGTCATTAGCCGACTGTCCTCGGAAGGCATTTCCCAAATTGCGATTGCAGCCGATGCGCGCACAGGCCGCGACATCATTGATGTACCGCAAATCATTCAAGACATGAAGGCCAAAGGAACCGATGTTCGCATCCTGTTTCTGGATGCTGACAATGAAACCCTGATCACCCGGTATTCTGAAAGCCGCAGGCGCCACCCCATGAGCGCCCGCTTGGGCGAACAAGCCACCGTGCAGGAATGTGTGGACGCCGAACGCGACGCCCTGGAACCCCTTCGCGCCATTGCAAGCTGCATTGACACCTCAGCCCTGTTGCCCAACGTGCTGCGCCGCTGGGTGCTGGAAACGGTTGAAGAGGAGTCCGCCAGGCTTACGCTGGTGTTTGAAACATTTGGTTTCAAGAAAGGTTTGCCCAGCGATGCCGACCTGGTGTTCGATGTGCGCTGCCTTTCCAACCCCTATTACGACAGGAATTTGCGCCCGCTCACCGGCAAAGACATTGAAGTGCAGCGCTACATTCAGGCCGATGAACGCAGTGACGCACTGATCAACGACATTGAACACTACCTGCGCAAATGGCTGCCCTCTTATCTCAACGAACAGCGCAGCTATGTGACTGTGGCCGTTGGCTGCACAGGCGGGCAACACCGTTCCGTGTATGTGGCTGAAACACTGGCACGACGTTTCACACAAACACCACTGTCAGAAATCGAGAGCGTTCTGCTTCGCCACCGCACCCTGGGTTGACTGGAGCAGCTGCGCAACCTGCACCATGAGCTTGTGCACAATTTTCGGCACCGGTTTTTCATCCACCATGTAAAACCCGCCACGCACACCCGGTAGCGTCAACACCAACACCTTGAAATGCATTTTGCGGTGGGTCAGCTCGTGCACCAGCCAAGGTTGACCATGCAAGGTTTCCATCTGCCCACACAACGCCTGTTTGGCGCCAACATCCGAATTGGCCAAACCATACCGTTCAATCCATTGATCGACCAATGAAAACAATTCAGCCGTGTCAGGCTGCGCACTGCAGGCCACGCAGGGCGGGGTCCACAGGCTTTGCCAAACCCCCTTGCCTGTTTGCAATTCCAACAACACACGGCCATGCTCATCCTGAACAATCAGGCTGATGAAATGCAGCTCGGGGCGGGGCTTTTTGGGCTTCGGTGTGGGCAACTGGCCCACCATGCCTTTGCGCAAGGCCTCGCAACTGCCCATCAAAGGGCATGCGGAACACACCGGGTTGCGTGGCAAACAACACGTGGCACCAAGGTCCATCAAAGCCTGGTTGTAAACACCCGGCTCAGCAACAGGTACGTTGTCAGCCGCAATTGCCCACAACTTTTTCTTGATGGGTGCTTGCTCTGCATAGCCCTCAATGCCGTAGTAGCGGCAAAAAACACGCTTCACATTGCCGTCCAGAATGGGGGCCGGAACACCGTAAGCAAGTGATGCAATTGCACCCGCCGTGGACTGCCCAATGCCAGGCAAACTTTCAAGTTCAACCACCACACGCGGAAATTTCCCGCCAAACCGGGCCACCACCTGTTTCGCACAGGCATGCAAATTGCGGGCACGGGTGTAGTAACCCAAACCCGCCCACAACTGCATCACATCCTGTTCCGGTGCCACTGCCAAATCGGCCACCGTGGGGTAGGCCTGCAAAAATTTCGCATAGTAGGCCAGCACCGTGGCGACCTGCGTTTGTTGCAACATCACCTCGCTTAACCACACCTTGTAGGCATCACCCGTGTGCTGCCAAGGCAAGTGCTGGCGGCCATGCTGCTTTTGCCACAGCACCAGGGCACTGGCAAATTGCTCACCCTTTAACACCTTCAATGCTGACCTCATTGTTGACATTGCGCACAATAAAATGTGCTGCGCTGGCTCATCACACGGCGCTTGATTGTTGCACCACAACGCTTGCAAGGCATGCCTTCCCGACCATACACATCGCAATGAAGCTGGAAATGTCCCAGCTCGCCATCAACGGCCTGAAAGTTACGCAGGGTTGAACCACCCCGTTCAATTGCTTCGGCCAACACCGACACAACCGCAGCGTGCAAAGCAGCCGCATTGGCACGGCTTAAACGGCCTGCTGCCTTGCCCGGCCGGATGGCACTGCGAAACAAAGCCTCGCAAGCATAAATATTGCCCACACCCACCACCGCCATGCCGCTTAGCAACAGCGCCTTGATGGAAATTTTTTTGCCACGCGTGGCCTTGAAAAAAGATTCGGGCGTGAACACACCATCGAATGGTTCCGGGCCCAACTTCGCAAAGCGTACAAAGCGGCTTTCCCAGCCCGGCTCTTTCAGCACATATTCAACACTGCCGAAACGGCGCGGGTCGTTATACCGCAGCACCTTCTCGCCGAAATTCCATTCAATATGGTCGTGTTTGTCCCACGGCGTACTTGCGTTGACAATTTTCATGGAACCCGACATGCCCAAGTGCACCACCAGCACGTGCCCGCCAAAATCCATCAACATGTATTTCGAGCGGCGTTGCACCGCGCACAGCACCTGCTTTACACAACTTTGCACATCCGCAGGCACAGGCCAGCGCAAACGCGGCTGGCGCACCGTGCAAGCCAACAGGCGTTGACCAGTGAAGTGAAGGTCTACGCCTCTTTTGGTGATTTCTACCTCGGGTAATTCAGGCATAAGCTAAAGCGCGCACGCGCATCTGTTAATGTGATAAAAATGAATGTGGATTCACCAGTTTTCTTTGGGTTCAACAGTATGACTTGTTTTAAATGGACCACCCCAGGCCCAACGATTTTACTAGCCACCGCCATGTTGGCAGGCTGCGCAACAGCCCCCACTGAACAAACCGAGCCGCAAAAGCCGGTTTCTTCAGAACAGCAAGCCTATGAAGAACGCGTGGCACAACTGGTGCAACAAGACCCTTTGTTTGCCCTGTTGACCGCAGAAATTGCAAGCCAGCGCGGCGACACCTATTCTGCCACGCTGGCATACACCGAAGCGGCCAAACAGCAGAAGAACCCCGAGCTTGCCAAACGCGCCGTTGAAATCAGCCTGGCTGAAAGCCAGCTGGAACTTGCATTGAATGCCGCCAAGGTGTGGGTTGAACTGTCACCCGAAGACAAACAGGCCAGCCGTTCCGTCATGTTGCTGCAACTTGGCACCAACAAAGTGGACGACGCCCTGCCCGCGCTGAAAACATATTTGAATGACATCAAGAACGCCGAAGCCAGCCACCCTGGTTTGGGTACAGTGACAGTTGAAAAAGCTGCGCTGGACATGCTGATGCGCATCCCCGACAAACCCAAGGCCTACGCCACGGCACTGGACCTGTTCGGCAACGACCCGGCAGATGTCGAAGTGCAAACCATGCTTGCACAGGTTGCAAACGCATCCGAACAACCTGCCCAAGCCGTTGGGCACATGGAAAATGTTGTCCGGAAATTGCCCCAGGAACGTTTCTACGTCTTGATGGCGCAGTTCATGGAGAAACGCGACGGCAACCCCAACAGCGCCATGCAGCTGATCAACGGGCTGGCCAACCAGAACCCGGACTGGTTTGGTGCCCGCCTGTACCTGGCACGCAACCACACCCAACTGCAACAATGGCAGCAGGCACGCCAGCGGTTCGGCGAAATGATCGCCTTGCAACCCGACAACATTCCGCTGTATTCAAGCCAGGGTTTTGTGTTGACCCAGCTGAAAGATTACAAGGCAGCCGAGGAACATTTCCGGATTTACCTGGACAAAACCCCACCAGCCGATCGACAGAACGAGGTACTGATCCACGCCACCTTGTCCGACATGGCCGTGGAGCGTAAAGACTACAAAGCCGCACTGAAATGGCTCGACAGCACACCCAATGCCACAGACGACCTGGACATTCAACTGAAGAAATCAGCGCTGTTGGAAAAACAGGGCAAGACGCCAGGTGCCAAAAAAGTGCTGAACCAGTTCAAAGCCAAGAATGAGGAAGAGTTGGTTCGGCTTGCATTGGCGAAATCGCAGTTGGCTGAATCGCAGAAAGCACCCGCCGAGGCAGCAACGGAACTTGAACTGGCCTTGCTGAGCTACCCCGACCAACCCGACCTGCTCTATGAACGCGCCATGGTGGCGGAACGCCAGGACGACCTGCCCAACGTCGAACAATTCCTCAAGCGCCTGATCACCGTTCGCCCAGACAACCCCCACGGCTACAATGCACTGGGCTACACTTGGGCCGAAAACAACATTCGCCTGAATGAAGCACTGGAACTAATCAAGAAAGCGGTCGAACTTGCGCCCAATGATCCTTTCATTCTGGATTCGCTGGGCTGGGTTCACTATCGCCTTGGTGAAATGGACAATGCAGAAGCCACGTTGAAAAAAGCTTATGATTTGCGGCAAGACGAGGAAATAGGCCTGCACCTGATGGAAGTGTTAATGAAATCAGGCAAAAAAGATGAGGCCCGTCAGCTTGGTCAAAACCTGACAGGCCGCTACCCCGACAGCAAGCCCTTGAAAAAACTGGTTCAACAGCTTGAGGAAATTTAAGTTCATGTCTTTGTTGTTCATTCGCCTTGGCTGCATCGCCGCGATCAGCGCAACATTGGGTGCCTGCAGCACCCTTGGAAAAGACAAATCCACTGAAGTGGATTGCGGGGCCATTCAGTCCAGCTGCCACCATGGCCGCTTCGGCCTGATCTGGAAAGTAGAACAGGCCGATGGCAAAGTAGAAGCAGACTCCATTTCCGGCACCTACGAATGGCGATCAGGCCGCTCCGGGCCCAGCCAGGCACCGGAAATTGCCTACCTTGAAGTGAACTCCACACTGGGCCCGTCCCTGGGCAGCGCAAAACGCCTGGGTGAGTTCTATGAAGTGCGCGCTGCCGACGGCCGCGTGTACCTTGCCAAAAACTGGCAAAGCCTGTTCGACTTGATGTTCCCCGTTGAACTGCCCGCCGAAGCCCTGGTTCAATGGATGGAAAACCCCAATCCCGACGAGCTGCCCGCTTTGCCCGCCAACTGGGCCTGGGAAAACCGGAACGGGCGGTATCGCGTTGTATTTGTCGAGAACAACACATCGGGTCGAATCGACCTGATCCCACGTGGTGCCTTGCGCAAGTAAACCCGTGCACACTGCCCAGCCAACCACACTGTCTGCCCTGTCCCCAGGCAAAATCAACCTGTTTTTGCACATCACCGGGCGCCGGGCAGACGGCTATCACCTGCTGCAAAGCATTTTCTGCCCCATCACACTGGCCGATGAAGTGTCGCTAACCTTGCACCCTTCCGACAATGGTCAGCTGAACATTGCGCGTGAAGGCGACCTGGTGCACCTGCCCGAAGAGACGGACCTGACCGTTCGCGCCTGCAAGGCCTTTTACGCGCAGGCAAACCTTGACCAAAACCTTGCTGTTCGCATTCAGGTGAAAAAAAACATTCCGGAACAAGCCGGGCTGGGCGGTGGCAGCAGCAATGCGGCCACTGTCCTGCGCCTGCTTCAACACCATCACGGCAACCCGGTTTCCGACGAAAAACTGGCACAAGCCGGTTTGCAGCTGGGCGCCGACGTGCCCTTCTTTTTGCAGAACAACAGCGCCTTTGTCGAAGGCATTGGCGAGACCATCACGCCGATTTCCGGGGTCTCGGGCCACTTAATTGTCTACAAACCACCAATTTCTTGCCAAACACCGAAAATTTTTAGCGATCCGCAATTGACACGCAACTCAAGTGACGTCAAAATAGCGGTCTTCGATTCGGCCCGCCGAATGAATAGCGAGTTGATGGCCTTTCTGAAGGGCAACACACGGAATGCTTTGCAAGCTGTTGTGTCCCGCAACTTCCCAGTCTGGGAACACCAATTTGGTGTTTTTACAAACTGTGTTGCAAGGTTCAACCCGCAATTGATTCGAATGTCAGGTTCCGGCTCCGCCATGTTTGCTGTGTTTGCCAGCCCAAGCCAGCTCAGTAACGCAGTGGCAGCAGTCGCCGATGCACCTGAATTGAAAGCCGGAAAGTGGTTTCAATGCAAAATCACGGTTTGAATTGAAAAAGTTTTAGGGGAGTCGCCAAGTTGGTTAAGGCACCGGATTTTGATTCCGGCATTCGAAGGTTCGAGTCCTTCCTCCTCTGCCAATACCAAAGGGCCAGCCACAGGTTGGCCCTTTTTTTATTTCGCCAACGCACACGTCAAGCCCCGGGGTAAACAATGGCAAGCGACAGCAGTCTAATGATCTTCACTGGCAATGCAAACCCTGCATTGGCCGAATCAGTGGCCAAGCAGCTAAATATTCCGCTAGGCAAAGCCACCGTGGGTCGCTTCTCTGATGGCGAAGTGATGGTTGAGATCAACGAAAACGTTCGCGGCAAAGACGTATTTGTACTGCAGTCCACTTGCGCGCCCACGAATGACAACCTGATGGAAATGATGGTCATGATCGACGCGCTCAAGCGTGCATCAGCCGGCCGCATTACCGCTGCAATTCCTTATTTTGGCTACGCCCGTCAGGACCGCCGTGTGCGCTCGTCCCGCGTTGCAATCACCGCCAAGGTGGTGGCTAACATGCTGCAGGTGGTCGGTGTAGACCGCGTGCTAACCATGGATTTGCATGCCGACCAAATTCAGGGTTTCTTCGACATTCCCGTGGACAATATTTATGCCTCACCCGTGTTGCTGGGCGATGTGTGGAAGCAGAACCTGGACAACCTGATGGTGGTGTCGCCTGATGTGGGTGGTGTGGTTCGCGCCCGTGCACTGGCCAAACGCCTGAACTGCGATTTGGCAATCATCGACAAACGCCGCCCCCGCGCCAACGTGGCTGAAGTGATGAACATTATTGGTGATGTGAAAGACCGCACCTGCGTGATCATGGACGACATGGTCGACACAGCCAACACTCTGTGCAAAGCCGCCGCCGCCCTGAAAGCCAATGGCGCCAAGAAGGTAGTGGCTTACTGTACACACCCGGTGCTGTCGGGTGGGGCCATTCAGCGTGTGGAAGAATCTGATCTGGATGAACTGGTGGTGACCGACACCATTCCTTTGTCTGAAGAAGCACAAAACAGCAACACCATTCGGGTGTTGAGCGTAGACGAACTGCTGGCTGAAACCATTCGCCGCATCGTGCGCTCCGACTCCGTCAGTTCGCTGTTTATCGATTAAGTAGTAGCAAAATGTTTTTTGGGCTTTTTTGCGGACGCCTTTAAGTGCCGCATAATTTGGTTTCACTGGTCGCGGTGAAGTCAATTTTGGAGAATCAACATGAAAGTAGTTGCAACATCCCGCACAGAGCAGGGTTCCGGAGCGAGCCGCCGCCTGCGTCGTGCTGGCCAGGTACCTGGCATTGTTTATGGCGCAAATCAGGAAGCTCAGGCTGTGTCAATTGAACACAACCCCCTGTGGCACGCGCTGCAAAAGGAAAAATTCCACTCCAGCATTCTGGATCTGGAAATTGATGGCAAGTCACAGCAAGTGTTGCTGCGCGACTACCAGTCACACCCTTACAAGGCGCAGTTGCTGCACATCGATTTTCAGCGCATCGACAGCAACCAGAAGATCCACATGAACGTGCCTTTGCACTTCTCTGGCCATCTGGAAAGCCCAGCCGTGAAGCTGTACGCTGGCCTGGTTACTTTTGTAGCCAACCAGATTGAAATCGAATGTTTGCCCAAAGACCTGCCAGAATTCATCGCCGTAGATTGCAGCGTATTGGATGTTACCAAGCGCTCTATCCACGTGACTGAATTGCAGTTCCCTGAAGGCGTAAGCATTCCCAACCACGGCCAGCAAGACCTGTCAGTTGTTAGCGTGAAAATCAAGGCTGGCGCTGCAAAGGCTGGCGACGAGTAAGTCGCTGTCGCAAGTTAGTCTTCAGAAAAGCCGCTGCGCCCTGGTTCAGCGGCTTTTTTTATGGGCACAATGAATGCCTCCATCACAATCAACCACAGCACTTGAATTGAACAACACACATTCCACCGACGAACGTACGCTGGGCGAGCAAATCAGGCTTGTCATTGAACAACTGCCGGCCAGCACGGTAAGCCTGGGTGAAATTCTGGAACTGGTCGGCCGCGAAGGCATGCTGCTGCTGGTGGCGTTTCTTACCTTGGTATTCATGGTGCCTGTTTCAATTCCCGGGGTTAGCACCATTTTTGGTGCGGCCATTTTGCTGATCGGCATCAGCCGGATTTTTGACCGCACACTGTGGTTGCCCAAACGCTTCAAAGAACGCGCCCTGCCCGCCGACAAACTGCGCAATGCCCTTGAAAAAGGTTTGGTGTGGATTCCTCGACTTGAAAAAATCAGCCGACCACATCGCATGGCCTGGCTTGCGCAAGGCCGCATGATGAACATCATCAATGATGGTGCCTTGATATTGGGCGCCGTGTTGCTGATGGCCCCGTTCGGCTTCATCCCTTTCAGCAACACTGTGCCCGGCATTGCCTTGCTGTTTCTGGCTGTGGGCCTTATTCAACGCGACGGTGCTGCGGTGTTGCTGGGCCACTTGGCCAATGTGGCCTCTATTGTGTATTTCGGTGTGCTGATTGGTGGTGGGGGCATGATGATTCAAAACATGCTGCAAAACTAGCTTGCCCAGCTCAGTTGCCAAACTAAGCCACCGGCACTTCCGTTTTGTCCACCACCCGGCGCAACACAAAACTGGTATGCACACCGCTTACCCCCTTGATGCGGGTAATTTTATTCAGTAACAAATTCTGGTAACCATCCATGTCGGCCACGATCACCTTCAACTGGTAGTCGGCCTGCTGCCCGGTAATCAACAAACATTCCAGCACTTCGGCAATGGCGGCAATCGCCCCTTCAAAACTGGCGAAGCGCTCGGGCGTGTGTTGATCCATTGAAATATAAATCAGTGCCATCAGGCTAAAGCCCAGTTTTTTGGCATCCACCAAGGCCCGGTAACCAGTAATCAGCCCCGCTTCTTCCAGCGCTTTCACGCGGCGCAAACACGGCGAAGGCGACAGCCCAATTGCATCGGCCAGGTCTTGGTTGCTGATTCGCCCATCGGCCTGCAACAGGGTCAAAATTCGCTTGTCATAGCGGTCAAGTTCTTGCATATCGATTTTAATACCCATTAATTCAATTTATACGCAATTATCTGCCAATTAATTCAAATATCAAAGCAATAAACGCAATCATATTTCGCGGTAAAGCACCTACACTGTTCTTCATCGATTCACGTTTCAGGCCAAAGCAGCATGTTGAAGAACCCCGCCAGCAAATATCGCCCCGCTTACAAAGTGGACCTGCCCGACAGAACATGGCCCAACAAGGCCATCGAGAATGCGCCAATCTGGTTAAGCACCGACTTGCGCGACGGCAACCAGGCGATTTTTGAGCCCATGAGCATGGCCACCAAACTGGACTTCTTCAAGGAATTGGTGCGCATTGGTTTCAAGGAAATCGAGGTCGGCTTTCCCGCCGCCTCACAGATCGACTTCGACGTGGTTAGGCATTTGATCGACAACGATTTGATTCCGCAAGACGTCACCCCCATGGTCATGACCCAGGCTCGTGATGATCTCATCGAGCGAACAGTGGAATCGGTGATTGGTGCCAAAAGCGCCATCGTCCACATCTACAACTCCACCGCACCCGTGTGGAGAAATACGGTGTTCCGCATGACAGTGCCTGAAGTCATCGACATGGTGAAAAAGCGGGTGCAAAAGGTGAAAGAACTGACCGACGCAAACCCCGAAACACAATGGGTTTTGCAGTATTCGCCCGAGTGTTTCAACATGACGGAACTGGACGTGGCCTTGCAGGCCTGCAACGCCGCCATTGAAGCGTGGGAAGCCGGGCCTGGCAGAAAAATCATCATCAACCTGCCCACCACTGTGGAGTGGAGCACGCCCAATGTATTTGCCGACCAAATTGAATGGATGAACCGGCGCCTTGCGCGGCGCGAGCATGTGGTGCTTTCCGTGCACCCGCACAACGACCGTGGCACCGGCGTGGCCACCGCTGAACTGGCGATGATGGCGGGCGCACAACGCGTGGAAGGCTGCTTGCTTGGCAACGGCGAACGCTGCGGCACCGTGGCCATTGTGACGCTGGCCTTGAACATGTACACCCAAGGTGTGCACCCAAACCTTGACTTTTCCGACATCAATGCCGTGGCCCGTGTTGTGGAAAGTTGCACGCAACTGCCCATTCACCCCCGCCACCCTTATGTGGGCGATTTGGTGTACACGGCGTTTTCCGGTTCGCACCAGGATGCGATTAAAAAAGGCTTCGACATTCAACAACCCGATGCCGTTTGGGAAGTACCGTATTTGCCAATCGACCCGGTCGATGTTGGCCGCACTTACGACAGCGTGATCCGCGTGAACAGCCAGTCAGGCAAAGGCGGCATCGCCTACATTCTGGAACGCGAACATGGTGTGGTAATGCCACGCCGCATGCAGGTTGAATTTTCAAGTGTGGTGCAAAAGGTTAGCGACAGCACGGCAGCCGAAATGACCTCGTCCGCCTTGTGGGCCTTGTTTGAACAAACCTATTTGCAAAATGATGAAAGCCAGCCGCGCTACATCAGCCACAAAGTATTCGATGCCGAGGGTGGGCAAGGCATTGAAATTACAGTGCAGCAACACGGCGAAACCGCACGGATTGAAGGCGTGGGCAACGGCCCGCTGGACGCCGCCGTGCAAGCCCTTGGTGTACCCATGGACATTGTGGGGTTCGAGGAACGCAGCGTGGGCCAAGGCGCGAAATCAAAAGCCATGGCCATGATCGAGGTGAGCGTACCGAATGTGCCCGGCAGCAAGTTTGGCGTGGGCTTTCACGACAACATCACCACCGCCAGCTTGATGGCGCTGATCAGTGCGTGGCGAAGGGTTGAAGCCACAGCCCCTTCAAAAGCTGCAGCCTAGATCAAATAATCAGCGAGATTGTTTGGAAACCACCGGCGTATCGGTGAAAATACAGCCTTGTGATTCACAGGGCTGTATTTCTTCATGTCCAGCAACACCCCCATCAAGTTGATCGTCGGCCTTGGCAACCCAGGCCCCCAGTACGCAGACACCCGCCACAACGCAGGGGTTTGGTACCTAGAAGCACTTGCGCGCAAACACAATGTATTTTTGCAAAGCGACAAACGTTTTTTTGGCGACATGGCGCGCATCAAGTTTGCAGGGGAAGACGTTTGGCTGCTGTTTCCCACCACCTTCATGAACAGGTCTGGGCAAGCAGTGGGCGCCTTGGCAAAATTCTTCAAAATAAACCCGGAAGAAATTCTGGTGGCGCACGATGAGCTTGACTTGTTGCCAGGTCAGATCAAAATGAAAAAAGGTGGCGGGCTTGCAGGGCACAATGGTTTGAAAGACATGCATGCCCACTTGGGCAGCAGTGAATTCTGGCGTGCGCGCATTGGCATTGGCCACCCCCGCAGCCTGAACCTGCAACAGGGTGTAGCAGATTTTGTGTTGCACCGCCCCAGCAGCGAACAACAGCAGGTGATCGACAAATCAATCGACGTGCTACTTAAAAACACCGAGTTGATTTTGAAAGGGCAAATTGGGCAAGCCACCACGCACATTCACACGGAGTGCGCATGAAAAGCAGCATACAAATCATTCTGGGCGACCGCGCCAAGGCGCACATTGCCAACAAGGGCTTGCAGCCCGAAGACATTTGCGCCATACCTGCGGCAGCCGGTGGCCCGAAGGGTTTGATTTTGCAGGGGCTTGACCAGTACTTGTTCAACGACTGGCTGGGTGCGGACCATTTGCAAACCCGCGCCGAAAAAGGCGTGAAACCTTTGCAACTAATCGGTGCATCCATTGGCGCGTGGCGCATGGCAGCCGCAGCCAGCAACAACCCGGCAGCCACCTTGAAGCGCCTTGCCCAGCAATATGTTGAAACGCAAGATTACAGCAAGGGCGTGGACCGCCATGAAATAAGCCGCGTGTGCCACGCCATGGTGCAGGCTGTGGTTTCTGAGCAAGCGCAGCACATGGTGAAACCAGTGGGCAAAGAACTGCTGGTGTGGGTCAACAAAGGGCTTACCCCTTTGCACCATGCGCAACAACTGCGCGCGCGCAAGCGCGGCTTTGCCAGTGCCGTGCTGGCCAACAGCATGAACCGCAACAAACTGTCCGCCTACTTCGAGCGCTGGGTGTTTCAAAGCCCAGGCGCGCACACCGATTGGTTAAAACAACCCTTTGACCGCATTCCAACCCACATTGAAGATCTGGATGCGCTGAACATTCACGATGCATTGCTGGCAAGCGGCAGCATTCCGTTTGTGCTGAACCCGGTGTACAAAATTGCCAGGGCTTTGTCTGAAAACCACCCTGAAGTGAAATACCATGAAGGCCCTTTCTGGGATGGCGGGCTGACCGACTACCACCTGGCTCTGCCCTACAATCGCCTGGAAGGTTTGGTGCTGTACCCGCACTTTGCCCCCACCGTAACACCCGGCTGGCTAGACAAGTTTTTGAAAGTGCGCAAAGCCAAACCCGAGTGGATGAGCAATGTGATTCTGGTGTGTCCGTCACCAGAATTTGTGAAGCGCCTGCCCGCGAAAAAAATTCCAGACCGCGGCGACTTCAAACGCTACAACTTTGACCATCGCATTCGCATACCGCTGTGGCAAGCTGCAATTCGTGAAAGCGAGCGCATGGCAGACGATTTTCAGCAGTGGCTCGCCGACGTGAATCGCTAGGCGCGGTACAATTCACCCCATTCAATTAAGCACTTAGCGAATTCTCATGACCCTCAAATGCGGCATCGTTGGCCTTCCCAACGTCGGTAAATCCACCCTGTTCAACGCGCTGACCAAAGCAGGCATTCCTGCGGAAAACTATCCCTTCTGCACCATCGAACCCAATGTGGGTGTTGTTGAAGTACCCGATGAACGCCTGCAGAAACTGGCTGGCATTGTGAAGCCCGAACGCATTTTGTCCGCCACAGTCGAATTTGTGGACATCGCCGGCCTGGTGGCTGGGGCATCCAAAGGCGAAGGCTTGGGCAACCAGTTTCTGGCGCACATCCGCGAAACCGATGCCATCGTGAACGTGGTTCGCTGTTTCGAAGACGACAACGTAATCCACGTGAACGGCAAGGTGGACCCGCTTTCAGACATTGAAACCATTGAAACCGAGTTGTGTCTTGCCGACATGGGCACCGTGGAAAAAGCGATACACCGGTTTGCCAAACAGGCACGCGCCAACGACAAGGAAGCCGCCAAGGTGCTGGCCATTTTGCAGCGCTGCGAAACCCAGTTAAACGAGGCCAAACCAGTGCGCGCATTGGGCCTGGATGAAGAAGAACTGTTTGCCATCAAAAGCTTCGGCCTGATCACCGCCAAGCCCGCCATGTACGTGGCCAACGTGGCCGAAAACGGATTTGAAAACAACCCTTTCGTTGAACGCCTTCAGGAATATGCCGCCAAACAGAACGCGCCCGTTGTGGCTGTGTGTGCTGCCATTGAGGCTGAAATTGCTGACCTGGACGACGCCGACAAAATGGAATTTCTGGCGGACATGGGCATGACTGAGCCTGGCTTAAGCCGCGTGATCCGCGCCGGCTTCAAACTGCTGGGATTGCAAACCTACTTCACTGCAGGCGTGAAGGAAGTACGCGCCTGGACCATTCACATTGGCGACACAGCCCCCAAAGCTGCGGGTGTTATTCACACGGATTTTGAACGCGGCTTCATTCGTGCCCAAACCATTGCGTATGAAGACTACATCCAGTTCAAAGGTGAAAACGGCGCCAAAGAAGCTGGGAAAATGCGGGCTGAAGGCAAAGAATATGTGGTGAAAGACGGCGATGTGCTGAACTTCCTGTTTAATGTTTAAGCAACTTAAAACGCCACAAACACCACTCGCCTGTTTTCGCCATTGTCAGGCCGGGCTGGATTCAACAGTTGTGCCTCACCTTTACCAATTGTGAAAAGGCGGGTGGCGGGTACCTTCAGTTGAGTGACCAGCGCCTGTTTGACCGATGCCGCCCGTCTTTTTGAAAGCTCAAGGTTGTAGCCTTCCTTACCCTTGGCATCGGTGTGCCCTTCAATGGTGAATTTTTGCCCCTCCAGTTCAGCAGATTGCATCGCCTTGGATACCCGCATCAACACGGGCCAAGCCTCGGGCTTGATTTGATCGGAATCAAACTCAAACTCAATCATGTCGAGGCTGGCTTTGGACAGGTTCACCTGAACTGGCCTTTCGGGCAAATCCAGCCCACTTTCCTCTAGCGGCTCTCCGTGCTGTGCAAGTTGCAAGCGGTCCTCGTCACTAAGAAGCGAAAGGTCCAGCGAACGGGTTTTTGTTCGAGCCACAGGTTGGTGGGGGGACAACGCCTTGATCAACTCTTCCACGGTGGGAACCCTGCCCGAAAATACGGTGGTATCGCTCGTGACCGAATCAGCACGCGCATGGGAAACAATCCCGATTGCGGCAATTCCGTACAATGTAGCGACGATATATTTAACGATCATGACTTCTCCATTGATTTAAAGGCATCGCCCTCGCTGGTCAACAGTGAAACAAAACTCACCGACCAGATTGTTACTTTCCCAAGGTGTTTGGGCACCACCGGTGGCCTTCAACACATCGACCCGAATTCGCTTGAACATTTGCTCTACATGCAAACCAGGTGTTTGAATGTGCCTGCTCAAAGCCTGTGCGTAGGGGCTGACAGCGTCCTTGCCATCGAAGGCCAGCTCACCAGGCGCGGTGGAATAGGCAATCAAGGTTCCCGTTGGTGCAATTTGTGCAGCCAATCCTCCCGGTTTCTCAATCAGTGAGCGCTTCTTTGTGCCACCCAGTCTGCCCAGACCGGGATCAATTGATTTGGGTATCGGATAGGCACGGCAGGCATCAACCATTAAAACATTGACGCCTGTCCTGTAACCGCCAAGGCGCTGCATCAAATCGTCGACCGACACTGATTTCGGGGAGATGTCATGTTCAGAATTGACCACGGCATCCACCGGAATCAAATAATTTTTTCCGTGATACTGCAATCCATGACCAGCGAAAAAAAACACACGAACATCTGCATCCCGACCCAGTCGCCAAAAGTCCTCCATGCCAACAATCATTTCCCGCTGGTTTTTATTCTCAAGCAGCTTGACCTGATAACCCAGGCTTTGCAGGGAGCTCGCTATCAATCGTGCATCTTGTGTGGCATTTCGCAAAGGAGCCGACGCGTATTTCGAATTACCAATCACCAAGGCAACTTTGCGCTCGCCAGCAGTTGTTTTTCCCGTTACCGGGAACAGAATGAACACCACCAGCCAGCATTTGAAAACCACACTGTTAAACATCTTCATGGTTACTGCCTTTCATATCAATGTGGGTATTGGATTGATGACGCCGACTCAACCACATCCAGTGTGCTGAACAGGTCAGGTGCACCTTCCATGGTGCGCCGAGGAACTTTGACGGTGTACTCTCCCATGTGGGTTGGCCCAGCCACAATAGAAATATTGCTCTGTATCAAGGCCAGTCGAATTTGCTGCTCGCCAACTCCGGGTTTGAATCCGATCTGGAAATAAGCATAATCCCTGTCTTCAGCGAACACGCCACAGCTTCTGAAGTCAGAAAATTGTGCGGGCGTTTCCGGCTGGCCAATGTACCCCACCAGCACTGCGCTGCCTGCTGCAAAAACAACCAGCGACGTGGCAAATGACCCCACACGCACAGGTGTGGACAACCAGCGCACACAATGCTTGTACGCACTTTGAAACCATGCGAACAAATGTGGCCTGTTCATTTGTCTTTTAATATCCGACCAGCCCAAATCAGCAGGTGCCTGTAACTGGGCATGTTCTTCATCAAGAACCACTTGCTGCATCAGGGTGTGATGCCAGCGCAAATGCTCATACAACTCGGGATTTCCACTCAGGGTCAAGTGCATCCAGCGTTGTTCTTCTGTATCCAGCGTGCCGCTCACAAAAAAGGGCAACTGTTCTGCGAATCGCCTTAAATCAAGTTCATTGCCCGTCATAGCAAACCCTTCAGTTTATTAACACAACTTTTCAGCTTCTGCCTGGCATGAAAAAGCCGTGTCTTGATCGTGCCATCCGGCACCCCAGTAACTTCTGAAGCCTGCGCCACCGTAAGCTGATCAAAGTAGACCAAAGTCAACGCCTCCCGATGCTGCGTACCCAGTTTGTCCATACAAAGTCTTACTCCTTGCCCAAGGTCTTGCTGCATGCGCTCCTGTTCGCAATCATCACAACTGCCCAACAAAGACTGCCAATCGCCCATGTCCTCAAGGTAATCACCCTGGTGGCGCCGCTCCTTGTCCAGCCTGTCCAGCAATTTGTTGTGCGCAATACCCAGCACCCACACTTCGGGCTTGGATCGACCGCCAAAAGTGCCAGCTGAACGCCACACAGCAAGCATGGTGTCCACAACCACTTCCTTGGCCATCTCCTCGCAATGCAGATGGTTTTTCACAAAGGTAAAAATCCGCCTGGAAAAAGCAGCATAGAAGCGCTGGAAAGCCGCTTCATCTCGCAACGCGATGCGCTGAATCAAATGTGCAACAGATTCGCTGGGAGTCATGATTCGGTCAGCGTGAAAAATTGTGGATCAGTTGGATACAGCAGGTAAGTAGGCAATGAAGTATTTCCGGTTCAAAGAATTTAATGGCCAAGAATCTGCCAATTGCGCATTTCCGACGTGGCAATCAGTTGGGGGGTTTGTTGTCCAATGGTTTGGTCTCGCAGTTGCGCAACCAGGGGCACCGCTTGGTCAAACCAGCTTTGCACTGTCAGCGCCCGTCCGCTGGCGGATGTTTGCTCAAGCCCCTGAAGCAGGCCATGCGTAAACAAGCCACGCCCGGCAAGCGCATATTCTTGGGAATCCTCGTCTTTGGCCGAGGCCAACAACATTGGAAACAGCGACGACACTGAGCGCTTGATCAGCGATGCCGGGTTAAGACGACCCTCAATTCCCTGCGCATGGCAGGTATCCACAATCAAAATTCGGCGACCCGCCGTGTTGCGCAACGCTTCGAAAAACACCTCCCACGAAATCAAACCCTTTCGTGCCACACGGGAATCCGGATTCAGATCGGTCAAACTTTTCAGGTCAGCCACCGAGACATCCGCAGGCACGAAGTAATAATTTTTGTGCACATCTTGCACCGCGTGAGAAGCAAGAAAAATCATCACCGTGTCTTGTGCCCTGGCCTGTAACAGGAATTTCAAGGCATCCTCGATATTGGCTTTGGTGGGGCCCTTCTCGGCCTGATCCGCAAGCAGCCGAACATGCACTTGCCGGTAATTCGATTCGCCAAACTGCCGCATGGCGTGCGCAAACTGCGATGCATCACTGGCCGCAAAATCGAGTTGGTGCGCATCCGACAAGTTCTTGAACCCACTGACGCCAACAGCAAACACGTACAAATTGCCTTGGTCCGATTCGCGACGCGTTGAACCGGGACTTTTATGGGGCAAGGATACTGTGGTTTGGGCAAGCCCCAGTGAATGATCGGTCATTGCCTCCACCCGCAATTCGTTGAATCGGTGGGTCAGCACAATCTCAATTTCGCGCTCAAACGTCCCTCTGTCGAGCCAACCCAAAGCTCTTTCATCAGGTGCCGTCACGGGAATCTGATTGACGAAAACAATGACATCATTGGGCTTTGGCCCCAATGTTTCGCCCTTGATCCTCATGGTGAGAACCCATTCTCCCGAGCTGCGTTGAACAAGGCGATTGGTTTGAATCGTGACCCGTGGCGGCAGCACATTTTGCAAAACAAGATTTTTTGAAACAGAATTCTCATCCAGCAAGGTTCGCTGCACCTGCTCGGGTTTGTACAATGTGCGCTCAAATTGAGCGGCCAAAAAGAAGTCGGGCGCATTGTCCATTCCGCGGTTCATGTGCCAACCAAGGAATTGATCACCAGACGGTGAAGCCATGTACAAGCCGTTTGGTCGCCAGGCGATCCAGTCATCCCTGTTTGAATGCTGAAAATATGCCAGCTGTTCTTGCCCGGTGGCAGTTGAGAACCAGCGAATGGTTCCGTCTGAAAGCGCGGCCACAGCCCACTTTCCATCCTCGCTTAAATTAACCGCCCAGGCCACGGCCGACAATCTTGCAACCCACCGGGGGTTTCCTTGTCTGTCAAGGTGCCGCAAGGCCCAACTGGTGCCCAGCAACAAAGCGCCTCCATCAGCAGACCATGCATGGCTTTCAACACGCTCAAACGCCTCCAGCTGCAATGCCTGCTGGTTCAATGTGGGCTTGTAACGATCGGTCAAATCAAGCTGCTCGCCAGGCACATTTTGCCGTGCAGTCACTAGCCTGATACTGCGTTGTGCTACAGGCTTTTTTGTCTCGAGTCGCCCATTGGACACATCAAACAGCAAAGGGTCAAACAGTTCGCCAGCCCCGTTGTCCGCAGTGAATTGAACGCGTTGTGCGTCGGCAGACAAGGCGAGAAACTTCGAAGTATCCTGAAAATTCAACACCGATGATCGGGCTGAATATTCGATCTTCCCGGCCTTGTTCATTACATGCAAGGCGGGCTCTTCAGTTAACAAAACGAGTCGATCATTTTTCCAGCGCACAATGCCATTGATCTTTGAATATGCAACTGAATAACTTTGCGTGTCGCTGATTTTAATGGAATCTTGTAACCCCTGCTCAACCTGGAAACACGCTGTTTTAACCAGCTTTAATTTTAAGGCCTCGCCCGCAACACACAGTCTGTCTACCGATTCTTCACCGCGCCTCTCGCCCGGCAACCATTCCAGTGAATTGATGTTTTTGCCCAAGGTTAGGTGACCAGCCTTAACCTTCAAATTGAGCTGCAAGGTGTTTGCATCAAGCAAATGAACTTCAGCATGCTCAAAGTAGCCCACAGCAAGCAAGCGATTGTCTGGCGAATACCTAAGGGTCAAGGGTGTGCCCTGCGGATCGGGTTTGATTCGCCCGAGCAAGGTGTAATCTGCCCCATACAACCGAATGAATTTATCCAGGCTGGTTACTGCAAGCTGACCCTCCTTGTTCAACACAATGTCCCGAACGTCGGCACCATATTCAGTGTCTTTGAACAACACCTTTTGGGTACGAACATCTACGACGCGCAAACCGGCATTGCCCATCAAGCCAATCGCCAGGTAATTTGAAGACCCCAGAAACCGAAGTGCCGAAACCCCTTGCGGCAAATTTTTGATGCGACCCAAAAATGCGCCACTTTGCGCATCAATCAAATACACCGATGCGGTGCGTTCTTTATCCCAGCCGGTCCACCCCGCTGCAGCAATCACAGTGCCATCGGCAGACAATGCCAACCCAAACAACTGACCTTCATGACCTGAAGACATTGGCACACGAAATACCTTGAGTGCTTTCAGTTCAGGCAGCTGCCAAACCCGTACAGTTTTGTCATCGGCGGCGGTGTACAGCAAATCACGAGATTGATCGACCTCTGCCCGCCGAATCAGGCTGGTGTGCTGTGCAACCTCAATTCGGGGAAAAGGGCTTGTGAGGACTGACCCTGGCTTTGCCAAAACACCGCCTGAAAAACAGAAGCTGATGAATAAAACCCAAAACAAAGCCAGAACCTTCATTGGTCAGAAACGCTTTGGGAATTTGACACAACCCGAACAACACCACCGGGCAACTCGACCAGCCCCACGCCTTCACTCACTTTTGCAATGGCGGCAGACGAAGTGGCCAACAGCGCTTGATGAAGTTCAGATGACATGGCAACACCCACCAGGGTGTCTGGCTCAACATCAAGCAGCTGAAACCCGGCCACCCGTTCAAAATCGTCTGCAGACAAGGCCAAAAACACCAAGCCTTCATTCAACTGTTGATCAATCAGGTAGAACGCCTTGCCTTGCGTTTGCTGAAGTTTCAAATACACAGTGGGATCGGCAAGCGGCTGGGCCGTGTTTTCGATATCTCCAGAATTCGAAGCCAACAAGCTGCTCAATGAAACTTGCCCGGCAGAATCCACGCCGCTGGTTGTTGATGAGGCGATTGAATCGGCCGCACTGGCCGCTTCAGTTTGCTGGGGCAAGGGCAACGCTTTCACCGCCAGCGATTGCGCTGGCAACGCGGCTGAAGATGATACGGCAGCGAGGGTAGCCACTGGCGCAGCGGTAACGCCAGGCGCTGAAGTAACTGCAGTTGCTGCCACTGGCACAACCGCCCGGGGAGCAATTCGGGCTGCTGGTGCAGGTGTGGCGCGGGGGGCACTGCGCGCAGGTGCCCGGGGCGCGCGCGGAGTGCGCACCTGAGATGGAGATACCTCGCTAATGGATATTGGCTGGAGCCCCGACGGAAGTGCTGTACTAGGCGTAACTTTACCGCCAGCTTCGGTCGCGTTATTTAAGTCAATCGGATTGGAGGCCGCAGCCGCAGCGTTACCTCGAACAATTTCACGCAACCTGTCCAGTGGTACAGTCTGCGCTTGTGCGACACCGACCAAGGCAACACACGCAATACCAAACATCAGCTGTTGATAAATTTTATTCATTTGATTCTCGATTGGTTGAATTTGAAGAAATGTTTTTTGACTCAAGGGCGGTAACAACACGTATCCCCCCATCCAATAAATGTTCAAGCCCCGCTGGCAATTCAATTTGGGTAATGCGCTGAAACTCTTGAACGGGTACCGAGAAAAAAACAAAGCCCTCACGGCGGCGATCATCAATCAAATAAACCGGATTTCCCTGAATGTGCTGAAATTTCAGGAATACCAAATTGGCTGCATCCGTGCTGCTGCCTTCTGCGTTGCCTGCTTTGTTTGCCGCCAACAAACCACTAAGCGCCGACTGGTCAGTGGACCGCGAGACCGCTTTTGCCGGCACCCCGGGCGTTTCAAGTGTGGATGGTGGCGCGCCGCCACTCAAAGGAGGCATAACCACTGAACCGGTATGCGCTACCGCCTGACCCAGCAAACCCGTGAAGCAAACACCCATGCAAACAAAACGCCCAAGCCATTTCATGTTTATCCCGATTTTTTTAATTACCGCCAAGCACAGTCCAGCGCAGCACTTGTACATCCGCTTCTTCAGATTCAAACATTGAAAATGCCCGCTGAATGTCTGCCATGTTCTCAACGTATTGCATTGGCAAAAGCGGCTTTGTTTTTAATGCCAGCGGAAAACTACTGGCCAATTGTTTGGGTGACGCCGCACACAACAAAGTTTCAACACCAGGTCGGTTCAGGGTGATTAAAAAGTTTTTCTCAAGGGTTTGGTCGGGAATTACAATGGCCTTGTTGCCCGCCACAGGCTGGAGGTTCTGAAACATATTGGGATAAACCTGCGACACCACACCGGCTGAATCCTCGTAATAACAGTACACATAAGCGCGCTGGGTGGTGCTGAAAGTCCAGTTCAATGCCTCGCCCGGGTAATACACCCTGTCGTCCTTGTTCAAACGAACAATCAATTCAGGCCTGGATTTACCGTGGGGCTTTCCAGCAACTGGCCAACCAATTTGCGTTAAATTTCCGGCCTCATCAAATGCCACCAGCTTTTTCATAAACCGGGCATAGGTCTCAAAATTGACACGGCTCGTCTCAATCAAATTCTCGTCTGTCTGATAGGCCAGAATTGACTTCTCAAGCGCAAGGCTTGGTTTGCCATCTTGTGGTCCGCCAAAGTAGCCCTGTCGGTTCAAACTGTTCTGAAAAAAAAGCACTCGCTGTTCTGCAGTCATTTTTTCCCACCATGCCAGCATTTGCGCCGTGTATTCCGGGTGATTTGAATCAAGTGCCAAACACTGCCAATAGGGCAATTGTGCCCACTTACCAATCAACTCGATCATGCCCAGGTCAACCAATGAACGCACTGCTGGTCCAACGCCTTGAGACACCTCGGCACCCAAATTAAACTGCACCCCTGTTTTGTTGATTCGTCCACCAGCATCCATGCCCATGCCAGCATTGGCCACCACAATTTCATTGGCCGATGCAATGCCCTGAATCAGGGTTCGAGTTGCGAAGTCACCCAGGTGCAGGTCCATGCCAAACACGCTGGAATTCTTGTCACGGCTCATGCCAAAATCAAACAAAGGTGTGGCCAGCCCAGCCCCTTGTCTCTCGCTCCTGATGTTTTGGTCCATAAAGCTAATAGATCCGGACACATAAATTCTGGGCATTTGCAACTGCACATAGCCTTTACTCATGGCCCAATTGGTCATGCCCTGCACCGAGTCCTGGGAAAGCTGGTTCAACTCAAAGTCCACAAATCGAAAAGCGTTGCTGGTTCGGGACATGGCGTGCAAAGCGGTGACCACCATGTCTTTCGTACCAACAAACAAACGCCCCGAAGCATCGGGAATCGCCTTGCTGGTCACCAAGGTGGGGCCACGTCCTGAATCAGCCAGAAGCTTGTCCATGCAGGCCAGCGCCTCGTTGAAATTGGACACAGACCGCACTGGTGCAACCACAGGCTTGTTGCGGGTGTAAGCCGATTCGTAAAAATCGATGTCGTTCCGGGGGTTGACCGCGCAACCCGACACCGCCATCAAGGCCAACACGCCCAACCCACACAATCGCTTTCGAACTTTGTTCATGTTTGTTCAGTTACACACATTGATTACGCTACCCGTTACCACCACCATCTGCGGTGTTTGGCGCGGGCCATACTTTGGCGCATCGTTAACAGGCTGGCTAGGCTGCCCCACCTGCGTCACACAGCTTTTTTGCCCTGGCTTGTTGCCACTTTCAGTCCGGGCAATTTGCTGGGCCTGCCCAAAGGTGGTCCAGCGTTTGGCCTGAATATTTGTGACGGTGGCCGCATCCCGGGGGCTCATTTCACGCCGGGGCGTGGGGTCCTCCTGTTTGGCCTGGGCAGTAACACAGCACAGAAGCCCCAAGACAAGGCAAAACAATTTACTCATGAAAAATCTCCGAAAAAAAAGCGTGTGGCCATCGGGCAGAATCCTTCCGACCACATCAAGGATCAAAGACTGCGATTGGAAGACAGGTTTTGCATCGCCTTGGACTTGCTGCCAATTGCAATGTTGGTAACAGCACCTTCCACCTCGGTAACCTGCTTGTTGTCACCGCCAATAGACACACTTCCCACATTCGACGACAGGTTTTGCTCGGCCTCGGTTTCAGACCCAATGGCAATGTTGGTCACAGCGCCATCGACACGGGTTTGCTGATCGTTCTTGCCCTTGATCGTGATTTCCGCAGACGCAGTGCCTGCAATTGCAAAAGACATCAACAAGGCAACTACACAAGACATGGACTTCAACATCATGATTTCTCCAAAATTAAAAACGTTCGCTTTTTTATAAACATGAAAGCGGGCCGAACGCATACCCACTAATTTCCGATTTCTATCGTTGAGCTTTGACCGTAAGCGGCAATATTCACAACACCACCACCCACAAAAGCGGACTGCGCGTTGCCACCCACGCCGCCAGACCGCGCAGCCACCAACACAGAAGCCTTGGCAGCGACAGCCGCCAAATTCACAATGCCGCCTGTAACCACTGCGCTTTGGGTGTTTGCACCATTCACCGCGCCACCCACCGACGCAACACGTACATCGGCGATTGCACCGGCTGCGGCCAGGTTCACAATGGCACCCCGCATCACGGCCAGTTGCACATTGCTGCCCCGAACATTGTTCCCCACAGAAGCCAGCTGGGTATCAGCGGTCGCCACCAGCGCTGCGCCATTCACCACAGCACCCTTCACATCTGCAATTTGCAGGTTCGACCCTTTTGAATTCCCACCCACGCTGGCAATTTGCACCGTAGACTTCGCAGCCAGCGCCGCAGCATTCACCACCGCACCACTCACATTTGCAATCTGCAAATTGTTGCCACTGACGTCGCCCCCCACGCTTGCCATCTGCACACTGGCTTTGGCCACCAATGCCGAACCATTGACCAACACACCTTTGAATGAGCTAAGCTGAATGTTGCTGCCCCGCACCTTGCGTGTTGAAGACAGCGTGATTGTCGAGTGGCTTCCGGTGCCCACAGCACCGTTGATTACCACCCCGCTTATAAATGCAGACTGGATTGAGCTTCCTTGCTGCAAACCGGTACCACTCGACATGCTAGACCCCGCCTCGCCGCCCATCAGGGCAACATTGACTGAGGCACCGCGAATGGATGTGCGTTGCTGAACCTCCGCAAGGGCCGCACCTGGCAGGCATGCCAGCACCGCGATCAGGACAATCCGCTTCCAGTCTTGCCGAGTGTGAACAGCCATGTTGTTTGCCTTCAAAGTTAATCAGTGAAAGGTAAGTCGGCGGTGTCTGGAATCCCGTTCAAATTATTTTTGAATTTCGACAGTACTTCCGGATGTGGTACGGTATCGCTTTGCAATTGGCACGTTTACTCCCATGTACCGAGCGTTAACAGGTGGTGCAGCCATCGTGCTGCTACTTGCAGTGGTCTTGATCCTGACCCACGGCGTTGTGGTTCCCCGCTTCATCTGGGAACCCCGCCTTCAAAGCATCCAAAATCAATACCCCGACCAGCGCATCGATGTAAAACGCGTGGTACTTGCGCTTTCCCTGAAGCCACAACTGATCATTTCTGAAATTGAAATCGACGACCCCACCCGCAAGGAAAACGTTCAACTGGCCTTGCTACGCTTGGGCATGAACGCAGTGGAATCGGTGAAGCAGGGCCGCCTGCTGGTTGATTCAATCACCCTGAAAGGCCTGGCGGTTCAATCTGAAAAACAGGTCGATTGCAGTAGCCACACACTGGGTTGCTCACCTGTGTTGCCGGTGGCTTTGGCCGCGCGTGGCTGGCAAAGCACCCAAGTGGCAAACCCCGGGTTTTTCACGCCGCAAATTGCGTTGAAAAAACTGAACATTGAACAGGCCACATTTTCTGTCAGCAATCCCCAAACGCAACAGCTGTTAACAGGTCAACTGGAACAACTCAAATTTGAACTGGGCAATTCAGCTGACGCAAGCCAGCTAAGCCTGGGCTGGCGGCTTGGCGCCAAGGCACCTGAAGTGGACAATCAACTGTACATATCGATGAGCGCCCAGCCGGAGCAACTGCCGGGTGGTGCCTTGAAACTGAACAAGATCAAACTGGACATTGACGGCCAGTGGGGCGGTTTTCCCTGGACCGGCACTGCCGAACAAGACCAACTGGTGCTGGCCATTGAACAAACCAACAATGGCGAAGGTGCGCCTTTTGTGAAGATCAACGGCGAGAACCTTCGCACCTATGTGCGCCGCGACGACCTGCCTGAAACCCATCAGGCCGCATTTTCGATGCAGCGACTTGAAGGTGGATTGCCAGCACAAGACTGGGTACTGAACAAGGCCGAATGGACCTACACGCATGAAGACGCACAAGCCTGGACTTTCAAGGTGAACTACCGGGCCTCAGAGGGCTTGCTGGAAATTTCGCCTGATGCCATTGAGGGCAGCGAAGGCATTCCGGCACAGGGGCAGGTTCGTGAAATGAATTGCGATCCGGATGAAACCCTGATTCGGGAAGACAAGCCTTATTGGACGTGGCAGGAAGGCTGGTTCAGGGTGCTAAACAACTATCCGCAAGGCAGGTTCGGTTTGGTGTTGTGTCCCGTTCAACAACCTTCGGTGGGGGGTGCTTTCACGGGAACCGGTGCGTCACCAGCAGGCAAATAAGGCGTTTTGTCCGGGTGCAGCTTGAAGAACTTGCCCAGCAATTGCTTCTGGGTGTCAGGGTGGGCCGGGTCTTTGGGAATGCATTCAACCGGGCACACCACCACGCATTGTGGTTCGTCGAAATGCCCCACGCACTCGGTGCATTTGCCGGGGTCTATTTCGTAAATTTCTTCACCCATGCTGATCGCACCGTTGGGGCACTCGGGCTCGCACACGTCGCAATTGATGCATTCATCGGTGATGATTAAAGCCATAACTCTTTCTACTTGTTGATCACCTGGGGCGGTGTCAAACCAAGTTTCTCGTTCAACCAGTGTTCAACGGACGGAAACACAAACTTGCTGACATCGCCGCCCAGCGAAGCAATTTCCCGCACAATGGTGCCGGAAATAAACTGGTACTGGTCCGATGGTGTCAGGAACATGGTTTCCACATCGGGCAACAAATAGCGGTTCATGCCCGCCATTTGAAACTCGTACTCAAAATCGCTGACGGCGCGCAGACCGCGAATAATCACATTGGCGTTGTTGTCGCGCACAAAATCTTTCAACAAACCGCGAAAACCCCTCACTTCCACGTTGGGGTAATGGCTAAGCACCTCGCGGGCAATTTGCACGCGCTCGTCCATGGAGAAAAACGGCTTCTTGTTGGGGCTGTCGGCCACACCAACCACCAGTTTGTCGAATATTTTCGCGCCGCGGCGAACCAAATCTTCGTGGCCACGGGTTAGCGGGTCAAATGTTCCGGGATACACAGCAATGCGCATCGCTGATCTCCATGTGAAGGGTTTCTTTAGCGTGATAAATGCACCATCCCCGCTTTGTATCACAGAGCAGGCAGGGCGAACAAATGCGCATGCACTTGACCCGCTTTTAAATGCCTCAAAACCTCAATTTCCCTAACATTCAACGCCTTGCACAGTGCCGCTTCGTCAGAAAACAGGTTTTCATGCCATTCAGCGTACACCAAGCCACCGGGTTTTAGCACCGGTTTAATCAACGGCAGGGTGGCCTGCATCAATTCGCTTCTGAAAGGTGGGTCAAGCGCAACAAGGTCAAAACCTGCCCCGGCCGTGGCAAAACGCTTAAGACTTGCCAGTACGTTGCCAGAATCCACCACCAGCACGGGTTTGGGCGCAGTGGTGTCGGTCCACTTGGAAAGCAGGTACGCCCTGTTGTCCAGAAGCTGGGCCACTACTTTGCGGTTCTGTTCAACCATGACCACCCTGCCCGCCCCGCGGGAAGCGGCCTCAAAACCCAAAGCGCCAGTGCCTGCGTACAAATCCAGCACGTCCATGCCGGTGCAATCCTGGCCCAGCCAGTTGAATACGGTCTCGCGCACGCGGTCGGGCGTGGGCCGTAGCCCTTCCACGGGCGCAACAGGCAACTGGTGCCTGCGCCACACGCCACCAATTATTCGTAACTTGTTCAACGTGTTTCACTCAACCTTGCCGCCAACCACCACGGTCACCAGCTTGTCGGCATTCACGTGTTTGGCAAACGCCGCACGGGCGCTTTGCACGGTCACCTTGTCAATCCCGGCAGTCCAGGTGTCAAGGTAATCCAGCGGCATGTTGTACAGGCCCATCATCGAAATATTGGAAATCAGCTTGCTATTGCTGTCGATCCGCAGAGGAAAGCCACCAATCAGGTTTTGTTTGGCTGCATTCAACTCGGCCTGCGTGGGGCCTTTCTCGATGAATTCCAGAATGGTTTTGCGCATAATGCTGACCGCCTCGGCTGTCGATTCCTTCTTGGTTTGCACGCCCGCCTGGAAAGGGCCCGCATCGCCAGAAGGCATGAAATAGGAATAAGCACTGTACGCCAGCCCGCGCTTCTCGCGAATTTCGTCCATCAAACGCGACACAAAACCACCACCACCCAGCACATGGTTGGCCACCAGCAAATCAAAATAATCAGGTGCACCACGGCGCATGGCGGGCAGCCCCATCAACACGTGGCTTTGCGCGGCGGGGTGGTCTATTTGAATGGTTTGGCCTTTCATGGCCGCCTGCAATTCTTCAAAACCGGTGCCACCCAGCGGGCTGCCTTCCAGTTCGCCCTTGGGCAAACTGGCTGTTAATTCATTGGCAAGCGTCTCGGCCTGTTCACGGGTAATGTTGCCCACCAGCGAAACCACCGCCTTGTTGCCCAAGTAGCGGGTTTTGTAGAACTGCTGCACATCGGCCAGGGCAATATTGTTCAGGCTGGCTTGCGTGGTGTGCGTGCCATAGGGGTGGTTCGGGTACAGGGCCGTGGCAAATGCGCGGTCGGCCAGGGTGTCCGGTTTGGTCAGCGATTCCTTCAATGACGCAACCGAACGCGCATTTTCACGCGCCAGAATATCGGCATTGAACACAGGCTTTTGCAGCACGGTTTTCATCAGCGCAATGGCCTTTGAAAATTCAGGCTCGGAAGTCAGCGTGCGCAACTGCACACCCGCGGAATCGGTGCTTGCGCCCCCGGAAAACTGGGCACCCGTGTCAGCAAACCCATCGGCAATTTCATTCTCAGAAAGACCTTCCGCACCACGGCCAATCATGTCGCCCGTGGCGCTGGCCAGCCCTTCCTTGCCCTTGGGGTCGGCGCGGCTGCCCGCCGGAAAATCAACGCGAACATCCAGCATGGGCAAGGCTTCTGCGCGCATGAACATCACTTTCGCACCACTGGCGGCAGTCCAGGTTTCAATGGGCAACGCCGCACTTGCAGGCGCAGCGAATACGGCCGCTGCGGTCGCACCCGCAGCAAACAGGCCACGGATAAATACTTTGTTTTTGCTACTCAACATGGTTTTACTTCCTGCTTGGTAACTCATTAATGACTCAAGCCCTTGGGCGGCGCGTCTTTTTTGTTCGGGTCAATCGGCAAGGGGTACAGGGTGCCCACCGTCAACTGGTCTTGATCAAAAAAGGTTTGCGCGGCGTACTGCACTTCTGCTGCCGTCACGGTTTTGATCTGCTCGATCATCCGGTCAATGTCCGCCACCTCAAGGCCAATCATCAGGTTCTGGCCAATTTCCATGGCCTGCCCAAACACGGAATCGCGCTTGTACACCTGGCTGGCAATCAGTTGCGCTTTCACGCGCGCCAGTTCGGCTTCGCTAACACCTTCGTCGGCCACTTCCTTCACTTGTGCCAGCAAGGCTTTCTCAAGGCTTTCCACGGTTTGGCCCGCAGCCGGCGTGCCGTCCAGGTAAAAAAGCGAAGGGCCACGGCCTGTCATGTCGTAACTGGCACCCGCCTGCAACGCCACTTTCTGGTTTTGTACCAGTTCGCGGTTCAGGCGCGCACCGGAATAACCGTCCAGCACGGCACTTAACACGGCCAGGGAATAAGCATCGCGGTCTTTCAGCACGTCGTTCAATTTGGGCACCTTGAAACCCATAATCAGATACGGGTTCTCGGCCGGCGCTTTCACCTGCACGCGGCGTATGCCCTCCTGCTTGGGTTCCACCTGCGGCTTGCGCTCTTCAAGCGTCTTGGGCTTGACCTTGCCGTATGTTTTGTCGGCCATGGTTTTCACTTGCGCGGGCTGCACATCGCCCACCACCACCAGCACCGCATTTTGCGGGGTGTACCAGGTGTCGTACCACTTGCGGGCGTCCTTGTAGGTCATGGCTTCAAGGTCGCTCATCCAGCCAATCACCGGCATGCGCGTGGGGTTGGCCTGAAAGGCTGTGGCCATGAAGGCCTCATACAGCTTTCCTTGGGCCTGATCGTCGGTGCGGTAGCGTCGTTCTTCCTTCACCACCTGGATTTCTTTTTTGAATTCCGTTTCGCTGAGCACCAAATTTGCCATGCGGTCGGCTTCCAGCGCCATCACCTTGTTCAGGTCTTTGGCCTGAAGCTGCTGAAAATACGCGGTGTAATCGCGGCTGGTGAATGCATTGTCGCGCCCACCCAAGGCCGCCACAGTTTTGGAAAATTCGCCAACAGCCAAACGCCTGGTGCCTTTGAACATCATGTGTTCCAGCACGTGCGCCACGCCGGTGGTGCCGTTGTACTCGTCCATCGAGCCGGCTTTGTACCACACCATGTGCGCCACAGTGGGCGAACGGTGGTCTTCTTTCACCACCACCCGCAGGCCGTTGTTCAGTTTGTACTCGGTAATATCGCCGTCGGCCGCGTGGGCCAAAGGCAGCACGCTTGAAGCCAGCAGCAACACGCCACCCGCAAGTGCTGCGAAACATCGATTCAGTTGAAAACCAGTTTTTATCATTCAAGACACCTTTTACAGCAAACGTCCGTTTTAAGCTCAATGGTAGAATAAGTCATTCAACATCTCGCTGTGTGACAGTCGTTCGCACAGCTTAGTTTCCTCAATTGGAGTTTTACATGCAGATTCCTGGGCAGAGACAGGACTGGCTTGGCCGCTTGAAATCTGGATTGACCAAGACCCGTTCCGGCCTCACCTCCATGTTCACGGGTGAAAAGGTTGATGAAGCCTTTTTCGAAGAAATGGAAGAACGCCTGCTGCTGGCCGATTGCGGCTTGCCAGCCACCGAACTGTTGATGCAGAAGGTGCGCGACACGGTATATCAAAAAGGTTTGACCAAGCCCGAGGATGTTCGCCTTGTGCTGCGCGATGCCGTGTTCGACCTGCTGCGCCCCCTTGAAACCAGCATGGGCGTGGACCGTGCACGCCCCCTGGTCATGATGGTGGTGGGCGTGAACGGTGCCGGAAAAACCACCAGCATTGGCAAACTGGCCAATCACTATGGTGAAATTGGTTACTCCGTTCTGTTGGCAGCTGGCGACACCTTTCGTGCCGCAGCGCGTGAACAACTGGATGTGTGGGCCCAGCGCAGCAATGTCGATGTCATTTCTGCCGAGGGCAGCGACCCCGGCGCTGTGGCATTCGATTCAGTGCAAGCGGGTATTTCGCGCAACAAACACATTGTAATCTGCGACACCGCGGGCCGCTTGCCCACGCAGATTCACCTCATGGAAGAATTGAAGAAAATCAAGAAAGTGCTGGGCAAAGCCAAGATGGATGCACCGCATGAAATCGTGCTGGTGGTGGATGCCACCAATGGCCAAAATGCCTTGCAACAAATCAAAGCCTTCAACGATGCGCTTACACTGACTGCACTGGTGGTCACAAAGCTGGACGGCACAGCCAAAGGCGGTATTCTGGCCGCCATGAGCATGAGCACCCGCGTTCCAGTGGCCTTCATTGGTGTGGGCGAAAAGCTGGGCGACCTTCGCCCCTTTAGCCCCCGCGAATTTGCCAACGCGCTGGTTGGCATAGACACAGACGGAAATCAAACTGCATGATCCAATTTAAAAACGTCACCTTGAAGTACGGCACGCACGCCGCTTTGAAGGGCGTGAATTTCCAGTTGCCAAAGGGGTCTTTCACCCTGCTGGAAGGCCATTCCGGTGCAGGCAAAAGTTCAATATTGCGGCTGCTGGCCACCTTCGAACAACCCACCAGTGGCGACATTCTGGTGGGCAAAAGCTCGATTGCACGGCTAAACCGCCGCGAACGTTCACACTACCGCCGCAGTGTGGGCTACACAGGTTTTGATGTCGAACTACTGCACAACCGCAATTGCTTTGACAACGTTGCACTGCCCCTGCGTGTGGTGGGTTTGAGTGAAAGCGATATTCAAGGCCGCGTGAAAGCCGCGCTGGCCCGCGTGGGTTTAAGCCACACCGACCGCATGCTGCCCAGCGAATTGTCGGGCGGGCAGCAACTGCGTTTGCAAATTGCGCGCGCCGTGGTGAATCGCCCGGCATTGGTGCTGGCCGACGAACCCACCGCACAGTTGGATGATGAATCGGCCGCGCGCGTGGTTGGTTTGCTTGAAGAATTCAACCGTGCAGGCGTAACGATCATTGTAGCCACGCACGAAGCACACCGTTTTAACCGCATAACACATCGCTTGAAACTGGGCGAAGGGGCCGTGCTGCCCGCACCGGCGGATTTGTCGCAAAACGGCGGTCGTGAAGCCGGCGTGCAAACTTTTTCCAAAGACTTTCTGAACAAGGCCTACGGGGCCTGATCAACCTTTCAAGAGACAACACATGCGTTGGTTACGTTTGCAGTGGTTTTCAATTTCTGCCGGTTTGAAACTTTGGCTGGACGAACCGCTTGGTCACCTGTTCAACGCCTTGGTGCTGGCCATTGCGCTGGCAATGCCCTGGACCATTGCGCAGGGCCTAAGCGCCATTGTGCCCAGCATGGACCGCTGGGTGGGCGACCCCGAAATCAGCCTGTACTTCAAACCCGATGCGTCGCTTGATTCCGTAAAAACTGCCGCTGCACAGTTGAAGCGCGATTTCGATCTGGACAGCGTAAGTATCGTGACGCCCGAACAGGCCATGGAACGTTTGCGCACCCAAAGCCAAACACCCGACCTGGCAGAAGCGCTGCCCGAAAACCCGCTGCCCTACACGGTGGTTGTGGTGCTGGAAGTAGACACCACCACCAACACCCGATCCATTGAAGACAAAATTGCACAATGGCAAAACTTCACGGGTGTTGAACATGTGCAGTACGACGCACAGTGGGTACGCCGCCTTCAATCGGTGTTAAACGGCACACAAATTATTGCCATGGCGTTGGCCGTGTTGATTGCGGGCATGGTGTTGGTGGTTACCTTCAACACTGTGCGCTTGCAGCTGATTCGCAACCAGGCCGAAGTGCATGTGTTGAAATCGCTGGGCGCAACCGACACCGAAGTGGGCCGCCCTACCCTGTGGTGGTCAGTCAGCCTGGCGCTGGTGGCGTTTGGTTTGGCTTATGGGGTAGTCAGTGGCGCAATGGGTTTGGCCGACGACGCAGCAGGGCAATTCATTCGTGAATTTGATCGCGACTTTCGCTTCGAGCAACCCAGTGGCATTACCGCACTGGGGCTGATTCTGGTGTGGGTGGTGCTGGTGATGCTGGGTGCCTGGGCTTCCGTGAAAAGTACGGTGCTGCGCATTCACTGATCAATAATTCAACACAAAATTGCGCACGCCTTTTGTCCACTCGGGTGGGTTCACACGGAAGGTGTCCATCAGTTTCTTGTTGCTCAACACAGAATACGCAGGGCGCTGTGCAGCGAAATTCATGTCAGCGGTTTTCGCGCGCTCAATGTTCGGCATGTGCTGAACAATGCCTTGTTTGTGCGCAAGATCGATAGCCAAACGCGCGTAGTCAAACCAAGTGGTAACACCCATTGCACTGGCATGAAAAATTTCGCCGCCGGGAATTTCGGAAGGAAAATCGGGCAGGAATGTGGGGGCCAATTTGCCCGTGGATTTGTAGCGGTGCATGGCAACCACACCAGCAACACTCAAACCCAGCTCAGCAAGCCAGTTGGCCGGTGTCGGGGCGCCGGTTTGGTCGTCAACCACATTCAGTGTGTCGCGTTCCTGCGCCAGCTTGATCATGGTTTTACAGAAGTTATTACCACGCTGGCCGTACACCCAACCCGTGCGAAACACCACCCAGTTGCCACCCACTTCTTTCAGGTATTTCTCGCCGTCCAGTTTCGATTTGCCGTAGGCGCTCAACGGGTTGGTGGCATCGGTTTCAAGGTAGGGTTGTGCGGCCTTTCCATCAAACACGTAATCGGTGCTGTAATGCACCAGCGCCACACCCTGCTTCTTGCATTGCTCGGCCAGCACACCCACGGCCTTGGCATTGATGGCATGTGCCAACTCGCTTTCCGTTTCTGCTTTTTCCACATTCGTGTAGGCGGCGGCGTTGATCACCACATCGGGCCGAACATCTTTCAGCGCGTTGATCACTGTGTCAGGTTTGCTCAGGTCGGCTTTCTCGCGGCCATAGGTGATGCATGCGTCCATCGTTTCCATCAAGGCGGGTTTGGCGTGTTGGCCGATGGTGTGGCCAAGCTGGCCTTGTGCGCCAAGCACGAGTACGCGGATTCCCAAAACAAATTCTCCTGAAAACTGTTGCGATAGTTTAACTGAACTACGCAAGTCGCAAACCCTGGCTTGCTGGTTTATTGGCCCAATCAGCTTGTATCCCGATCGCTCACCTTTCCGCGGTCACCTCACCCACCCACGCCTGGTTCGCCAAATACCACTGCACCGTTTTCCGAATTCCGGTTTCGAATGTTTCTGCAGGCTTCCAGCCCAATTCGCGTTCAATTTTCCGCGCATCAATTGCGTAGCGGCGGTCATGCCCTGGGCGATCGGTCACGAATGCAATTTGCGAAGAATAGGAAGCACCATCCGCACGCGGTTGTAACTCATCCAGCAAACTGCAAATCAGCTTCACCACATCCAGGTTGGCTTTCTCATTCCAGCCACCAATGTTGTAGGTTTCGCCCAAACGGCCTTGCTCAAGCACAGTGCGTATGCCGCGGGTGTGGTCTTCAACAAACAGCCAGTCGCGAATTTGCTGGCCATCGCCATACACGGGCAGTTGCTTGCCATTCAATGCATTCATGATGCACAGCGGAATCAGCTTTTCAGGAAAGTGGTACGGGCCATAGTTGTTGCTGCAATTGGTGGTCAGCACAGGCAGGCCATACGTGTGGTGCCAGGCGCGCACCAGGTGGTCGCTGGCGGCCTTGCTGGCTGAATAGGGGCTGTTGGGTTCGTAACGGTGGGTCTCGGCGAACGGCGCATCGTCCGGGCCAAGCGTACCGTACACTTCGTCGGTGCTGACATGCAAAAATCGAAATGTATTTTTGGCGTCGCCCGCCAATCCATTCCAGTATTCGCGCGCACATTCCAGCAAGCGGTAAGTGCCCACAACATTGGTTTCAATGAATGCACCCGGGCCAAGAATGGATCGATCTACATGGCTTTCAGCTGCGAAATTCACAATGGCGCGTGGTTTGTGTTCGCTCAAAATAGCGCGCACTGCATCTACATCGCCGATTGATGCATTGATAAAATAATGCTGTGGTTTTTCGCTCACCGTGGCCAAGGTACTAAGGTGCCCGGCATAGGTCAGGGCATCCAGACTAACAATAGGCTCCGTGCTGTAGGAAAAATGCTGACGCACAAAACAAGAGCCAATAAAACCTGCAGATCCGGTAACAAGAAGGGTCATGATGGGTAGGTAATTTGCATAGAATTGGTGATTAAGCCAACTATAAACGATATGCCACATTACACCTCGTGGCGCAGGGCGACCGTTCATCATTACAGGCCCAAACCGGGCTTTTATTTCAACAGGGACAGAACATGACCAACAATCCAACGCTTTTTACCCGAATCAGCCTGGCCACCATCATTTCCGCTTTGGCGGCCGGATGTGTTGCCGTAGTTCCCGCGCCCGGCAATGACCAAGCCAGCAACAGCGCAAACAGCAACACATCGGCCAGCTTGTGCAACATTGAAGGCAAACAAGAACAGAACCTTTCCGACGGCACCACCAAGGCCAGCGTAACGCAGTCTTGCGAAGAAACGGCAATTTACATCGAAAACAAACACGCAAAACACCCCAAGCGCTGTCGCGTTTTAACGGGTACACAGGCCACCGAGCTGTACATCATGCCCGGCGAGAACCGCACCCTGACACAAACCGGCCCGGTTGAGCGCAGCAAAATCCAACTGGCTTGCATCAACGACTGGAACCGCACAAAGTAAGCCTGCGGTGAAGACGAAAAAGCTGTGGGCATCAGTGGGGGGACACGCTTCGCGCTGTTCTTGGCAAGCCTCAAACCTTGTCAACCTGATTGCGCCGCAGCTCCACGCTACGTTCTGCGCCCAGAATGTTCAGCAGCACAACAACGCGTTCGTCGCTTTTCTGCGAAGCAATGGTACCCATCAAGCCCTCAAAAGGGCCTTCTGCAATGCGCACGCCACTGCCCACCTTCAGTTCTGGAAATGTGGCAAGGTCAATGACGCACTGGTCATCGATCTGGCTTTGAATCAACTCGATCAGCTCGGCAGGTACAGTGGACGGCTTGCCGCCAAATTTCACCAAATCCATGCAACCCTTGGTTGAACGCAGCTTGGAAAAATCGTCCACCCCCACTTCAAGGTTCACAAACATGTATCGGGGAAACAGGGGTTCCACCACCGCTGCACAACCCTTGCCTGTCTTGCGTTTCAGCACGCGGGCCTGGGGATAAAACACCGTGTAATTCTGGCGCTGAAGGTTGTCCAGCGCCACGGGTTCCTGGCGGGGTTTGGTGTACATCACATACCACTTGGCCATGCTGCAGGGTTCTTCCGGTTAAAACACAGGCCACATTCTAAACCCTTCACAGACCTGGATAAACAACAGTTTTCTTAATTGATATTGATAATGCGATTCATTATCATTTATAATTAATTATTCATAAAATCAAAACTCTCCACATCACCACACATGAAACTCAAACCCATTTCACTGGCCTTGCTCACTTTGGGCCTGCCCACCGCCGCCCTGGCGCAAACCACCAACAATGAACTGCAGGAAGTCGAAGTACAAGCCCGCGAACAAGGCAGCTATTCAAGCGGCGCCGTACAAGTAGGCACCTTTCGCGACACGGCACCAATTGATGTTCCACTGACGGTCAATTCCGTCACCCGTGAAGTGCTGGACGCCCAATCCGCCACCACCCTGTATGGCGCATTGCGCAACACTGCCGGTGTTACACGCGCCCAGTTGAATGGCTCGACTTACGACAACATTGCCATTCGGGGCATTCTGGTTGAAAACCGCGGCAACTACCGCTTGAACGGTTCGCTGCCCATCATCAACCTGGTTGATGTACCGCTTGAAAACAAACAGCAAGTCGAGGTGCTCAAGGGTGCATCCTCGCTGTACTACGGTTTTATTCCCCCCTCGGGCGTGGTTAACCTGGTCACCAAGCGTGCCGGCAATAAACCCGTGCTTAGCCTTAGCCAAAGCGTGAATGAATACGGTGCCGCAACCACGCACCTGGATTGGGGCCGCAAATTTGGTGAAAACAACAGCCAAGGCCTGCGCGTTAATTTGGTGAAAGGCTCCGAAGACATTGGCGTGAACAACTACAGTGGCGAGCGCGAACTGGTCAGCGCTGCTTACGACTGGAAAATCACCGACCGCCTAAGCTTCCGCTTTGACATCGAACATTACGAAAAATCAGTCAGCGAACAGGCCGCCATCGCATTGCTGCCTGCAGTCAACGGCCGCATTACCCTTCCCCCCGTACCTGACAACAAAACCAACCTGGCTGGCGAATGGCAACAATACGATGCGAATGCCCAGAACTACCTGGCCCGCGTCGACTATGTGTTGAACGATTCATGGGGCGTGCTGTTTGAAGCCGGTTACGCCGAAACCACCCGAGACCGCAACTTCTCGCAATTCCAGAACTACGACCTGAACACCGGCGAGGGTCAGCTTCGAATTTTGTACACCCGCGACCAACAATTCGACAACACCAATTACCGTGGCGAAGTGTACGGCGAAGTGCGCACAGGCACAGTGACACACAACCTGTCATTCGGCTACACCACCAACACACGCGCCAGCAACACGCCGGGCGTTGCGGGTGGGCAAACCATTTTCAGCCAAAACCTGTACAACCCCCGCACAATCGAACCACAAAGCGTTTCATTCACCGGGGCCTATTCAGCCGCCACCATTGATGACCAAGGCTTGTATGTGTTCGACCGCATGCAGTTAAACGAACAATGGCAGTTGCTGGCAGGCCTTCGCCGTGGCGACTACCGCACAGAGAACCTGAGTGTAGCCGCCGATGGCACGCGCACTGTACGCCTGTACAACGCGAAAGAAACCACGCCCTCGCTGGCTGTGATGTACAAGCCACGCCAGGATGTTTCGCTGTATGCCAGCTATGTGGAAGGTCTGGAAGAATCGGGCCAGGCACCAGCCAACGCAGCGAATGCATTCCAGTTGCTTGACCCTGCGGAATCGGAACAGCGTGAAGTGGGTGCCAAGTTCAAAGTGGGCCAGAACAGCCTGGCGCAAATTGCATATTTTGACATCGAACGTGCCTCTACTTTTCAAGACCCGAACACCAATGTATTTGGTCTGAATGGCAAGGCACAGTTCAGCGGTTTCGAAATGGCGTGGACAGGTGAATTGAACAAACAACTTTCAATCGCTGCGTCTGCCCTGTTGATGGATGCTGAATTGCAAAACGCCAACAATGCAGCAACGCTTGGCAAAGTGCCCAACAACACACCCGAACAAACAGCCAGCCTGTTTGCTGAATACCGTTTGCAAGATGTACCGGGTTTAAGCCTTAGCGGTGGCCTGTACTACACCGGCAAACGCGCGGTGAATGATGCAAACCAGGCCTTCATCGGTGGTTACACCGTGGCCTCGCTGGGTGCACGTTACTCAACCGTGATTGGCCGCACACCCACGCAATTCCAGTTGGTGGTGGACAACCCCACCGACAAAAATTACTACAGCACCGCAGGCAACCCGTATGTGGGCGTGGGCGCACCGCGTGTGGTCAAGGCCACGGTCAGCGTAGACTTGTAAATGCAATGCCCTGTTCGTCTTTCGGCGACAGGGCGGGTTGTGCAACACCGGCCCGCTTCAAGGGCCAGGCAATGTTCAGCACCGGGTCGTTCCAGGCCAGGCACTGCTCGTGGTCGGGGCTGTGGTGTTCAGTCACCTGGTAGCTTGTAATTGCAGTATCCGTCAGCGTTAAAAAACCATGTGCAAACCCCGGGGGTATCCACAACTGCACATGGTTCTGATCGCTCAGTTCACAGCCATACCACTGCCCGAATGTTTCTGAGTTTTCGCGCAGGTCCACGGCCACATCAAACACCGCGCCGTGCACCACACGCACCAGCTTGCCTTGCGCCTTGGGTGCTGTTTGCCAATGCAGGCCGCGCAACACGCCGCGCTTTGAAAGTGACTCATTGGTTTGCACAAAATCGGGTTGAATGCCCGCCACCTGTTTAAAAGTTTTCGCATTGAAGCTTTCAAAAAAGTGTCCCCGCGCATCGGTATATACCAAAGGGGTTAGCAGCAACAAACCATGTAAAGGAGTAAAGTTACATTTCATAGAAATTCGCGGTTATCATTCTTGGCATGATCCTAGACCTAAGCTCTCTTCAGAATGCAATTCTTCGCCTCAACGAGGGCATTCAACGCTATTACCTAGACACCAGCGACACACAAATTCGCGATGGTTTGATCCAGCGTTTTGAATTCACATACGAACTCAGCCACAAAATGCTGAAGCGTTTTCTGGAGTCTACATCGCCCAGCCCCGCAGAAATTGATGCGCTCGCATTTCAGGATTTGATTCGAACCGGCAATGAACAAGGGTTGTTGCTGAGCGATTGGACCGTGTGGAGAAAATATCGCGAAATGCGCTCTAAAACCAGCCACACCTACGATGAATCAATCGCCCTTCAAGTGGTGGCGGAAATCCCGGCCTTTTTGAATGAAGCGCAATACCTTGTCAAACAGCTACAGACCAGAAACAAGTGATAAGCCCATCTCATTCCACGCTTAAAATTCAGGCGCATGAATTACAAATTGTTCTGGACCTGCTAAAAAGGCATGTCCCCAACTACACGGTTTGGGCCTTTGGCTCCAGGGTGGGCGGCTTGCCGAAGCCTTTTTCAGATCTCGATCTGGTTTTAATTGATTCCAAACCTTTGCCGTTGAGCATTCGCGCCGAATTAAACAATGCATTTTCGGAATCTGATCTGCCATGGAAAGTCGACTTGGTCGACTGGCACAGCATTTCTCCGGAATTTCAAAAAATCATTCAAACAAATTACGAAGTAATTCAAACCCCTGCTTCAATCAAACCCAGCAAGTAATCGCCATAGCCACTGTTGCGCAAAGGCATGGCCAGCGCGGCCAATTGTACAGAAGTGATCCACTGGTTGCGCCATGCAATTTCCTCAGGGCAGCTTACTTTCAAGCCCTGCCTGCGCTCAATGGTTTGAATGAAATTGGCGGCATCCAGAAGGCTGTCTGCGGTACCGGTGTCCAGCCAAGCCTGGCCGCGCCCCATGTGCTGCACCTCCAGCTGGCCCATGCTTAGGTAAGCACGAATAACATCGGTAATTTCAAGCTCGCCCCGGGGCGAAGGCTTTAACCCTTTTGCAATACCAACAGCCTGCCCGTCAAAAAAGTACAGGCCGGTTACCGCTTGCTTGCTTTTCGGTTGTGCAGGCTTTTCTTCAACACCCACCACCGTGCCTTCGGCATTCAATTCAAGCACACCGTAGGCTTGCGGGTTGGCCACTGAATACGCAAACACCGTGGCACCACGCTTTTGCCCAAAGGCATATTGCATTTGCCGCACCAGGTTCTGGCCATAAAACAGGTTGTCGCCCAGCACCAGGGCGCAAGGGTCGCCCTGCAAAAAAGGTTCAGCCACCGTTAGCGATTGCGCAACACCACCCGGCGTGGCCTGCACAGCGTATTCAATGCGCATGCCCCAGCGGCTGCCATCGCCCAGCAGTTGTTCAAACCGGGGCGTGTCGTGCGGGGTGGAAATAACAAGCACTTCGCGCACCCCAGCCAGCATCAAGGTGCCAAGCGGGTAGTAGATCATGGGCTTGTCATAAACGGGCAGCAATTGTTTGCTGACCGCTGCTGTTGCCGGGTACAGGCGGGTGGCTTGTCCACCGGCCAACACAATGCCTTTGCGGTTCATATTTTTACCTTCATTAACCTTGCATATTTAATATGTTATGTTAAATTTGCAAGAATGTACAAAAGACATATTCAATCATCGGTTCAGACCTTGCTTGGCCAAAATGCTGCTGTTGCAGTCATGGGGCCAAGGCAGGTCGGGAAAACCACGCTAGCGCTTGAAATTGCAGGGCAACAGCCCTCTGTTTACCTTGATCTTGAAAGCCCGCGCGACCTGGTCATGCTAAACGACATCGAAGCCTTTTGCGATTTACATCAAGGCAAACTGATTGTGCTCGACGAAGTACAACGTTTGCCAGGTCTGTTTGCGCCCTTGCGCAGCATTATCGACAAACGCCGCCGAGCAGGCCACAAACACGGACAATTTCTGCTGCTGGGTTCAGCCTCCATTTCATTGCTGCAACAAAGCAGTGAAAGCCTGGCTGGTCGCATCGCCTATGCAGAAATGGTGCCACTGTCGATTGACGAAACGGCAGGGCAAGCAAGCACCGAACAACTGTATTTGCGGGGAGGCTTTCCTGAAAGCCTTGCGGCCAATGATGAAGCGTCAAGCCTGAATTGGCGAGACAACTTTATTCGCACTTACCTTGAGCGCGACATTCCACAACTTGGCCCCCGCATTCCTGCGGAAACACTGCGTCGATTCTGGACCATGCTTGCGCACAATCAAGGCGAAACATTCAATGCATCTGCACTGGCCCGTGCAATTGACACAAGCAGTGTCACCATTTCACGCTACCTTGACCTGCTTGTTGATTTGCTTCTGGTTCGCAGGCTTCAACCATGGCACAGCAATGTTGGCAAACGCATGGTCAAAGCACCCAAAGTGTATATTCGCGATTCCGGGATATGCCACGCGTTGCTGGGCATCGAAACATTCAACGAGTTACTGGGTCATCCGGTGGTGGGTGGCAGTTGGGAAGGCTTTGTCGTTGAGCAAATTCTGAGCCGCTTGCCAGCACATACCCACGCTGGCTTTTATCGCAGCAGCGGCGGGGCCGAAATCGATTTGGTGATTGAGCATAAAAACAAACAACGCTGGGCCATTGAAATCAAACGCAACAGTGCACCCACGTTGTCACGCGGGTTTCACACCGCAAGCGAGGACATCGCACCCACACGAAAAATAGTGGTCCACGGGGGGGGAAGCGCTTTCCCGATGGGCAACCACGTTCATGCATTGCCCTTGATCCAACTCATCAAACAGTTGGGGCAAGAAAAACCTGTTTAGGTGACAAAACAGGGGGGGGTACACATTTAGGCGTTGCGGGGCCCTTGCAACACCACTTATGCTTAGTACAATTTATTTATTGCATTGCATATGAAATTCGACGATCCCCACCAGCACGTTGTACTGCGGGAAAAAACCAAACTTCTTTTTGAACACCTTCCCTTTGTGTTGTATGGGGTTATGGCTGCAGCAGCCGGGTTTGCTGCATTGTTGTGGTCAACAGGCCAAGACACTGCACTGTTGTTGTGGGCAATCGCCATCTACTTGCTCACAGCCTTGCGCTGGCTGGTGCGCAGGCGCTTCCTTCGCGAAGATGAACACTTCGATGCGCAATACTGGCTTCGTATTGCAATTCAGCTTACCGCCGCATCTGGCGCATTGTGGGGCATCGCCGGCGTCATCTTTTTTTCATCGGACCCACTGGTCCTCATGACCCTGTCCATCTTTCTGGCGGGCATGGTGTCGGGCGCGGTGTCCTCGCATGCATGCCATACACCGGCCTATGTTGCGTTCGCAGTGCCCGCCGCCCTACCGTTCATTTTGCGCTGCTACTGGGAAATGGAGCCATTCTTTCTTGTGCTGGGCACAGTGGCATTGGTGTATGTGCTGATCAATATTCACTACGGCCGCAACCTGCAGAACCTGGTGATCCAATCCATTCTTCTGCGTTTTCAGAATGCCGAGCTGGTTGAAGAACTCACCATGCAAAAGCGTGTGGCTGAACAAGCCAGCATTGCCAAAACCCGCTTTCTGGCTGCAGCCAGCCACGACCTTCGCCAGCCCGTACAGGCCATCGAATTGCTGGTGGACGCATTAAGTGAAGACCTGGCCAACCACCCCAGCCGAAGTTTGCTGGATCGCATTCAGGAAGCAGGTTACGGGCTTCGCAATTTATTGAATGCGTTGCTTGATTCTGCAAAAATAAACGCGGCCGCCATCACCGCCAAACCCCGACACATTCAGCTTGCCCCGCTGCTTAAGCGAATTTGCAATGAACTGAACACCCAGGCGCAACACAAAGGGCTGGACATTCGCCTGGCCAACACCAAGGCCTGCGCCTACACCGACCCGGAACTGCTTGAACTGATTTTGCGCAACTACATTGAAAACGCAATCAAGTACACGCGCGAAGGCCGGGTTGTTGTGGGCTGCCGCAAGCAAGGCCAACACATTCGTATTGAAGTACACGACACAGGCATCGGCATACCCCCCGGCGCAAGGGAAACTGTATTTCATGAATTTTACCAACTGGGCAACCCCGAACGCGACAAAGCCAAGGGCTTGGGGCTGGGGCTTTACATAGCACACAGCTTGGGCAAATTGCTGAATCACGACATTGGTGTCAATTCCACTGCGGGCAAAGGGTCGATGTTTTATGTCACCGTACCCCAAGGCGAAGCCAGCCAACTGCAAGACGTTCCCGGGCAAGTACAAATCAGCAAAACGCCGCTGGCCGGCAAAACCGTGCTGTTGATTGACGACGACGACATGGTGCGCGCCAGCGTGACTGAAATGCTTGCCCGCTGGCAGTGCAGCACCATTTCTGCCGAGGATGCAGAAACCGCACTGCGCATTTTGATGGCCCGTGGGAAGGTACCCGATGCCATTGTGGCCGACTACCGCCTTCGCAACAAAAGCACAGGGGTACAAGCCATTCACGCCCTGCAGGCGCAACTTGGAAACATTCCGGCTGTCATATTGACTGGTGACACCGCACCGGGCCGCATTCAGGAAGCCAGAAAATCAGGCTTCCTGATTTTGCACAAACCGCTTAGTGGCGTGCAACTTCGAAATACGCTGGGTGAATTGATGGGCGAAAAAACAGCTTAAAGCTGACTTGAAAACCATTGAAAGGAAATCAGTTCTTGCTCCAGCCGCAAATTGGGGCGAATCAGGTTATCTCGCAAATCATGATAAAGAGCCCGTTCATCGGCTGAAAGCAAGGGCAAATTTGCATGAACTGGTTTGTCCTCAATTCCCCAGTAGGCACTATGCGCCAGCAAGGTGGCGAAAATTGTGTTCAACCTCCCGAAAATCAGTCAACAATTCCCTGGCCCCTTGAACGAATTGCTGAAAACGTTCTTTCACAGCAGTGTCATCAAGCACGGCAATATCGTCCGCCAACACCCTTTGATTGGGCTCGACAAATTTCGCATGCGCTGCGCTTCACTCCATCGATTTCCATCATGAATCAAACCTGCTGCAAGTGCTTCCTTAAAAACATCACGAGGGTTAGAAGCGGCAATACCTAACTGCTCAAGCCGCAGCTTCAAGACCTTCCAGGCCAACTCCCAACAAAACTCGAAACGCTGGATTACCGAATCGCGGATAAAAGAATTCACCGACTGCTCACATGCCTCGCCCAAACGCACATTCGCCTTCAAAAAGTTGAGCCCTCTCTAAGAGCCTTTGATTGTCCATAACACCTTCCTCAATCACAGCCGAGCGCTCAATTACAAAGTCGTCATCCGCTTTTTCAACGTTTACAAGATCAAGCCAACTTTTGCGTACAGGCCGCATTATCAGTTTCGCTCGAAAAAAGGCGCATATCAAGCGCCTGCTCATTTTAATCAAGCCCTGCCATACACATCATCAAAACGCACAATGTCGTCTTCTTCCAGGTAGTCACCGCTTTGCACCTCGATCATCACCAGGTTCATCACACCAGGGTTGACCAAGCGGTGTTTGTTGCCCGCGGGTATGTAGGTGGACTCGTTCTTGCGCACCAAAAATACATTCTCGCCATTGGTTACTTCGGCGGTGCCACTGACCACAATCCAGTGTTCGCTTCGGTGGTGGTGCATCTGCAAACTAAGCGATGCACCAGGCTTTACTTCGATGCGTTTTATTTTGTAGCCGTTTGAATCTTCAAGCACGGTGTACGTGCCCCATGGGCGGTGCACTGTGGGGTGAAAATTCACCAAATCACTGCCCTGTGCCTTCAAGTTTTCCACCACTTTTTTTACATCCTGGTGGCGGCTTTTGTCGGCCACCAGCAATGCGTCGGGCGTGTCCACAATCAACAGGTTTTCAACGCCCAGCGTGGCCACGGCGCGGTTGCCCATGCGCACATGGGTGTTGTTGCTGTCGATTGAAATCAACTGACCTTCACCTTCCTGCTGCACGGTGTTGCCTTGTTCATCGGCTGTGCATTGGTCGGCCAATGCCGCCCAGCTGCCAATGTCGCTCCACTGGAAACTGGCCGCAACCACCGCCACGTTGCTGGCTTTTTCCATCACGGCGTAATCAATGCTGATGTCGGGCAGCCTGGCAAATTCTTCTTTGTTGAAAGTAAATACGCTGCCGCTTGCTTTTGCATTTTTACTTTCTTTTGCACCTGCCCACACGGCCTGCGCTTGCGCGGCCACGGTGGGTTCGTTCGTTTCAAGCGCATGCAGCAAATCGCCTGCACGCAATGCAAACATGCCGCCGTTCCACACGTACTGGCCACTGGCCAGGTATTCCATGGCCAATTCAAGCCTGGGTTTTTCCACAAAACGCTGCACCGCAAACACGCGGTTGATTTCGTCCACAGGGGCACCCTGTTGTATGTAACCAAAACCAGTTTCAGGCGCGGTGGGGGTAATGCCAAAGCAGGTCAGCCAACCCTTGCCCGCAGCGGCCACCGCCTGCTGTGCAACGCGCACAAATTCAGTCACGGGGTTAATTAAATGATCCGCGGGCAGCACCAGCAGCACCGGGTTTTCATCGGGGTATTTGGCCTGTGCCCACTGCGCAGCCAAGGCAATGGCCGGTGCAGTGTTGCGGCCTTGCGGTTCCAGCAACTGGTGCAAGGCAATGCCACCACCTTCACTTTGCAAAACCGGCATGCATTCGTCTTGCAGCAGGAATTGATAGCTTTCGTTGCTAACCAGCAGTATGTCTTCCGATGAAGAAGACTTTGCAACCGCCGCCGCGCGCCGCACGGTTTGCGCAATCAAACTTTCAGCGCCCACCTTCAAAAAAGGTTTCGGAAAATTTTTGCGCGACAAAGGCCACAAGCGTGTGCCTGCGCCACCACACAAAATCACTGGGATTACTCGGTTTGTGTTCTTCATGGTTATGTCCATTATCAAAGTTTCTCCAGTGCGTGCGTCCAGGCCCACACCTCGGCAGAATGAATGCCCAACAACCAACACATTAAGCCCGTGTCCAGAAAATACAGCTTGGGTGTTTTTACCAAACGTTTGCCGAAGTTTTCAAAATACGGTGGCAAACGCAAGAAGCGCTGAAACAACTGTAAATCCTTGATCTGCAACAACTGCCGCACATCACGTTCAACATAAGTGGCGGCGTAATTCGCGAACCAGTCGATTGCGTCATATGACGAACCAACTCAAACTGGGAAGAACCTGCCAGCACGAAATCGCCCATGCGCTGCAGGTCATATCCCAAGCCTTGCAACCAGGAAAACAGCGTGGGCAAACAAATGACGGGTCAGCGTGGTTTTACCCGACTGCCTGGGCCCGTAATTGCCACTACAGGGAACCGTTTGGCCAAACGCTCAACCGCACTGGCAGCCAATCTTGGGATAATCATGCTAATTTAAAGTTATAACTTCGGTTTGCACATAATATATTCATCTGCAACGTCAATCCATTGTCAGTGCGCCTTTCAAACATTCAACGTTCATCGGCTTGCGCGGTGTACCGCCTCCCGACAGCCAAACTTTTACAGCACCAAAACTCAAACCATTATTTACACAGAAAAATATCGTAACTACATGCTTTAACTGAATTACTTTATATAGTAATCTGTGTAAATGATAGAAAAAGAAATCACACTTCAATTGTGTATTCATGGGCAATGGGTTGATACAGCACAAATTGCGTTGCTTCAATCCGAAGGCCAAGGCGTGCTTGCGCCGCCATTTGCCAACACTGCGCAAACCCGTTGCCCGAGCTTGCAGAATACATTCGCCGGGATGTACTTAACCTGGCGCTGGGCAACAAAGACAACCATGCACGCAACACCGCGTTCACACGCAACATGCAAGGCAATCTTCAACTAACGCCACTGTTTGATTTCGCACCCATGGTGCTGCACCCCGATGGCATTGCACGCCGCATGCGCTGGCAACAGGAAACCGCATCGGTACCCCAGTGGGCCGACATCATTCAGTTCATCGAACAGCTACAAGCAGGTGCCACCACCTACCTTGTTGCCAGCTTGCAAAGCCTGATCAAACCGCTTTCTGCCATTCAAAAAAACCCTCGCAAGCATGGTATTGAACCCGAACTGTTTCAGTTAATCGGCCCACATTTGAAAGCACAAATCAACGCCTTGCAGGCACTGCAATAACAACATGGACAAACGTTACAAACCCTTAAGCCTCAGCGAGCAAATGCGTATACGCCAGCAAGTGGTTGAAGACATTTTGGCCAACCCGCACTGGCCTTTGCAGCAGGTGGTTCAACACCTTAAAACCAGCCTTCGGCTAACCACTGCCGAACTGGCCAAAGTTGCGGGAATTTCCGCCCGCACCTTGCAAGACATTGAACAAGGCCGAAGCCAGGGCACCGTACAAACCATGAATAAAATATTGGGGGTGATGGGTTTGCGCTTGGGGGTATGTAAAATTTAATCCCTTTGCACTTTGATACCCAAAACGGGTATTATCGTACCCATTATGATACCAACTTCCATATCAGACAGTCTTTTCTCCAAAACACAGCAGAAGGTGTTGGGTTTGCTCTTCTTGCATCCCGAACGGTCTTTTTATCTCAACGAAGTGGTGCGACATGCCAATGTTGGCAAAGGCGCTGTGCAACGCGAACTGCTTAAACTGGAATCCTCCGGGCTTGTTCTTACAACCCAACAAGGCAACCAAAAGCACTTTCAAGCCAATAAGCAAAATCCGGTTTTTTTAGATCTTCGCTCCCTGATCATCAAAACGTTTGGCATACGGGAAGTAATCGCGAACTGCTTGCAAAATCACGCCACCAAGATAGACCGTGCAATCATATTCGGGTCTATTGCCAAGGGAACAGACAATTCAAAAAGCGACATTGATTTAATGGTAGTGAGCGACCAGCTTCACTTCCACGACCTCTTTGACATATTGCAACCTGCGGAACAACAACTGGGGCGAACCATTCAACCCACGCTGTATCGGACCGAAGAATTCGCACAGAAAATAGACACCGAGTTTATGCGTCGAATTTTTGACGCACCAACCATTTCAGTCCTCAATGTGATCGATGAACAAAGAAAATAATCCGTTTGATAACTTGCTAAAAATAGGGCAATTAAAACAGGAGGCTTTTATTAAGGCTGAATTTGACGGACTCGTTAGCACCGCAAACCGTAAACTCCACGATGCCAAAAACGTCAGTTTATCGAAAGACAGTCGCTTCGATCTTGCTTACAACGCGGCACACTCCCTCTCTCTGGCAGCACTTCGCAAGGCGGGATATCGCTCAGAAAACAGGTACACCGTTTTTCAGCTACTCGAAAGCACCGCTGGCCTACCCGCGTCTACATGGCGAATATTCGCCACAGCGCTTGCAGCACATTGCCCGCGACCAAACAAACACATTGGGAACACCCTTGCTGCAAGGGTTTGGGGATAAGGTGCACAGCATATTTTTGGTAGGCAACCAGGCCAGAAACAACGCACCCAATTTGCTGGTACACCTGCTTCAAAATAACCACTCAGTTCAAGAATTGCAAAGCGCACTTTTGAAAATCAAAGCCAGCGCTGATCCTTCCAACAAACTGCAAGGCCTGCGGTGGGCAAGTACCATACAAACCGGAAATACGTTGTGGTTTCACGACCGGCCCGACCTTGAACCCCTGCTGAACCTGAACCCCTTGCAATACCGCGAACTGCTGGCGCACCCCGCCCGGTTTCGACTGGTTTGCCATGAAGTGATTCGAACCTATTGCAAATACGCCCAGGAAGAAATCAAACTGCTTGATGCACTTTTTGACTGGATTGCTCTAGGCACGCTAAAACCCTGCGTGGTGTATGCACCGCGCCCCACTGTGCTGGGCATAAACTACCTTTGGGGCAACTGAACCGCCAAGAAACAGCTCTACAAAATCCTCGCCAAACGCGCCAACACATCCATTCCCTGCGCCAAAGCGCCCAACCTTTCAGGGGGCGTCAACAAACCGGAAACTCCATCACGAACCGCCCTTACCTGCCCCGCCAACTGAACAAGCTCAGTTTTAACTTGACTGCTCAACAGGTCAAACTTCGCGTTCTCGGCATTCACCCAGGCCAGGTAAGCCGCTGACAGCGCCTGCTGGTGCTGCTTGCGTTGCTCGCTGCTTAGCTGGTCGGCATCAATCAAATACAGCGCAGAAAACACCGCATGTAAATCGTTTTGAATGGAATGGAAATCACTTGGGGTCATGGTTGTGTGCCGCCGCAATGTTGATATTGATTTGATCGAACACGCTGCGCAGGTGCTCAAAACTACCCTCCCCGCGCAACACATTCACCCAGGCCTGCTGCATCTCGATGCTTGCTGCTTTGGCCTGCTCCAGCAGCTCAATGGTGGGTGGCTGCGTAATGTCGGCCATCCACGCCTTCTTCCAGCGCTCGGGCAATTTTTTGTCGCCCACAAAAGGCTTCTGCACTTCTTCCCGGTATTCAAGCTGACGGGCCAGGGTTTCGCGCTGGGTAATCCACTGTATTTGCTCGTCCAGAATCAACTGGTTCGTTAACAAGGCCTGCGCAACCGGTTCAGCACTGCGCAGCAATTCGTCGCGAACCTGCGCCGAATGCTTCCAGCTGGCCACATGCCCGGCGATACCCGCCACCGCGTCCTTGGTTACACGCGGTATGCCCCCCACATCGGGCGCCTTGTTCAGTGCTTCTACCAGCTTTTTCAAAGCCCGCGTGGTGCCCGTGCTGTGGTCGCCTTTGGCCAGGGCGCTTAGCTCGGCGAAATACAAAGCCTGTGTGTCAAAGTAATTCGCGGTGGTTTGCACCAGCGCCGCCCGTTGCCGCATGGCATCGGTGTGCTGCTGCAAGGTGGTGTTGTCGCGGGGCAAATTGGGCAACAGGTCGGCCGTGAATTCAAGGGTGTGATCCAGCGCAAAGCTGTTCACTTTCTTCAGCGTACTGGTGTACTGCTTGCCTGTGTCGGCAAGCCCCTCGACCTGAAGCGGGGTTTTGCTGGCACATGCTGCTGTGGTCAGCAACAAAATACACAGGCAGAAACGGTGAATAAAATGGGCCACGTAAACCTCCGGAAATGTGCGCGTGAAACATTGCGCCCAATTTACGGGGAAAAGCAGCAGGGTGAGAAGCGCTGAGTTGGGTTATGCACGGACCAATCTGTCACCCTGACCATCCGTTATTAAACCGGCGACTTGCAGGAGATGCGTAGCTGCGCCAAACAACTGGCGCGATTCGTTAAATTGCGCCAAAATAGCGCCATGCCAACCACAATTGCGCCAAAAACAATGCCAATCCACACCAGCATTTACCGCAGCATTGCTGAAAACCCGCAGGGAATAGGCCTTCAGGAATTGTTAGCACTGCACCCACAACTGTCCCGTCGCACGGCTCAGCGTATTGTCAGCGAAATGATAAAAAATGGCGCAATTACAGCCCAAGGGGCCGCGCGCGCGCGCAAATATCGCGCTGCAAACAATGAAAAAAATGAGGGCAAGGCCAAGGAAGTGAGCCACATATCCAGCGCTTCGTTTCCACAGCACATCCCCGTGTCTGCTGATAGCGCAGACATACTTGCTTACATCGACCTACCCATTCACGCCAAAAAACCAGTCGGCTATCAACGCGAATTTCTGGCCAGTTACCAACCCAACAAAACCTGGTACTTGCCTACAACACTGCGTCAACAGCTTTACCGAATTGGCAGCACATCCAAAAACGATTTGCCTGCGGGTACATACAGCCGGGCAATCCTTGACCGATTGTTGATCGATTTGTCGTGGGCATCCAGCCAGCTGGAAGGCAACACCTACTCAAGGCTAGACACACGCAAACTGATCGAACATGGACGCGCAGCCACAGGAAAAGCCGCACTTGAAACACAAATGATTTTGAACCACAAAACAGCTATTGAACTGCTGGTTCAAAACATCGACAACGCAGCATTCGACCGCTACACAATCATGAACCTGCACAGCGCACTTTCAGAAAACCTGCTACCCAACCCCGAAGACGAAGGCCGAGTACGCCAGCATGCTGTGGATATTGGCAAAAGCGTTTACCGCCCCCTGGCAGCACCGCAGCAAATCGATGAGTTACTTAACCAACTCCTTGCCAAAGCCAATCAAATTACGGATCCGTTCGAACAATCCTTTTTCATGATGGTGCATTTGCCCTACCTGCAACCTTTTGCAGACATCAACAAGCGGACCTCCCGGCTTGCAGCCAATTTGCCCCTGTTTCGCGCAAACCTGTGCCCGCTTACTTTTCTGGACGTACCCGAAGCCGCCTACAGCCGCGCCACCCTGGGTGTATATGAAATGACGCGTGTTGAATTGCTTCGTGATTTGTATATGTGGGCCTACGAACGATCAAGCCAGGAATACCTGACCATTACCCAAGAATTGGCCGAACCCAACCCACTGCGCCTGAAGTGGCGAGAACTGATTAAAAGTACCATTCGGGAAGTTGTTCTACACACAAACCGTGACGCTTTTGAAATTATTCAAAACACGGTGCAAGCCAACGTAGAAGTGCAACACCAGGCTGAAATTCAGACCCTGATTATTGAAGAACTTCGCCGCATTCATGAAGGCGTACTGGCGCGTTACGGCCTTCGGCCATCAGAATACCGAGCGTGGGTAAAGTACAAAACTTATTCAATCGCCCATTCTTCAACCACCAAGCCCGGCACTCGGTGAAACTCCCGGGCGTTGTTGGTGATCAGCACTTACCGGCCAAGGCAACACATCAAACCCTGCCAACCATGCTTCGACAGCAGCGATACCTCAGCGTTAATCAATCAATAAAATTCCACCACAATAGAATTTATGAAGAAAGTCAGCCCAACCCAGCCCCCAAACCCGAGTGAAGCCTGCACCCCGACATCGTTGGGCTTGTTCATCAAAGCGGCGCGCACGCAGCAAGGTTTAACCATTGAACAAGCAGCCGCACTTAGCGGGGCGTAAGCCTGAGCGTACATCTGCATGCACAGTTACCAGGCAGCCACACCGAGGGCAACGATGGCTGGTTCTGAACACCCAACCCTGGGCCTGTACATCGGCCAGCAACATGTGGCCACGGTACATTTTGAATACACACGCATTCACCGGTTCGAATACACACCACAGTGGCAACAAGAAGGCTTTGCCCTGTCCCCCAACATGCCATTGAACAACTTCAACTGCCTGCGCAGTTCGAAGCACTTGATCTGGATGAACTGGCAAAATGCCTGAACGAGAACGACAGGAACCTTGCCGTGTGGAACGGGAAAGTGCGCCTGTCCGCCGCAGGCGTGCAAGACAAACTGAACGTGATGCAACACCCCACACATGGCTTGGGGTTTGCAGATGGCGCGTGGGCTTCCACCCACCTGATTAAGTTTGAATCGAAAAACGCACCCTGCCTGGTCATCAATGAATTGACCACACTGACCCTTGCGCAGGCACACCATTGACGGTTGCCAACTATTGAACCGCGATGCCATGCAAAAATACGAACGGCCACTGGCCCACGGAAAGCACACCCGCGACATTCGCGATGGCGTTTCATTGCCAGAAGTGTTCAGCACCCAACAGTGGGCCATTGCGCAACTGGTTGTTTAATAACCCCCCGCAAATGCGGGGGTACAGAAAATATTCGATCAGACCTGCCATGATTGTTCAAACTTTAACAAATCTTCGTTATCCTAGCCTTTCTACCTGCGCATGCTGACCGTTACACAGCAGGGCGGTAGCGTGCCCAAAACCCAAAAATGACTAGCCGACAAGCCAAAATTCAGGAAGACACCAACTACCGCGTTATGCGGCTGCTGGAAGATAACCCCGACCTTACCCAACGTGAGCTGGCTGAAAAGCTGGGCGTTAGCGTGGGCGGGTTGAATTACTGCCTGAAAGCCCTAACGGAAAAAGGCTTGGTGAAGATGCAAAACTTTGCCAACAGCAAAAACAAGTTTGGGTATGTGTATGTGCTTACACCCAGGGGTATTGCAGAGAAAGCCAAGCTGACAAGCAACTTTCTGAAAAGGAAGATGGAAGAATATGAGGCGCTGAAGGCGGAGATCAAGGCTCTTCAATCGGAAGTTAAAACACGAAGCAAAGAAAGAGTGAAAAACCGTGATTAAAGTGACACCCGTCATTCTTTGTGGCGGTTCAGGCA
>NZ_DAIUBR010000002.1:0-13711 GCF_036846585.1 Limnobacter sp. | reverse complement strand
CCGCCTGTGGCCATTGTCCAGAACCGGCTTTCCCAAACAGTTCCTGTGCCTAACCGGCAAGGAAAGCCTGTTTCAACAGGCTGCCCAACGCCTGTCCAATCTAAACAACACCAACATCCAGGTTGCAGCGCCACTTATCGTAACGGGCGAAGAACACCGTTTCTTGGCATCTGAACAACTGCGCGAACTTGGCCTTCAGCCCAGTGCAGCGCTGCTTGAGCCTTTTGGCCGCAATACAGCCCCGGCGTTAACACTGGCCGCACTTTCAGCAATCGAAAACGGTAGCGACCCAATACTGGTGGTTACGCCCGCAGACCAAACAGTGAACAACACCAGCGCATTCACAGCCGCCACACAAGCAGCAGTTGAAGAAGCACAGCACGGTGCAATTGTTGTATTGGGCGTAACACCCAAGTCCCCGGAAACTGGTTACGGCTACATTCAGATAAACCCCGCAACCTCTGGCAAAGCCGCCCAAACCGTGAAGCGCTTTGTTGAAAAACCAAACGAAGCAACTGCCAAGGCCTACCTGGAAGAAGGCTGCTACTACTGGAATGCAGGAATGTTTGTGCTGAAAGCCTCGGTTTGGCTAAAGGCACTTGAACAATTCCGGCCCGACATTCTTGAAGCAACGCGCAACGCCTGGCTTCACCGAACCACTGATGCGCATTTCATCAGGCCCGGCAAAACCGAATTTGAAGCCATTCCCGCAGAATCAGTAGACTACGCCGTAATGGAGCGCTGCCCCGGCAGCGCGTTTTCCATCAAAATGGTTCAGCTTAATGCAGGCTGGAACGACCTGGGTACATGGGACGCTGTTTGGAACGTTTTGCCCAAAGACGAACAAGGCAATTCCCACCAAGGCGACGTATTAAGCACCAACAGCCACAACACCTTGGTGCACGCCACAAGCCGATTGGTCAGCCTGGTAGGCGTAGAAAACCTGATCGTTATCGAAACAGCCGATGCCGTGCTGGTTGCAAACAAATCGTGCAGCCAGGATGTAAAACACATCGTCAACCAACTGACCACCCAGGGTCGAGAAGAATCCACCCTGCACCGCAAAGTGCACCGCCCCTGGGGCTGGTACGACAGTATTGATGAAGGAAACCGCTTCAAGGTCAAGCGTATTTTGGTGAATCCCAAAGCCAGCCTTAGCCTACAAAAACACCACCACCGTGCCGAGCACTGGATTGTAGTTACAGGCACCGCCGAAATTACCAACGGCGACAAAACAATTCTGCTAACCGAAAACCAGTCTACCTACATCCCGCTGGGTGAAACCCACCGGCTGGCAAACCCCGGAACCATCCCGCTGGAAATTATTGAAGTGCAATCTGGCAGTTATCTGGGTGAAGATGACATCGTGCGGTTTGAAGATAATTACGGACGAAACTCACATTGACTTTTTTGGTCGCTTAAAGCCGAACGCGGAGAAAAAACAGTTGACCATTAAAAGCCAACCAACGACCAAACAATCTTTGCAACGCAATCACAAGAGATTCTGAACATGAATTTAGAAACCATCAAGTTAGCAATAATAGGCCTCGGCTATGTTGGCCTACCATTGGCCGTTGAGTTTGGGAGGAGACTGCCCGTGGTTGGATTTGACATCAACCAACGCCGAATTAATGACCTTAAACGCGGCGATGATTTCACCATGGAAACCACTCAGGATGAACTTGCCGCTGCAAAACATTTAAGTTACACAACAAACATAGAAGATCTACGCGTTTGTAACTGCTACATCATCACAGTTCCAACACCTATAGACGCATACAAACGTCCTGATCTTGGGCCATTGATCAAAGCTAGTGAAACCGTTGGTAAAGTGCTAAAGAAGGGAGACATCGTAATTTACGAATCTACCGTCTACCCGGGCTGCACTGAGGAGGATTGCGTACCTGTGTTAGAAAAGCACTCTGGGCTAAAATTCAACCAAGGCTTTTTCTGCGGCTACAGTCCTGAACGTATAAATCCGGGTGACAAAGAACATCGCATAACCACCATTAAAAAAGTCACCTCCGGATCGACTCCTGAAAGTGCCAATTTTGTCGATCAGCTCTACAACTTAATCATTTCAGCAGGCACCCACCAAGCCGAGAGTATTAAAGTAGCTGAAGCAGCCAAGGTCATCGAAAATACCCAGCGCGATCTCAACATAGCCCTGATAAACGAACTGGCTCTTATTTTCAACAAGATGGATATTGATACAGAAGCCGTTTTAAGGGCTGCTGGCAGCAAGTGGAACTTCCTTCCCTTCCGTCCAGGTTTGGTAGGCGGTCACTGTATTGGCGTAGACCCCTACTACTTGACACACAAAGCGCAAGCGCTTGGATATCATCCGGAAATTATTCTGGCAGGCCGACGTCTCAACGACAGCATGGGTACCTACGTAGTCGCACAATTGGTCAAATTGATGACCAAAAAACGGATACACGTTGAAGGGGCAAAAGTTTTGGTGATGGGCCTCACCTTCAAAGAAAATTGCCCTGATTTACGCAATACCCGAATTGTCGACATCATCACCGAACTCAAAGACTACAACTGCGATGTAGACGTCTATGATCCTTGGGTATCCATTGAAGAAGCACAGCATGAATACCGCATAACACCAACCACTGAACCAACGGCAGGTAGCTACGACGCCATTATCCTAGCGGTTGCCCATCATCAGTTCAAAGACATGGGTGCCACTGCCATCCGCGCACTGGGAAAACCAAATGCCGTTCTTTACGATCTCAAGTACGTACTGACAACCAAAGAATCAGACTTGAGGCTGTAAGTAATCATGACAACATTCGAAACCCTTCAGATCCAACTTAAATCGAATCCAAAAACCTGGTTGATTACCGGGGTGGCTGGCTTTATCGGCAGCAATCTGCTCGAAACCCTTCTGAAGTTAAACCAGCACGTAGTTGGTCTTGACAATTTCAGCACGGGGCACCAGCGCAATGTAGATGAAGTTGAGAACACGGTTTCCAAAGAACAATGGGGGAACTTTCGATTCATAAAAGGTGATATTCGAGATTTCACTATATGCCACCAAGCATGTATTGGTGTTGACTACGTCCTGCACCAAGCAGCCCTTGGTTCTGTCCCGCGCAGCATCAAAGACCCCATCACCACCAATCAAAACAACATTGATGGTTTCTTAAACATGCTTGTTGCTGCGCGAGATGCAAAAGTCACCCGCTTTGTTTATGCAGCCAGCAGTTCGACGTACGGCGATCACCCTGACCTACCCAAAATTGAGGACCGAATAGGCAAACCACTTTCTCCTTATGCTGTGACGAAATTGGTTAACGAATTGTATGCAGGCGTATTTGCCAGCACTTACAACTTCAAAGCAATTGGCCTACGCTATTTCAATATTTTCGGGCGCCGCCAAGATCCGGATGGAGCCTATGCGGCGGTAATTCCAAAATGGATTGCGTCGATGATCAAAAACGAACCTGTGAACATCAATGGCGATGGTGAAACAAGTCGTGACTTCTGCTACATAGACAACTGTTTACAGGCCAACCTGCTGGCTGCGACATCCGAGAACGAAAATGCAAGCAATCAAGTTTACAACGTGGCCGTTGGCGACCGTACCACCTTGAATCAACTCTTTGCTCATATTCGAGACAACCTCGCCCCCCAATTTCCACACTTGGAAAACGCTCAACCGATCTACCGCGACTTCCGAGAAGGGGATGTGCGCCACTCGCTTGCTGACATTAATAAGGGCATGAGCTTACTTGGCTACAGCCCAACACACCGAATATCAGAAGGATTAAAAGAGGCTATGAATTGGTACATCACTTTCTTGGCAAAACAATAATTCGAAATTTATCCGTACTTGGAAATTAAACATGAGAAAAAAAGCGTTTATTACTGGAGTTACCGGCCAAGACGGCTCCTACCTTGCTGAGCTATTACTTGAGAAAGATTATGAAGTACATTCAATAATTCGGCGCAGTTCGGTTTTCACGACGCAGCGAATCGATCACTTAATGTCACACCCCAACTTCAAAACATATCATGGGGATTTGTCAGATTCCAGTAACTTACATTCCCTTCTAGCTCGCATTGAACCCGATGAAATTTACAATCTAGGCGCGCAATCTCATGTCGCAGTTTCGTTCGAAGTACCCGAATATACCGCTGAAGTTGACGCGGTTGGTACCATTCGACTACTTGACGCAATCAAAGACTTGGGGCAGAAACCGCGCTTCTACCAAGCCTCGACCTCCGAGCTCTTTGGAGGCCTGCCAGAAACAGCCCCACAGTCGGAAAAAACACCGTTTTATCCGAAATCTCCATATGGCGCAGCCAAGCTTTACGCCTACTGGGTCACCGTTAACTATCGGGAGGCCTACGGTTTGTTCGCTTGCAACGGCATTCTTTTTAACCACGAATCCCCCCGTCGGGGAGAAACGTTTGTAACAAAGAAAGTTACCAAGGCCGCTGCTCGGATTTCACAAGGCCGACAAGATCTGCTCAAGCTGGGCAATCTTGACGCCAAACGAGACTGGGGTTACGCCAAAGACTACGTGGAATGCATGTGGCTGATGCTACAGCAGGAAAAACCTGATGATTACGTGATCGCATCAGGTGAAACCTACACAGTACGTCAATTCGTACAATGGGCGTTTGAGGCAGTGGGCATTCAACTACGCTGGGAAGGCGAAGGAGTGAACGAAAAAGGCATCGATACCACTACCGGAAAAATCCTCGTGTTGATTGATCCACGCTACTTCCGGCCAGCCGAAGTAGAGCTTCTATGGGGAGACCCCACCAAGGCACAAGATAATCTCGGCTGGAAGCCGAAAACCAATATCCGGGAACTCATCAACATCATGGTTAATTACGACCTTCAGCACGACAACTACGGAGCAAGTGACACATGATTTTAGTAACTGGCAGCACCGGGTTTCTTGGTAAAAGAGTATGTCAACGCTTGGACAACCTAAAACTTGAGTATCTTGCAACCTCTGGTAGAACAGAGTTAGACCTTCGAGATCGGCAAGCCACACTAGCCTACTTTGAAACCAATCGACCAACTCAGGTACTGAACTGCGCAGCGTTCGTTGGCGGCATTCAGTTTGGTTATAAACATCCTGCCGAATTGTTTCATAACAACTTACAAATGACCCTCAACCTTCTGGAAGCTGCTCAGGTAAACAATGTAAAGCGCGTTGTGAATCCAATTTCAAATTGCGCGTACCCCGGGAAAGCCACTCTTTTCAAGGAAGACGAATTTTGGGATGGTCCCTTGCATGAATCAGTAATGGTGTACGGCTTCGCCCGCAAAGCGTCTTGGGTGGGCTCCTGGGCTTACGCCAAACAGTACGGTTTGGATGTCATCAATTTGATACTGTCGAACATGTATGGCCCAGAAGACCATTTCGAGGAAGAACGCTCTCACGCACTCGGCGCACTGATCATGAAAATTGTACGGGCAAAGCAAACGGGGCAACCGCAAGTAGTGGTTTGGGGAAGCGGGACACCAGTGCGCGAATGGCTACACGTTGACGACGGAGCCGAAGCGATGGTGCGTGCACTTAGCGTAGCTCCTTGTGTGGATCCGATCAATATCGGCGTGGGTAAAGGTATATCGATTTTGGAGATGGCAATTCTGATTAAAGATCTGGTTGGCTATGAAGGCGAACTGGCATTAGATCCATCCAAACCCGATGGCGCCCCATACAAGACAGTTGACGGCAGTCGTGGCGCACAGCACTTCGACTGGTCACCCCAACGCGACTTCAAACAAGGGGTGGCAGAGGCCGTTCAGTGGTATATCAATCAAGGAGTAAAACATGACTGAAGCAATTGAAATCAAAGAAGGTGAATTGGTCTTGGCGCGACATATTCCAGCAACAGCAGCATGGAAAGACGGTTTGAATTTCTTCTCGAACGACAACGATTTTATTCAGGTTGGCATTTGGGGCTACGGCGCCGGGAAAGAACTGAAAGCACACATTCACAATGAGGTGAAACGAGAAGTTCTATGGACTCAAGAGGTTCTTTTTGTCAGGCAAGGAAAAATTAGAGCCAACATATTTGACACCCAGGAAAAGAAAGTGGCTGAATTAGAAGTGAATACCGGCGACGTGATCATCCTGCTGCGCGGCGGGCACGGTTACGATATTCTTGAAGAAGGCACTCAGGTTCTGGAAATCAAGAATGGGCCTTATGTTGGTCCAGATCGAGACCGCAGACGTTTATGAGTGACAACCTCTTTTTCCAACCAAGCCAATTACGCAGAATCGGCAGTAATGTGATCATTGGAAAAACCGTGCGCATTCGTTATCCAGAGCTTGTAGAGATTGGTGATAACGTCATCATTGATGACTTCACATACATTTCAACTGCTCTAACTATTGATAACAACGTGCACATCGCAGCGGGATGCAAATTGATAGGTGGACGTAACTCCACGGTGACTATTGGTGAATTCTCAACGCTAGCACCAAATGTTGTACTGGCGGCAGGCAGCGATGATTACATCGCCGGCATCGCCTCACCGCTCGTCCCACTGGAATACAAGGGAGCAGTACAGATTGGCACGATTCGGTTAGGTAGGCATTGCATCATCGGTGCCAACAGTACCGTATTACCTGACATCACACTGCATGACGGTGCCGCAATCGGTGCGCAATCTCTCGTTAAAAGTGACGTACCCAATTGGGAACTTCACGCGGGTGTTCCGGCCCGATATCTCAAAGCACGTAACCGCGAAGAAATTCTTAGACTTGAACAAATCTGGAGATCGAAACAAACATGACTCAACCCTTCATCATGCAAATGCGCCCGCTATTCGGTGAGGAAGAAAAGCGCGCAGTTTGTGAGTACATGGACGAAGACGGTTTCATTACCGAATTCAAGCGCACTGAAAAATTCGAACAAATGCTTGCTGAGTACACCGGCTCGAAGCATTGTATCGTCGTCAACAACGGCACTATCAGCCTTACGCTGGCAGCACTCGCAGCAGGAATAAAAGCTGGCGACGAGGTTATTGTTCCCAATTACACGATGATTGCAACTCCAAACTCGGTGAAAATGTTTGGTGCAGTTCCTGTATTTGTTGACGTAGAACCGGAAACACTGTGCCTGGACATCGACAAAGTTAAGCAAGCCATCACTCCAAAAACGCGCGCCATCATGCTGGTGTCTGCCAATGGTCGCTATCCTCGCCCTGGAATTGAAGCTTTTGAGGAACTTGCAAAACAACAAAACTTATTGCTGCTTGAGGATGCCGCGCAGTCACTAGGCTCTTTTTATCCTGATGGGCGACACATTGGACGAGCAGGATTAATCGGAAGCTTCTCTTTTTCTGCACCCAAAATAATTTCCACGGGTCAAGGTGGTGCTCTTATAACCGACGACGACACAATGGCAGCCAAACTTCGCCGCCTAAAAGACTTTGGCCGAGCTGCCGGTGGTAACGACATTCATGACTCAATTGGTTACAACTTTAAATTCACTGAACTGCAAGCCTGCATCGGCATCGAACAGATGAAAAAACTACCCTCTCGAGTGGAGCGGAAGAAAGAGATATGGCGGCGGTATTCAGCGAATCTTGAAGGTGTTAAAGGAATCCGCTTATTTGAACATGACCTTAAGTGCACCTCCCCTTGGTTCATAGATTCATTGGCCGAGAACCGTGACGCTTTAATTGCCCATCTAAAAACAGCGAATATCGGTACACGTGTAATGTACCCGCCGATCAACAAACAACAAGCTTACCAAGCGCCTGGGGATCACAAAGTATCAAACAATATCGGTCAACAGGGCTTGTGGCTACCGTCAGCAGTTCAACTGAGCGATTTTGATATTGACCGCATTTGTAGCACCATTCGCGAGTTCTATCAGGTATGAGCACCGCGTTGCCATCACCCACACTCGCAATCGTAATTGCATCTTGTGACAAATACTCCGATCTATGGGTGCCTCTCTTTGGAGAATTTTTCAAACACTGGCCTGATTGCCCATACCCCATTTACTTGATTTCCAACTACAAAAGTTACCCAGACAAGCGGGTAACCACCTTACTCGCAGGTGAGGACCTAGACTGGTCAAGCACCATAGCAAGCGCGTTAGATCAAATAGATCATAGTCACTTGCTGTTTTGGATTGATGACGCATTTCTAGCAAAACAAGTCGACACGGACAAAGTCCACAATAGCTGGAGCCGAATGTTAGAACTTGACGCTAATTTCTTGCGACTTCGAGCCAACCCTCGGCCTGAACAGGTGATCGATTCCGAAATTGGCACACTAGCATCGGGCGCTGCTTACCGTGTTTCCTTATTTGCCACACTCTGGAAGATGACGGCGCTGCGCAAAGTGCTGCGCGCAGGTGAAAGTGCTTGGGCCTTTGAACTACAAGGTACAGAACGCTCGCGAACCTTAAACGGTTTCTATACCGTGCTAAATGATGTATTCAGATATCTGCATGGTGTCGAACGAGGTGTCTGGATTCGCCCTACGGCAAAAGCGTTGGAACGCAGTGGCTACCAGCTAGACTACCAATACAGACGATGTATGGATCGCCTCGAAAACTTTGGTTTGAGCTACCGACTTTTCAAATCATGGATTCTTCACAGAATCCCGGAACGGCATCGGGCAAGCACACTTCAATTTGTTCGTAATTGCTACCAACATCTAGGAATGCGTAAACCGTGAACCTGTATGTTCGCATAACGCAGTTAATTGATAGATATGGGCTACATATTCGTAACGTTGCGTACTTTCTTGGCACGAGAGCTTTTGCGATTATTGCTTTCGTGCTGGTGGTGCCATTTTTCATCCGCAACGCCTCCGAAGAACAGTATGGTTTGGCGGCAATTGGTTTTTCGCTACTTACAATAGCAACGGTACTGGACGTGGCTTTTGGCTACGTGCTAGTTCAAAGTCTGGGGCGTCGGTTTGCGAGAGGAAGAAAGTTAGCGACCAAGACAATTCACGGTCTGTTTTCGTTTTATCTTTTACTCACGTGTGTTGTTGCCTTTGGCTGTGTCTTGGCGTTGATTGCGCTACAACTCCCCCTCGGCGAAACAATTATGTACGGAAGCCTAGCAGCTATGTTGCCAGCACTTTGCGTAAGTGGCGTAGTTGCAGCCGTGTTTCAATCTCAAAACCAACTGAAACCAATCAATCTCTCGCGTTTTGGGCTTGAGCTTTCAAAGGCATTGGCATTGGCTATATCTGGCCTTATAGCGCAAGATATCAGCCTGATTGGACCGCTTCTACTATTGGCGGCTTATGTTCGCGCTGCACTGGATGTTCGTTATCTCGCAATTCAGCACGGAATTAAACTGCGCCTTCGCGTAAACGGACAAGTTAACCGTTATTGGCGGCTGGCAAGACTTGGCATGCCATCATTTTTCATTGTCGCAATAACAGCGCTGGTCACCATTGGTGACAAACTACTAATAAAAGGCACGTTCAATACTGAGGCGGTAGCCTACTATTCCGTAGCTTACGATATCAATACCAAGGCCTATCTATTAGTCAGCGCAGTAAACACCGCTATGTTTGCTGTAGTTTTGCACCGTTTCGCCAGGAAAAATAGTACGTTTGCCCCTTTAGCCGTTGGATTAACCACAGTTTCCTTGGTGGCAGCGCTCTATTACTTTCCATTACTAGTGTTCGCACCCACCATTCTTGGTCACTGGGTCAGCAGTGATTTCGCTCTAAACGCAGTGCCACTTACACGCGTCATGATTCTCGCCAGCCTGCTTTACCTCTATGCAAACGTATTCGAAAACGCCCTTACTGCCATGGGCTGTGCACGGCAAGTACTTTACGTGTATGTTGCCGCCATTATTATGTACGGTCTCTGCGTTAGCTACGCAATATGGCAACAACTTCTCATTGGATTCATGTACAGCTACCTCATGCTGTGTATAGTTTTGTGCATAGGTTTCATTTTTCAGTATTGGCTAATCACAAGACCAACACCTACAACGGGAGTAAAACATGCTTGCTCATGACTTAAATCAATTTATCAAGGGTTGGTTTCTGGGGCCATTTAGCCCGACATTAAAGCAAACGGAACATTTTGAATGCGCAGTAAAAAAATATAAAGCTGGTGACTACGAAGAGAAACATTACCACTCGGTAGCCACGGAATACACGGTAATTGCGACTGGTCGGGTCCTCATGAACGGTATCGAATATGGGGCAGACAGCATTATCGAGATTAGACCTGGCGAAGCAACTGATTTCGAAGCGCTAGTCGACACTATAACTTTTGTGGTGAAAACGCCTGCCGTAACTGGCGATAAATACCTGGGAGATAACATTCGTGATTAACATCGTTGTTCCAATGGCAGGTCGAGGCAGTCGCTTTAGCACGGCTGGATATGCTCTCCCGAAACCTTTGCTCCCAGTGTTTGGTCGACCAATGATTGAAGTGGTAATAGAGAATCTACGACCCAAACAACCGCATCGTTTCATATTCATTTGTCAACGAGAGCATCTTGCAGAACATAAACTGGAATCCACCCTATTGCAGGCTGGCCCTGACACACTCATCGTACCAATTGATTTCATCACTGAAGGCGCTGCTTGTACAGTGCTATTGGCTGAGGCGGACATCAACAATGATGATGCATTGATGATCGCAAATTGCGATCAATATATTGCAACATCAGTGGACACTTACCTAAATCGCATGGAGAAAGACAACTTTGACGGCTTTATCATGACCATGACCGCCAATGATCCAAAGTGGTCGTTCATTGGATTGGATGACAAGAATAATGTGACCCATGTGGTGGAAAAGAAGGTCGTGTCGGAAGAGGCTACAGTCGGCATTTACAACTATCGACACGGACGCAATTTTGTTGCTGCGGCACATGAAATGATTGCAAGTAACGACAGAACTAACGGCGAGTTCTATGTAGCACCCGTATACAACTACATGATTCAGCGCGGAATGAAAGTAGGCTATATGAACATAGGTGCAGATCGCGCTGGAATGTACGGTCTGGGGGTACCAGAAGACCTGAAGTATTTTAACTCACTTGGAACGCTACCCTAAACGTGAAACTCACTACAGTAATAACAACCTACAATAGACGACACAGCATAGAATATGCAATCGACTCCACGTTACTTGAACTTCAAGAGCATGAGATAGTAATAGTCGATGACGCATCGACCGACAACACGGCACAGTTCGTCAAATCTAAATATTCATCAGAAATACAAACAGGTCAAATAAAACTAATTTGCCTGATAAACAATATCGGTGTAAGTGGCGCTAAAAATAGAGGCTATGAAGAGTCAACTGGAGAATGGGTAATCTTTCTAGACTCGGATGATCAATACGAAAAACAGTCTGGGCAACTAATATCTGATGAACTTCGTAACTCATCTAATTACCCTATAGTATTTCTAAGGTGTCGAAACCACTTAGGTTCTTTTGTGGGAACGCGAAAAGGAGAACGACTTTTGTTAGATCTAAAAACCTATCTTAAATTCACATCTTTTGGGGAAGCTTTGACCGCAATTAATAAAACAATCGTTAAATCAAAGATACCTTATATACAACAGCTAAGAGGATACGAAGGGCTTGGTTGCGCACGACTGATACGAGATCACGGGCCTGCCATATTGTCGCCAGTAACAGGTCGAGTATATTTTGAAAACGGAGAAGACAGATTATCATCTAAACATGGATATATACAGCGAATACAATTCGTCGCAAAAGGCCATACAATCATGGTAAAAGAGTTTTCACAACAACTTGACATACCCACAATAATATCGTTAATTGGGAAGGCAATCATTTATTACATAATTGGATATATATACACACTTACAACATTCAAAAAATGACAATATATTACAATCCGCACACAGATGATTTTCTGGCAGAACCACTACAATTCCGACTATTAAATCGTCGCGCCTTAAAGAAATATGGATTCCTAATAAATGAAGCCCGTTCCTCGGGAAACACTATAAGAATTTTGATTGACGGAACATCCTCAGGTTTAATTTCGGAACGAGTATTCCATTTTATACCAAGATGGCTTAGGTTTTTATTTGTTGAACTTGAATTCAGAGCGTGGAAATATATTAATTGTTTTGGAGACGAAATAGAAAGGGTAAAGATACCAGAGGTACCGGTAAAAGATACACTTATCGCTTTCTCATATAAAGCAGCCACAGGCAACTTTGAATTACGGAAGGCTACCTTAGAAAAATATCAAACTGTAGTTTTTCATCTGAGCCATTATTTCATAGCAACAGCAGAAAAATCTGATAATATCAAAGGGCTTTCGAACGCTTATCTAGCGGGTGACTCGGACATCACTGACATCGATTACTTCAAACATTTCTTTGCATGGTATGACAAACCATTTTTGGTACTTCCATTTGCTGTATCTGAACGTTTTTGGAATAAAACACCGTGGACTACAAGAGACAAACGAGCAGTAGCAACAGGTAGTTTTCACAATCTACTATTAGAAAAACCGAAAAAAAAATACATTGATTTTATAACAACAACAAAAACCACAACATATCACCCCCTACGCCTATCAATTTATCAAAAATCAGAAAAATTAAATAATTACATAAAGTGCCACATTAATCCATATAGAGAATACAGAAGAAGCAAAGTCAATCAACTTTTATCTCACTTCCAAATAAGTCAGAAACAATATTTTTCAATTGACATCGTTCAATTGTATAACAACCATTGTTACGCGATAATAGGAGAAGAATTATCAGGATTTCCTGCCATTGGGGCATTTGAAGCTATGGCCTGTGGGTGCGTACTAATCGCACAACCTCAATATTACAAGGGAACGAATTTAATTCCAGGAAAGCATTACCTATCATGCGATGGCAGCTTAGAAGACATCGTAAGAATTCTGTCTAACATCAATCACAAAAAAGGTGAGGATATAGCCAAGGTCGCCTCACAGTTAGTTAAGAATCAATACAACCCAAAGATCCTTTATCACCATTGGACAAACACCATAAGAAACATATAAAACGAGAGAAAACAATGTCAAAACGATTTAGCATAAACAGCACCATGACATTTATCGCAATGATCTCTATGTTTCTATTAAGTGATATATATTATCCCGGGACTGGAAGAGTTTTTGATTACTTAGGACTTTTGATTTCAATTACGATCACAGCATCTCTAATTAACACAAAGACAGATTTTAACTCACACTTCAAAAAACTACTTCCAATCATAATAATCTTTCCGTGGATAATAGCAGGAACGATTTTCAACGGAGCAATTTTAGCTTCTTTTGCCATGATCACAGGCGCAGCAATAATATACCCACTATTCAATTTACTGCACGAAATCCCAAGCATAAGAAAAATGATAGAGCGCCAAATAAACTATTTAATCATAACATCATCACTTATATTAATATTTCAAACCACCTACTATTTTACCACGCAAATTTATATTGATTTTCCCCAATTATTTGGCTCAATCGAGTCACGTGGACTCAATGAGCAATTAGGATACGTCAGATTCTCCGGACTATTTCAAGAGCCCAACGCTTTTTGCACAACCATGTTCTGCCTGTTAAGCCTATGTAAGTTTTCAACTACCAGAAAACAATGGATTGAAATTCTTGGTATTTTATCAATCTTCACAACTCAATCCTTGTGGGGATTTGGCGCAGGATTACTACTAATATGGATTTTATTTGGAATAAGAAAATTTTTATATA
>NZ_DAIUBR010000001.1:52258-204620 GCF_036846585.1 Limnobacter sp. | reverse complement strand
CTTTTCAGGACATCAAGCAGGTTTGTTTCGGGGCCATGTAGCCGCAATTCCTCAAGCCGATAAGGTGAATTGGTGCACTGGTCAGGTTGAAAAAATCCTGAAGCGGGCCAGTAAATTGGGCGCAGAGCAGGGCCCCAAGGTGAGTGCAGCCATGACTAACCTGAGGATTGCTGCGCAATACACTCGTCAAAATATCCAGTCCGATCTGGATACCAAGGTTGTTGCTTTAAACAGAAACCTTCATTAATTGAAAAAGGAGCAACAACATGCCAATTGAACAAATTGCGAATTGTTCGGGTGTCAGTTCGATGGAACTGATTAGCCATGCCCAAGCCATTTATGGAACGATGCGCGACAAAGCGGTTGAATCCCGGCAGGTGTCCGGGATTGCCAGCGCAGTCGGTGAAATCGGAAAGTCTCTGACGCAAAGTGTGAAAACAGCCCAGAAAAATGGTGCCAAAGTGATTCTTTGTGAGGAAGACAACAGCGTCGCGCTGGATGTAAAGAAGGTTATCAAAATGTTAAAGGGAAGCTCCGACATCCTGCACGACGTATCAAAAAAGCTGAACTTTCATGCAAAGGCCTACGAAAGCCAGTTGAAGTCTCATGATCATTTGATGAGTGGGTTTTTAAGCAGACTACCCTTGTGGACAAGAGTAGGTACCTGCGAGAAGCAGGCCAATGGTTGGATGACTCAGCAGAAAAATTACCTGCAATCCAAGATGGCGAAAATTGAAGAAGCCGAGATGGACGTGGTTGGCCTTCAACGCATGCTGGGAGTTGAAGTAAGCCCTCGTATGAGATTGAAACCTGCTGCCCAACAGCTGATGAACAGTTTGTAAGGTTAAAACTGCGAAGGCTTGCTTAGCGGGCTTTCGCAGTTTGCTGATTTTTTCGAATCAATTGAATTCGTTCGTCAGCACCCGGATGGCTGTCTGGATACGAAGAATTTTTAGCCCTCGAACCGTCTATGCTACTCAGCCTTTCATGCAGCAATTCAAGCGTAGCCAGGTTGCGCCCTTGTTTAACAAACAGTTCAAATGGTTTGAGCTCAAATGCCAAGTTCCAAACCAAGTGCATCCCCCATGCTGTCACCAAATGCTCTCAAATAGGCGCCAAATGGAAACAATACGAAATAAGCCAGCACCCAATTGCGCCGAGGCTTGAAAGCATGGCCATGGCTTGTATGGCCACTTGTGCCTGTTCTTGCGATGTACTGTCTTCCGGTGTGGGGGTCTCTTTCCTTATTGGCATCGAAAAATCGAGCAGATATGTGGCTTTGCCGAACTCGCCAAACAGTGCGCCGCACTTCGGCTCGGCATTGCCAAACTTTGAAGTATTCGCGGCCTGCACCATGAAAATGAACTTGTCAGGAGTGTTTGCGTTGAGCATTGTTTGGTGTTTGGTGAAATAAAAGATTTAAGTGGCTTGGGCATTGGGTAGTTCATTTGCGAAATATTCAGCAGAACGGTCGTATCCGGGAACCATTTTTGCATGTTTTTCCACGAAGCGCTCCTTAACTGATTCAGGAGCGTTGACCGTGCAGAATTCGATTGGAAGTCTTCATGCCCAGCTACAACACAGCACCGCCGTGCTGGATGGTTTTATTTCTGATGTTCAAACTTTGAAGAAGGAATCCAGTGCGTTGACCAAATCGGTCAATTCGCTGGCAAAAGATTATCTGAAGCAGTGCAAACGTTTTGCAACACCTGCAAGTGTGGCCAATCCTGTGATTCAGAATCTTACAAATTTACAGGCATGCAGTAATCTGGTTTACGACCAGGCCGATAACTTGAAAGGCTGTCTGGATGCTGTGGTGAAAAACAGTTACAAACCCGATTTAAAGCGGGCAGATCATGGCAAACCCACAAAAAGACTGGTCCAGGCCGAGCAAGAGGCCGCCACCTTCGAAACCCACATTCGTTTGGCAGAAAGTTTGGTGGCCACTGTTTTACCCAAGCATGAAGCCCCAGCCTGCCACAATGCATTACCGCAGGCTTATCGCCATCTTGGTGATCTTGATTCAGCCTTTGTGGCGGCCCAGGATTCAATCACCACCAGTGTTCAAACACCACTGCTTGGGCAGTTGCGACTGGGAACGCTGAAGGCTGCTGCAATTCAATTGCGCGATCAAATCGAGTCTCGTGGCGTACGCCAGCGGGTCCCGCCCTTTTCACAGAACCGATAGGCCAAAACAGGTTTTCATAATTTCCATCAAGCAGGCGGCTTAAGCCCGGTTAAGTCCGCCTCACCCATTACAATCAAAGTCATGTAGCAACTGTTTTACCCCGCAGGCACCCCATGACTAGCAAAGCAAAAAAAGATCAAAATTCTCAATACCTTGGCAATGTAATTCGCATCAAGGGTGCCCGCCAGCACAACCTGAAAAATATCGATATCGACATTAAAACTGGCGAAATCACGGTGTTCACCGGGGTTTCTGGCAGCGGTAAAAGTTCCTTGGTGTTCGACACCTTGTATGCCGAAGGCCAGCGCCGCTACGTTGAAACTTTTTCACCCTATGCGCGGCAGTTTTTGGACCGCATGGACAAACCCGATGTAGACAGCATTGAAGGCGTGTTGCCCGCCATTGCCATCGACCAGGCCAACCCGGTGCGCACTTCCCGCAGCACCGTGGGCACCATGACAGAAATCAACGACCACCTGAAGTTGATTTATGCCCGCGCCGCCCACCTGCATTGCCGCCAGTGCGGCCAGTGGGTGCGTGAAGACACGGTCGCCACCATCAAGCAATCGATACTCGACAAGGCGGCAGCACAGAATGACCCGCGCCTGGTTGTTACCTTCCCGGTGCGTGTGCCTGCAAAATTTACCTCGCAGGAAATTGAAGACTTTTTAAGTGCACAGGGTTACACACGCATACACCGCGAAACGCCGATTAAAAAAGGCCGCAGTGTAGTTGAAAAGCTGCTGGATGTGGTGCAAGACCGATTCCGTGTGGCGGGTGTTGAAGAAAGCCGATTCAGCGATGCTGTGGCCAGCGCCTTGCACCGGGGCAAAGGCAAGGTGAATGTGTTTGCCTTGCCAGAGGAAAATGGCGAAGAGCAAGAACCCTGGCGTTTTTCTGAGGGCCTGCACTGTGCCACTTGCGATCTGGATTATTCAAGCCCGCTGCCCAGCCACTTCAGTTTCAATTCGCCCTTGGGCGCCTGCGACACTTGCCGTGGTTTTGGGCGGGTTATCGGCATTGATTACGGCCTGGTGATTCCCGATGAAAACAAATCTCTGGAAGAGGGCGCGGTAAAACCGTGGACCACGGAGAGTTTCAAAAGCTGCCAGAAAGACTTGGTGCGCTTTGCCAAAAAACGCGGCATTGCCACCAACATCGCTTACAAGCATTTGCCCGAGGAACACAAGATGTGGGTGATTGAAGGCGATGCAAATTTTGATGGCAACTGGGAAGGCAGTTTGTTCTATGGTGTGGCCCGTTATTTTGAATGGCTTGAAAGCCGCACCTACAAAATGCATGTGAGGGTAATGCTGAGTAAATACCGCAGCTACACACCGTGTGGTGATTGCGGTGGCGCACGCCTGAAGCCCGATTCATTGTTGTGGAAATTGCCCAGTGATTCGGGCAAGCACGGCATTCATGAAATCATGCAAATGCCTTTGTTGACAGTGGCGCAGCTTTTCAAAAACCTGCAACTGCCAGGGGCTTTGGATGAAGCCAGCGACTTGGTGCTTCAGGAAATTCGCACCCGCTTGGGCTTCCTGATTCAAGTGGGTTTGGGTTATCTAACTTTAGACAGGCAAAGCAGAACCCTCAGTGGTGGTGAAGTACAGCGTATTAATTTAACCACCGCACTGGGCAGTTCACTGGTGAACACCTTGTTTGTTCTCGACGAGCCTTCGGTAGGCCTTCACCCGCGCGACATTGCACGCGTCGCCCAAGCCATGCAGCGTTTGAAAGAAGCAGGCAACACACTGGTGGTGGTTGAACACGACCCACAACTGATGAACCAGGCCGACAGGTTGGTGGACATTGGCCCTGGCCCGGGCGAAGCAGGTGGCAACATTGTGTTTGATGGCGCGCCCGGAAACATTGCAAAATCCAGTTCACTGACGGCCCGCTATTTGAAAGGCGAACTGAAAGTGGTGGAACACGGCGCGCCGCTGGGCGATGCCAAACAGCACATTGAAATAAAAGGTGTGCGTGCAAACAACCTGAAAAGCATCGACTTCAAATTGCCGCTGAACCGCTTGGTGGTGCTCACCGGTGTATCAGGTTCAGGCAAAAGCACTTTGGTACAAGACGTGCTGGTGCCCTCGATTAAAAAAATCAAGGGCGAACCCACCGAGGCACCTGGTGAATTTGATGTTCTTGAGGGTATTGAACACATTGCCGAACTTGCTTTCGTAGACCAAAGCCCGATTGGCAAAACCACACGCAGCAACCCCGCCAGTTATGTGGGTGCCTTTGATGAACTGCGCAAACTGTTTTCCAAAACAAAAATTGCCGTAGAACGCGATTACAAACCCGGCTTTTTCAGCTTCAACAGTGGCGACGGCCGCTGCCCCATGTGCGGCGGCAATGGCTTCGAGCATGTTGAAATGCAATTCTTGAGCGACGTGTATTTGCGTTGCGGCGAATGCAATGGCACACGCTACCGCCCGGAAGCTTTGGAGGTAACACTGGAACGCAGGGGCCAAGTGCTGAATATGGCCCAGGTGCTTGAACTGACCGTAGACCAGGCGCTTGATTTGTTCGAGAAAGACACCGCCTTGCTAAAAACCCTGCAGCCTTTGGCGCAAGTGGGTTTGAATTATTTGCGCCTTGGTCAGCCCGTGCCCACGCTTAGTGGTGGAGAAGCCCAGCGTTTGAAGCTGGCGGGTTTTCTGGCCAAGCTCAAACCCACAGCAAGTGGCCAGAAAGTGGCCAAGCGCGGTGACCTGTTTGTGTTTGATGAGCCCACCACCGGTTTGCATTTCGACGACGTGGCCAAGCTGATGCGTTCGCTACGCCTGTTGCAGGAGGCGGGCCACAGCGTATTGATTGTTGAGCACAACCTGGATGTAATTTGCGCAGCCGACTGGTTGATCGACCTTGGTCCCGAGGCGGGTGAGTACGGTGGCGAACTGGTGGCCCAAGGCACACCAGAACAAGTGTCCAAAGTAAAAGGCAGCCACACCGGCGTTGCAATCAAGCAGTACCTTGCACAAACCAATTTGCTGGACGCGGCTGACTTGAACAAAGGCGCGCAAAGCAGGGATCATTTGATCGCCGAGGCGGCCGCGCTGTATGGGCTGAACAATGCACACACCAAGCGCGGCCTGACCGACGGCATTGAAATTCTGCATGCGCGTGAACACAATCTGAAGAATGTCAGTCTGACCATTCCGCGCGAAAAAATGACCGTGATCACCGGGCCTTCCGGCAGCGGGAAATCCACCCTGGCATTCGATATTTTGTTCAGTGAAGGCCAGCGCCGCTATCTTGAAAGTTTGAATGCTTACGCACGCCAGTTTGTGCAGCCCGCTGCCAAGCCCGATGTGGACGCTATTTTTGGCATTCCGCCCACGGTGGCGATTGAGCAGCGCACCAGCCGGGGTGGCCGCAAAAGTACGGTTGCAACGGTGACCGAGGTGTACCACTTCCTGCGCCTTATGTTTGTGAAGCTGGGCATTCAGCACTGCCCCACTTGTGAAGTGCCCATTGCCCCGCAAAGCATGGACAGTATGCTGGCGCAAATCATGCAGCACTACAAAGGGCAGGAAATCACCTTGCTGGCGCCGCTGGTGCAGGGCCGCAAGGGCATATACAACGAAATTGCCAAATGGGCTGTGGACCGCGGTTATGAAAGCCTGCGTGTGGATGGTGAATACGTGCCCACCAACCCTTGGCCCAAACTGGCCCGCTACCAGGAGCATCACATTGAACTGCCCGTTAAAACTTTGGGTATTCAAGCCAAGAGCGAGAAAGAACTGCGCGAAGTGCTGGCGCTGGCGCTTGAATATGGCAAAGGCACCGTGATGGTGGAAGCGCCGGGCAAAAAAGGTGAATCCCCTTTAATCCGTTTTTATTCCACCAAGCGCGCCTGCCCCAGCTGCGCACGTAGCTTTCCCGAACTGGACCCGCGCCTGTTCAGCTACAACAGCAAACATGGTTGGTGCGCCAACTGCTTTGGTGTGGGCGAAGAAGTGGAAGGCTTCGATGCGGAAACCACTGGCGAAGAAGGCAAGTGGCTTTCCGAGCAAGACAAAAGCGCAGAAGAAGGCGCGGAAAATGAGGAAGGAACCTACCTTCGTGAAAGCATGGTGTGCGCATCATGCAATGGTCAACGTTTAAACCCCACTGCATTGGCCGTGAAATTCAAGAACAGCAATATTGCGCAACTGGCTGACCAAACGGTAAGTGACGCATTGCAGTGGGTAGACCAGCTTGAACTGAATGAACGCGAAGCCGCCATTGCGAAAGACATTCGCATTGAAATGGCCGGGCGTTTGAAATTCCTGAAGCAAGTGGGGCTGGATTACCTGCATTTAAACCGCAGTGCCCCCACCTTGAGTGGTGGCGAAGCGCAGCGCATCCGCCTGGCTTCGCAGCTGGGCACCAACCTGCGAGGCGTGTGTTATGTGCTGGACGAACCCACCATTGGCCTGCACACCCGCGACAACCACCGCCTGCTGGATGCGCTTGAGGAACTTCGCGCCAAGGGCAACACGCTGGTGATTGTTGAACACGACATTGATACCATGCAGCGTGCCGACAGACTGGTGGACATTGGCCCCGGCGCGGGCAAACTGGGTGGAGAAATCATTTCACAGGGCACTGTGGCTGAAGTAACTGCGGACAAAAATTCGCTGACAGGCCGGTATTTGAAAAGTCCAATTCCTTGCCTGCCCAACCCCAAGCGTCCTGTGGAGAAAGACACGCCACGCTTGCGTATCAAGGGTGCAAAACTGCACAATATCACCGGCCTGAATGTGAACATTCCACTGGGCCGTTTGGTGGCCATCACTGGTGTTTCCGGCAGTGGAAAATCGACATTGGCGCGCGACATTTTGTTGGCCAATATGCGTCAATATGTGTTGAATCAAAACAAGAAAGGCAAGCCCACCCACCGCTGGTTTGGCTGTGATGCAATTGAAGGGGTTGAACAAGTGGCCCGCGTGCTTGAGGTAGACCAAACCCCGATTGGCAAAACCCCGCGCAGTTGCCCCGCCACCTACATTGGCTTCTGGAACCGAATTCGCAATGTGCTGGCCGACACCATTGAAGCCCGCATGCGCGGCTTTGCAGCCAACCGCTTCAGCTTCAATGCCGGGCCTGGCCGCTGCCCGGTGTGCGATGGCCAAGGCATGCAAACCATCGAGATGAATTTTCTGCCCGACGTGAAAGTGGTGTGCGAAGCCTGCCGTGGCAAACGCTTCAACCCGGAAACCTTGCAGGTCACATGGCGCGACAAAACCGCTGCGGAAATTCTCAACATGAGCTGTTCTGAAGCGGCGCCGTTTTTCGAAGCTCACCCCGCCATCGCACAGGCTTTGCAATTGCTCAACGATGTGGGTTTGGGTTACCTCACCATAGGCCAACCCAGCCCCACGCTCAGCGGTGGGGAGGCACAGCGAATCAAGCTGGTCACGGAATTGGTCAAGGTGCGCGAAAACAAGGCCGGTGTGCAAATGAGTCCACCCACCCTGTATGTACTGGACGAACCCACGGTGGGCTTACACATGAACGACGTGGAAAAGCTGATTGCCGTGCTGCACAGGTTGGTTGATGCAGGCCACACCGTGGTGGTGATTGAACACGATTTGGATTTGATCGCCCAGGCCGACTGGGTGATCGACATGGGCCCGGAAGCCGGCATAGGCGGTGGCCAGTTGGTGGCGCAGGGCAGTCCTCAAGAAATGGCCAAAGCGAAAGGTAAAAAAGTTGGCCACACTGCCCATGCCATGGCGCAGTTTTACAGCACTAGAACCTGACATTTACCAGTTTTTTGTGGAACTTTCCGGCCGCATTTGTTCCTCAGGTGTAAGGGGATTTTTCCCCTATTGTTTTGCTGAATTTCAAACAAGGGGAATACATGCCGGCCAGTCCCTCCGGAGTAGGGGGTTCACCATCCTCGCCTCCTCAAAATGTCGTTGCGCAAAGCGCCGCCAGGTTACCCTCGGGCAGAAGGTCTGTGGGTGAAGGTGGTGTGTCGAAGGCTGCCTTGGTCATTTGGAACAAGCTCAGCGCGAGCCTCGCCCATGATCCTGCGGCAAACTGGAATAACGCACTGAATACTGCGGATGAACTTGCACGATCCGTGTGTGGTCAAGACCTTCCCAAAGATTTGCAGGCGGATTTGCTGGGCAACTTCAAGTTGCTCGAGCAAACCTTGAGCGGGCTGAAAATCACCCCGACCGACGATCATCCAGATCCTCACGCCTACATCAAGAACAGGCTTTCTGTTTTTAAGCTCAACATCGTTACAGATTCCGAGAATTTAAGAAAACTCCACAGCCTCAAAATCAACCCTCAAATTAATCAGAATTGAACGATCGGAGTAAGCTGCTCATGGCTAACAACAGTTCCCCTGTTATCACATTTCCTACCGGTGGGGATATTCCCACCGGTTCCGCTGAGTCATCCTCCACTGGTCCAATCATCTCTCCGGTGGTTACGTCGGGCTTGGTTGCCACCCAGGTGAATGCCAACTTTTGCAAAGTACCGCAGCAGCCTCATGTGATTGACATGATCAAAGAGTGCTACAAGATGGGTGGCAAAGAAGAGATCAGCGACGCCCTGAATTCCTTTATCGATGGTTTGGCCAAAAAGGTAGAGGCAGGTGGTGGACAGAAAGCAGATGAAATCAAATCCTTGATTGTTGAGATACTCCAGAAAGTTGAGTTTACTGCCGACGCAACAGTAATCCCTGTGACGGCGCATATACCTCCCGCCTCACCGGTCACTTCTTTGCCGTTGGCAACATCCAAGGAAACCGTTAAGGCAACAGGTATCTGGGGAAGGTTTGGTAGCTGGCTTGGTGGCGTGTCCAAGGAGCAGGCGGTACTTCAGAATTTGCAGAAAGTTGCAGTTGAAGAAGGCGTACCTGAAAAACTGGTTCAGTACAAAAAAGAACTTCAGTTAGCAAAGCGGGAGGAGGTATTAAAACAAAAAATTACCGAAACTACAGCGCAAATAAAATTGTTGCCTGATCTGGATGCATTTAAGAAAGTATTGAATGATGTTGAGGGTGGCGTCAAGTTACTGGGTAAAACCACCTTGGCAGAAAAGAAAAGTCTTGTAGACACCCTTCGGAAAACTGATTTGCTCAATCGGAAGCAAGACAAATCCGTGACCGATCAACGTATTCAGCATTCAACCATTGAAGCTTTTGTTTCTGGAAAAAAGTCGGTGCCCGTCGCTGGCGTACCTGCCGATCCTATGCGCTCTCTGGTACAAAAACTTGAGGCCAGGTTGTCGAACAAGGCAATGGATCAGAGGGCCAAACACGACGCTGCCATTCCCGGGTACAAAAAACTTCAGTCCCAATTGGCTGAATCAGTTCAAAATATTGTGATACCTGTGCTTGAACCACAAGTTGAATTGAACGCTGCCAAACTCAATGCACTTTCAGAAAGAATTACAGAACTGGAAAAACTCGAGAAAGACAAATTGCCTGATCTTGAAGCCAAGAAAGAAGTTGCCAATAAGGCTGACAATTTCGACGAGCTGAATTCATTGATCGATCAAATCATGGCGAGTGAAAAAAATATCAAAAATCTTGATACGCTGAAAGAAAAGATCGCAGAAATTCAAGGCTCAGTATCTGCGGCGGGTGTTGACCTTAGCGCCATTCGTCAATTGAGTCTTCAGTTCGGTGTTACGCGAAGCAGCGCCAACGTGTTGCCATTTAATCTGCACATGCTGGGCAACGGGGTTGAGTCGCTGTCGGTCAATGAAGGTTTTAGTCTGAATCAAGCTTTGGAATACGGGCGTTCCGGCAGGGCCAATAATGCGATATCCAGGTCGATTGCCTTGCGAACGCATCTCGCTGAGTTTGGATCCGATTTCAATGTTTATGAAAACGCAAAGAATCCGGTAGTGGATACGGTACGGGGAGATGGGCGTTCGTTCCTCAGCGATCTCGGTGGTGCTTTGCGTTCTCCTGACAGTGAGCGTGCAGATAAAGTACTGGCGTTTCTCAGTACCAAAGAAGGCAGAAAATACACCCATCGTTTGGCAGCGTGCAATGTAACCGCAGCAGGTTTTAATGCAAAAACGCTGCAGCTTGATGCGCCTTCTTTGGCCTATAAAGTTGAATCTGGTTTTGGTGCCCTCAAGAAGCTGATGGTTGGCCGTGCCGGTGTGTATGCGCGCGACCCCGGTGAATATGTTGGTAACCGGCTATCAGTAGTAAGTCGGCTATCGAGCGTCTTGCAGAAAGAGTTGTTCAGGGACGGCAAACCCGTCAGCCTGGAGCATGCAGTCATCACGCCGCAGCATGCGGTTGAAGCGTCTTCACTGATTTTGGCGGCCCTGCCGAACGATCTGTTGACGATTAACCACCTTGAAGTAACGCGCTTCATGAAATCACTGAAAGAATTTGAGAGCGAAATTCAATCTGCTAAAGAGCAGAAACAGCCCGTCAGCGCCGATAAGCAATTGTCTTTCAAACAGGCGTTAACTCAGTTTCATAAGGATGCAGCACTGTGGATTTCGAGAAGGGGTGCCTCTGACGCAGACAAATCAGTTGCCGTTGCGAGGCAAATTTCTACTGAAATTGCGACCAATGGTCGCAAAGGTTTTTTCCGGCGCGCCACTATTTCTGTGGGTAACTTTATTAATTTGGCTGGCGGCAGGGGAATTCGAGAGGGGTGGTCATCACTTCAGAATTATCTCTCGCAAATTAATCAGAAGGAGCGCTTGCGTCAGCAGCTTGGCAAGCCTGAGAATCTGGCTGTTATTGCTGATTTGAAACGCCGTTTGCTGCCGCTTGCAAATTCCCCCAATGAGTCGGAAGTGAATAATGCGAAGGCTTTGAATAACTATCTGAGCGGTAAAAGTTTGACCGTCGAGTTAAAAGGTGATTTAAGTCCTCAACTCAAGAAAGTTCTCTTGGTGATGGGTGATTTTTTACAGAATGCTTGGCAGCCGCTTTCCAAAGGCAAGTCTATGCCAGCGGTAATTGGATTGTCAGCCTCCCAAATCAATAGCCTCCCCAATTTTTCGTCAACGCCATTGAGGCGGTTCACTGTGGGAATATCTGAGGATTCACAGGCTACCCCCGTCACAATGCCTGTGATTGCAGCGGCCCCGGCCATCCCCGTTGGCGTACGGTCGGCATTGTTCAGCAATCAATGGATTTCCAGTCTTTGGGGACGTGTGCTCAATGAGGGGTCAAATCCAGACCAACAACTGGCCAGACTAAAAGCCGAGTATCAGGAAGCTTTCCAGGTTGATCTCCCAGAGGGGGGTGGCCTTGCGTTCTCGGATCAACAGACAAAAGCCTATTTCAAGAATCTTGAGTCATTGAATGAAATTGCTGTGTTTGCCGGTCGGAACGTCAAAGACATTCCAGGCCCAACCATGGAAAAAATGAAAGATCTGACACCGATTCTACTCAATATCAAAAGGGGGGCGGTGTTGCAGAGCCAACTGGCACCCCTTGGCACTCGAACGCTTCAGAATGTTTCCGGTGACAAAGCGAGATGCTGGCTAAGGTCCTCATGGGGAGCAGCCGTGAATGCGCTCTCTAAAGATGAGTTCACGAAGAGGGTCGGCTTGGTTGCACAATCCATGAATGATGAGTTGGGTACGCGCAATTTGACCTCAAATGAAATTGGTCAAATCTATGATCAAATCAAAGCGGATCCACTGAATGGTTTGCAGACAAAGCCAATACTTGAATACAAGCAACGTGCCTTGATGATTTCGCTCATGGGCAGGGCAGACGGCAGCTGGAAGAAAGGCAGCACACTAGAGACACTGAATCAGTTGAAAGATGGAGAGAATCCACAGACTGAGGGCGATTTCGGGGTCTTGTTCTTGAAGGCGCTCGACTTGCCGGTGATTATTCACAATGGGACAGATGCAATTCCGGACGTTTACTTGCCCGAAAACTACAAAACGGATCAACATGGCCATCCTGACACTTGGCCAACTCTTCGATATGACGGAACCGGGCAAGCAGGCCACTGGCAGTTTTATGAAAAACCGGCAGCCGCTTAACTTTTTTTCTGCCCAATTTTGCTTTCTTTGCCCGAAATCAAGTTTGCAATATTTTGTCTGTGTCGGTAAATCAGCAGGGCCGACATTATCGCGATTGCGGTTGCCTGGCCGTTGATGCCAAACAGCAGCACGTTGTAAAACACAGCAAACAGGCTGGCAATCAGTGCTGCCAGTGATGAATAACGGAAAAAGTAAGCAATTACAACCCAGGTAACGGCGGTGGCCAGGCCCAACACCCAGTTCAGGCCCAGTAGTACGCCCAGTGCGGTGGCAACGCCTTTGCCACCTTCAAATTTGAAGAAGATTGGGTACAGGTGACCAATGAAAGCGGCCAGTCCAATCCAGGCAATGTCAATGCGGCTGTAACCCAATTGGTCTTGAAAATGAAACGCCAAGGCCACGGCAAGTGTGCCTTTCAAGGCATCGCCCAACAGAGTCAACACAGCTGCTTTTTTGTTGCCGCTGCGCAGCACATTGGTGGCCCCCGGATTTTTCGAGCCATAAGTGCGCGGGTCGGCCAGGCCTACAAATTTGGAAACAACCACTGCAAAAGAAACGGAGCCGATCAAGTAGGCGATTAGCAGGCCAGCGGCGAAATTAAGCAAAAGTGTCTCCTTGTTATTGGGGTTTGGCGTCGATTCTAGCGACTTTTTGATCTTGGGTGTCTTTGATTGAGCAAGGTATGCAGGTGTTCTTTGGCGACGTGGGTGTAAATTTGGGTAGTGGCAATGTCTGCATGGCCCAGCAGTAGTTGTACCACCCGCAAGTCAGCGCCGTGGTTAAGCAGGTGTGTGGCAAATGCATGGCGCAATACGTGGGGGCTGATGGGGGAGTTAATTCCCGCCATCAAGGCCAGCCGTTTGACGTTTTTCCAGAAACCCTGCCGTGTCATGGGTTTTCCAAGGTGGGTTACAAACAAAAAGTCGCTGATTTTGCCTGTCAGCAATTCACCCCGGGCCCGCTGCAGATAAAGCTGAATCGCCAGCCTGGCCGGCTCGCCCATGGGTACAAGCCTTTCTTTGTTGCCTTTGCCCAGCACTTTCACTGCGCCCGCGTTTAGATCAACTGCCCGCAGGGGCATGTTCACCAACTCGCTCACCCGCAGGCCGCTGGCGTACATGAATTCAAGCATGGCTTTGTCGCGTTGGCCGGCTGCGTGGCTTACATCGGGTGCCGCCAACAGGTCCAGCATTTGTTGTTCACTCAGCGTTTTGGGAATTCGCAATCCGCGCTTGGCACTGTGAATTTGTTCACAAGGGTTGTCTTCGCGTTGTTTTGTGGTGTTGAGCCACAGGTAAAAGCGTTTGTAGCTGCTTAGTTTGCGGTTCAGGCTGCTGGGCTTCAATTCCGGCAAATCATGCACGCGGTTTCGGATGTGTTCACTGCTGGCCAGTAGCATGCTTTCATTGAACTTTTCTTCCAGCCAACTTCCCATTTGTTGCAAGTCGCTGCGGTAGGCTTGCAGCGTGGCTTTGGCCAATCCTTCCTCAAGCCACAAAGTGGTGCAGAATTCGTCGATGAGATTGGCATTGCTCTTCATTGTGGTGCTGGCAGCATGTGAAAATAAAGGTCATCATACCTTCAGCAGCACCAAGGAGTTTCGTTTTATGTCCATCGCCGATTTACGAAAAGATTACACGCAAGCCACTTTGGACGAAGCCGACGCCTTGCCCAACCCGTTTGATTTTTTCAAGTTGTGGTTTGACCAGGCATTGAATGCGGATTTGCCCGAGCCCAACGCCATGACGCTGGCCACGGTGAATGCGCAGGGTAGGCCGTCAGCGCGCATCGTGTTGATCAAGGGGTTGGACGATCGGGGGTTCACGTTTTTCACCAATTACGAAAGTCGAAAGGGGCAAGAACTGGGGCAGAACCCGCATGCAGCCATTTTGTTTCACTGGATTGAACTGGAGCGGCAGGTTCGAATTGAAGGCCGGGTTGAGAAGTGCAGCCCTCAAGAGTCCGATGCGTATTACCTGTCGCGGCCGGCCGGCAGCCGCTTGGGTGCCTGGGCTTCGCCACAAAGCCAGGTCATCGAATCACGAGGTGCGCTGGCAGCACGAGTGCACCAGGCCCGGGAACAACAGCAGCGTGACCCGCAAACCCGGCCACCATTTTGGGGCGGTTACCGTTTGGTGCCCGATTTTTTTGAGTTTTGGCAAGGTCGACCTTCGCGACTTCATGATCGCTTGGCCTACACCTTGCAAGGTGATTCATGGGCAATGTCCCGTCTTGCCCCTTGAGGATGAGTAAACCCGTTCATGGTCAATAGCAAAACCGGCAAAGCCGCAACACCTCCACTTAAAGTACTCTTGGTCGACGAAGAGCCAGGCCGCGCCGCCATACTGGAACGCGCCTTGCTTGATGCTGGTTATGTGCTGGTGTCCCGCCTCAGTTCGGTCGATCGTTTGGCCGAGCATGTGGCGGTGTCCCAACCCGACATCGTGATTGTGGACATCGACTCACCCGATCGCGATTGCCTGGAAAACATGGCGGTGTTGTCTCGCAGCAACCCAAAGCCCGTCATCATGTTTTCTGATGAAGACAACGAGGACACCATTGCCAGCGCAATCAAGGCAGGGGTGAGTGCTTACGTGGCCGATGGCATGAACCCGGACCGGGTTCGCCCAATCGTGCAGGTGGCGGTGGCTCGTTTTCGTGAATTTCAGGCCCTGAAAAACGAGTTGCAGAAAACCCGGGATCAACTTGCCGACCGCAAGCTGATTGACAAAGCCAAAGGCCTGTTGATGAAGCACCGCAATTTTAATGAAGACGAGGCCTACCACGCCATGCGAAAGCTTGCCATGGAGCGCAATCAGCGCCTGGTAGATACAGCCCGCAACGTGATTGAGGTCTTTGAAATGTTGGGCGGAGGTGGTTTGTAATGCAACAGGAAATTCGCATTGGCGTAATTGCCCTGACCGACTCTGCTCCATTCGTGGTCGCCCGGAAAATGGGTTTTTTCGAGGCCGAGAATTTGTCTGTGGAATTGCTCAAGCAGGCATCTTGGGCCACGCTGCGTGACAAGCTTGCCTATGGTGAAATTGACGCGGCACACATGCTTTCGCCTATGGCGATTGCCCTTCAACTGGGTTTGGGGGGTTCTCCAAAAAAAGACGTGTTGGCGCCACTGGTGTTGAATCGAAGTGGCAATGCAATTACAGTCAGCAAACCTTTGGCAGCGCTAATTTCCGGGCTTGTTGAAGGTGAAACTCTGGGGTCAAAATTGCGTGCCGCAAAATCTCGCGGAGAACGTGTCATGGTATTCGGCACTGTTTTTCCGTTTTCCATGCACACTTTGCAGCTTCGCCGCTGGTTGCGCCTGAATGATGTGGACCCGGATCAGGATGTGCGCTTTGAAGTGGTTCCTCCCATTCGCATGGTGGCCTCGCTGCAAACCGGGTTGATTGATGCTTTTTGTGTCGGCGAACCCTACAATTCGCTGGCGGCTAACGAGGGCTTGGGCACCATTGTGGCGACCTCCAATAGTTTGTGGCCCAATGCCCCCGAAAAGGTATTGGGGTGCACCCGTGCCTGGGCTACCGAGAACCCGATTGCATTGAGCGGTTTGAGCAAAGCGCTTCGACGTGCCTGCGTGTGGCTCGAGGGTGGAGTAGAAAACCGCAGCAAGGCAGCAGCCTGGTTGTCCACCTCTGATCATGTGAATTTGCCAGGCTCTGTGCTTGAAATGGCCTTGTTGGCCACGATCAAGGGGGGAACAGATCCGTTTATTCAGTTTGACGGCGCTGAGTTGACCGAGGATCAACGCTCCATGTTTGAATCACTTTTGGTTGAAACCCATGCATTGACAAGTACCCGCCCCTTGGAACCGGCTCAGTTTGCCAGTGGCTTAACGGCTTTTGGTTTTTAGCCGATTGCAAGGCACTGATATCGTGATTACACTGGGGCGGTGAAATTGCTCGAAGTTGGAGTGCAGTATGTGGAGTAACCGCCTTGGCGTAGTTGGATTGGTAGTGCTTGTGGCGTTCAGTGGTGCTTCGTTGCCTCTCAGTGCGGGCGCAGCCACCCAAACAGACATTGACCAGGCGATTGTTCAATTGGGCAAGGCTGTACCTGGCATGACGCTTAAGGTTGAGCTAACAAAAACCTGGAGCAGGGCCTATATATCTGACCGTGCCGAAGGCGCGCTACTGACCATGGATCCCGATTTTCTGAACCGCTTGACACCCGATGGCGTGATGTTTGTGGTGGCCCATGAATATGCGCATGTTCACCTGGAGCATCAAAAAAAGTTGGGGCTAAAGGCCATGGAACTGGCTGGCCTGCCCACGCCCGACATGGCTTTCGATGCCATTGAGCGTAACCCCGCCACCATGGAAAAATTGCACGCCATGAACCGTCAGTTTGAACTGGATGCAGACGAAGCCGCAACCAAGTGGCTGGCCAGCCTGGGCATTGGTGCCTGCACCGAAGATGTGTTGCGCAGCATCGATGGCGCTGACATGATGATGCCGGTGGTGCCCTCGCACCCCGGTTATTACAGCCGCAGACAGATAATTTGCAGTAGGTAAGCTTTTCTCAAACTGCTTGCGCCACCCACTCTACCCAGTGGCGAACATCTACGGTGGCGTCGCTTTCCAAATGCCCCAGGCAACCAATGTTGGCCGATGCGATGGCCTGTGGTTTGCCTGCCATCAAGTTGGCCAGCTTGCGCTTTTTCAGTTCTTTCGACAATTCGGGTTGCAATACCGAGTACGTACCTGCCGAGCCGCAACACAAATGTGAGTCGGCAACCGGGGTTAGCTTGAAGCCCAAGGTGGTCAGCACGTTTTCAATGACGCCCTTGATTTGCTGGCCGTGTTGCAGTGTGCAGGGTGGATGAAATGCAATGGTGCCGGGAATGCGTTGCTGTTCAATGGCCGCTTTCACTTTCGCGCCCAGGCGGGTCAGGCTGTCGGCATTTTGCCGGGTGATGAATTCGCCAATGTCCAGGGTTTTGTCGCTAACCAGCCTGGCTTTCTCGGCGTACACCGGGTTGTTCTCGAAATGGTGCGCGTATTCACGAACAGTAACGCCACAACCTGATGCATTCATTACCAGGGCTTCGGCTTCACCACTTTGCAGCAGTGAATACCAAGCATCAATGTTGGTTTTCATTTGGGCCAAACCACCAGCGTGGTCGTTCAGGTGAAACTTCACCGCGCCACAACAACCTGATTCCTGAACCACCGTGCTTTGAATGCCCAGTGCGTCGAGAATGACTGATGTTGCAGAATCAATTGACGGCATCATGGCCGGTTGTACGCAACCTTTCAGCAAAATGACTTTGCGAGCGTGTGCGGTGTTGGCAAAGGGCAAGGTGGCGCGTTTGGCGGGCACTTTTTTCTTGATGCTTTCTGGCAGAATTCCACGCACTGCCTTGCCCATGGCCATGCCAGCCGTGAACAGGGGGCGGTTGGTCATCAGCATTTTCAGGCTTTCGCGGGTTAGCTTCTCTGCCATCGGGCGTTCCACGCGCTCGTCTACAATTTTTCGGCCAATGTCGATCAACTGGCCGTACTTCACGCCTGAAGGGCAGGTGGTTTCGCAGTTACGGCAGGTTAAGCAACGGTCCAGGTGTTGCTGTGTTTTGCGGGTAACCTGTTTGCCTTCCAGCACTTGTTTAATCAAATAGATGCGGCCGCGTGGGCTGTCCAGTTCGTCGCCCAATATTTGGTAAGTGGGGCAGGTGGCCGTGCAAAAACCGCAGTGCACGCACTTGCGCAAAATGGCGTCGGCGGCCTTGCCATCGGGGGTGTCTTTGATCCAGTCGGCGAGTTGGGTGTCCATGCGTTCTACTTACAAAATGGGTGACAGGCGGTTGATGCTGAACACACCGGCCGGGTCGAATTGTTCTTTCAGGCGACGTTGTAGTCTCAGCATCACTGCATCGGGTTGCTGGAATGCGTGCGCACGCGCTGCTTCATTGTCCGTGCGGTACAAGGTGGCGTGGCCGCCCACGCGTTTGGCAATGGCGCGAATTTGCTCGACAGTCACTTCCGCGTCGGAGCGGAACCAGCGCAAACCACTGCCCCATTCATGCACGCTTTTGCCGTGCATGGCCAGGTCCACCGTAGTGGGTGGCACAGCCATGCGCCACAAGTCACCTTCGCACTTGAAAAATTCATGTTGCTGGTCGCGTACGCTGGCCCAAAAGGCGTGGGCCTGTTGGTTTTCCATTTCCTGCCCGCCCATGTTTTTCAGTGCGGCTTGAACTGCAGCACTGGCGCCACGCAGGCGAACAGTCAGTTTGTCGTTTTCATAAAACGTGGCGGAAATGGGCAAGGGTTTGGACAACCATTCATTGCTTTTCGCAATGGCTTGGTTCACATCCATCTCAAATTGCAGGGTGGCTTCAGCGGGGGCAACCGGCATCACCTTGATTGACAGTTCCGTGACGATGCCCAGTGTGCCCATGCTGCCGGGAATAACACGGGCCACGTCGTAACCGGCCACGTTTTTCATCACTACGCCACCGAAGTGCAACAATTGGCCTTTGCCATCCAGCAGGGTGCAGCCCAGCACATAATCTTTCACGCCACCCTTGCTCAAGCGGGCTGGGCCAGCAAGGCCACTGGCGATGGTGCCGCCAATGGTACCGCCAGCACTTAGGCGCGGCGGCTCAAAAGCCAATTCCTGTTTCTGTGCAGCCAATGCCGCTTCTACTTCCGCAAGCGGTGTACCTGATTTCACGGAGATTACCAATTCCGTGGGTTCGTATTCCACAATGCCAGCCCATTGGCGCATGTTCACTTCTTCGCCTTGCAGGGGGCCGCCGTAAAAATTCTTGGTGCCGCCACCCACCGGACGAAGTTGTGTGTTGTTGCGTGCAGCCAGTTCAACCCGCTTGCACAGGTCGTCGATAAAGTCGCTCATGGTCTCGTTCTTTTAAAAGCGTGGCAGGTCTGCAAAAGGCACTTGGCCACCGTGCACATGCATGCGGCCATATTCAGCGCAGCGGTGCAGGGTGGGTATGGCCTTGCCGGGGTTGAGCAAGCCGGGTTCATCGAAGGCTTTTTTCACGGCAAAAAATGCATCCAGCTCCGCGCGTGAAAACTGCACGCACATCTGGTTGATTTTCTCGATGCCCACGCCGTGTTCACCGGTCACTGTGCCGCCCACTTCCACGCACAGTTCCAGAATTTCTGCGCCGAAATCTTCAGCACGCTTGATTTCTTCGGGCTTGTTTGCATCGAACAGAATCAGCGGGTGCAAATTGCCGTCTCCTGCGTGGAATACGTTGGCGCAGCGCATGTCGTATTTCTTTTCCATCTCGGTGATGGCGTTCAGTACGCGGGCCAGGCTACGGCGGGGAATGGTGCCGTCCATGCAGTAATAGTCGGGCGACACACGGCCTGCGGCAGGGAATGCATTCTTGCGACCCGCCCAAAATTTCAGGCGCTCGGCTTCGCTTTGCGATACCTTGATGGCGGTGGCACCGCAGCCGTTCAGCACGCGGGTCATTTCGGCAATTTCTTCGGCCACTTCTTCCGGGGTGCCGTCGCTTTCCAAAAGCAGAATGGCTTCCGCTTCAGTGTCGTACCCGGCTTTTACAAATGGCTCTACCATTTGCGAAGCGCGCTTGTCCATCATTTCCAGACCAGCGGGAATAATACCGGCGGCAATTACCGCTGCAACGGCATTGCCTGCATTGGCCACGTCGTCGAAGCTGGCCATGATCACCTGCGCCAGCGCGGGCTTGGGCACAAGCTTCACAGTCACTTCCGTAACCACGGCCAGCATGCCTTCAGAACCAATCACCAGGTTCATCAGTTCAAGACCGGGTGCGTCGGGCGCTTCGGAACCGAATTCAACGATTTCACCTTCAATCGTGATGGCCCGTACTTTCAATACATTGTGGACGGTCAGGCCATATTTCAGGCAGTGCACGCCGCCGCTGTTTTCGGCCACATTGCCGCCGATGGTGCAGGCAATCTGGCTGGAAGGGTCGGGTGCGTAGTACAACTGGTGTTGTGCCACAGCTTCAGAAATGGCCAGGTTGCGCACGCCGGGTTGTACCACTGCGCTGCGCGATTGCACATCCACTTTCAGAATTTTGTTGAACTTGGCCATGCCCAGCAAAATGCCGTGCTTGTGGGGCTGTGCTCCACCTGAAAGGCCGGTGCCCGCGCCACGCGCCACCACGGGCACGTTCAGCTTGTTGGCCAGCTTCAGGATTCGAATCACCTGTTCTTCCGTGTCAGGCAGGGCCACCACCATGGGCAGTTGCCGAAACAGGCTTAGCCCATCGCATTCGTATGGTTTGGTGTCTTCTACTTCATGCAGCACGGCGTGGGCTGGCAGAATTTGATTTAGCCCGGCAATTACCTCAGCCCGTTGGGCAGCATTCAGAGCGAAATCTTCGTTGGGTGCGTTCATGGCAGTACCTCATCTACAGCCTGTAAGCATACCCATTTCTGATTGCGGTTGGTAATTGGTGCTTGCCCGAATCAGCTTTGTGCCCTGGTCAAATCACCTGTGTGTTTAAACTACAAATCGTGATACGGCGTGTTGTAGCTGATTGGCGCGTTCATCCAGTCGGTTGGCCACCTCGCTCGCTTTTTGAGCAACAGACGAGTTCACAGTCGATGCGTCCACAATTTCCCCGATTCCGCTGAAAAATCTTTCCATGCTTGTCTGTTGCTCTTTGAGCAACAAACCAAATGCCTCAAAGGTTTGATTCATTTTGTCGGATTCGGTGTGCAGCAGTCCCATGTCCTGCTCAGACCCCGCTACTTTTTGTAGTGCAAGGTCAGACTTTGAATTGGCATCCGATGTCATTGCAACGGACTGTTGAATTTGATTCTGAATGTCCAATATAAGTTTCGAAATCTGGTTTGCTGCATTGGCGGTATCTTCCGCCAGTTTGCGTACTTCGTCGGCCACCACGGCAAAGCCCCGCCCTTGCTCACCGGCACGCGCGGCTTCGATGGCGGCATTCAGCGCCAGCAAATTGGTTTGATCCGCAATTTGCTTGATGGTGTTGATAATTCCACCAATTTTGGTCGAGCTTTCATTCAGGGTGTCAATACGCTCGCCGTTCTTGCTCACAATTTCTACCACACTGTTTACTGAAGACGCTGTTTCACGCATTGACTGAATAGAGTTAAGAAGCTGGCCCCGCGTTTTCGAGGACACTTCCTGTGCCGAGTTGAGATAAGAGCAAGACGACTCCAGTTTGGCATTGGCGTCCGTGGCGATGTTGCTCAAAGAGTCGGTAATCGATTCTTGTTTTTGGGTGCTTTGTGAAATCTGCAGTCCAGAGGAACGAACCTCGTTAACGGCTGTCCCGATTTGTTCCGCAGACACCCGGATGCCTTTCACCGTGTCGCAAAAGCTGCTCATCAGTGAATCAAAAGAAGATGCAATCGATGCAATCTCGTGTTTTTCTTTCAAGTTGACGCGAAGGCTGAGGTTTGAAGTTTCTTGCACTTGCTGAATAACCGCTTGAAGTTTGTTCACTGGTCTTGAAATGGAGCGCCCGATCAACCAGGCAATGATTAGCCCCGCCAGAACAGCCAGCCCCCCGACAATGGATACAGTTTGAATTGCAGTATTGCCGAGGGCTTGGGCGTTCAACTTTGACTGATCAATGCTGCTTCTGGTCAATTGCAAAACGGTACCCAGTTGTTCTTCAGATTGTCGCGCCGATTTGCGGGTCTGGACTGTGGCCAACATTCTCTGGGGACCAATCCCGGCTTTCATCATGGCGTCAAAATTTGTTTTGTACTGCGTCAGGCTGTTTTCCAGCTTGCCCAGCAAGTCTGTAATTTCTTGGGATTTAAGCACTGAACTTAGCCGGACACTTTTTTGCGTTGCCTCAATAGCGGTGCTCAAGTGCTCATTGACAGAGTTTTGCAGAATGGGGTCGTCTGCATACATCAGATCCTTGATGGGACGCTCTGCCTTGAGGAACTCAACTTGAGCCAAAGCGGTTTGGGATTGGATTTCGAACTTGGAATCGACCAAGACTGTGAATGACTCGTTGAGATTGCCCAACAAGCTGGCGACCAAAACCTGGCAGGCAATCAACAGCAACAACACAAATCCAAACCCGGCATAAATCCGCTTGACGATACTCATACTGACCCCCAATTCTCGATTGCTGTTGTGACTTATTCCAGGGAATAGCCGACGTAGTAAATTCCAATGGTGGCGCCACTGGCATTTACGATGGGTTCATAACCTGTCTGGAAAATTTTCCCAAGAATGTCCACTGGGCCATAAAATGGCTTGCCACTGTCAATGGCGGCCTTGGCGGGGCCCGAGGGGTCGAGTGGGGTGCCCACAGCGCGTTGACCTGCTTTCATCACATTGGTGCTTCGGCGAATGTAGTTGTTGCCTTCCTTCACAAACAGGGTGGCTGTACCGCCATGCTTTTCCTTGATTTTGTCAACCACTTTGAAGTCGCCGTTGATTTTTGAGCTGCCAAAGTACAATTGGTCGCCTTCAAGGCGAGGTTGACCTTGAGCAGCAAGTTCTTGCTTAAGCGCGCTCATCGCTTTGTTCACTTTTTCATCGGCCATGGCGGGATTGACCACGCACACAGTTGCTGCCACTGACAAAAGGCATCTTGATAGAAATTGGTTCACTTGAATCTCCTGGTGTGTATTGGGTAGGAACGACTGGAACTACTTGACTATCGCAAATACTACGCAAGTGAATTGGTATCAAATGAATTGAACAGGGGCGGTTTTTGGCTGTAATTTGTGTGATCAGTGGTTTAACAATTGCCCGACGGGGCTGCCAATTCACACCGTGGCTGCGTGTGCATGCTGTAATCACGAGAATTCAATAGTTCAGGTTTTTCACGCAATTGCATGGCGCCTGCAAAAGCAATCATGGCGCCGTTGTCGGTGCACAGGCTTAATTCCGGGAAATACACATCGATGCCGCGTTTGTGTGCTGCTTTCACAAGTTGTTCGCGCAACAAGGTGTTGGCACCCACGCCACCAGCCACAACCAAACGTTTGTGGTCTTGGTGCAAGCAGGCTGCCAAGGCTTTCTTCACCAGTGTTTCAACAATGGCGGCTTGAAAACTGGCGGCCAGGTCGGCTTTGTCGGCATCACCAATTACCATGGTTTCGGAAGGCCGCTTAACGCCCGCCAACTTCATGGCTGTGGTCAGTACGGCGGTTTTCAGACCTGAGAAGCTGAACATGTAGTCGCCGCTGTGCAACATGGGGCGGGGCAGTTTGAAGCGTTCAGGGTTACCGTTTTCTGCCAGTTTTGACAGGGCAGGGCCACCCGGGTAGGGAAGGCCAATCATTTTGGCGGTTTTGTCAAAAGCTTCGCCCGCTGCATCATCCAGTGTTTCACCCAGCAAGGCGTACTTGCCCAGGCCTTCAACGCCCATCAACTGGGTATGCCCGCCGCTTACCAGCAGTGCAGTGAACGGAAATGCAGGTGGATTGATGGATAGCAAGGGCGACAGCAAATGCCCTTCCAGGTGGTGCACGGGGATGACAGGCAAGTCAAGCCCCATGGCCAGGCTGTAGGCAAAGGCGCAACCCGCCATCAGCGCACCGGGCAAACCAGGGCCAGTGGTTACGGCAATAGCGTCCACCTCGGTGATCGAGATGCCGGCCTGTGCGAAGGTTTCGTCCATCAAAGGGATCAGGCGGCGAATGTGGTCGCGCGAAGCCAGCTCGGGCACCACGCCGCCGTAGTCTTTGTGCATTGCAATTTGTGAATACAGGGCTTGCCCCAGAATGCGGCCATCGGTGGTGCACAGGGCCACACCGGTTTCGTCACACGAACTTTCAAAGCCAAGCACAATTTTCGGAGGATTTGCAGCGGAGGTCACTTCGGGCAGCCAGAACAGGGTCAACGTTCTATTTTAGCGTGGCTTCGGTAAGCAATTGAATCTGAAAGGGTTCAAGTGCAGGTAATAGTCAAAACATTACAAATCGGAGACATTTCATGTTGATCGGCGTCACCAGATTACTGGGACCCCTGCTATTGGCAGTTGGGCTTGCGGGTTGCCTGTACGAGGCTGATCAGACAACGGTCGGTAATTCAGGCCCAAGCGGCGGTGGTGGCGTAACCCCATCTGAAACTGAAATGCCGTTGCGGGTGAAAAACCAGCAAACGGCCATGGGCCATGCGGCGCGTGTGGAGCAGCTTACCATTGCCGCGTTTGACGGCACTGAACTGGCGCTGACTGTTTACTTCCCCGAACTGGACGCGGGCGAGGCCACCCCACTGTTGCTGCACTCCCATGGTTTTGGTGGCACCCGGGCCGCGACGCTTGATTTCGACGAGGCCACGCAAACGTCCGAAATTGGTGTGGACACCCTGCAGGTGGCGTACAACGAAAAAGAGCCAGTGCCTGGGCGTGCCGGCTGGTACGTTATTTCCTATGATCAGCGTGGTCATGGCGACACGGGCGGCAATGTCACCATTCTTGATCCGGATTTTGAAGGCAAAGACTTCAAAACCATTCTGGACTGGGCCGAAGCCAATTTGCCCAACCTGGGTTACCGCAGCAAGGCCGGGGCATTGAACCCGGTGGTGGGTACCATTGGTCGCAGCTATGGTGGCGCTTTTCAGTTGATTGGAGCGGGGCTTGATTCCCGAATTGATGCCATGGTGCCCAATGGCACCTGGTACGACCTGCGCTACAGCCTGAACCCCGGCGGCGTGCCCAAAACCACCTACCTGAACGGATTGGTGGCAGGTGGTTTGGAAAGCAACCGTGGGCGCTACGACCCCTTTCTGTTTCAGGGCCTTGCCGAGGCCAATACCACCGGAGTTGTGTCCGAGGAAATCGTGAAACGATTGGGTTCGCAAGGCTCCATTTCCTATTGTGATTTGTCTGCAAACCTGCCAAGGGGCATGACCCTGAAAACCGATGTGCCCGCCTTTTTTATCCAAGGCGCCACCGATGTGTTGTTCAACCTGAATGAAGCGATTCAAAACTTTGAGTGTTATCGCAAGGTGAATGCAGACGCAAAATTGTTGTTTGTCAAATACGGGCACCTGCTCAATGCCCTGGGTGTGCAGCAAGACCCCAATGTGGCGCTGGAAGGCACGGGGGCCAAATACGCCTTCAATGAAAGCCTGATTTGGCTGAAAACCGCGCAAAACAGATGCCCTGCTGCGAATTGGGATGCGGCAACAGGCCGTTGCGTCATTCCACTGAAAGACATGATGTTCCAGTTTCTGGCCCAGCATTTGGTGGGCAGCAGACAGGCCCGGTCTGCGGATTACCTGGGTTTCGGCCCTGTGCCACTGCCTGAAATTGCGTCGGTGCTTGAAGACGGCAGAAATGACCCCACCGCAGTTGAAGTGAAGTCCAATTCGTCGAACCGCCCCAAACTGGAAGGTGTGCGTGCAGCTTCAGCGTTCACAGCACCCACACAGGTGATGGCGGGTGTGGCAGGCCTGTTCTCGGGTTTGACATCAACACAGGCGGCGCAACTGGCTCAACCGGTGTACGTTGAATTGAACAATGCCAATTTGCCCGGTTGTTTCGTGGGTACGCCCAAAGCCACCGTGAAAGTAGAACCTGTTGGCCCGGCTTCGCCGGAAGCGCCCATTGTGTATGTGGGGCTGGGCTTGACGCGTGCCGATGGCACCCAAACCGTGTTGCACGATCAAATTACGCCTTTGAAAGGCTATGGCGAGAAAGCAATCGAGTTGCCCGGCATATCGGTTCAGCTACTGGAAGGCGATTCGCTTACCTTGACCATTCAAGGCTATAACCCGGTTTTTGTCAGCAGTTTCAACCGCTTGCCAGTGCCCGTCACTGTAAGCGCCAGCGTGGCTTTGCCCAATCAGATTCAAGACCCAAGTGGTTTTTGCACGCTGTAACAAAGAAGCGCACCGTTCTATGCAGAATGGTGCGTTGCACTAGTTGGGTGCCAGCCATCCAGTCCAGTTTCTTTCCGTTTCAATAAAAATAGCCTCTTTGTGGTGCAAAACCACGTGGAAATGGCTGGCACGACCTTTGCATATACACGGGTGTAGGTCGTCAACGGCGGCGATCTGCAGGTGGATTGACAGGTCTCCTGAGGTTGCGTTTGCGGCCAAGGGAGTTGGACAACGGCGTCCGTGCTGCTTCGTGCAGCCGGGGGCCGTTTTTTTTTGGTAAATTGGGATCGAAGATATGCTGATGTCCGTCAAAAAACAGAAGCTGGTGGTGATTGGTAACGGCATGGCCGGTATCCGGGTGGTTGAGGAGCTGATCAAGCTCGCCCCTGAATTGTATGAAATCACCGTGTTTGGCGCAGAGCCGCATCCCAATTACAACCGGATCATGCTTTCGCCAGTATTGGCTGGAGAGCAGAAGTTCGAAGAAATCGTGCTCAATGATTGGGACTGGTACACCAGCAACAACATTACCCTGCACGTGGGTCGAGAGGTCACGGAAATCGATCGAGTGAGGCGTGTGGTGAAGTGTGCCGACGGCGCCACTGCACCTTACGACCGTTTGCTGCTGGCCACGGGTTCCAACTCCTTTATTCTGCCCGTGCCCGGTTCAACCTTGCCAGGCGTGATTGGGTACCGCGACATTGCGGACACCGAAGCCATGCTGGAAGCGGCGAAGCATTACAAGAAAGCCATCGTGATCGGTGGTGGCCTGTTGGGCCTTGAAGCCGCGAACGGCCTTGCCATTCAGGGCATGGACGTGAGCGTGGTGCACTTGCCCACCTGGTTGATGGAGCGCCAACTCGACCCCACCGCAGCGGGCTTGTTGCAAAAAAGCCTGGAAACCAAAGGCTTGAAATTCTTGCTGGCCAAGAACACCAAGGCCTTGCATGCGGGCTCCGATGGTCGCGTGGCGCAAATTGAATTTACGGATGGCGAAATTCACGATGCCGATTTGGTGGTCATGGCCGTGGGCATTCGCCCCAACGACAAGCTGGCAGCCAGCAGCGGCTTGCACTGCAACCGTGGCGTGGTGGTGAACGACACCATGCAAACCATCACCGACCCCAAAATTTATTCGGTGGGTGAATGTGCCAGCCACCGTGGTATTGCCTACGGTTTGGTAGCTCCCTTGTTCGAACAGGCCAAGGTGTGTGCCAACCACCTGGCGCAGTTCGGCATTGGCCGTTACGAAGGCTCTGTTACTTCGACCAAATTGAAAGTAACGGGTGTAGATCTGTTTTCTGCCGGCAATTTCATGGGCGGCGATGGCTGTGAAGAATTGCTGCTTTCTGACCCCATTGGCGGCGTGTACAAAAAGCTGGTCATCAAGGAAGACAAACTGGTGGGCGCCTGCCTGTACGGCGACACAGTCGATGGTTCCTGGTACTTCAAGCTGATGCGTGAAGGCAAAGCCATCAAGGAAATTCGCGAGAAGCTGATGTTTGGTCAAAACAACATTGGTGACACCGGCCACGAAGGGCAAAGCCAGGCCAGTAAAATGGCCGACACGGATGAGGTCTGCGGTTGCAACGGTGTGTGCAAGGGCACCATTGTTCAGGCCATTAAAACCAAAGGTCTGTTCACCATTGAAGAAGTGCGCAAGCACACCAAGGCCAGTGCATCCTGTGGTTCATGCACCGGTTTGTGTGAACAGATTTTGATGAGCACCGCAGGCGCCGATTACTCCGCCACGCCCAAAACAAAACCCATGTGTGGCTGTACCGACCATGGCCACCAGGTGGTTCGCGATGCAATTTTCAAGCATCACCTGACCACGAAAGAAGAAGTGTTTTCAACCATGAACTGGCGCACGCCCAACGGCTGTGCAAGCTGTCGCCCGGCTGTGAATTACTACCTGATCAGCTCCTGGCCCGGCGAGGCGGTGGACGATCCACAAAGCCGTTTCATCAATGAACGTGCGCACGCCAACATTCAGAAAGACAAAACCTATTCTGTGGTGCCACGCATGTGGGGTGGCGAAACAACCGCCGCTGAACTGCGCCGCATTGCCGATGTGGTCGACAAGTACAACATTCCAACCGTGAAAGTAACGGGTGGGCAGCGCATCGACTTGCTGGGTGTGAAAAAAGAAGATTTGCAAGACGTGTGGAAAGATTTGGACATGCCCAGCGGCCACGCTTACGCCAAAGGTTTGCGCACAGTAAAAACCTGTGTGGGTAGTGACTGGTGCCGCTTTGGCACGCAAGACAGCACCCAGATGGGCAAAGACCTTGAGCACGCCCTGTTCAAAATGTACGCGCCACACAAAGTCAAACTGGCCGTGTCGGGCTGCCCGCGCAACTGCGCTGAAAGCGGCATTAAGGATGTTGGCGTAATCGGTGTTGATTCCGGTTGGGAAATTTATGTGGGTGGCAACGGCGGTATTAAAACCGAAGTGGCCCAGTTCCTGTGCCGCGTGAAAACTTCCGATGAAGTGCTGGCCATCAGCGGCGCATTCCTGCAGTTGTACCGCAAGGAAGGTTGGTACCTGGAGCGCACCGTGCATTACCTTGAACGCGTTGGGCTTGATCACGCGAAGTCCAGGGTGGTGGACGATGTGGCCAATCGCAATGCCCTGTGGGCCGAGCTGCAGGCCGCTCTGGCCATTGAGGAAGACCCATGGCACAAGCCCAAAGAAGCGCAGGTTGATTTGCGCCAGTTCATTCCAATCAAACTGGCAGAGGTGGTTTAATGTCGGCATCATTACTTAAGGAACAGAAGGAAATTCAAATGGAATGGATCGACATTTGTGCAGTAGAAGACATCCCCGTGTTGGGATCACGCATTGTGCGCCGCCCCACAGGGCAAGACATCGCGGTTTTTCGCAACAGTGAAGAACAAGTGTTTGCATTGCTCGATGAATGCCCGCACAAGAAAGGCCCGTTAAGCCAGGGCATCGTGCACGGCACCACGGTGACGTGTCCGTTGCACAACTGGCAGATTGGTCTGGCTGATGGTTGCGCACGTGAACCCGATGAAGGTTGCACCGCCAAATTCACCGTGCAAGTGTTGGACGGCCGCGTGCACCTGAAAGCCAGTGAAGTCAAAAACCACGGCATTTAATTTCCGGAAAATCATTCCAATGACCGAATTGCTGCAACCCATTCAAAACACCAAAACAACCTGCCCGTATTGCGGCGTGGGTTGTGGTGTGGTGGTGCGCACGCAGGCGGGAAAAATTATCGATGTAAAGGGCGATGAAACGCACCCAGCCAACCTGGGCAAGCTGTGCAGCAAAGGCAGCAAGCTGGCTGAAACAGCCACGGTAAATGTGTATGGACAAGTGCGCGCAAGCCAGCCTTTGTTACGCATTCAGCGCGACCAGCAAGTGCAGGCCACCGACTGGAGCACCGCGCTTGATTTCACCGCGCGTGAATTTGCGCGGTTGATTTCAACCTATGGACCCGACAGCGTTGGCTTTTACATCAGCGGGCAGTTGCTCACCGAAGACTATTACGTGTTCAACAAACTCGCCAAGGGTTTGATTGGCACCAACAACATCGACACCAATTCACGCTTGTGCATGAGCAGCGCCGTAAGCGGTTACAAACGCACCCTGGGTGCCGATGCACCGCCCTGCAATTACGACGATCTGGCCTTGGCCGATTGTGTGTTCATTGCCGGTTCCAACATGGCCTACGCACACCCGGTTGCGTACCGCAGGCTGGAGGCCGCACGCGCAGCCAAGCCTGACCACAAGCTGATTGTGGTCGACCCCCGCGCAACCGACACTGCGCTAATGGCTGATTTGCATTTGAAAATCCAGCCTGGCACGGATGTGATGCTGTTCAACGCCATGCTGCACGTGATGATGCAAAACGGCTGGCTTGACATGGCCTACATCAACAAACACACAGAAGGCTTCGAAGCCGTGGCCAAAGGCCTGGCCGATTACACACCCAAGCTTGCAGCCAGCGTGTGTGGAGTTCCCGCGGCGGACATTGTTACAGCCGCCACCTGGTTCGCCCAAAGCAACAGGACACTCTCCCTGTATTGCCAAGGGTTGAACCAGGCCACCACGGGAACTGACAAAAATACATCGCTGATTGCCTTGCATTTGGCCACTGGCCAAATTGGCAAGGAAGGCGCAGGCCCGTTTTCGTTAACAGGCCAGCCCAATGCCATGGGCGGCCGCGAAGTGGGTGGATTGTCCACCTTGCTGCCTGCGCACCGTGAATTGAACAACCCGGCGCATGTGGCCGAGGTTGCTGCATTCTGGGGTGTAAAAAAAATCAGTGCCACCCCCGGCGCCAGTGCAGTTGAAATGTTTGATCAGCTGGAGCAGGGAAAAATCAAAGCAGTGTGGGTGGCCTGCACCAACCCCGCCCATTCATTGCCCAATTCGCAGAAAGTGGCACGTGCCTTGCAGAACGCTGAGCTGGTGGTGGTGCAAGATGCCTACTTAACTCCCGCCACTGTGCAGTACGCCGATGTGCTGTTGCCCGCCACCACTTGGGGCGAGAAAGAAGGCACTGTGACTAACAGTGAAAGGCGCATCAGCCGCGTGCGGCCTGCCATGCCCGCTTATGCCGATTCAAAAAACGACTGGCAAATCGTGGTTGAGTTCGCAAAGCGTTTGGAGGTGGAGCTGCACAAGCTTGGCGTGGAAAGTCCACGAATCGATGGTGGCACCAGCGCTTTCATGCCTTACAGCAGCACCGAAGAAATTTTCAACGAGCACCGCGACACCACGCGGGGCCGCGACCTGGACATCACCGGTTTAAGCTATGCGGTGTTGGAGACTAAGGGCCCACAACAGTGGCCCATGCCAGAGGGGCAGCCCGAAGGCAAAGCCCGCCTGTACGAAGATGGGGTCTACCCCACAACCACAGGCAAGGCAAAGTTTGTATTTGCACAATATGAACCTGTGGCCGAAGAAGCCGACGCGCGCTTTCCATGGCGCTTGAATACGGGGCGCTTGCGCGACCAGTGGCACGGTGGCAGCCGCACCGGCACGCTGGCCGAGTTTTTCTCGCATGAAGCAGAACCGGTCATTGCCATGCACCCGGCCGATTTCAAGCGATTGAACTTGAAGCCCAGTAGTTGGGTTTCCGTGAAGTCGCGCCGCGCCACCATTACGCTGCGCGCCAAGGAAGATGAATCGGTTGCCCGCAATCAGGCTGTGTTGCCCATGCACTGGGGGCCTGAGTTCTTTGGTGGCAAGTCGGGTGTGGGTGGCGTCAATGCGCTCACCATTGAGGCATTCGACCCGTATTCCAAACAACCTGAACTCAAGCATTCAGCCGTGAACATTCAGCGTGTGCATTTGCCCTGGCAGGTCGTGGTGTTTGTTCACAGCGAACAGTGGTTAAGCCTGTGGCAAAAAGCCCGTGCGCTGTATGCGGAATTTGATGCCGCCGTGTGCGTGCCCGTGGGGCGTGAACAAACCGGTGTGCTGTTTCGCGCAGCCAGTGCGCAAGCGCCCGCCAAAGAAATCATTGACCGACTGCAGGCCTTGTTTGAATGCGAGGGCAGTGATGTCATGGTGTATTCTGACCCGAAAACCGATGCCCGCCGCCGCATTGGCGTGAAAGTTCAAACCACGCAACAAGGGCAAGCCGCCACGCTTAGCAAAGTATTTTTGGCAGGCAGTATTGAATCGGAAGGTTGGCTGCGAAATTATTTCGACCAGCAACTCGATGTCATGCCGTTGCGCAGTTTTCTGTTGGCACCCGCCAGTCAACCACCGGGCGTGCAAACCGAGGCAGTGCGCATGGTGTGCAATTGCGTGGGGGTGTCTGAACAATCTATCCGGCAAGCCATTGAAGCTGGTATTGCGATAGTCTGTGCAAAGAACCAGAATGCTGGCGAAAGCGAATTGCTTGCCGGGTTGCAAGGCAGCCTGAAATGCGGCACGCAATGTGGTTCGTGTGTGCCTGAAATTCGAAAGCTGATTCGCGCACAGGCCAGCCTTGCTACAATAGCGCCTTAAGTAACATTTGAGTCGCTATGCCCAATTCTGTTCAAACCGACAAGTTTTCTTGCGCACCCTTCATTAAAGAAATCGGTCGCGGGAAAGACGGCGCGCGCGGCCTTCCCCGTGAACAGGCCAAATCCTTGTACGCCGCCATTTTGCGTGGCGAGGTGTCGGATTTTGAGTTGGGTGCCGTACTGATCGCTTTGCGGGTGAAAGGCGAAACCAACGATGAGCTCATCGGTTTTCTGGATGCAATTGCCGAGCACTGGCCCGATGAAAGCCATTCGCCACATTTCCACACCCTGCAGGCGCTGAATGCGCAATCCAAAGCCGGTGGCAAGCCCGTGGTAGTCATTCCCAGCTACAACGGTGCACGGCGCAAGCCCAATTTCACACCATTGTTGGCAGGTTTGCTGGCCCAGCGTGGATACCCGGTGCTGGTGCACGGTCTTGAACACGATTTCACAGGGCGTGTTACCAGCGCGCAGGTGTTTTCGCACCTGAACTGGAATGCGCTGGAACTGGATTACACGGCCCCTGTGTATTTGCCCATGGCGCACATTTACCCGCGCATTGAAGCCTTGTTGCAAACCCGCAAAGTGCTGGGGGTACGCAGCTGCACACACACCTTGGTGAAATTGATGGTGCCCAGCGCATTCAATAATGCACTGCTGGTAACCAGCTACACCCATCCGGAATTCTGGAATTTGCAGCGCGAGGTGTTGTGCGCAACAGGCCATACTGCCTTGGTGTTGCGTGGTCACGAAGGCGAACCGGTGGCCGCCCCCTACCGCAGCCCCCGCATGGACGGCGTGAAGGCTGGCAACACCTGGCGCATTGCCGAACCCGAGAACCTGTTTACCGAGCAGCCAGACCCCCATCCGGACATTGATGCGGAATCTACCGCACGCCTGATCGAAATGTGGCTGAATAACCCACAGGAAATGCCCCACGGCTTTGCACGCCAAATTGACGCCATTGAAGCGGTTCACCACGCAGCAAGCCATGCAGCAATTTGATGTGCTGGTGATTGGTGCCGGTGCAGCGGGCCTGATGTGTGCCGCCCAGGCCGGGCAGGGTGGTTTGCGTGTGGCTTTACTGGACCACAGCGAAAAACTGGCCGAGAAAATTCGAATCAGCGGTGGCGGGCGTTGCAATTTCACCAATGCGAATGTATCTGAGGAAAACTTCATCTCCGAAAGCCCCCGCTTCGCACGCTCGGCGTTGGGTCGCTACACCCCCGCCAATTTCATTTCGCTGGTGAAGCAATACAACATTCCCTTTCATGAAAAACACAAAGGTCAGTTGTTCTGTGATCGCAAAAGCGACGACATCATCGACATGCTGGCCGCTGAATGCAATGCAGGCAAAGTGAAATGGTTTCGCCCACACAGCGTGAATGCAGTGGAGCATGATGGCAGCCAATTCAAGCTAAGTACCACGGCAGGCCCCTTGCAGGCTCGCCATGTGGTGGTGGCCACGGGCGGTTTGCCTGTGCCCAAAATTGGCGCAACCGATTTTGGCCTGAAACTGGCCAAGCAATTTGGCCATGCGCTGGTGGACCAGCGGCCCGCGCTGGTGCCGCTGACTTTCGATTCGGCTTTGTGGGAACCCTTTGTGGAACTGGCCGGCGTGGCATTGCCCGTACTAAGCCGTGGCAGCGAGCCCCATGCCCCCTGGTTTGATGAAGACCTGTTGTTTACGCACCGGGGCTTGAGCGGCCCGGCTGTGTTGCAGGCCTCTACCTACTGGAACCCCGGCAAGCCGATTACCCTGAATTTGTCGGGCAGGCAAACCGATGCAGCCGCGTTTCAAGTCGATTTGTTACAGGCCACGCTGGGTGCAAAAGCCAATGCCGAGAACTGGTTTGCCGCGCAAGTGCCGCACTGGCCCAAGCGTTTGGCGCAAGCTTGGTTGAACAAACCGGAATTGCAGACCATTGCCGGGCGCAAGGTGGCTGAACTGGGCAAAAAGCAACTGGGTCCCTTGGCGCAGTTAATTGCAGCCTGGCAGTTGGTGCCCAGTGGCACAGAGGGCTACAAAAAAGCCGAGGTGATGCGTGGCGGCGTCAGCACTGCCGATTTGCAGCCCAAAACACTGGAATCGCGTAAAATTCCCGGCCTGTATTTCATCGGGGAAGTGGTCGACGTAACCGGTTGGCTGGGGGGCTACAACTTCCAGTGGGCCTGGGCCAGTGGCTACACAGCGGCCCACGCAATATTGAGCCAAAAATAGTTGAAAATCCTTGAGAAAACTGGCTTTTGCATGGTAATATCTCGGTCTTTGCCAGATTCTTGGCGGTAACTCTTTGCTTTAACATATTGGGTTTTGTGGAAAAAATACGCAAAATCAATGGCTTAGTTAAAATGCATTGGGGTACATCGAACCGAAACAACTTACGAACACCCGATTGGAGCCTTATGCCAAACGTTCGCGTTAAAGAAAACGAGCCTTTTGAAGTTGCCCTGCGTCGCTTCAAGCGCACCATTGAAAAAACAGGTCTGTTGACAGAACTGCGCTCACGCGAGTTCTATGAAAAGCCAACCGCTGAACGCAAGCGCCTGAGGGCTGCTGCCGTAAAGCGTCACTACAAGCGCCTGCGCAGCCAGATGTTGCCCAAGAAAATGTATTGATCTGTTGGATATGTCACTGAAAGCGCAAATTCTTGAAGACATCAAGCTGGCCATGAAGGCCCGTGAGCAAGAAAAGCTCACAACGCTTCGAATGCTCTCAGCGGCAATCAAACAAAAAGAGGTCGACGAACGCGTCGAACTCGACGATGGGGCGGTTCTCGCCATCATCGAGAAGCAAATCAAGCAGCGAAACGAAGCCGCCATCCAGTTCGAGCAGGGTGGTCGGCCAGAATCTGCCGAGGCTGAAAAAGCCGAAGCAGCTGTTTTGGCTGCCTATCTTCCCGCCCAGTTGTCTGAAGCCGAAGTTGTGGCTGAAATTCAGGCAATTGTTCAAGCCTTGGGCGCAACTGGCCCGCAAGACATGGGCAAGGTAATGGGTGCCGTCAAAGCCAGGTTGGCTGGCAAGGCCGACATGAGCAAGGTTTCCGGTTTGGTCAAGGCCGAGTTGTCCAAATAAGCGCGCTTTTCGTTTTCTTCCCCTTGGGTTTGTTATTCTAGAAGTCGAGCCTGCGGCTCTGATTTTTCTGCGCGTGAATTCACCCAAACTGCATGATTCCTCAAAGCTTTATTGATGATTTGCTGTACCGCCTCGACATCACAGACGTGGTGGGCCGGTATGTGCAATTGAAGGCGGCGGGCGCGAATTTGCAGGGCTTGTGCCCATTTCACAATGAAAAATCTCCATCGTTCACAGTAAGCCCGTCCAAGCAGTTTTATCACTGCTTTGGCTGCGGTGCGCATGGCAATGCGGTCGGCTTTGTGATGGAGCATTTGGGGATGACCTTCCCCGAGGCGGTTGAAAGCCTGGCGGGCAATTTGGGCATCGATGTGCCCCATGAAAAAGGCATGGACGTACCCGCCGAGGTGCGTTCCGAGCGGGAGGATCTGGTTGAGCTGCTGACCCGCGCTGCCAATTACTACAAAGCCCAGCTGAAAAAAAGCCCGGTGGCGGTAGATTACCTCAAGAACCGAGGGTTGACTGGTCAGGTGGCTGCCCGCTATGGCATGGGCTATGCCCCCGATGGCTACCAGAACCTTGAAGATGTGATCGAGAATTACACCGGCAACACCCAGCTTGACCTGGCGGGTTTGACCAAAATCAGCGACAGCAACCGCCGTTACGATGCGTTTCGTGGCCGCATCATGTTCCCGATTCGCAATGCCAAAGGGCAGGTGATTGGTTTCGGCGGTCGCGTGTTGGGCGATGAAAAACCCAAATATTTGAACAGCCCCGAAACGCCCGTGTTTTCCAAAGGGCACGAAGTGTATGGCCTGTTCGAGGCGCGCCAGGCCATTCACAAAATGGGCTATGCCCTGGTGACTGAAGGGTACATGGATGTGGTGGCCCTGGCCCAATGGGGGTTTGAGAATGCAGTGGCCACCTTGGGTACGGCTGTAACCCCCGACCATGTCTTGAAGCTGTTCAAGCAAACCGACCGACTGGTGTTTGCGTTTGATGGCGATAACGCCGGGCAAAAAGCCGCATGGCGCGCCTTGCAGGCCTGCTTGCCGCACGTGAGTGAGAACAAACGCGCCGATTTTATTTTCCTGCCTGCTGAGCACGACCCCGACTCGTTCATTCGAACTGAAGGGCCTGATGGCTTCGAAGCCATGGTGGCGCAAGCTGCGCCCTTGTCGGAATTTCTTGCGCGTTACCTGGAGCGCAACTACCCCTTGCAGCAAATCGAGGGCAGTGCGGCAGCCATTTCATTTTTGAAGCCGTTGATTGTGCAAATGCAGCCCACGGTGTACCGGTCCTCCCTGTTGCGGGCTTTGGCCAATTTGCTGGGCGCCACGCCCATGGAGCTTGGTCGCCACTTGGGTTTGAAAAGCCGGGACATGGGTGGTGATTATTTTTCACCCAAAAACAAAGGTCAGTTTCAAGGCAAGCAGCAGGGCGGCAAGAAATTTGGCAAGTTCAAAGACGAGCCTTTGCAAAACAATTGGGGCCCCAGACCCACTGCAAAATCGCCTTTGTTAAGCTTGGCCGCACGGGTTATTCGTGCACCTCAGCTTGTCGATCTGTGTAATTCCTTGCTTGATCTGTATGAACGCGAGAAAAACCCGGCTGTGCAAGTGCATAGTTTTGTTCATTTGCTTGAAAAAATCAGAAGTGACCCCAACTTGCTAGAAGCCCGGCTTCAGCATGCCTTCAACGACGAAGTGCATCAAAATTGGGTTAACTCGGTTCTGAAGGAAGCACGCAGTCTGGATGACTCCCTTGATTTTGAAACCGAGTTGCGTTCTGGCGTGTATCAATGCAGTGAACTGTGGTTTAAGGCCGAGCTGGAGCGCCTTACTGAAGAAATGCCCACGCAGGGGGAGCAACTCCGTTGGTATCACGAGTGTATGCAACGCTTCCAAGAATTAAAACAAAAGCGAGTTAATCAGTTATAATTAAGGGTTACGGTGCAAGTTTTGCATCTTTGTCGTGCGTTATTGCGCACTAAGTGGCTGTTATTGAGTTGTTCAGGGAATGAATGTTCAAAATACTCAACATTTTTTCAAAAACACAGGAACAGAAAGCCAAATCCGGCCACAAAACCAAGTCTGCGGAATCACAGAGCGTGAGTTCACAGCAAACCGATACACACACACAGATTCCTGGTGGCCGAAAGGCGGAGAAGGAATCCTCCACTAAGGCATCCAAACGCAAGGGAGCGTCGTCAATGGCAGGGAAGAAGGTTTCTCCTCAAAAGGCAACAGTAAAAGAAGCGAACGTAAAAACCGTGGTTAAGAAGACAGAATCCAATAAAAAAGCACCTGTTGCTGAAAAGCCTGCGAGCAAGCAAGCCGCTGCGCCCGCACCCGCACCTGTTGTGGCCGAAGAAAAGCCAAAACGTGGCCGCAAGCCCAAAGTTGGCCAGCCTGTGGCTGAATCAGTGGCCGTTGCTGCCGAGGAAACACAACCAAAGAAGCGCGGCCGAAAGCCCAAGGTTGTAGAGCAGGTCGCAGAGACACCGAAAGGCCGTGGTCGCCCACCGAAAGCTGGCAAACCCAAGGCTGAGGACGACGACGAAGAGGACATCGATTCCGGTGCAGATGCATCGCTTGATTCCGACGACGTGCCCGAAGAAGATGATTCAGACGCGAAAAAAGCGGACCTGGTCATCATGCCCAAGCGTGGCAGGGGTTCCAAGGCCAAAGACAAAGCACTGATCAATTCGGCTTACCTTAGCTCGGCCAATGCCACGGTTGAAGAACTGGAATTACGCCGCAACCAGCTTAAAACCCTGATTAAAATGGGTAAGGAGCGCGGTTACCTGACCTTTGCTGAAATTAACGATCACCTGCCAGACGACGTAACCGACGGCGAAGTGATCGAGGCCATGGTCAGCACCTTCCACGACATGGGCATCACTGTTTACGAACAGGCCCCAGACGCTGAAGCCCTGTTGATGAACGACAACGCGCCTGTTGGCACCTCTGCCGAAGACGCAGAGGAAGAAGCCGAAGCCGCGTTGAGCAACGTGGATTCCGAATTTGGCCGCACCACGGACCCCGTTCGCATGTATATGCGTGAAATGGGTACGGTTGAACTGCTGACCCGTGAAGGCGAAATTGAAATTGCCAAGCGAATTGAAGCCGGCCTGAAAGACATGGTGCAGGCCATTTCCGCCTGCCCAGCCATTGTTGAAGACGTGGTGGGCTTGGGGCTGCGCATTGCGGAAGGCACCTCGACCGTGGATGAAGTGGTGGACGGTATCGTCGATGATTCCATTACAGACGACATGGTGGAAGCCGCTGCGCCTGAAGAAGTGAACGACGACGAAGAAAGCGACGATGAGGAAGAAGGCAACGACGGTGGTACCACCTCCGGTATGTCGGCCCGTCAGCTTGAAGAGTTGAAGAAAAATTCGCTGGCTGTATTTGGTGAAATTCAAAAGCAGTTTGCCAAGCTGAAAAAGGCGCGTGGTGACGGCGGTTACAATTCCCCGGCTTACAAAAAGGCCAAGGAAGCGATTGCTGAGCAGTTCATGAAAATTCGCTTCACGGCGAAGCAGGTTGAGCGTTTGTGCAGCATTTTGCGTGAACAGGTGGACGGTGTTCGAAAAATTGAACGTGAAATTTACGACATTGCGGTGAACCGCGTGGGCGTGCCTCGCGAACAGTTCCTCGACAAGTTCCGTGGCCATGAAGTTGAGGCAGCCTGGGTTGATACATTCAGCGGATCAAATGCGGCATGGGTTGAAACCTGGCTGCGCAATGTACCTGCCATCAATGAATTGCAGCACAAGCTGGTTGCCATTCAAGATGCTGTGTCACTGCCGTTGAGCGATTTGCGTGCGATTAACCGCCAAATGGTGTCTGGTGAAAACCGCGCCCGCCTGGCCAAGCGTGAAATGATTGAAGCCAACTTGCGTTTGGTGATTTCCATTGCCAAGAAGTACACCAATCGTGGCTTGCAGTTCCTTGATTTGATTCAGGAAGGCAATGTGGGCTTGATGAAGGCGGTGGACAAGTTTGAATACCGTCGTGGCTACAAGTTTTCAACGTACGCCACTTGGTGGATTCGCCAGGCGATTACCCGTTCTATTGCTGACCAGGCGCGCACCATTCGTATTCCGGTGCACATGATCGAAACCATCAACAAGATGAACCGCATCAGCCGCCAAATTCTGCAGGAAACCGGTATTGAGCCCGATCCAGCCACGCTGGCCGAGCGCATGGAAATGCCTGAGGAAAAAATTCGCAAGATTTTGAAAATCGCAAAAGAACCCATTTCGATGGAAACACCGATTGGCGACGATGACGATTCTCACTTGGGCGACTTCATCGAAGACAACCACACTTTGGCACCGCAAGATGCAGCGCAATACAGCAGCCTGCGTTTTGTAACCAAAGACGTGCTTGATTCGCTGACCCCACGCGAAGCCAAAGTGCTGCGCATGCGCTTTGGTATTGAAATGAGCACCGACCACACGCTGGAAGAAGTGGGCAAACAGTTTGACGTAACCCGTGAGCGGATTCGCCAAATTGAAGCCAAGGCACTTCGCAAGCTGCGCCACCCCAGCCGTTCAGACAAGCTGAAAAGCTTCCTGGAAGGCGAATAAGTTGGTTTGAAAGGTAAAGTGGGGCTATAGCTCAGCGGTTAGAGCAGAGGACTCATAATCCTTTGGTCCCCGGTTCAAATCCGGGTGGCCCTACCAGTAAAAACAAGGACTTAGAGGCGTAATGCTTCTAGGTCCTTTTTGTTTGGTTGGCCAGGGGTTAACCAGATCAACCTTTGTTATTTGTGATGGCTATTGAAAAAATTTCAATTTCGGGCTCCGGATTCCTGAATCTTGTGGTGGATAGGAAAATTGTTTGAGATGAAAGAAATGGGTATGAACTTATATTGATTTCTCCTTGCACGTATTGTGAGGATAAAAAGTTCCTAGGGAAAGCGGGGCGATTCAAGCGGCATAATTGCTTTGGCCTAGACTCAGGGCCCCTCTAGTAACTCAAGAGTCTTATTGCTATACTAAGAAATATGTTATTTAGTATAAGGTGCCTTTTGCTTTACGATCCCTTACCGCAAGTTGCCCAAAACATATACCTTCAAACATTTGAAGGGGCTCAACTGCGCGCCTTGCAACGCGGAGTCAATGCGCTTAATGGATCGTTCAACAGGAAAAAAGTAAGCGGGATCGATTACTGGTACTTTCAGTACACTGGTGCGAACAGCAAACTGGTGCAGTTTTTTGTGGGTCCCGATTCAGAGTCCCTGCGAAAGCTGATTGACGAGAAAAAAGCGGCACCGGATTCGACCAGTCTTCGGGCCATGGCCGAATCTGCGATCAAACTGGGTTGCCGACCCATTACGAATGAGCATTTCAAGGTACTAAGTCCCCTTGAGCAACACGGGCTTTTTGCTGCGGGTGCGGTACTGGTTGGCACCCATGCATTCATCGCCTATGGGAACATGTTGGGTGTGCGCTGGAAAGACCAGCTAGGTACTGAAGATCTGGACTTCGCGCATGCAGGCCGATCGGTGTCTGTCGCCTTACCGAGCAACTTTTCATTAAATACACAAGACATTGTTCATTCTCTTGAAATGGGTTTCTTGCCTGCGTCAACATTTGGGAAAGTGTTTGGCGGGTCGTTTGTGCATCCAAAGCAGCCAGAATTCAGGCTCGATTTTCTAACCGCAAAAACCAGTGAAAGCGATGCTCCAGTGTTCAACGTGCAGTTGGGCACTTCCTTGCAGCCTTTGCCATTTATTCACTATTCTCTTGAAGAAGTTCAGCAGGTGGTGCTGTTGTCGAGCCTTGGGCCTGTATTTGTTACGGTGCCGCACCCTGCTCGATACGCAGTCCACAAACTGTTGGTGTTTGGTGAAAGGTCAGGTGCTTATGTTGTTAAGGCAAAGAAGGACTTGGATCAAGCGGCTGCGTTGATTGAATGGTATTTGAATAACAATTCCGCAGTGTTGTTAGAAAAGGAAAGTGTGTTGATTGGCCAGGGCAAAGGCTGGCAGAAGCGCTATGAAACTGGGTTAAAGGCATTAGCCAATACCTATGGTCAGCTTCACAAGCGCTTGGAGTTGGCGCGCGCGTCGTTCAGGCCTGGCGATGTTAACAAGGATGATGGTTGGGCATCGGAATGAAAATAGAGCTATTTTTAAAAAGTGTTCACTAACTTCTGTGTTTTTCGCATATTTAAAAATAGTCAATAAAATCAAGGCGATGAGTACAAAAACAAGTGTACAGTTGTACTCTTTCGACACTTTATTCTAGTTTTTTCGGCAAAATTTCTTGCGACAAACAGGCGTTTTTATGTACATTAGTGCACATCTGTTCACTAACGTGGAAAACGCAATGAGAACCAACAGCCAATTGTCCAGCAAAGTAGTCCGCGGACTCTCCAAAATTCTGGGTCAGGAATTCGTTACTTTCTGGCTTGAGCAAGCTGGCAGCACCCATTCGACTGACCGCTGCCTGGCACAGGTGGTGCGTATTGACCGCGAAACTGCCGATGCAGTCAGCTTGTGGTTGCGCCCCAATGCCTTGTTTGCCGGCTTTGAAGCGGGCCAGCACGTGAACCTGAGCGTGACCATTGACGGTGTAGTGCACACCCGTTCTTACAGCTTCAGCAACGCCCCCACAGAAGGTGGCCTGTTGCGCTTAACCATCAAGCAAACTCCAACTGGCCTTGTTTCACGCTACGCCGTGAACCAACTGGAAGTGGGCACGGTGGTCGAGTTGGGCGATGCGTTTGGTGAAATGACGCTGGCGGTTACTCAACCAAACCTACAACCGAATTTAACCGAACAACGCCCCACCATGTTGCTGCTGGCGGCCGGTAGCGGTATTACACCAATGATCAGCCTGATTGAACAACTGGAAGCACGGGGCTGGCCAGCCGACGTAACGCTGATGAGCTGGGCGCGCAACCCGGAAGATGTGTTGTTCGATTCAACACTGAAGGCCAAAACCAACGAACATTTCAGGTACGTTCGCCTGCTGGAAAGTAGTGCCAATGTGGCAGAAGGCGATTTGGCTGGTCGCCCAAGCGCTGAACAATTCGCTGCTGTGGCAGGTAGTTTGGACAACACCGATGTTTACGCCTGTGGCCCCGATGGCTTTATGACTGCATTGCGCGGCATTCTGGGCGATACACCCAAAAGTTTCCATGCTGAATCGTTCACGCCCATGGCTTTGAACGTGGATGAAAACGCCGAGGTAAAAACATTCACAGTCACCTTGAGCAAAAGCAATCGGATTGTTGAAGTAAGCAACAACAAGCCCTTGCTGAAAGCACTGCAGGAACAAGGCATTAACCCCCCACACGGTTGTGGCATGGGCATTTGCAACACCTGTTCTTGCGAAAAGCTGACAGGCACCACACAAAATATGCAAAACAAATCGGTGTGCGGCACCAACAACACAGCGCTTCGTTTGTGTATCAACGCCGCCCAAGGCCCAGTTTCACTGGACCTGTAAAGAAAACCTAAAAAATAATGGAGTTGATCATGAGAAAAGTTGACCGCAAGTTGAGCCCCGCTGAACTGGAACAGTTTGGTGCCGAAATTGAAGCGATTCGTCAAAAGCATTTGGCGGATGTGGGCGAACGCGATGCCAAGTACATTACCAAGATTGAAAAGGCAGTGCGCTACACGGAAATTGCGGGCCGTGGTCTGTTGATGGCAGGCATTTTCCCGCCAGCATTCATTCTGGGTACGCTCACCTTGGGTGTGTCGAAAATTCTGGAAAACATGGAGTTGGGCCACAATGTGATGCACGGCCAGTACGACTTCATGCAGAACAAGCGCCTGATGGGCCAAACCTATGAGTGGGACACCTGGTGTACCGCTGACAATTGGCGCTACAGCCACAACTACCGCCACCACACCTACACCAACGTGCTGGGCGAGGACCACGACATTGGTTATGGCGTGTTGCGCCTGTTCCCAGAGCAAAAATGGGAACCCCGCTTTTTGGCCAACGTGCCGTTGATGATTATTTTGGCGACCTTCTTTGAAAACCTGCTGGCTTTGCAAACGCTTGAGCTTGAAAAAGTGATCAATGGAGAAAAGACGATCAAGGAAACCAAAGACCGCGCCATTCCCACCTTCAAGAAGGCGGGGCGCCAAATTGTGAAGGATTATGTGTTCTTCCCCTTGCTGGCAGGCCCATTCTTTTTGCCAGTGTTGGCGGGTAATTTCCTGGCCAACATTATTCGCAACTACTGGACCTTTGTGATTATTTTCTGCGGTCACTTCACAGCCGATTCTGAAGTGTTCGACAAGTCGATTATTGAGGGTGAATCACAAGCACATTGGTACCTGCGTCAGTTGAAAGGTTCTTCGAATCTGACCGGTGGCAAGTTGTTCCACATCATGTCGGGCAATTTGAGCCACCAGATTGAACACCACCTGTTCCCCGAGGTGCCAGCGCACCGCTATGCGGAAATGTCTACGGAGGTGCAGGAAATTTGCAAGCGCTACGGCCAGCACTACAACAAGGCTTCGCTGGTCAAGCAGTTCTCCACCGTGGTGGGCCGCGCATTCAAGTACAGCTTGCCAGGCTTGAAGCGCAAGGGCAGGGAAGCTTTGGTCGCTTGATGTAATCCGATGGCTTTTCTGTTGCGTTATTGATTACTGTGCGCCCTCCCAAGGGGGCACGGTATTCATAACAAACATAGGAAGTCAGCCATGAAAAAATTAATTTCTGTCGCCGTATTGTCTGCTGCCGTAGCCAGTCCAGCCTTCGCTGAAGGCCTTTATCTGGGGGCTGCGTACAACAGCCTGGCCATCACCGACAGCCGCATCAATGGTGTTGAACTGGATGTGGATACCCTGGGCGTGGTGGGCGGCTATGAACTGAGTCCCAACCTGGCCATTGAGGGACGTTTGTTAACGGGTGTGGACGAAGAGAATTCCGGTGGTTTCCGCGCGGAAATCGATTCTTACCTCGGTGCCAACCTGCTGGGCAAACTGCCTCTGAATAATCAACTTTCCTTGTACGGCACTTTAGGTTACGGCTTTCTGGATGCCAATATCAGTGGTCCAGGTTTCAATGTGAACGACGATGACGGCGGCGTAAGCTACGGCGGCGGTGTGATGTACACCGCAGGCAATGTGAACATTCGCGCTGGTTACGAAATGCTTTACGACCGTGACAATGTGGAGGCCGAAGGTTTGAACTTGACCGCAACTTTCGCTTTCTGATTTTTCAAGCCAACAGGGTGCAGCAGGTTATGCGTGCTGCATTCTGTGACTGCTGAACTACATTCTCTGGTTGATCAGATATACATATGCTGAAGTGATGGCTTTTTGTGTGTCTTATTGTTACTTTTCTAGTGGAACAATACCTCTACACTTTTGGGGGATGTTTTCACTACTAGAGAGTTTGAATGGTTCGCCTTGTTTTTCTCATCGCAATATTTCTTTCATCGACCATTCAAGCAGCACCGCTGCGCATTGGCGTAACTGACAGCATTCTTTCCCTGCCTTTGCATGTGGCCAAGGCAGAAGGGTTTTTCGTCAAGCGGGGTGTGGATGTTGAGCTGGTAAGGTGTGTGTTTGGTCACCGTTGCATCACAAACATGCTCGATGGGCAGACGGAGCTTTCAATCGCTGCAGAGCTGCCGGCAGTGCTAATCAGTTTCACTCGCAATGATTTTTCAATATTGACCAGTTTTGTCAGTGTTTCCAGCGACGTGAAGGTTGTGTCCCTTCGCAGCGCGAAGATCACGGAACCGAGCAAGTTGAAGGGAAAAACACTGGGCTATGTTAAGGGCAGCGTGAGCCAGTATGTTCTTGATCTGGTTCTTGTGTACAGCGGCATTGATCCTGCAACGGTCAATTTGCGCGCTATTCAGCCGGAAAATGCACTTGCTGCGATCGCGAATCGGGAGGTGGATGCACTTTGCCTATGGGAGCCTTTCGTGTCGAGAATTCAGAGTAATTTGGGTGCGCAGGTGCAGCTGGTTCCCATTCCCAAGCTGTACACTGAAACATTCAATTTGATGGCCACGCATGCTGTGATTAAAAGCAAGCCCAAGCAACTGGAGCGCATTGTGCTGGCTTTGAAAGACAGCACCAATTTCATTCAGGCCAACCCCGATGGTGCGAAGGCCTTGGCTGTCAAACATTTGAATATTCCCTTTTCTCTGATCAACGGAATTTTTGACGATTACCGTTATCGTTTAAGCTTGAATCGTTCGTTGATGCGAACCATGGAAGGGCAAGCACGTTGGGCCCTTCGAGAAGGTCATGTAAATCGAGCCTTGCCACAGCCTGACTTTGCAGGCCTTGTATACCCCAATATTCTGAAAGCGATTGACCCAGGCGCGGTGTCGCTACAATAAGGGAGCGGGTGTGCGTGTAGAAACCAAAATCAATCTGGCAATGCTTAGTACGGTGGTATGTGCGATTGTTTTGGTCTTGGGTAATTTGTTTGTTATTCGTGAGCAATTCAAGGGGCTGGAACGCACGGAACAAGCCCAAACCATCACCCGCTTGTCCTCCAGCCTTCTGGAGTTGACCCAGGAATATGTGTTGTTCAAATCCCCCTCGGTTGCACAGGCCTGGTTCAGTACGCATCAGGAACTGGAAGGCGTGCTGGCATCGGCTGCGATCTCGTCTCTTCTTCCTCAGGAACTGAATGATCTTCACGAAAGCCTGGCGGAACTGAAGCCGATTTTCAACGAACTGCATCGCAGTGATCTGCCTGGTGACAACAATGCGGAGTTTTTGGAACGCCGTGAAAGTTTGATTGTTGAACGCTTGATGACGGAAACTCTGATGGTTTCTGAGTCGGGTTACCAGTGGGCCACACAAGTGAATCAGGATCAGGCCAACAACCTGAAGGGGTTGACCTTGCTGGAGTCTATTGGCTTGGGCAGTTTTTTGGTGGTAATTGCCATGTTGGTGGTGTTGATGCGCACGGGTGTGTTGAACCCTTTGGGCAAGCTCAAGCGCACTGCCGATGCAATTCGGAATGGCGACGAGCATGCAGTGTGTGACGTGAATACACACGATGAGCTGGGTGATGTGGCCCGGGCCGTGAACCAGATGGCACACAACCTTGCGCACAAGAACCAGCGGCTTCGAGAAGCCAATTCACGGGTTGAAATGGCCAGTCAGGCGAAGACTGAATTCCTTTCGAACATGAGTCATGAAATTCGCACGCCGCTAAACGGCATTGTGGGTTTGACCTATTTGCTGAAAGATTCCTCGACGTCGGGCAACCAGAGGTTGCTGCTGGACAGTCTGGAGAAAACGTCCCGCAACCTGATCGATTTGGTCAGTGACGTGCTGGACATTTCCAAGATCGAGGCGGGCAACATGGAATTGGAAAGAAGGACGTTTTCCACTTTGGAGTGTATCGACAATGTGTCGGGCATCATGACTGGGGCGGCAGCCAGCAAGCCCATCGAACTGATCATCGACCCTTCGGCAGACCTGCCCCTGGAGCTGGTGGGCGATGGGCTGCGTTTCAGGCAAATTGTGGTGAACCTGGTGGGCAATGCAATCAAGTTTACGCAGATCGGTTACGTGCATTTGTCCATTGCGGTGTTGTCCAACAAGGCCGGTGTTTGTCGTTTGCGTGTGCAGGTGCAGGACACTGGTGTGGGCATTTCCCTGCAAGGGCAGGCCAATCTGTTTCAGCAGTTCCATCAGGCTGATGCGTCAGTGGCACGTGAATTTGGTGGCTCTGGGCTGGGCTTGAGCTTGATTAAAAAGCTGGTAGACATGATGAACGGCAGTCTTGGCTTTAGCAGTGAACTGGGGCAGGGCAGTACATTCTGGGCTGATATGGAATTTGAAGTGGTCAATACGGCCGAGGTTCAGGTTCAGGAGGAGCCGCAGAATACCCTGCTTTTGGTGTCAGAAAATCCTATGCAAATACAGGCGATGAACAATGCTGCGGCTTTGGTGGGGTGCCGCTTCGAGGCCCTGCCAGATTTGCAGCAGGCACTGCAGTGGGTGCAAGGTGGTGGCAAGTCGACGGGGGTTTTGCTCGACTTCCCCCGGGGCCGGATTGACCGACTGGAGTGGCTTGAGTTCGTGAAATCAATGGGCTTGCATGGGGTGCCATGTGCGGTGTTGCTGCGCAGTGACGATCCGCCTCGCCTGTTGAACCTGGACATCAGTGAAGTGTTTAGCGCAATTTATGTGAAGCCTTTGACGCCGTTGCAGCTTCAAGGTGTATTCAAAGCTCACTTGATGGGTCGAGCCAATTTCACGATTGCCGAATCGAACAAACTGAATTTGCTGATCGTGGATGACAGCGAGTTGAACTTGAAGGTGTTGGAAGGAATCCTGAGCCGCAAACATGCCAATGTCACCAAAGCTTTCAATGGCCTGGAGGCCTTGTCCTTTCTATCGCAGTTCGGCCATGGATTCGATGCTGTGGTGATGGATTTTCAAATGCCGCTGATGGACGGTCTGGAGGCAACGCGCGAATTGCGCAAGCATCCATTCAATGCAGATTTGCCGGTGATTGGTTTGACGGGTGAGGTAAGCCCCGAAGATGAGAAACGCGCGTTGCAAGCGGGCATGAGTGTCGTGTTGCACAAACCACTTCACCCTGATGAACTGTTGCATTTGTTGAAGAAACTGGTCAAGCCTGCGCAGGGTTGATGTTCAGCTTATTTTGCGGCCACAATCCACATGTTGTCGCTGGTGGGTTGGCGGTCAGCCAAACCGAACTGAACCACTTTCATGCCTTGGCGGGTAAGCAGTGCTTCCAGATTGTTCGGTGTGAAGTAATTCACATGATCAGGCAGGCGAAAGCCACACCATTTTTCGGCGCGAATTTTGCGGTTCCATGAACCGTAGTTGGGCACTTTGACAATGACCACACCGCCCGGCTGCAATACTTTGGCCACGCCCTTTAGCAAGCCATCCGGTTCCACTTCATGCTCCAGAAATGCGCTCATCAGCACGCCGGCAAAGTGGTTCTCGGGCAGTTTTTGAATGCCGTTGAATGCGTTGTCGTGCATGATGCTGCCGCCCCTTGGTTCCACCACTTCACTGGCGGCCAGCGCCAGCGCCTTGGACACTTCAATGCCGTAAGGTTGGTACTTGGCAGGCAGGGTGGCCAGCAGGCCTCCTGCCGCGCATCCAATGTCGAGCACGCGCCCACCCGGAATGTATTTCTCGATCAACGCAGGCAGTTTGTTGCGCTTCAATACTTTTTGGCGAAAATGTTTGAACGCCCGGCTTAAACCCTGTTTAACCGGTTCGCGTTCCTCACGCACCTGGCGTTCGGTTTCTGATGTTTTTTCCCAGGCGAATTCTTCGCTCAGCCTTTCATACACCGGTGCACGTTTCAGGTAAACAAAATGACAGCTGTTGCATTCGATCATTGGCCATTCGGTGGTGCCGTAATCCAGCATCTTGGCGTTGTCTGCATTGGCCTGGCAAAAAGGGCAACTGCGCGACACAAGGCGTGAACTAACATCCATTCTGGAATTCCCGTGGTTTGTTTATGTGATTTGTTGAAATGTGTTAGTTTGGCAACGGTTGGCACACAGCCGAAAAATATTGTACATCACCAGTTTTACAACGTGGAGGAATTGAATTTGAAACTCTTGCTAAGCTGGGTTCTACACGCGGTGGCGTTGATGGCCGTTGCATACTTGCTGCCAGGGGTGGTGCTCGAGGGCTTCTGGGCTGCGTTGTGGGCTGCCCTTATTTTGGGTTTGGTGAACACGGTGGTCAAACCGATCTTGCTGATTTTGACCCTGCCTTTGACCGTGCTCACGCTGGGCTTGTTCTATTTCATCCTGAACGGCCTGATGTTTTACTGGGTGGGTTCAATTCTTGATGGCTTCCAGGTCAACGGCTTTTGGTGGGCTGTTCTTGCGGCACTGCTGTATTCGCCGTTCGCCACGTTCCTAAGCTCGATCCTGCTTCAAGAGAAGGTCAGGGTCGAGCGCATCGATTGATCAGGCCTGTTGTTCGATCTTGAATTTGCCCATGACGGTGTCCATCTGGTTTGACAGGCTTTGCAGCGCTGTGATCACCTGATTCACCTCTTGGGCAACGCCCTGGGTTTCCTCGGTCATCCGGGCTATTTTTTCCACTTGCTGGGCTATTAGGGTGGATGCAGAACTTTGTTCTTTCAGGGCTTCGGTAATTTCATTGACCGCCCGTTCTGCATCGCCTGCGTGGCTGCTGATTGCTTCCATTTGCTGGTCTGCACCCAGTGAAGACTGTTGTCCGGAATTGATCATCCCTGTCCACCCGTTGACCTGTTCAACGGCGGATCGGGTTTCCTCTTGAATGTCTGAAATGAGTGCAGAAATAGTTTTTGTGGACTCAGCGGTTTTTTCCGCCAGCTTGCGCACTTCGTCGGCAACCACTGCAAACCCGCGGCCTTGTTCGCCTGCGCGGGCCGCTTCAATGGCGGCGTTCAAGGCCAGCAAGTTGGTTTGGGCGGCAATTGCATGAATGACCTGGATAATGCTGGAAATGTTGTCCGACTGCAGCCCCAGGTTGTTGATGCTTTTTGCCAGGTTGCAAGAGGCCACACCAATTTCGTCCATGGCCATGCGGGCTTGCTTAACGCTTTCGCGACCTTCAATGGACGATTGCCCCGCTTGACTTGACAGGCCCAAGGCCTGGTTGGCGTGGGTGTGCACCTGGCTGATCGACACTGTCAATTCTTCCACAGACGCAGCCACGGCCGAGGCCGAGTCGGTTTGCTCCTGCGCGCTGTTTTTCACCTGCGATGCGGCTGCGACCAAGGAATGGATGGTTTCAGCCATTTGGCTGGACGCGTCTTTTACTTCACCGACCAAACCGGTTTGCTTCTGGCGAATGTGTTCAAGCGCCGCGCGTATTTTACTGATTTCGTTGTTGCCTTTGCTGTGAACGGGTTTGGACAAATCACCCATGCCGATTATTTTTGCATGGGCCAGAATTTGTGCAATTTCCATGTTGATGTCGCGAAACACCACGAAGCCCAAGGCAAATGCCGCCAGCAACACAGCCAGTGAGCCTACGCCTTCCTTGATCAAGTCGGCATTCATGCCGGAAATACGTGTGGCAAGTTCGGCTTGAAGCGCCTTGTTTAATTCATTGCTTAACTGAAAGCTGGCGCTGGTGGCCTCGTTGAGCAAGCGAACCGTATCCGGTGAACCACTCAGCGTTTCATAGTTCAGGTCTTTGGCTGATTCGGTTTGAACCCACGCCTGGATCGATTTCAGATCATTGTCGATGGTGTCAACTTGTTTGTGTACTTCAGAAGATATATTTCCCCCTGCCGCTTCCGACTTCTGAGTGGCCTCCCGGATTTCTTCCAGCGCCCTGCTCAATGTGCCAGTTCGTGAATTGGCAAAACTCAATGTGCCTGCAATGTCGCTGTCTTGAAATCGCAGTTTTCCCTCCAGGTCGGCCAGATATTCCATGACCCCGGGCAACTGAAAGGCCATGGGACTCATCATGTAGTAACTGGGCAAGTAAGGATCTAGCGTCAATTCACTTTCATCTGCAAGTTGACGAACCAGTGTCACCATGTGATTGCCCAGTGCGTCAGACTGGGTTTGCGAGGATTCTCTGGACAATGCCAATGGCAACAGTTCAATAATTTTGTCAATGTTGGCCTGGGTGTTGGACCAGTTCCCGGGCAACTCCAGCTTTAGTTTTTTCAGGGTTTCGGTAATCGGGACAACAGATCCTGATTGTTTCTGAGCTCTGTCGCCCAAAATTTTCTGAAAAACCGGGTTGAGTTTTTCCAGTGCAACGGCACCTCGCAATTCGTTCTCGGATGAGCCAATCAGCGTGTTGACCTGCGTGTAAATTTGTAGAAACAAAAAGCCGAAAGCGACCAGCAATGGCAGTGCAATGAGGGCGCATTTTTTGGGCAGAGTGAGTGAGTCAAGAATCGATTTGAGCAACATGCGTTTCCCCTTTGCAACTGGACTTGGTTATATCAATCCAAGTGTGCAGCGCAGGGCGGGGTTTTGCATCCCTATTTAATGGGAACCCGAAGTGATTAGGAAGTCAGGAAGAAAAAGTTGACAAACCTTGCCAGCATAGACGCAGGGCCAGTGCGGTGAGCATCCAGTCAAGCAGGGTTTTGAACAGTTGTTCCGGTACCCGGGCCAGCAGCTTTGCACCAAGCAGGTTGCCCCCTATTGTGGCAATGCCAATGCCCAGCAGCAGGGGCCAGTAGGCAATCAGGCTGACATCCAGACTGGCAAATGCAATCACCTTGATGCCGTGTTGAATGGTCATGGCCATGCCGTGGGTGCCCACCACCATGTGGCGCTCCCATTGCGTTTTGGGCATGACGGACATGACCAAAGGGCCTGTAGCACCCAACACCAGGCTTAGGCCAGTGGTAACACCCCCGGATACTGCTGGGTGCCAGCCGCTCAGTTTCAGCCAGGCTGCTTTCCAGGTGGCCAGCAGGATGAAAAGGCCCAACAACAGCTGCCCCACCGGCACGGGGATGAACAGTGCCAGCGGTGTAATCAAGGCACCGCCAGCAAGCGCGCCAAGCAGAAACGGTTTGATGTAAGCCCAATTGATGTGCTTGCGTTGTACCAACACCCGATTGGTGTTGGACATCAATTGCGCCGCACCGTGCAGTGGAATCAGCAGCGCTGGGGGCACAAATTGCGCCATCAGGGCCAGCAATACCACGCCCCCGCCTACGCCCATGGCGGCGGTAATGCTGGACGTGATGAAGGCTGCAAGGCTAAGCAGCAGCACCAGTGTCACCGTGCCGCCTTACTTCGCAAGCACTTCGATTGACCCGATGGTGGTGCCGGCCAGATCCAGTTCAATTGCGTGTGTGCCCGCGGTGTTGGCTTTCAGGTTGATGAGGGTGGTTTCATTGCCGGGCAGGGGGATGCGTGCGTCCAGCCCTTGCACAATTAGTGAGTCTGTCTCATCGGAGTGAACCAGAAACTGAATGCTCTGGCCTTCCTGCACTTGGGTTTGAAACGAACCTGTGGTCAAATTTCCATCAACAATGGACAAGGATTGCAACGCCTGCGCAGCACCATATTGCCCTGTTGGTGACACAGAAGGCGTATTTTGTGTGGTCTGGATGTATAGGTAGGCCCCAGCCAGCGTGGCACTGGCAAGGCCCAAGTAAACTAGGGCACGTTTGTTCATGAGTAAGTTGGTTTTCGTTTGAATTGGGGTGTTTTCAATCAATGAATATACACTTCATTTTGAGGGATAACGCACTTCAGAATTTCCTCAACCGTGCCGTTAGTCAATGTAGTGGGGCGAGGGAATCATGGAAGTTGACAAAAGTGCCGAAGAACAACTGTTGTTGGTAGAGCAGGCGCGTGCCACCGCCCAGGCGCTTGCTGACCAATTGACCACGCTGGTTCATGATTTGCAGCTTGCCAACACCACGCTGGAAAAGACGGTGGATTCTCAGCAACAGGAAATCCAGCAGGTCCAACTGATGCTTGACCAGGCACATCGCGACATCAAGATGCAGTACCTTGGGGCAGTCAAATCCTTTTCCAAACTGATGGAATTGCGTTCCCCGCTGTTGGTCGCTCATGGTTTGCGGGTTGCCGAGCTGGCCCGGTTGATTGCCAAGGAAATGCACTGTGGTGACGATGCATTACAAGACATTTATGTGGCCGGTTTGCTGCATGACATTGGCAAACTGGGGCTGAAAGACGACACCTTGTTCAAACCCCTTGTTTCGCTCGATGGCGAAAGCAGGGTTGCCCTGATGAAGCATCCGATGAAAGGGCAATGGGCATTTCAGGGTTTGCTGGAAATGACACGGGTTGCGGCGATCATTCGGCACCACCATGAACGTTACGATGGGCAAGGATTCCCGGATGGGCTGGCCGAGCAAAGTATTCCTTTGGGAGCGAGAATTCTGGCGGTGTCAGAAGATTACGACGAACTTCAAATGGGCTGGCTTGCTGCCAAGGAATTTGACGATCAGCAAGCGCAGGCTTTTCTGGTGGGAGCCGCTGGCAAGCGGTATGACCCCGCCGTGATCGCTGTGCTGCCCGCAGCGCTAGAAAAGCTGAGGGCCGCTGAAAAAGCCCACGAGAAAATTCTGCATGGTGAGGATTTGTACGAGGGGCTGACATTATCACGTGATTTTGTGGGGCCTGACGGGTTCATGTGGCTGTCAAAAGACCATGTGGTGACTCGCCACTTCATTGACCGGGTTCGGGAAGGCGAGTTGCAACACGGTGTGTCGTTAAAAATTTACACTGTTAAAACAGCGAATTCCAGAAATGCCCCATCGGCTTCAAAAGGCACAGCCCAGCCTGCACAGCAGACTGGTCACGTTGCGCTCTAGCTTGGCTTTGTTAAGGAATCAGTACCGTGCTGCCGGTGGTGCAGCGGTTTTCCAGTTTAGTGTGGGCTTTCACCACATCGGCCAGCGCAAAGCGTTGGTTGATCTGTATTTTGACGGCGCCGCTGGCCACCACGCCAAACATTTCCGCCGCGCTTTCCAGCATTTCCGCTTTGTCCGCGGTGAAAGAGGCCACGGTGGGGCGTGTCAGCACCAGCGATCCACGTTCCACAAGCCATTGCAGGGGGACAGGATCCACCTTGCCGCTGGCATTGCCAAAGCTGACCATCATGCCGCGCGGTTTCAAACAGTCCAGTGATTCCACAAAGGTTGCTTTGCCCACGCTGTCGTAAACCACGGGTACGCCTTTGCCGTCGGTTAGTTCTTTTACGCGTTTGACCACATTTTCTTCGCTGGTAATGATCACTTCCGCACAGCCGTTGGCCCTGGCCAGTTCCGCTTTTTCCCGTGTTGATACGGTGCCGATAACCCGCACACCCAGCGATTTGGCCCACTGTGTGGCAATTGTGCCGACACCACCTGCAGCAGCGTGGAACAGAATGGTTTCGCCTGCCTGAACCTTGTAGACGCGGCGAAGCAGGTACTGGGCGGTGAAGCCTTTCAGCATCATGGCTGCGGCGGTGTCGAAATCAATGGCGTCGGGGATTTTAACCAAGGGGTGTGTCGGCATGTTGCGCACGGTGCAATAAGAACCCAGAGGGCCGCAACCATAGGCCACGCGATCACCCACCTGAAAATCTTTTACGCCTTCGCCCACGGCGCGAACAATGCCCGCGCCTTCGTTGCCAATGCTGGTGGGCAAGGGCAGGGGGTACACGCCTGTGCGCCAGTACACTTCAATGAAATTCAGGCCGATTGCCTTGTGCTCGACCTGAACCTCACCTGCTTTGGGTGGGCCAATTTCAAGGTCCTCGTATTTCAACACATCGGGCGCGCCGGTGCTGTGAATTCGAACAATTTTTCCTGTGCTTGTGCTCATTTTGATACTCCTTCTTTTACTTTTTTATTCATGCCCGCCATAAAAAAAGACGGCGCCCAAGAGCGCCAAACCCACGCCCCAAGTCGTGGGTGATCGTTCCAGTAAGGCGCACCTTCCACTTAATGCGGGCGCGGGCCGTTACAAACGCTTGATCAGGCTGGAGGTGTCCCAGCGGTTGCCGCCCATGCCCTGTACTTCGGCATAGAACTGATCAACCAGTGCGGTCACCGGTAGCTGGGAACCATTGCGGCGGGCTTCTTCAAGCACCAGGCTCAGGTCTTTGCGCATCCAGTCCACTGCAAATCCAAAATCGAATTTCCCCTCCACCATGGTTTTGCCACGGTTGTCCATTTGCCAGCTTTGGGCTGCGCCCTTGCCAATAACATCAAGTGCCTTGTTCACGTCCAGCCCGGCATTCATGCCAAATTTCAGTGCCTCAGCCAAACCCTGCAGCAAGCCTGCAATGCACACCTGGTTTACCATCTTGGTCAATTGGCCTGCGCCAGCGTCGCCCATCAGGGTCACTGCCTTGGCGAAGGCTGCAATTACGTCTTTGGACTGTTCGAAGTCGGCATGAGTTCCCCCGCACATCACGGTCAGTTGGCCATTTTCCGCGCCGGCCTGCCCACCCGACACCGGGGCATCAATGAAGCCGAAACCCGCGTCTTTGGCATGTTCAAACAATTCACGTGCAATTTTTGCACTGGCGGTGGTGTGGTCAATGAATACCGCACCGGGCTTCATGCCGTGGAAGGCACCATGGATGCCGGTACAAATTTGTCGCAGGTCGTCGTCGTTGCCCACGCAGGCGAATACAAAGTCTTGGTCGGTCGCCGCTTTTTCCGGGGTGGTGGCAATTTTGCCGCCGTGCTGCGCCACCCACTTTTCAGCCTTGGCCGAACTGCGGTTGTACACGGTCACTTCGTGGCCGGCCTTTGCCAAATGTCCTGCCATTGGATAACCCATGACGCCCAAACCCAGAAACGCAACTTTGAAACCCATATACCCACCTGAAAAAGTTTTAATTCCTGGAGAAACTGTAGCGGATTCGTTTTGTTAATGCGCTTCGGATCATCCCTAGGTTTTGGGTCGGAATGAGAGTAAATCAAACATTCCTACCCCTTGAGGTTTTTCTGTTAGGTTCGACATCTTTCCAGACATACGAGTATTTATGGAATCGATTTCAGCCAGTGTGGGTCGGGGCGGCCGCAATTTGCCTGACGCTGTAAAGGTCGTTCAAAGGTTGTTAAGCAAGATTGTGACTGAAATTAATTTGGTCGACGACGGTCTCACTGGTCCCAAGACGGTTGCGGGTCTTGCTTATTTCCAGGGCAGGTACGTTGGGGTGCTTCCCAGCGGGATCGTTCATCCCAATGACAGTACGCTTATAGAATTGAATAAGGGCCCGGGCGATCGCAATGTGCGAATCACGGGGCGGTGGTTTTTTGCCAGATGGTCGACCAAAAATATTGTTTGAAGCCCACCATTTTGCGAAGAAGACCGGCCATCAATACAACGAAGTATTTCCTGATATTTCCTCAAGGTCCTGGAACCGCAAGTTGTATTCAACTGCAACAGTACGCTGAGAATCTGTACCACCTCAAGCTGCAGGCCAATTATGAAAAGCTGAGTAAGGCGAGTAAAAAATGAAAATCAGCCAATCGTTTGTACTTATCGCCGTACTTTTTTTGTCAGGTTGCAATTTGCGCCAAGATGAGGGCCATGTTGATCGCGTATTCGGCAATGAGGTTACGTTGGTTCAAGTTCAGCCTGATCAAGAACAACGCATCGTCGTAGATTTGGAAAATCGTGCCAGTACCGGCCCAATTCAGATCATTTATCAGCAGCTTGATGCAGTTGGCGAAGTTCAAGAATCCAAAAAACTGGAACTCGGGGAGGTTTTGAATACTTCAGCCGTATATCGTGGCCTGCATCCCGTTTCGTTTGGATCTGTGCTTTTCGGATTTGTATTGTTGGCAAGCCAGGATGATGGGAATGAAATGCAAGGGTTCTTGTTTGTATGGAATGGTACAAGCTGGCATTACGACCCAAAAACCAGGGTGTTGTTAGATAATTTAACCGATGCAAATGAAGTTGATGGCCGATTAGGGAAGGTGTTTCCGCACAACGGGCTCAGCAGTTCAATCAAGTTGATGACAGTCAAAGATCTTCAATTTGCGAGAGAAATGCTTGGTGATGTATTTTTTCCTGAAACACGCGTAGTTTCAAAACACGGAAAAGAATTGTTGATCCTTACAAAAATGGACACTGGATCAGAATCTGTTTTCTTGCTGGAACAATTTGCAGGGGGAATGAATGTTTACAGGCTACCGTCTCCAATGGATTCGGTAATCCCTCAGACTTGCAGGCCAGTTGAGGCGGGCATCAAACAATGTGGAGTAAATGCGGTCACTTCGCTGTCGATGGTTTACAACTGCCAAAGTCCCGTCCACAATCAAAGTGAAAACGAGGCGAATATATTTGAAAGTCAAAATGAATCTTGGGTCCTCCAGAGTCAAACGAGCTGTGACCAATAATCCGAGCTAGACAAATCTCAGGAAAATGTTGAATGAATTTGACCTATCTCAAATGAAGTCTCGCTCTAATCCGTATTCCTGTAAGTTGAAAAACCAATGAAAATCTGGGTTGACGCCGACGCTTGCCCTGTCGCTGTGAAGGAAATCATTTTTCGCGCAGCCGACCGCACCGGGATAGAAACCACCTTGGTGGCGAACCAGTACATTCGCACGCCGCCTTCAAAGTACATCAAGCTGTTGCAAGTACCACGCGGTTTCGACGAGGCAGATGACGAAATTGTGCGCCGTGTTGAAGCAGGGAATTTGGTGATCACCAGCGATATTCCGCTGGCGGCCCAATTGGTGGAGAAAGGTGCACAGGTGTTAAGTCCACGGGGTGAACTGTTCAGCGCCGAGAACATCAAGGCCTTGCACACCATGCGCGATTTCATGGACACCATGCGCGCAAGCGGAATAGACACAGGCGGCCCGCCCGCATACAGCCAGGCAGACCGGAAAACCTTTGCCAGTCAGTTCGACAGAATTATCGCGAAGTTTCCAAAACCTGTTTAGGGTTTCCCGACCACCACGTCGCTGATCACAATAACAGGCGTGGAGTTGGTGTAGTTCGGAACGTCTCCCATGATGCTTTCGGCATGCGGGCCAAAGCCTGCCTGAAACGCATCCACGGAATCGCAGAACAAATGCGCCATGGCCACAAAGGCGGGGGAATCGCCCGCGCCACCAGCCAGGCATTTGTCGACCGTGTAGTAGCGAAGGGCACCGCCCATTCTGCTTTTGACCAGTGGCATGTGCTTGTCACGGTAATATTCGTGGTCGAAGCTTACGCCTTGCGTATTGGGGTACATCACACTGACTTTGATCATTTGGTTGGGTCTCCTCGACTGCCTCTATTTAATCCAGACCTGCTTGGCGTTGACAAACTCGCGTATGCCGTGTGGCCCAAGCTCCCGGCCATAACCTGATTGCTTGATGCCACCACTGGGCAATCGGGGGTCGGTTTTTACGATGCCATTCACCGCCACTTGCCCGGCCTGCAATTCATTGATTGCACGAATGGTTTTGCTGGTGCTGGCAGTCCATATACTAGATCCCAAACCGTAATTTGTCTTGTTGGCAACAAGCAATGCTTCATCAAAGTTTTCTATCGACATCACGGCCATCACAGGGCCGAAGGTTTCTTCTTCGAAGGCGCACATACCCGGCTTTACATTGGCCAGCAAGGTGGGGGGGTACTGAAAGCCGGGCGCCGATGGTAATTCGCCACCCAGCAGGCAGCTGGCGCCTTCGGCAATTGTTTGTTGCACTTGTCGGTGAAGGTTCTCGCGCAGGTCTTTTCGGGCAATGGGGCCAATGTCAGTGGTCGTGTCCAATGGGTTGCCTGGTTTCAGTTTTGCAAGGCGTACTTTCAGCAGGGTGGTGAATTCCTCGTACACCCTGGCTTCAATCAAAATTCGTTTCGCCGCAATGCAGCTTTGGCCAGCATTGATGGTACGCGACAACACGACAATGTCAGCCGCGCGTTGCAAGTCAGCGTCGGCCAACACAATGCAGGGGTCAGAGCCCCCCAGTTCCAGTACTGCGGGTTTCAGTTCTGATGCCGCCGTGGCGGCGACCTTTCTGCCTGCCGCGCTGGAACCTGTAAAGCTGACAGCCACAATTCTGGGGTCGCGAATGGCTTGCTCCACATGTTCTGTGCGCACAGGCAAATTAACCACCACGCCAGCAGGCGCGTTGGCTTCCTTAAAAATGTCGGCCAGTGCCTGCGCAGTGGCGGGCACATTGGGGTCGTGCTTCATCACGCAGGTGTTGCCTGCCATCAGGGCCGGTGCCAGGTAGCGAAAGGCCAGCCAGGCGGGTGCATTCCAGGGCAGTATGCCCAGCAGCGTGCCCAGCGGCTGGTACTTTACATAGCTTTCCGAGGCGTCGGACGCGATCCATTCATCAGCCAGGTGTTTGCCAGCATGTTCGGCGTAATATTCACAGCAGGCCGCCGCCTTCTCCACTTCGGGGCCACCTTCCTTCACGGGTTTGCCCATTTCAAGGGCCATCAACTCAGCCAATTTGTTTTTGTGTTTGCGCAGTTGTGCCGCCACGGCGTGCATTACCTTGCCGCGCTCTGCAAATGATTTGGCAGACCAGGCCGGGAAGGCCGCTGCAGCCAGCCCGATCTGCGCGGTAATTTGCTCGCCTTGCAATGCGGCATGTTCGGCAATTTTTTTGCCTGTGAAGGGGTTGGTTGAAACAAGCATGGTGGTGGTCATACAGCTTGGTCCTCCTTGGAATCTGATTCCGTGATGGTTTTCTTCAGCGCGTACACTTTTTTCTCCGGTTTTACGGTGAAGTCGCGATCGAGCGAGAAGAAGGATTCACAGCCGTCTTTGGTAATGATGATGGTGTCGGAAATGCCGCAGGTTTTGTTGCCGTCTACGCCCCACATCCACGGGATGATGTGAAAGGTCATGCCTTCTTCAAGTATTGATGATTCGCCCTGTTTCAGGCTCATGATGTAGCCCTCGTCCCAGCTGGGTGGAAAGGCAATGCCGATTGAATAGCCGGAACGCGTGATCAGCCTTGCACCCACCTCGTTGTGGGTGATGATGTTGCGGATCAGGTTGTCTGCATCCGAAACGGTCATACCGGGCTGGAAATACTCGTGCACAGTGTCCAGCGCGTGCTTCATGGTTTCCTGTGCCTTGTACATGGAATCGCTGAGCGGGCCCACAATGGCGGTGCGCATCATGGCGGTGTGGTAGCGGCGAAAGCATCCACCCACCTCCAGAAACACATGCTCGCCGGGTTGCACCACGCGGCCTTCCCAGGTGGCGTGGCCAATCATGCTGCGTGGCCCGCTGGTGACATAGGGCATCACGGCGGGGGGTTCACCCCCGGCCTTGAACATGGCTGCAGAAATGGCTGCACCAATGTCGTTTTCTGTAACGCCTGCAGCACACGCTTCAAGGCCCGCTTTCATGCCTGCCTCTGTCGCATCTGCCGCTTTTCGCATCAGTTCAATTTCGATTTTCGATTTGCGCAAACGCCCTTGCTCCACAATGCCGAAGCAATCCAGCAATTTGCCTTTGCTTAGGCGGGTGTGCACGAAGTCTTGTTGATAGGCCGGGAAGAAATAGCTGTTGCGTTCGTACCCCAGGCGTTTGTCGTCCAGCCGGAATTCACGCAATGCGTCCAGCAACATTTGAATGGCATCGCCCGTGTCGGGGTAGGGGCGCGATTGTTCCACCCAGGTGCGGGCGAATACATTCGATTCCTCCAGTGCGCGGGTGATCATGAAAGGTTCGTCTTCAAGCGGTACCACCAGTGCCTGAAAAAACGAATACCCGGTGGTTTGGTAGTCGGTCAGGTACATGATGTTTTCAGGGTCGGTGATCACCACTGCATCCAGCCTGCGTTGTGCAATTCGGGCGCGCAGCTCGGCAATGCGGCGTTCGTATTCCTCGAAAGGAAAGGTCATGTCGTCGCGTTTTTTCATGCGGCCTCCATGGCCATGTCCACGGCCTTGCTCAGGGTGTTCAAACCTTCTTCCAGATCTGTGTCGGGAATGGTCAGCGGTGGAATCAGTTTGATGACCCGCCCACCGGTGCCGCAGCTTGCAATCATCAGCCCGTTTTCAAAACACTGGTTCACGATGGTTTTGGATGTGTCAGTGCCACCCACATTCAGGCCCAGAATCATGCCCTTGCCTGTCAGTTCCAGTTGCGGGTGGCGTTCAACCAGGCTTTGCATGGCTGCGCGCATCACCTTGGCTTTGCGTTTTACTTCGTTCATTAATTCATCGTTTTCGAAGTAGGTCAGCGCTTCACGCCCGGCCACGAACGACAGGTTTTGCCCGCGAAATGTGCCGGTGTGTTCGCCTGGTGCCCAGTGCTTGTCAATTTCCGGTTTCACCAGATTCAGGGCCATGGGCGTGCCCCAGCCGCCCACGCCCTTGGCAAGGCAAATGATGTCGGGGTCGATGCCCAGTTCATCAAAGCTGAAGTAGGTGCCGGTGCGGCCACAGCCCACCTGAATGTCGTCCACAATCAGCAATGCGCCAATTTCTTTCGCAAGGGTTTGCAGTTGTTGAAGCCATTTGGCGCTGGCTACTTTCACGCCTCCTTCGGCTTGAATGGTTTCCACCAGAAACGCAGCGGGAGGGCTCACGCCGCTGGATGTGTCGGTGTACAAAGCACGCATGCGCGCAATGCTTTCTTCGCCACAACCCAGGGTGCAGCCCTTGCACGGTGTTTCGCAGCCAAAGGCTTGGTGGGTTACGTGCGGCAAAGGCACGCCAGCGGCGCCGCGAAAATAGGCGTTGGCCGTGCAGGCCAGTGAGCCCAGGGTCATGCCGTGAAAACCATGCGAGAACGACACCATTTGCTGGCGACCCGTTACACGGCGTGCAATTTTCAGTGCGGCTTCCACCGAGTTGGTGCCGGTGGGGCCCATGAACTGCATTTTGTGTGGCATGTTGCGTGGCTTCAGCACCACGTCCTCGAATTTCTCGATGAAAGCGCGCTTTGCCACCGTGGCCATGTCCAGGCTGTGCGTCACGCCGTTCGATTGAATATACGCAATCACCGCTTTTTGCATGCGTTCGTTGTTGTGACCAAAGTTCAACACGCCTGCGCCCGCAAAAAAGTCGATGTACTCGTTGCCGTTTTCATCGGTTTGCCGGGCATTGAGGGCTTTGTCGAAAACCACGGGGTAGGTGCGGCTGTATCCGCGTACATCGCTTTCTCGGCGTTCAAAAGTTTGCAGGGACATTCAGATCACTCCTTGTAGTTGTGTCGAAGGGTGCACACAATGGCTACGGTCACGTCATTTACCTTAACATTGCTAGGGACTCTACTTAAGCCATCGAAGTTCCGGTCATTTAATTTATAAAATGAAATAAATTCTTTATTCGAGTGTGCGCTTAATCACGTATTTTATACAACAGGGGTTTTGAAAAATGAGGCTTTGGGCGCATCGCGGCAGCGGAAAAGGTGAATTGGAAAACACTTTAAAAGGTTTTGAAATTGCATTAAATGCAGGGTTTGATGCTGTTGAGTTTGATGTGATGCTGACTTGCGATGGCGTGCCAATGATTCACCACGACTGGGTGATGGGGCGGTGTGCACAATCCATCGACCCCACCATGGCAGCCACCGATGCGCTGACCCGGTTTGATTCACTGCGCGCGCGCGACCTGCGGCATTACGCCGTGAAAGGCGAGCCCATACCCTGCCTTGCGCAAACCATGGAGTTTTGTTTGGGGCATGGCCTGCACGCCAATGTGGAACTGAAAGCCACCCAACCAGCCAACGCCATTGCCTTGGGGCGGGCGGTGCTGGCGGTAATTGAAGGCTTGCCTGTTGATCAACAGGCGCACATTCGCAAGCATTGGGTATTCTCCAGTTTTTACCACGCCAGCCTTTTGCCCCTGAAGGGTTTTGACCTGGCTTTGCTGTACGAGCAGCTGCCTGACAATTGGACCTTGCATGCCGAGGCCTTGCAGGCCAGCGCCATTCACTTGCACTGGAGCGGGGCTGAACCCGCCGCCCTGCGCCGCATACACACTACTGGCCGCGTGGTTCGGGTTTACACGGTGAACGATGCGGAACAGGCGAAAACGCTGCAAGCCTTGGGCGTGAAAGGGCTTTTTACGGATCGAATGACCTTATAATTGAAGGTTAGACCAAAAACCGCACGCCGCTTTATTCAGGAAGGTAGCCCCAACATGAAAGTCGCTGACATTCGCGAAAAGTTTCTTGATTTCTTTGCCAGCAAGGGGCACACCATTGTGCCTTCAAGCAGCCTGGTCCCGGGCAACGACCCCACCCTGTTGTTTACCAACAGCGGCATGGTGCAGTTCAAAGACGTGTTCACCGGCAAAGACAAGCGACCCTACACCCGTGCCACTTCAAGCCAGCGCTCGGTTCGCGCAGGCGGCAAGCACAACGACCTGGAAAATGTGGGCTACACCGCGCGCCACCACACCTTCTTTGAAATGCTGGGCAACTTCAGTTTTGGCGATTACTTCAAGGAAAACGCGATTCAATACGCTTGGGAATTGCTGACCAAAGTGTATGGCCTGCCCGCCGAGAAACTGTATGTGACCGTGTACCAGGAAGACGACGAGGCCTATAACATCTGGAACAAGCAGGTGGGCGTGCCTGCCGAGCGCATTATTCGCATTGGCGACAACAAGGGTGCGCGTTATGCATCGGATAACTTCTGGCAAATGGCCGACACCGGTCCTTGCGGACCTTGCACTGAAATTTTTTACGACCACGGCCCGGACGTGTGGGGTGGCCCACCCGGAAGCCTTGAAGAAGATGGCGACCGCTACATTGAAGTGTGGAACCTGGTGTTCATGCAGTTCGACCGCAGCGCCGATGGCGTGCTGCACCCGTTGCCCAAGCCCTGCGTAGACACTGGCATGGGCCTGGAGCGCATTGCCGCCGTGCTGCAGCATGTGCACAGCAATTATGAAATTGATTTGTTTCAGGCATTGATCAAAGCCGCCGCGCGTGAAGTAACTGCCCAAGGCCATCTGGTGGAACTGAGCAACAATTCATTGCGCGTGATTGCTGATCACATTCGTGCGTGTTCATTTTTGGTCGTCGATGGCGTTATTCCCGGCAATGAAGGCCGTGGCTATGTGTTGCGCCGCATTATTCGTCGCGCCATTCGCCATGGCTACAAACTGGGTTGTCGCAAGCCATTCTTCAATGCCATGGTGGGCGATCTGGTGACTGAAATGGGCGAGGCCTATCCTGAACTGGCCAAGGCCGCCGCACAGGTACGAAGCATTTTGAAAGCCGAAGAAGAGCGCTTCTTCGAGACCATTGAAAACGGTATGAGCATTCTTGATTCCGCTTTGGGTGCCCTGCCCAAGGGTGGCATGCTGGATGGGGACACCGCATTCAAGCTGCACGACACCTATGGTTTTCCGCTGGATTTGACCGCCGACGTGTGCCGCGAACGCGAAATGAGTGTGGACGACGCCGCGTTTGATGCCGCCATGAACAAGCAAAAGCAACAGGCCCGCGCAGCAGGCAAGTTCAAGATGGATGCTGATTTGGCCTACAGCGGCGTGTCCACTGAATTCAAGGGCTACTACGCGCTTGAAGTGGCCAACGCCACAATTACTGCCATTTACGTGAACGGCACTTCGGTGAACAGCATCACGGCCGGGCAGCAAGGCGTGGTGGTGCTGGACCAAACCCCTTTCTACGCCGAAAGCGGCGGCCAGGTGGGCGATCAGGGCGAAATTTCAAGTGGTGCGGCTTGTTTGAATTTGTTCCGGGTCGAAGACACGCAAAAAATTCAAGCCAATGTGTTTGGCCACCATGGTGAACTGGTAACTGGTGAATTGAAAGTGGGCGATGCCGTGGGTGCGCAGGTCGACCAATATCAGCGCAACCGCACCATTCGCAACCACAGCGCCACCCACTTGATGCACAAAGCTTTGCGCGAAGTGCTGGGCGAGCATGTCAGCCAGAAAGGTTCACTGGTGGACGCAGAAAAAACCCGCTTCGACTTCGCGCACCACAGCGCCATGACCCCCGAACAAATTGCGCAAGTGGAGCGCATTGTGAACGAAGAAATTCTGGCCAACGCTGAGACGCAAGCGAGGGTCATGGACATTGAAAGCGCAAAAAGCGCAGGTGCCATGATGTTGTTTGGCGAGAAGTACGGCGACACCGTGCGGGTATTGGACATTGGCTCGTCGTGCGAATTGTGCGGCGGCACGCATGTGCAGCGCACCGGCGACATTGGCCTGTTCAAGATCACCAGCGAAAGTGGCGTTGCCGCGGGCATTCGCCGCGTGGAAGCCACCACGGGCTTGGGCGCGATGGAATTCGCGCAGAAAGCGCAAGCCCAGGTCGATGCCATTGCGCAAAGCCTGCGTGTGCCCGCTGCCGAGGCCACAGCAAAAATCAGCCAAATGATGGACCAGGTCAAAAATCTGGAAAAGGAACTGGACCGCCTGAAAAGCAAACTGGCTGCCAGCCAGGGCGATGACCTGGCCGGACAGGCAGTGGATGTTGACGGCGTGAAAGTGCTGGCCGCCAAGCTGGACGGCGCGGATGTGAAGCAATTGCGCGAAGCCGCCGACAAACTGCGGGACAAACTGGGCAATGCCGCCTTGGTGCTGGCCACCGTGCTGGAAGGCAAAGTCAGCCTGATCGCATCGGTGAGCAAAGACGCAACGGCCAAAGTGAAAGCGGGTGAACTGGTCAACTTTGTTGCCCTACAGGTGGGTGGTAAGGGTGGTGGCCGCCCCGACATGGCGCAAGCCGGTGGCACACAACCTGAAAACCTGGATGCTGCACTGGCCAGTGTGGTTGATTGGATTAAAAACAAGTAAGAAACAAACAAAGCCAAGGCGCAGCATGAGCAAAGCCGTTTACCAATATTGCCCCATGTGTGCCACCAAACTGCACGAACTTCAGCATTCGGGCCAGCCAAGAATGGCCTGCGGTGCTTGTGGTTTTATGCAGTGGGGCAACCCGGTGCCCGTGGTGGCGGCTTTGGTGGAATACGAAGACAAAGTATTGTTGGCCCGCAATGTGGCGTGGCCTGCGCATTTCTACGCGCTCATTACCGGGTTTCTGGAACGTAACGAAACACCCGAGCAAGGTGCCATTCGCGAATTGAAGGAAGAAACCAATCTGGATGCGCTGGAAAGCAGCCTGATTGGTGTTTACCCCTTCCCAATGAAAAATGAAGTGATTATTTGTTATCACATCAAGGCCACCGGGCAGGTTAGTCTGTCGGAAGAACTGGCTGACTACAAGTTGGTTGCGCCCGCTGAACTGCGCCCTTGGCGCATGGGCACAGGCCTGGCCATGGCGGACTGGCTTGAGGCGCGTCAGCTGCCTGTTAACTGGATTGAATTAACATAGATATCACTCACAAGCAGTAACCGAGAAATAAGAAAGGAGCAAGAGACATGAATTTTGACCGTGAAGTCGACGCCAGTGGATTGAATTGCCCGCTGCCTATTTTGAGAACCAAAAAGGCCTTGGCCGAAATGCAAAGCGGCCAGGTGCTCAAAGTGAAATCCACCGACCCGGGTTCTGTGCGCGATTTTGCCATGTTTGCCAAACAAACCGGCAATGAGTTGCTGGAACAGGCAGATCAGGAAGGCGCATTCATTTTTTACATGAAGCGCCGCTGAAGCACAGGAACACGACATGAGCGTTGTTTTTGGCAAACCCGATGTGCCCCAATATTGGCTGCTAGACGCCAACATCCTGTTTTCGGAATGGACGCGCTGGCTGGCTGTTACATTGGCCAAGCGGCACCAAGCCACCTTGTACTGGACCCCATATATTGAAAATGAGTGTTACCGGAATTTGGTGCGCCTGGGGCGTTTGCACCCCGATGACGCGGCTGCAGAACGCACGGCCTTGCCCAAACGAATGAATGCTGTCGTATTGCCCCAAGCACATGAACCTTACCTGGCCGATGTGCGTTCAGTGGATGAGAAAGACCGCCATGTGGCTGCGTCGGCCTTGGCGTTACGGCACCAGGTTCAGGCCCCCGTGGCCGTTTTGACGTGGAACCTGAGAGACTTCCCCAGAAAGCCTTTGCTTAAGCTGGGTTTGGTTCGCTTTAGCCCGGACGAGCTTTGCTTTGAGTCATTGAAGAAACAAGGTGATGCCTTGAGTTGTCTTGTACAAACGGCAGCGGAAATGAATGCAGCCTTGTCAACTTACAACCCGGTGTATCCAACGGTTTACCAAGCCAAAGCTGCGCCGCTGCCAGTGAACATTGACGACTGGCTTGCTTTTCTCTCCCGTAACAAGATGCATCGCACTGCCAAGGCATTAAGCCAGGCAAATTGTTCGGGATCCTCGCCATTGTAATATTCGGTTGTATCACCCATTGAGCAGGTAGCAGTATGACAATTCGTTCTTTCCTTCGCACGATTCCCCTTGTTTTCATGTTTCCCTTGGCAGTTCAGGCCCAAGGCTTGGTCAAAGTGACCCCTTTGGGCGGGCAAGAGGGTGAGTTTTGCCGGTTTGACCGCGCCATGATTTTCGAGGACCCCAATGGCACCCGAATTTTGTACGACGCAGGCCGCACCGTGGCTGGCGCAGAAGACGCACGCCTGGGAAAAATTGATGTGGTATTGATTAGCCACATGCACGGCGATCACTTAGGCGACCGCCACAACCCGGCACCCAATGCTGGCAGTTGCGACAAGCCCGATATCTCGGTGAGTGCCTTGCCCAATTCAGGCAGTGTGAACATTGCCGTGAAAACCGGCGCAAAGATTGTGACAGGCAGCGAGATGCCATCCTTCTTGGCCAACAAGCTGAAACAGGCTGGTGGTGACGAGAAAAATTCAGTGCTGGTTCGTTTTGGAGCCATGCAAACCTTTGGCGGTGTAGAAATTACCACCGTGCCTGCTGCGCACAGCAATGGCATTTCAGGTGAGTTTGTGGGCCAGCGTTTGGGTGAGTTGCTGAAAGAAACCGGCATTACCGCCTATGCAGGCCCGGCCACAGGGTATGTGGTGAAATTCAGCAACGGCTTGACGGTGTACCTGAGTGGCGACACCGGCATTACCGCCGAGCAGAAAGAAGTGGTGGGCGAGTATTACAAGCCGCAACTGGCCGTGATGAACATTGGGGATACCTTCACCACAGGCCCGCGTGAAGCAGCCTATGTGATCAACGAACTGGTTAAACCCAGGGCTGTGATTGCTTCACATGCCAATGAAGTGGCCACCCTGAACGGCAAGGTGATTGCCGGCACCAAGACCGAACAGTTCATGAAAGTCACCAAAGTGCCAGTGCACGTGCCGCTCAGTGGCAAAACCATGCGCTTTGACGGCAAAGGCAAATGCACGGCAGGCTGTTGATTCCTGGCATCTGTTGGTTAATCCAGCTTTCTCAGTTTAGTTTGCCAAGCTGGCTTTCCAGCTTTTCAAGCAAGGCGTTGAATTCAGCCAGTCGTGCCTTTTCCTGATCCACCACCGCAGCTGGTGCACGGTCTACAAAGCTGGCATTGCCCAGTTTGCCGTTGCACTTGGCGATTTCAAGGCGGATTTTCTCCGCCTCTTTGCCAATGCGGGTACGTTCGGCTTCCACATCAATTTCAATGTGCAACATCAACTTCAATTCGCCCACAATTTGCACTGGCGCCATGGAATCGGCGGGCAATGAATCGACCACATCCACTTTGCTCAGTTTGGCCAGTGCAGCCAGCACGGGGCTGGTTTCTTCAAGAAAGGCGCGCCGCTCGGCATTGCCCTCACAACTGGCGATGAGTGGCGCTTTGTCAGCCGGGCTTAAGCCCATTTCGCTGCGCAGGGCGCGAATGGCATCCACTGTGACTTTCAGTTGGGCCACATAGGCTTCCGCTTTTTCGTCGATACGGCTTGGCACGCTGATCGGGTAGGCCTGGGTCATCAAGTTGGCCTGTTCGCCTACTTCGCGGCGGCCTGCCACCACGCTGACTGTTTGCCACAATTCCTCGGTGATGAACGGAATAATGGGGTGGGCCAGACGCAAAATGGTTTCCAGCACGCGAACCAGCGTGCGGCGGGTGGCGCGTTGCTGTGCGGGTGTGCCATTGGCAATTTGCACTTTGGCAATTTCAAGGTACCAGTCGCAGTATTCGTCCCACACAAACTGGTAAATATTTTGTGCAATAAGGTCGAAACGGTAGTTCTCGAATCCCTGAGCCACGTCGGCTTCTACGCGCTGCAGGGTGCTGGTGATCCAGCGGTCGGCTTGTGAAAAATCAAGGTAGCCACCGGGTGTGCAGGCGTCTGCATCATGGTCGCTCAAGCCGCAATCTTGCCCTTCGGTGTTCATCAACACAAAGCGGGTGGCGTTCCACAGCTTGTTGCAGAAGTTGCGGTAACCGTCGCAACGTTTCTGGTCAAAATTGATATTGCGGCCCAGCGTGGCCAGGCTGGCAAAGGTGAATCGCAGTGCGTCTGCACCGTAGGCGGGTATGCCTTCGGGAAATTCCTTGCGGGTTTTTTTCTCGATTTTTGGTGCGTCTTGCGGTTTGCTCAGGCCTGTGGTTCGTTTCACCAACAGGGTATCCAAATCGCAACCATCAATCAAATCGACGGGGTCGAGTGTGTTGCCCACCGACTTGCTCATCTTCTTGCCTTCTGCGTCGCGCACCAAACCATGCACATACACGGTGTGGAAGGGCACCTGGCCTGTGAAGTGGGTGGTCATCATGATCATTCGGGCAACCCAGAAGAAAATGATGTCGAAACCTGTCACCAGTACTGAGGAGGGCAGGAAGTGCTTCAGCTCAGGTGTTTCATCGGGCCAGCCCAATGTGGAAAAGGGCACCAGGGCAGAACTGAACCACGTGTCCAGCACATCGGCATCGCGATTCAAGCTGCCGGTGTAGCCAGCGGTTTGCGCTTTGCTGCGGGCGTCTTCTTCCGTTCGGGCCACAAACACTTCGCCGTTCTCGCCGTACCAGGCCGGGATTTGGTGGCCCCACCACAACTGGCGGGAAATACACCAGTCTTGAATATTGTTCAGCCACTGGTTGTAGGTGTTCACCCACTGCTCGGGCACAAATTTTACCTGGCCTTGTTCAACTGCATCGATGGCTTTTTGCGTGATGCTTTTGCCGCTGGCGTCGCCTTCGGCCACTTTGGTCATGGCCACAAACCACTGGTCGGTCAGCATGGGTTCAATTACCACACCAGTGCGGTCACCCTTGGGCACCATCAGCTTGTGGGGCTTGATCTCGCCCAGCAGGCCTTGTTCTTCCAGGTCGGCCACAATTTGTTTGCGGGCCACAAAACGGTCCATGCCCACATATTTCGGGGGCGCGTTCTCGTTGATGGTTGCATCCAGGGTAAGAATGTTGATCAGTTCAAGCTTGTGGCGCAGGCCCACGGCATAGTCGTTGAAGTCGTGCGCGGGCGTTACTTTCACCACGCCAGTGCCGAATGATCTGTCGACGTACTCATCGGCAATAATGGTCAATTCGCGGTCGCACAGCGGCAATTTCACTTTCTTGCCAATCAGGTGCTGGTAACGTTCGTCGTCGGGGTGAACCATCACGGCGGAGTCGCCCAGCATGGTTTCCGGGCGGGTGGTGGCAACCGTCAGGTGAGTCAGGCCTTCCGCCGCGTCGGCTTCAACCAGTGGGTACTTCAATTCCCACAGGTGGCCTTCGGTTTCCACGCTGTCCACTTCCAGATCAGATACCGCTGTTTTCAGCACCGGGTCCCAGTTCACCAGGCGTTTTCCGCGGTAAATCAGGCCTTGTTCAAACAGACGAACAAATACTTCGGTGACGGACTTGGACAGGGCCGGGTCCATGGTGAAGTACTCGCGCTGCCAATCGACGCTGGCGCCCATGCGGCGCATTTGCTCGGTAATTTTGCTGCCACTTTCGTTTTTCCATTCCCAAATCTTTTCCACAAACTTCTCGCGGCCCAAGTCGTGGCGGGTAATGTTTTTGGCGGCCAATTGCCGCTCAACCACAATTTGCGTGGCAATGCCTGCGTGGTCGGTGCCGGGTTGCCACAGGGTGTTGTGGCCGCGCATGCGGTGGTAACGCGTTAGCCCGTCCATGATGGTTTGGTTAAACGCATGGCCCATGTGCAGGGTGCCGGTGACGTTGGGTGGTGGCAGTTGAATGCAAAAGTCGGGCGTGCCTTTCACCGTGGTGGCCTTGGCATGGCCTTGACGCTCCCATTCGGGGCCCCAGTGGGATTCAATGGCATTCGGGTCGAAACTTTTGGCAAGGGTCATGGCTGTGGTACTTGAAAATGGACAACGTCAACAATGGCTTAGCCCAGCATTATAGCGTTTGCGGGTGTGCCCCCGGCTTTGAGTTGTTTGGTCTGGGGCAGGAAAACCCCTTTATTCCGCAAATTCAGTGCATGGTGTTTGTTGGACAATGCAAGCTCGTCAAAGCGGGTGGCTTGTTTTCATCAGCCCTGTTTGAGTGAAAATATTTTGTAAAACGACGGTTATTTCAAGAACAATTGACAGTTCAAAAAGAGGTTTCCCCATGTTGAGTTCAATTAGTGCCAAATTCAGTGTCAGTTTGATTGCGGTAATTCTGTTGGGCATGGTGGTCGGCGGTTTGGGTGTATTGAACAGCAAGCGGATCATGGATGCCAACGCCAAAAACGAGTTCACACATGACGTGATCGAACATGTGCTGGAAGTGCGCGAGAACCTTGTGAGCATTGAAACCGGCGAGCGGGGGTTTTTGCTACGCGGCGATGATTCATACCTGGCACCTTACAACGAAGGCAAGGAACAGGTTCGCAAACACCTGGACAAAGCCATTGAGTTGACTGCAGACGATCAGCTGATTACCGAAGAATTGCGCTTGTTCAATGCACATTATAGAACCTGGTTGAACTCGGTGGTGGATCCCTTGATTGATGCCAAACGCTTGGTGATTGAGGGCAATATGGCCCCCGAAGACTTCAATTCCATGGTTGACGCCACGTCGGGCAAACCCTTGATGGACAAAATGCGCCAGGCTTTGACGAAAGTTGAAACAGAAGAATACCGTTTGCTGAAGTTGCGTCAGGCCGCAAGTCAGGATGTATACAACCAGTCGATCTGGGTAACTGTTGCAATCACCGTGTTGGCATTGATTATTGGTTTGACATTGAACTTTTTCATCTCGCGCATGTTCAAGCGCAAATTGTCGACAGCTTCGGTGCACATTAATGCTTTGGCTGATGGCCGCTTGAACAGCCAGATCAAGGTGTCTGGAAAAGACGAAGTGGATTTGCTGCTTGTGGACCTATCCAAAGCACAGACCAATTTGAGAAACTTGATTGACGGAATTCGAAATTCGACTTCTTCATTGACCGAAAGCGCGGCCTTTGTGCGTACGTCGTCGGATGAAATGAACAATGCAGCTTCCGAGCAGGCCGACGCCACAGCGTCCATGGCTGCTGCGGTGGAAGAACTGACTGTATCGATCAGCCAGATCACCGAAAACTCAAATGAAGCCTCGCACACCGCCTTGCAAGCCAAACATTCTGCTGACCAAGGCAGTGTTACTTTGGGCCTGGTGGTGGAGGGCATTCGCGGCATTGCAAACTCAGTGCAAGGCAGTGCGGCCACTGTGCGTTCGCTCGAAAAGCAGTCCAACGAGATTTCCGAAATTATTTCAACCATCACCGACATTGCCGATCGTACCAATTTGCTGGCCCTGAATGCAGCCATTGAGGCAGCACGTGCAGGCGAAAGTGGTCGTGGTTTTGCGGTGGTGGCCGATGAAGTGCGCAAATTGGCCGAGCAAACCAAGGGGTCTTCCGAGCGAATTTCTTCGATGGTGTTTCAGATTCAAAGCATCACCCAGCAGGCATCCAAGTCAATGGATGATTCCGTGGGCATGGTGCAGCAGGGCATCGAGCAGGCGGATTCAGTTTCCGAAACCATTGATGAAATCAAGGCGAACGCAGACCGGGTGAATGAGGCCATCCAGGCTATTACCGTGTCGATGAAAGAACAAAGCAATGTGAGTGTGGAAATCAGCCGCAACGTGGAGCGTGTTGCGCAAATGACCGAAGAAAACACCGCGGCCATTGCACAGAACAAGCATGTGGCCCAGCAGATTTCAGATTTGGCAGGAAGCCTGACCCAGTCTGTTCAGGTGTTCAAGACCTGATTATTTTTTCAGCGCGTCCAGCACCACTTTCTCGAACTCTTGCATCAGCTGGGGTTTGATCCGGAGCAGGGCGCGCTCGAACAATTCAGGCAACTGTGCCCGAAGAATTTCAATTTGCGGATCATTCAGGCGCCCGCCGGTTGATTTTTCAATTTCCTGCAAACCCGATTCAATGACTTCCGTCAGCAAGGGTGGACCGCCGTCAAAGTGTTCGCTCATTTCTTTTCTTCCTCAACCATTGGCCCGGTCAAAAGTATTCAAGGGGTAACCGCGTTCCTTGTAAAACTTGTAACGCTGGCGGGCCAATGCTTTGTTGCTTTCATCGGTGCCCACAATTTCAACCAGGCGTTCAAACCGTGCAAAAAACGGTGGCCATTGCTCGTCCAGATTGATCAACAAGTCGTAATGCGCAATGTCGTCGGCTTTGTCGGTCAGCACAATAGGCGTGTCGGCCACACCGGGGTGCCCTGTGACCACATGTGGCAAAAAGTCTTCTTCCGAGAATGTCCACAGCAGTTGGTCCAGCTTCTCAAGCACCTCAGGCCGTGTGCTGTAACACACAATTTTCAGGCCACTGCCGTACGCTTTGCGGATCAAGCGGCAGGTGTACAGCAGGTGGTCTGAAACATTCAAATGAAAGTCGATTCTGGTCAATTCAACACCCTCAAGCTTTCGCGCGTTTCATCACGAATTCAGCCAGCATGGGCACGGGGCGGCCACTGGCACCCTTTGCCTTGCCTGAATGCCAGGCGGTGCCCGCAATGTCCAGGTGCGCCCAGCTATAGGCTTTTGTGTACTTTTGCAAGAAACAGGCGGCGGTTACGCTGCCTGCGGGCGGGCCGCCAATATTGGCCATGTCAGCGAAATTGCTTTTCAGTTGCTCGTGGTACTCCTCGTCCAGTGGCATGCGCCATGCCGTGTCAAGTGCGTTTTGACCCGCTTTGAACAGTTCATTGGCAAGGTTGTCGTCGGGGCTGAACAAACCGGTATTCACATGGCCCAGGGCCACAATGCATGCACCGGTCAGTGTGGCGACATCAACCACTGCGGCGGGGTTGAAGCGCTCGACATAGGTAAGTGCATCGCACAGAATCAAACGACCTTCGGCGTCCGTGTTCAAAATTTCAATGGTCTGACCGCTCATGGAAACCACCACATCGCCAGGCTTGCTGGCATTGCCTGCCGGCATGTTCTCGGCGGTGGGCACCACCACGATCAGGTTCAAGGCCAATTTCATTTCAGCGGCAGCTTTCATTGTGCCCAGCACGCTCGCAGCGCCACACATGTCGTACTTCATTTCGTCCATGCCTGCGCCGGGTTTCAGTGAAATACCGCCTGTGTCGAAGGTAATGCCTTTGCCAACCAATACCACCGGGGCTTCTTTGGGGTCTTTCGCGCCGTTGTATTTCAGTACGATCAGCTTGGGGGGTTCGCTTGAAGCCTTGCCCACCGACAACAGGCTGAACATGCCCAGTGCTTCCATTTTTTTATGGTCCAGTACATCAACGCCCAGCTTGTATTGCTTGGCCAAAGCTTTCGCGGTTTCAGCCAGGTAGTTGGGGGTGCAAATATTGCCGGGCAGGTTACCAAGGTCTTTGGTCAATTGCATGCCATTGCCGATCGCTTGGCCGATCGCTGCGCCTTTTTCTACGGAATCCTGGGTTGATTTGGTGCACGCAAGTTCAAAAGCGGGGGGCGTGGCCGCATCTTCATCCTGCTTTTTGCAGGCAGAAAAACTGTAGAAACTTTCATTGATGGTGCGGGCGCACAGGGCGGCAATGTCTTTATCGCCGCTTTTTTTGGGCACTTCCTGATTCAGTGCAAAGAATACCTTGGCAGGCTTCAGGCCCTTCAGCGCATCACAGGCGCTGCTTGTGGCTTTGCGCAAGGTTTTTGTGTTCAGTTTGTCGGCTTCATCCAGACCCACCAGTACATACACCGGAGCCCCGGCCTTGGCGGTATTGAACACCACACGGCAGCTGCCCGAATTGCCCAGGTTTTTGTCGGTTTTGCAGGCGTTTGCCACCAGTCCGTCCGTGTCAATGTCAGCGCGTTTGGCGGCTGCACTCAATTCGCCGCCCTTGTACACCGCTACCACGGCCACATCACAACCCTTGGCTGGAACTGGTCCGCCAGCCGTTACTTTTGCAACATCGCCCGTGCCTGCTTTAAACGAAAACATGGGCGGTGGTGTGGGCGCGGCTTTTTTGGCTGCGCGGGGTGTGCTTGGCTTTTTGGATTTGGGCGTGGCTGGTGTGGCTGTCATGGTGTTCCTTCTTGCGATTAATGCTCGACCATTCAAAACGAATGCATGCGACAATCTACCATTATTAACAAGCTGGGTTCGCGAGTCAAAGCGCAGCCCGCCTGCATTGCATGCTGTTTCGATCCACTTTTCGAAAAGACTTCGCGCAAACGGCCGGGGCCACCTTTGTGGCCCTGTTCACCATCATTGTCACCACCGTACTGGTCCGCACCTTGGGGCAGGCGGCGGGCGGCAAGGTCGACAACGCCGAAGTATTCACACTTATTTTGTTGGGCGGGCTTCAATATCTGCCTGCTGCCTTGGTCATCACCGTGTTTATTGCGGTGCTGGGCGTTGTGTCGCGTGCTTTCAAGGAACAGGAAATGACCGCCTGGTTCGCCTCGGGGGTTTCGCTGTTTTCGCTGATGCGGCCAGTTTTGCGTTTCGCTGTACCCCTCACCGTGCTGGCAATGGTCTGTTCAGTTTGGTTAACGCCATGGGCGAAGGCAGAACTGGATGCTGCCAAAGACCGCTTTGCCAAGCGCAGCGATGTCAGCAAAGTGAGTGCGGGGCAATTTCGTGAATCGGGCGAGGGCAACCGCGTGTTTTTTGTTGAGCGCCAATCGGAAGTGACCAAACAGGTCGAAAACGTGTTTGTGGTTGATTCCAAAGGCGACACCCGCACAGTGGTGTCGGCCGGGCGTGGCAGCGTGGAGGTCAATGCCAATGGCCAGCCTTACTTGGTACTAAGTAACGGGCGACGCGCCACACTGGACGGCACTGGCGAGCGCTTTAGCACCACCGAATTTGAAGCTTACGGGCTGGCCATTGACAACACGCTGGGCGCAGCGCCCAGCTTTCAACTGCAACACCGCCGTGTTGATTTGCTGATTGCCGATTTTTCACCGGCTGCGCAGGGTGAGTTGTTGTGGCGGGTCAGCTTGCCCTTGTCGGCATTGGCACTGGGCTTGCTGGCCATTCCACTGGCCTTTGTGAACCCGCGCGGGGGCAATTCATTGAACCAGTTGTTTGCCCTGCTGATTTACCTTACTTACAGCAACATTGTGTCGGTGACACAAAGTATGGTGACCAAGGAAACCCTGAACTTCTGGGTGGCACTGGTGTTGCCGCATGCCTGCGTATTGCTGTTGTTTTATTTGTTGATCCTTAAGCGCAACAGGCCAGCAGGCGCTCCTTTGTTCGCGTGGCGAAAGCCGGTTCGTGCACTTGATCTGCAAGATGTGGTTGCCGCACAGGAGATCAGTAAATGAAAATGTCTTCCTCGGTCACCAAGCCCTTCACGGTGCCCCATTCCCTTCTGGTTTATTTTCGAAGCGAACTGTACAAGGCCATCAGTTTTGTCATGGTGGCATTTGTGGGTTTGTTCGCGTTTTTCGATTTGATTGCCGAGGTGGACCGGCTGAGCTTGCCTGGCACCAGCTGGTTTTACTATTTCATCGCTGTGTTGTTGGGTTTGCCCGCACGGGTGTATGAAATTGCGCCCATTGCGGCCCTCATTGGTTCTATTTACGCTTTGGTGCAACTGGCTGCCAGCAGTGAACTGACCGCCATGCGTGCTGCGGGTTTGAGCACCACCAGCATGCTGAAAATGCTGGTACGAATTGCAACCGGGGTGGTAGTCATCACCGTGTTGTTCGGCGAGGGCGTGGCCCCTTTGGCCGAGCGTGCTGCGGTGCCTATGCGCGCCAAAGCCCTGGGCTATGAGGTGGACCGCGATTTTCGCAGTGGCTACTGGATGCGCGACACCTACAGCGCCCCAGAAGTGGAGCCGCGCGTGCGTTTCGTGAATTTCGATTCATTCAACAAAGACGGGGAGTTGTTGAAACTGGAGTATTACGAACTGGATCCGGAATCGCGCATTCGTGCCTGGGTTCGTGCTGAAAGTGCACGGTTTGATTCTGAAACGGGTGACTGGATTTTGAAAAAGGTCCGTCAGCAGCGATATTTTGACCAAGCCGTGGGCAACTCCAGTGCAGCCAAGGCCGGATTGACCATTGAAGCCAGTGCATTCGAGGAGTTGGAGGAAATGCGCTGGACATCCAATTTGTCGCCGGAGTTGTTGACGGGTTTGTTCGTGCGCCCCGACCGCATGAGTGCCTGGCAGTTGTACAACTACTCCCGGTTTTTGAGCAGTAACCTGCAGGCCACCGATAACATTGATCTGGCTTTTGCCAAGAAGATCATGTATCCGTTTGCCATTCTCATCATGATGATGATTTCGCTGCCATTTGCGTACTTGCACTTCAGGTCGGGCAGTGTCAGTGTGAAGGTATTCGCTGGAATCATGATTGGCGTGGGTTTCCACTTGGTGAATAATCTGTTTTCACATCTCAGCATGGTGGCCAGCTTTCCACCGTTTGTAAGCGCTGCATTGCCCAGTTTGCTGGGCTTTGTGGTGGGCATGGCGGCACTGTGGTGGGTTTCCCAGCCAGCGCCTTGGCGCACATTGAACATATTGAGGAATCGATGAGCAGTACCGAGAAGAAAGCGATTGTGTTGTTTGGTCACGGTGCACGCGACCCGCAATGGGCCGAACCCATGAAGCGTCTGCAAAGCATTTTGATTGGGCAGTTGCCCCATGTGCAGGTGGAGTTGGCGTTTCTTGAACTGATGGCCCCCAGCCTGCCCGATACCGTGGATTGTATGGCGCATGGCGGCGTACAACACATTCAGGTGGTGCCCATTTTCTTTGGCAAAGGCGGGCATTTGAAAAATGACTTCCCGGTGATCATGGCCGAGATGAAGCAGAAGCACCCGGCTTTAAATATCGAAGCGACTGCCGCGGTTGGGCAGTGGGATGCAGTGTGGCAAGCGATTGCCACTGAAATTATTCAGCAGGTTCAATAAACAAACTGGACGGAAAACATAAAGAACACTCGATGATTGCACCGTTTCTGGATGAGGTTCTGCGTGTGCCCACACAGGCTGTTCGGGCTGTAATACGCCGCTGGGTAAGAATTAAAGAAGAGGGCGATAACTGACTTGCTTGTCCGCTTTTTTGCCCAGGGTCAATCGAACAATTGTGTTTTTCAGCACAAAAAGACTTTAAGCTGAGCGACGGCTGACTCGTCATCATTTATCAATCCGTGTGCAAGATCATGCAGGTTTACACTTGCGCGTTGCAATGAAGCAATCACCGCGCGGGCTTGTGAGGCATTTAAATTGTGGTGGTCATCCAGGTATTGCAGGATAACTATTTCCGCCTCAAGATCTTCGTTGGAATACTGTTCACCTTGGTGCTGACCGAAGCCATCTACGGCACCTGTATTGTCCAAGTAATCAATAGACATACCCACCCCCATTTAACAATGGAAAACCCCTTAATGATTAAGTAAATGCCAAGGGGAAGTGGTTCAATATAAATATCATTACTGGAATGATTACCCTGCACCCCGACGGGTTTGACCAAGGTGCAAGGCAATCCAGGAACCCAGTCAAATTACTTCTTGACGTCAGGGCAATCTGTTTTTACTGAACCTGCTACAAGCACTTTGACCGGCCCACCGGTTACAGATTTTCTGCGCTTGTCTTTGGGAAGGTGCTGGTCGGCCTCCACGCCCAAATGATAAAGCGAGTGCGAGGAATCCATGACCAGCTCCCCTCGAATTTCGAATGTGGGATATTGGCCAGCCGGTATCCCTGTCCAATCTGAACCAAACGTCACGCTGAAAGCGAACATGGTATTCCAGTTTACTGGTATATCAAGGTTTGTCCACGCATATTTGAAGTCGTTGTCCTGCGTGTTGGTGTCGCTGTGGCTTAGGGCTTTTCCGTTTAATGGCGTACCTGAACTGACTGTGTATGAGCTCCCCTTTGGCAGGTTAGTGAACACAACAGTCAAATCAATTGTGGCTGCCTCTGAGCCTTGATTATAAGCCGCTGAGGTAACAACCGTGGGCAAGTTACCGCGAATCATTTGCACGTTGCGTTGCGCAATATTGGCATTGGTGGTGAGGATATCTGCCAAAGACGTAATGTTGCTTACCCCGGCCAGCGGGTTGCCGTGTTCTGGCGTATTGGCAATGGCTACCATGCAATAGTGGTCGCTGGTGTCGGCTGGGACCCAGAAGAATGGATCTTCTGATGCACCGATTGCACCCGCTGCAACAGTGAACGGAGGGTTTTGATTGCCAGACGATGTTGCCAACTGATTGGCTTCCCACAAATACGGATACAACAAAATGTTGGGTGTGGCGTAAAACAGGTTCCATGAACCACTCAAGGCCCCGGCCGTAAAATTTTTGCCGCGCACATACAGGTAATTGGGTTGGCCAATGTACAACTGGTTGCTGTATGAGTTGCTGTAGTTGTTGGGATCGGTCAGCACGCTGGGGTCTTCAATCGGTGTTGTACCGCCCATGATGATGTCGGGTGAATTGGAAGATGCACTGCGCGGCACGTTGCCGTTTTCACTTGTGTTACAACGGACAACGATACCTGTCCATGGGGTTGGATCTGCCATTTTTATAACTCCCTTGATTGTTGGTTATTTTGAAAGATTGACAACGACTTTTCCAAGCAGGGTTTTTTTCTCGGGTCCGCCGGAGTTACTCTCAATTTGGTTCATGCTGAGTGACAATGACGACTGGCTGGTTAGTAAATCTGCTGAGGGGATCCACAAGCTAATTGTCAGTTGGGTTGAAATAGGCCCCAGGTTATTGCCCATCAAACCAAGGTTGCTGGTGCCGGAAATGCTGCGTTTCGAGACGCTGTATTTCGGTTGCCCTGGGCTGTCAACTTGCAAAGATGTGCCCGCAGGTATGGCTGTGTACTGCAAATCGAGGTCGACTTCGTCGTAACCCACGGTTTGCACGTAATCAACCACAACAACAACATTGGCCGGGTCTTCTTGAACCTCCTTTCCTGTGACGGTTACTACGTCATAGTTCAATCCGGAAGGGCTGAGTGCGCTGGACAAGTCGTAGCCAGATAGCGCCATAAACCCGGCACTGGAGGTCAACGTGGCATAGCTGCCAGCCATTGACATGCTCAGCCCCGAAGAGACATTGATTAACGTCATGCTGGAGGTAGTTGTATCTGCCATTCTGATTTTCCTTTTGTATTTTGGATTAGGTTGTGAGGTACTTCTCGGACTCGTACATGTCTTCCATGTAATTCAGCAGATCAACCCGAAGCTCTGCCAATTCGATGAACTCTGTGCTGCCATAAATTTGTGCTGCGGTATAAAAATCGTTCCACCAGGGCAGCAGGTCTTTAAGCAAACCTACTTGTGCCTTGCTGCCCAACACTGTGTCGATTGCAGTGCCAATCTCAAGAGGTGTCGGGTCTGGGTTCTCAATCTGACTTGAAATGATTCGGACTAGCCAATCATTGGACGGCAAGTTGGCCGGAGGGACGACATTGGGTGCACTGGTGTCGTCTTTCACTGGTTGGAAGCTGGCAGGGACACGACTGACATAGGTTGTGCGGTACAAAATACGCCATGTTCCGTTGTCCGCAGCTACAGCCGTACGCATGGCTGCTGCCGCAGCTGAAGTACTGTTTTGCAACCAGTTCTGGTCGATAACATTGTTTAAGGCTGTGAAATTTTCCTTGGAAGGTGCAAGCAAAAACGCCATGTAGCGGTAGCCGTCCACCTTGCCGGGTGCCGGTGTGGTTGTGTAGCCATTGAACTGCAACTCGCCCCCAGCAGTGGTCGACATTTTTGGCGCTGACAAAAAGCCGGTGGGTGTGACCACACATTGCAAACTGAAACCATTGCTGGCAGCGCTGGACTTCGTGGCCGACATGCTCCACGACCCTCCCAACATGGCATCGGCTTCAACGTAATAACCACCAAATGGCGTGCCAATGTCGGCATTGATTTCTGCGCCCAAGGCAAACTTGAAAGAGCTGGCGCCGGTATATTCTTCGGTATAACTGTTGGCTATGGAATGTTCTTCCTTGTGCAAGCCGCCCACAGCAGTCCAAACATAATTGTTGAATAAACTACGCTGGTTCACGCCAGTAGAGAAGTTGTAAGCTGTGTTGTCTTTTAACTTGTCCTTCACGTTGTCCAGTGAATTCAGCACGCGGTATTTGTTGACTTCAAACTGATCGTAATACGCAGCAAGCTGCTGTTCTTCTTTCTCGATTTTTCGTTTCAGGGCATAGGCTTCAACGGGCTTGAAATAGCTGCCACGTTCAGCATTCGCGTTGGGATAATCCGGGTCGTTGGCCAAACCTACTTTGCCATCCAGCGTGCCATTTTTGATGTATTTCGGATTAATCGGAAAGTTGATGATGTTTGTGTCAACGGGAATGTTTTTGCTCGGGGACATGGTGTAACCCACAGGGGTTTGGGTTCCTTTCAACGCCAGCATGAACAGGTCTGCGGTAGCAGATTTCACGACAGCACTGCCCACGTTATTCTGAATGTAGCGTCGGCCCACTGTGGGGTTAAGGATTGCGTTGGCCGGTTCCCAAGTGCCCGCGGGTGCCAGTGAATTGGAAAGGCTTATATTGCTGGTGTGGCTTTGTACTACGGCATCGGTTGAACCGATGTCTCCTGATTCTGTATTTTTTGCGCCAATCTTGATTTTGTTTTCAAGCACTTGGGTGCCAGACTCAGCCCCAATGCCCACTGATACCTCGGTTTTACTTTTCTGGTAGAAACCGCCTTTGATGTTGAACGCCCCGGTGAAAGCGCCCATTTGATTGGCCTTGAACGACCACACTTTTGATGTACTTTCCAGGTAGTTCACCGTGCTGACAGTTTCATAGAACTTGGCTGGTCCACCCATGTCGCCGTTCCAGTAAGCCAAAGTCTGGTTTTCGCTTGGAATGGGTGGGCCACCTTCGATGTAACCGACCACCGAGGGTTCACTTTGCACCTGCCCCAGATAAATGGTGTCCAGATCACCTACTTTGTAGCCCACTTCAAGTACAGTTGAGTCCGCAGTAGAGAAGTAGAAGTACCCACGTTTGCGAACACTGTATATGTTGCCGTAGGCATCTTTCTCTGCCGCCGCATATTCAATGACAGAGGGCTCACCCTGAATTTCAGCAATAAAATAATCCTGGTCGGTATCCAGTACGTTATGTACTGATTGCCCCTCATTCTTGATAGGTGCTGAAGATGCAGCCCAGACAGGGGGCGATGTAGTGGGCATCAATGTGCCATTGTTTCCCATGCCTCGCATGTCATAGATCACATTGCCGGAACCCGCATCTATTTTCCAATAAGCCGCAAGTTGTTCCTCGTTACCAAAGAGTGGCTTATTCATGGATTCATGCACCTGTTGCGATGTAAGGTACGTGGAGAACAGACGAATGTCTTCCAGCAATCCTGAGTAAGGCACGGAAAGGGTGGTTCCGTTTAAGATCCCGCCCATGGTGAGTTGCCCTGTACTTCCATATCCACCTACATCTGCAGCGCGCAGTCGCCTTGCAATGCTGGGCATGCCATTGACATAAATTGCACCTTGGGCAACGTCTTGCCACAAAGTCCAAAGTTGGTTGCTCGAAAGTTGCATGGCCGAGCTCTGGGTAATATCGTTGGCCACCGTGCCACTCTGTTCCGTAAAATTCCAGCCCGCAATCAAGCCATTCGTGTTCTCGGGATTCAGGTGCAGGTTGTATACATGGGCTATTTCGATGGCATCCAGCGTTCTGCTCCAAGCCCGCACATGCGAAATCAAACCCTGGTAACGGAATGTGTCATCGCCGGATTGGCCTAGATAAAAATCGGATTTTTCATTGTTTACACACACGGATTTTGTGAAATTATCGACATTGAGTGTATTCAGTAATACACCATTGACATACACCCCCACGGTCATGAAATAGGTTTGCTGAACATAGCCTTGACTGCCCGTGTCGCTGGCGTTGGCTCCTGATGTGTAGTTCACCGCCACATACGAGGTGGTGTTCGGTGCAATGGTTGCAGCAACCGAGTATTTGGTAATGATGGGTGGATCGTCCTGCAAATTTCCATCTTGCTTGACAAACACATCCAGGCAAACTTGTCCGATTGTGTTGATGTAAAGCGAATAGCTACCCGGCTTTTCCACGATAATCTGTTTGCTGTTGACCGAGCTGGGGTTCACCCAGGCTTCCAGTGCAAAAGATCCGCCCGGGTTAAATGAATCCGCATCGCTTACTTTGCCGAAGTTATTACCATCAAGCTTGATGGCTCTGCCCTGCTGGGAAGCCAAAGCCATGTTGGTCCACCCCTTGAGGATTCTGTTAGAGGCCAATACGTAATCATTTCGAGCCATGTACGGCACATAAAATGCGCCATTGCTGTCCCAGGCCGGGTTGGGCGGGTTGATCGCCACGCTGTTGTAATCTGGGCCGGTAGCAGCAGAATTCATGATCGTGGTGCCTGAACCTTCCGCAAAATTCCAGCGGATGCCCAGCAAGACATCATTGTCGGGGAAGCCAAAGCTGTAGCTGTTCTGAACCTCGTTGACGCTTAATGCACGTTGCCAGAACGCTGCGCCGTTGACTGTCATTTTCAAGCCTGTGGCAGTTTGACTGCCGATGGTCAGTGTGCCCAGTTTGTCTGTAAAAGTGTTGGGCTGTATGACAGTTTGAGCAGCACCATCGTTGACATACAAAGCAATGCTAACGTTGCCTGAACCTGCATCGGTTACCGTCAAAGTGACACAAACCCATGTGTTACTCGGCATCATGTTCGTGCCGGAAAGGACAGCGTTTTTTCCTAAAAAATTAACATCCAGTTTTCTGTACTGATTGAAGTTCAGTGAAATGAATTCTGTTCCCCCACGAACAGCGGCTACAGAAAATACCTTGCCGCTGACATTGTCAGGAACCTTGATATAAATCTGTACCGTGAGGTTGGGTGGAGAAAAATTAAAAGAGCCTTGCACAAACGTGCTGTTGCCGGTGTACATGCCAGGGCTGCGCATTGAACCTGCCATGTACTGGATTGGCTCGCTCGGGTTCTCAAAGTTGCCAATGACGTTGTAATTCAGCACCCGCGAATTGGGGTTATTGCGAGACAAATCCTGATTGACCCAAGCATCCAGAGTCAGGTCGTTCAACAATGCCAATTGGTTAGAGGGCGTGAATGTCTTGCTGACGTCAAATCCAATGTAATTGGTTTTTCCTGCCGCATTCATGTTCAAGCAAAAACGGGGAGGGGGCGGCATCCATCCGCCATTCACACCTAGCTCTAGCGCAGGCGCAATGCCTGTACTGTATTCCGATGTGTTTTCGACACGGCCAGTGCCGCCATCTGTGGGCGGAGAGACAACTACAGCGCCAAAAAGGCTTGAGCGCAGCAGCCTTTGATCTGTGCCCTTTATCGTGAATGTGGCTTGCTGTATGACGGCGGCGCTGGTTTTGGAGATATTGGCAATGTTTCCCTGATCATTGCTGGGCCCAATGTACAAGGAACGGAAAAGTGCTGAGTAAGCCATTGCACCCGCTTGTGCTGGCGTTTCTGTACAGTTCATTACTTCCGCACTCAAACCATCTGTTAGTGCGAATATTTGGTTTGCAATTGTGGTTTGGTAATTTGCCGGGTAAGCATAAGTGGATGATGTGCCATTCAATACTGCTGCAAATTCATTTTGCGCACGTGGAACATCACCAAGGCTGACGCCGCACAAAACTACATTACATTTCTGGCTGGTGCTGCCAGAAGTTATCGTAAGCGAGAAATTGCTCAGCGTACTTTTTACAAACAGTGAAACGTAGCTCACTTGGTCATCTGATCTCGACGTCGCCGCCGCAACTCCATATGCAGTGGTTCCAGGTGTTTCCACGGCAGAATAATCGTAATCTACCGCCTTGCCCATCAACACATCACGCAAGCCTTTTGGTGACGCTGGTACATTGGGCCATTGCTGCGCAAGTACATCCCCTGCTGCCCAATTCGATGGGCCACCCGTTTCCAGATCAAGTTGCACGCAATCGGTGAGCGCGGCACTTACTGACACTGAAGCAAGACCAATTGGCAAAAATGGGACTGAAGTGAATAGAAAATAACTACCATTCATTTGGTTCGTGCTGGGAACCAGCACGCTGGGTGTGTCACCTTCGTAATCGAAATAGGGCTTGGATTGATTGAGTACATCTTGGTCGTCTGGATTGTTGCAACCCGCACCATTCCAAATCAGGGACAGCTGATCGATGTCGCGGGGCAGACCCTTCCACGTCTCTTTACCCACATCGCCTTGCGCATTCACAACGATGTCGCACAGCAGTGGTGATACAGCCGACGATGTCAGAGTAATCTGTGTGGTATTCATGAAAGTGCCAACACGGTTGGCTACGAAATTGAGCACACCACTTTGTGTATTGTTGGGCGCGGCCAGCAAGCGAGGCCCTACTTGGGTCCAATCATCTGTAGGCCATCCATGATGGCGAGCCGCCTGAAAGCCAACCGCTTCCGAACTGGCTCTTGCATTGCCCAAACTCCAGTCGGTTGTCCATCCAACATAAAAACTTGCGCGTGCGGATTCTGTAGAAAACTGCGCCACCGAAAATTGGTTCTGCTGTGACTGGAAATACAGGTGCAGCAAACCATCGGAACCGTCGATTAAACACGTGGAAGAATAAGGCTGTATGAAATCAGCCAAACCTGCGTAGTAGGTCAAGCCATTGGCGTCGATGTAAAAAGCACCACTCATGTCTTCATTGACAGGGCTGGATGAGGGTTCAAGTTTGGCCCCATACACCAAAGCTGTAACTCCTGACTCGGCAATATTGGGTGTTTCTGGTGTGGACTTTGAATAATCCACCGTGCTGCAGGGCATATTCAACACTGGAGTAGCGCCCGATTGAATCACGATCGAATTCAAAGCGCCCTGAAAACCATTGCTGATTGCCGCGATTTGAGAAATAGCTGTTCCAGCGGGCTGCGCCTGCGTGCTACAAGCACTCAAGGGCACCGTAGAGCCGTTCACTGCAACAGTGAACGGGTTGTCGCCCACACCGCTGTAACTCACCAGTACTTGCGCCCAGGTGCCTTTCACCATGACTTGGTGCAGCGTACGGCAGGAAACAAGGGCGGTACCGTTTCCAAACCCAACTTCCAGTTTGTCGCTATCCACAATCTTGATGTAAGGCGCCGCAGTGGCGGGGGTTGACGAGCCATTGTCGCCAATAATGGTCACTGCGTTGGTCAGGGCAGCGGGCAAAATCATGAAAGAAATGCTGAAGGAACCTTGAATTGCAAGGGGATTCGCGACCCCATTTGGCCCGTTCAGGGTGATGTAGCTGACCCCGTCAAACACCAGGTCAGACGGCGCGGGCACAATATCCGATGCCACAACGGTGCCGTTCAGGGTGGCAATTGTTCCCTTGGTGCTGATCGCTGAGTCGATCGTGACGGTGTTTACTGCTTGCCCCACCATGACGGGAATGGCAATCATTAGCCTTGCAGCTCGACGTACACCAATGCTGGATCCATCGGGTTGAACCACTTTCTCATGTTTAATGTACACCGCAGCCCGCGGTGCGCTTTGAATGGTCAATGGCGTGGAGGATGCTGTATTGGCCACCGAGAACGAACTGTCAGGAAGGATTTCATAACTTGCACCAATCGGTTTGCCTGTCACATCGAACAGGCCATTGCTAGTGGACGGAAAGTTGTACATCCGCACCGAAGAGGTGTCTTTGTCGAGCGCAAAAAATTGCCAGGTAAAAGCACTGCTTGACGATATGGGCAGCAGCACGACATCAAATGCGCCTTCTTTCACATTGTCTATCATCGACAGTTCAAGTGAGGGTTCTAGAAAAGGTTTTCCATCGGGATCAAGGTATTCTTGGGTATCGGACTTGTCTGCTGGAACGTCTTCTTTGCCGCTTCGGGTGTAACGTACTTCCCATGCTGGTGACAACGAATATGTTTTTGTTTTTTGATCTGTACCCGATTTGGTTTCCAGTAAACGGAAACGGTTAACGTACAAGGTGCCTTTGGTGGATTGCTGAATGATCGAAATATATCTTTGATCGGTAACTACACGAAACGGCTCTGCGGACGGTACCAGCGTGGAAGCATCGGTTTCGACACTGATGATTCCCATGCCCACCTGTCGCACCTCTTCTGGAATTTCTACCTTGCTAAAGCCACACCAGTTCAGGTTTTCATCATTTACTTCGACATTCATGCCCAGCACGTTGTAATAAACATCGCTGGCCGTACCTGTGGTACTTCGCCCAAACACCACCACCAAACCCTGGAAATTGACGGACACCAACTGCTTGATTTCGAGCATGATTTTTTCCTGTAATGAACGTGAATTTGCGCGTAAATGATCAACCTGAATGAACGAGTCTGGTTCTTTGTGAATCAGCCATTCAATGTAGGTTGATGCGATGAGCGCAATGAATTCGTGACTTCCACAGTTAATTGCGGAACAAAGGTTCGATCTGGGAGATGTAAAAAAATTAGTTTGAATATGTGTTTGGTGAATCAGCGTCAAGTGATTGAAAAAAAAGCACTTGAGTGCATTGGCTGGCGTTAATGGGTGTAGCCCTAGTGAGTGACCGGAGTGGGGGGATGTACTGGTTAACCCATTTTTGGTTACTTTATGTTGGGGCTATTCAATTTCAAATTAAAAAAAGCAATAACATTTTTTTTTCACTGATCTAAAAGATGCTTTAGGGGGTGTAAGTGTTTGTTCTTGATTAGAAATTTCTTTTTGATCAAAAGGAATGTTAAACAAGTATTTTTGCAAGCCCCCAAAATTGGTTTCCATCAAAGCGCAGGCCCGGTTGCGGAAAAGCAACGGGAATTGTTGGCTCTGAATAACCCTCTTGTCCCGATCACATTGCTCAAGGCCGGCTAACTGATCCGCTGACCCCCAAGGAACTTTTGTGGGTAAAACGGCACCCACTAAAACATCGCGTGTGCATGGGCAACACCAGCATTGGATTGCTGTTAATCGCGCACTTCAAAATAAACTAATTTTTAAGAAACACCATGATTAATCCCAATATAGGTACATCGACGTATAACCCCATACCGGCAGAAGCTGAAATTGTGATTAGTCCTGGCCGAAGCAGCAGCACACATCCTGACGCCACCGGAGGCAATAGAACACTGGACGCGGCGCCGGGTTTTCAGTCCATAGATGAAGCAGAAACAAGTGCTGCTGGTGAAGCTCGCCAAGTCAACAATCAAGTTCCTGCAGAGGTAATTGAACCCTTGCAACCAGCTAACAGTGTAGTGACTGGGGTATTCGCAAGTAGGCACCGGAAGTTAACAAAAGTTATTGCTTCAGTGGCGGCCTGCGCCGCATTTGCGGCCGCCATCATACCACTGAGTGTCCGCTACCTGCTTACGTCCCCTGTACGCATGTTCATTACGGCATTAAACATTATCTCGCCTGAAAACAGTGTTCAATTGTTGAAAAGCAAGGCGGTCAACGCTTTGCTTGGACCATTTAGTCTTTCGATTCAAAAGGATGTGCACAGATTGCGCGCTCACCATCCGATCCGATTTTATAGCGTGAATGCCGGATTGTTGATCGTCGATGTCGCGACTGCTGGAGTCTTTTCAATCGATGATGGTTTAGCCGCTTCTATCGATCTGGCCGAAAAGACTTATAAAAAAACACGAAGAGCACTTGGTTTGAGTGAGGTGCTTCTTGAAACAGAAGCCAATTTGAATAGGGCAGCGAACGCAAAACCACTTGTTGAAACAATTAACGAGTGGTTCAGTGTGCTTGGAGAAAGCGAGACACCTAAAACAGGTTTTAATGAAGCTGTATGGAAAGAATATGAAAAGACATTTATTCCGCCAAGAAATAGTGCAAGTTTTCTATCGTTGCTTTTAACACAAATGAAAGAAGGATTCTCTCTTGACTTTCCAGAACCAGGAAATATTGAGGTCAATCCAGCAAAGCATCAAAATAAAGAGAAATTTAAATATTTCGTCAATAAGCGTTTGCTACCTATGTTGATTGACATGCAATGTAACCAAAAGGTAGCGGATCAAGGATTTAAGTTGGCCGAAATTGGATTGGGAACTTGTGCTGATCGAGCTGTATTTGGATGGATGATTACAGAACAAGGCACACAAACCGCTGCATTGTCCGAACAGTTGATTCAGATTCAAAATTCTGCAAAGGTAAACAACAAAGAAAAAAGGTATAAATTACTCAGTCTTGTTAATGTTGAAATGCAGAAATTCCGACTAAATGAGGTAAGAAGATTTTCAGATAAAATTCTTCAAGATAACAAACGTGATCCGAGTAAGGGCGGTTGGCAATCAGCATCATCTTTTTATGTTCCTTATGCACAACTGGACCACGTCGAAGCCAGCCTTAAGCTATGCAGTGAAGTTCAAAAAGCAGGTGGAAAATGGTTTTCAAGAATTCCATATATAAAGTTTGGGGCTGGATTTACTCACAATGAAATTAAAACTGCTCGGGATATTATTCTTGCAGAAATGGAAAAAATTGAAAACGATCCCGAGAACACTGCGGCATTGGAACATTTTATGACATCCAACGATTGGCAGAAGATACTAGAGTTAGAGTATCCAGATACCAAAGACATTAAAAAGAATGCACTTGAGTATTGTTCAAATGCATTAACTGGACTCGATGATATTGAGGAGTTATTGAATGATGGAGAGTCCACGGGAGTGGATCTGCTTGATGATCTGGACGGCCGCGATGCAGTGTTGGACAATGGAAAACCAAAGGAATACACCTATGCTGCTGTAGCAATTGATGATCTTCGTAAAAAGTTTGATGGGCAGAAAGTAACTGGTAAAGGCCATGAATTACCTTTTGTCGATTTTATAGATAAAAAACTTAAAGCATGTGAGCCTGCGAAAATAAAAGCCAATGAACTATTGGTAAATACTGCTCCATTTGTTGGTGACTTGAAAAATATAGAAAACATCGCAAATGAAATTTCCAGTGAATCAGATGTTTTTTCGAAAGTACTCGAAAAAAAATACAATGCATACCAACTGGAAGACCATGAACCAGCAAATGTTACGTTCCAAGAATTAGGTGCGGTGCATGAAGTTCTTGAGGAATTAAAAAATGACATTAAAAATTGGAAAACAAACTCTGAAAATAAAACTGATGAATTGTTACTGTTTTTGAATGAAAAACTTGATGGAAATATATTTAATGTAATTATTAATGTTAAAGACAAGTTGACACAAATTCGTTCGGCAACAAATTTTATAGATTCGCTGCAAAGCATCGAATCGTTAAGATATTCTGACAGAAGCGAACTTGAAAAATCGCGAAAAATATTTACACTTAATCAAATTAAAGGGTTCAAGAAAATTGAAGAGCGCATGAGATCAGGCCTCTAATCGTCATTGATATTTAATAGATCGAGAATTTTTTATAAAAATAGTAAAAGTTCAAGAGGTGAGAAAGGTGATGAGATTCAAGTTAAAAATTGCAGATATTTCTGATGAAAAAATAAATGCTGTGGTAAAAATGACCTTGATACAGAATTGCATTGCAGGCATTCGTGAAAAATGTATGTTCGGATTACTCCCGCGTCCACTGTTTGTGGAATCTTCAAGCACTGAAGAAGTAAATATTCCAAACAGTTTGACGATGGATGTTTACACATCAGTTGATAAATTAAATGAAGAAGAAAAAAGGATACACATAGAAAAGCTAACGAATAAAATTCAATATCAGTGGGTGCGTTTGTATGAGAATCTAAAGGAAGAAAAACTTTTAAAAATGACGCTTCCCAAGCGTGATCTGCTTGATAATAATAGTGTGCCTTTTGATACCTATCGCTGGCAGCAACTACTTCGAGCTGTTTCAAAATTATTTAACATTGAAAATAATGATGAGTTTATCAGGACCGGATTCTTACATCAAAACGAATTAAATTTGCAGCTTACATATCAAGAAAGCTCACCTTCCACCTTTGAACTGCGAGTCGACTTGGGGAATGTCCCAAAAGAACTTGATGAAAGTTCTGTTCTAAGAAGCCTTTTGATTCACAACCATTTTTCAGGCGATGAAAGCGGTATTTGGTGGGGGCTTCATCCGACAGATAATCATGTGATAATGGTTATCGAACATCAATTGTCCACATCTGAGCAACGCTTCATTGCGCCCCATGCACATGAAATGCTTGATCTAATTCAAGAAACAATAAAGCAGTCCGGAAAATTATGGGAAAAAGTGTTACTAAGTCGTCGGAATATTAAATTTGCATAATGATCAATTATGATTTTCAAAAATGTTAATTAAAGTAAATAAAAACTGTTAAGCATGCCAATTATTTCGAGAGAGAGCCATTTTTCAGCAAATGAAATATCAGATAATCAATCACCTTCGCATGAAAAACTGGCTAATAACAGGAATTCATTTTTGCTGGATAATGTTGAAAACATCCCATCAATTGATGATTCGTCTGAATCAAATTCTACGCCCAGACAATCAACGTTAAATTCTCCATCTATTCTAGATGAATCAAAATCCAGTCGATCTGCTACTTTTGGAAAAGTGGAAATTGAAAAATATGCAGAAAACCTGGAAATATTTTGTGTTAAGTTAAGTGATTGCAAGAAGTCCACATCAAAATCAAAAGACTTGGAGTTGGATAATATTATATTTGAAGAGAAGAATGCCAAGAAACTAACAGTTGCAATAAGGAAATGGCAAAAGCACCTCCCCTTGGAATTTAAATCAAAGATTCAACTCAGTATATGGGATGACTTTGAAAAGAAATTTTCTTCTGCGAACGTTTTCAGTGTCTTTCTGACCAAGCTTCTGACTGGTTTTACATTGGAATTTACAAAACCTTCGTTTGCATGGTCTCGAGGATTTTTTTTCCCGAAAAAGCAAGCTTTTGCTGTAAATCGCCTTCTGCCTGTTTTAGTTTCATTGCAAAACAGACCATGGCTTGTTACTCGAATTTTTTGTATTGCAGAAGACGGATTAGGGAGGTGCCACGATAGGCCAAGCTTGGCTTTCGTGGACATGGAACTCGAGGTGCTGAGTGATATACAAATGTCTAAAATATGTGAACTTTTTAAGCAGAATGAATATTTAAATGAGTTTGATATTGCTTGCAGCCAATTTATCTCCGTGGAACATCAAAAAATACTGAAACTAAAAACATATTCTGCATTGATCAATGAATTTAAAAATGTAAAGGATGGATTGTACGATCCACTCCAAAACGTCATCATTTCTTACAATGAAATTGCAGAAAAAACCAAGTTATTTCCCAGGGCGCCTTACATATCTTCTCTTAGTGATGTTGGCAAGGATGATCAAATTAATATAAGAAATAATGTTGTTAAATCAATTTCTGATTTTGATGAAAATCAAACCAAGGGTCAACTCAAAGAACATTTAATTACTTCGGATAACTGGTTGAAACTTTTAATTCTTAAATATCCACTGTTGGGTGATTCATTAATTAAAATAAAAAATCAAAGGATACGTTACAGCGAAAATCTTGTAGATTTGCCGGAAAAAGAATTCATTGCTCACTATTCAAAAGATATACAAACACTTGACGCTGTCTATCATAGAGCAAGACTGAGACTATTAAATCAGTCCGAAATCGTTGAATTCACCGATCGGCAAATAGATTACTATTGTGATCATGGCTTGAGCTTCTCACCCCTTCGTTTACACTGTCGCCCTTGAGATATTCTTTCAGGCCGCTTGAATTCGTCGGGTGTGGAAATGGAGCTTAGGCTGCGGTGTGACGCATTTTGCTACTCTTCCCCGTAATCTGCGGCGTAATCAAGCAACTTGTTTGGTTGATTTTGAATGTGAATTGATGCTTTGAAGTTTAATACAGGCCTTACTGAGGGCTTGACCGATCAAGATAAGGCAGGGACCATCGGTGAGCTGATCTGCAGAAAACAGGGGCAGTTTTCCCAAGTTTAAAGGCGTGAATTTTTCAGCGGGCAGTGAAACACTTTCGCACAGAATAACAGGTGTGTTGGGGTTGCGGCCTTTTTCAAGCAAGGCGGTAGCCCAAGGGCCCGCCTGACGCAAACCCATGTACACAGCCACTGTGTCGTTTTCAGTGCCAGTGAACAATTCGGTGCTTGGTGCCTCACTGGCACCCACGGAAGGGGTGGTAAGCGTAAGGCTGCGGGCAACGCCACGCAAGGTGAGCGAGGCTTGCAGGCTGCTGGCAGCAGCCAGTGCGGCGGTTACGCCGGGCACCACTTCAACTGCATGTCCTGCAGCTTTCAATGCCGTAATTTCTTCATCGGCGCGGCCAAACACCATGGGGTCACCGCCCTTCAGGCGTACAACCAAGGGGTATTTGTCAGCAGCTTCAACAAGTTGTTTATTGATGAAATGCTGAGCCGTGGATTTCTTGCCGCAGCGTTTGCCAACGGCAACAAGTTTGGCATTGGGGTGGGCCTCAGAAAGAAGAGAGGGACTGACCAGCGCGTCGTAAAACACGCAGTCTGCCTGCATCAGCAGTTTCAGGCCGCGAACGGTGATTAAATCCTCCGCTCCAGGTCCTGCTCCAATCAATACAACGCGTCCCATCTCAAAAGTCCCTATTTAAGAACAAGCAACCAACAACCGGGTGAAGGGTCGTTACTTAGTTCTTCGCAACGATCATGCCAGCCGCCACGGTTTGGTTGGTGGCACTGTCAATCAGGATAAAACTGCCTGTTGCACGGCATTCTGTGTACAAATCCGCCACGATAGGCTGGGCCAGCACCAATTCAATCTGCGCGATGTCGTTCATTCGCACCGTTTTGGTGCTTTCGCCGTGCAGCAGGGTGTGAATATCGAGCACCAAGTTCACCGATTTAATTTTGGCCTGCGTTTGGTGCGTGGTTTGCTTGACCCAGTACTTGCGCGCAGGGTTCAATGGTTCATTGTCCAGCCAGCAAATGTCGGCCGTCAATGCTTTCACCGGGGCATGGTTAACAGTGTCGACACTGCTGACAATTTGATCGCCGCGGGACACGTCTACATCACGGTCCAACACCAGTGTTACGCACTGGCCCAGGTGGGCTTCGGGCAAATCATCGTTCAAAAACACGATGCGTGATACTTGTGCGCTTTGACCAGAAGGGTGCACCACCACAGTGTCGCCCACCTTCACGCTGCCACCTTCAACGCGGCCCATGTAACCGCGGAAATCATCAGCCTTGTGGCCATCGTGGCGGGCCACCAATTGCACCGGGAAACGGAAGCCCACTTTGTGGGCTGCTTCTGCACGGTCGGCACGGCTGGGAATGTTTTCCAGAATAGGCAGCAAAGGCTGGCCGGTGTACCAGGGCGTTTTGGGGCTGCTTGTTACCACATTGTCGCCGGTCAGGGCTGAAATGGGCAGCACCAAGGCTTCTTGCACGCCCACGGTTACTGCCAGTTCACGCACGGCTTTTTCAGTGGCAATGAACTTGGCCTGGTCGAAATCAACCAGGTCCATTTTGTTCACGGCGAACAAAATTGCGGGAATGCCCAACTTGCCGGCAATCGCACTGTGGCGTTTGGTTTGGGCCAGCAGTGTGGCCTTCAGGCCGTCTGCGCCTTCATCAAATGCAACGCGGGTAATGTCGACCAGCACAATGGCTACGTCGGCGGTGGACGCGCCAGTCACCATGTTGCGGGTGTACTGTTCATGGCCTGGTGTGTCGGCCACAATGAATTTGCGCGCAGGCGTGGCGAAGTAGCGGTAGGCCACGTCGATGGTAATGCCTTGCTCCCGTTCGGCTTCAAGGCCGTCAGTCAACAGTGAAAAGTCGATTGCATCGCCTGCAGTTCGCTTGTTTTTCGCCTTGGAAATGGCGGCCAGCTGGTCAGCAAAAATACCCTTGCTGTCAAATAACAAGCGGCCAATCAGGGTGGACTTTCCGTCGTCGACAGAACCAGCGGTGATGAAGCGCAGCACGCCGTGGTCTTGAGTGCTCAGTTTCAGGGCTTCGTTAATAGCGTTCATGGTATTCATCTCGATTTAGAAATAGCCTTCTTTCTTGCGGCGCTCCATGGAGGCCTCAGAGGTTTGATCGTCCATGCGGGTTGCGCCGCGTTCGGTAATGTCACTTACTGCTGTTTCAGCAATAATTTCAATCGGGTTTGCTGCCGTGCTGGCCACGGGGCAGGTGCAGGTAATGTCGCCTACTGTGCGGAAGCGCACAGTGCGGGTCGTCACGGTTTCACCAGCTTTGGGCTGTGTCATTTCAGTAATGGGCACCAGCAGGCCGTTGCGTTCAATCACTTCGCGTTCATGGGCGTAGTAAATGTTGGGCAGCTCCAGCTTTTCACGCTCAATGTATTGCCACACATCCAGTTCAGTCCAGTTGGAAATGGGGAATACGCGCATGTGTTCACCGGGGTGAACGCGGGTGTTGTACAGGTCCCAAAGTTCAGGGCGCTGGCTTTTGGGATCCCACTGGCCAAAGCCGTCGCGGAAAGAAAAAATACGTTCTTTGGCGCGCGCTTTTTCTTCGTCGCGGCGTGCGCCACCCATCAGCGCGTCAAAGCCAAATTCTTCCTGTGTTTCAAGCAGTGTGACGCTTTGGAATGAATTGCGTGAAGCTTCCGGGTGGGGCAGGCGAATGGTGCCTTTTTTGATGGAGCCTTCCAGTGAGCGAACAATCAGTTCCTCGCCCAATTGCTTGGCCTTCCAGTCGCGAAACTCGATCACTTCAGGGAAATTGTGCTCGGTGTCGATGTGCACCAAAGGGAATGGGAACTTGCCGGGGCGAAATGCTTTTTCCGCAAGGCGCAGCATCACGATGGAATCTTTGCCGCCCGAGAACAGCATGGCAGGGCGTGCGCATTCTGCCGCCACTTCGCGCATGATGTAGATGGCTTCTGCTTCAAGCCAGTCCAGGTGGGACATGGTGTGTACTTGCGTGCTCATGATTTATCTCGACTTGTTTTTTCAATCGGTGAATTCAATTTATTTCTTTAAATTTGCATTGTGCAAACCGCATTCCTTGCTGGTGGGGTCTTCCCACCACCAGCGGCCAGCGCGAATGTCTTCGCCAATGGTGATTGCGCGGGTGCAGGGCTCGCAACCAATCGAAGGAAAACCTTCGAAATGCAGCTTGTTGACAGGCACGTCAAACTGGCGAACATAGGTCCACACATCGGCCTCGCTCCAGCTGGCCAGCGGGTTGAATTTTTCAATGCCGCGGTCGGCATCAAATTCACGCACGGGTAGTTCTGCGCGTGTTGCGGCTTGCGCCTGGCGTTGGCCGGTAACCCAGGCCTTTGCACCGTGCAGCGCGCGTGCCAGTGGTTCAACTTTGCGAATGCCGCAGCATTCCTTGCGCAGTGCAGTGCTTTCATAAAAAGCATCACGGCCTTTGGTGTTTACATAGGTTTCAACAGCGTCGGCCTTGGGTTCAAACCACTGTACGGTTTGACCATATCTGGCTTGAAGGGCTGGGGCCACGTCCAAAGTTTGTTGATGCAGGCGGCCTGTATTCAGGCTGAACACGCGAATGTTCAGGTTCAGGCGTGCAATAACATCGAACAGCACATTGTCTTCGGCCGCCAGGCTGCTGGCCAGTGCGATGGAATCAAATTCATTGGCTGCCTGGGTCAGCAATGTTTCCAGTGCCTGCACTTTTGCCGCAATGTCGGTTGCGGGTTGGTGCGGACCACGAAACACCGCGATGGGTTGTTCTTGCACCGCATTGTTTTCCGGTGCTGTTTCTACGCTGTGGAAGCGCGACTGCGCTGAAGTATTCACTGCACTCATGCCGATGTTCCTGCGGAGGCCCTGCGATTGAAAACAGGCAAAGAACCATCGGCACTGGTTTGGTAGGGAATGGTGAAGTCAGAAAACGCGTTCAATGCGTCTTCCAGTGACTTGCCTTCCTTGATGTCGAATTGCGTAAAGCCGCAACGCGCCAACAGAAAAAACTGGTCGCGCCACACGTCGCCAAATGCGCGAATGTCGCCGGTGAAGCCATAGCGCGTGCGCAACAACACTGCGCCTGAATAAGCCTGGCCATACTTGAATACGGGGAAGTTGAATGCAATCAACTTCAGTACATTCACGTCGCCCTGCAGTTGCTCCGGGTTGTCTTCGGGGTTCAGGTAAACACCCAAATCACCAGCTTGCGCGCGTGCGGCAAGTTCAGCCTTGTTGGCTTCCCAAACAGACAAGTGCACCAGCACTTTGCCCTCTGTGGGAACGACTGCAGGTGCGGCCACGGGCGATTCAGCGGTGCCCACTTCCACAATCACGAATTCATCAGCAACAATGGCGGCTTCGCCGTTCAATGGTTTTACGATGATGTTGGCCATTTATGCAGCCTCCTTGTTGGCGTACACGTGGTCTTTGAAGGGCTCTGCGCCAATGCGGTCAAGTGTGTCAATGAACAACTCGTCTTCATGGCGTTCGCGCACATACACTTCCAGCAATTTCACCACCACGCCGGGCACGTCTTCGGCATAGAACGATTTGCCAATTACCTTGCCAATGGACGCATCGTTGCCCTGGCGGCCACCCAGCGTAACCTGGTACCACTCTTCACCGTTTTTATCGACACCCAAAATGCCGATGTTGCCAATGTGGTGGTGACCGCAGGAATTGATACAACCCGAAATGTTCAGGCTGAGGTCGCCCAAATCGAATTGGTAGTCCAGGTTGTCCACAGCTTCCTGAATGCCCAAGGCAATCGGGATGGATTTGGCATTGGCCAGCGAGCAGAAGTCGCCGCCGGGGCAGGCGATTATGTCGGAAATCAAGCCGATGTTGGGCATGGCCAGGTTGTGTTCTTTCAGGGTGCTCCACAGCTCGAACAAGTCTTGCTCGGCCACATCGGACAGCACAAAGTTTTGTTCGTGCGTTACACGCAATTCGCCGAAAGAATACTGCTCCGCCAAATCCGCAATCAGGTGCATTTCAGCGGTGTTGGCATCGCCGGGGGCAATACCGGGGCGCTTCAGCGAAATGCTGATGGCCACATAACCAGGCTGGCGGTGTTCGCGTGCGTTGCGGATCAACCAGCGATCGAAGCCCATATGCTTGGCGCGCAGGCCACGGTTTTGCTCGGCAATGGTGGCCACTTGTTCAGCACTGAACTGCTCGTAAGCAGGGGCGATGAAGAAGGATGAAACACGGTCAAATTCTTTCTGGGGAATCACCGACACACCACCTTTGATGTGCTGCCACTCTTCTTCAACCTGTTTGGAAAATTCTTCAGGCCCAATAGCGCGCACCAGAATTTTGATGCGGGCTTTGTACAGGTTGTCCCGGCGGCCATAGCGGTTGTACACGCGCATCACTGCTTCAATATAGGTCAGCAATTCCTGCCAGGGCAGGTCGTTCTTGATCACGGAACCAATCACGGGTGTACGGCCCAAACCGCCACCAGCCAACACTTGCGCCACCACTTCGCCGGCTGCATTGCGGGTCAGGTTCACGCCGATGTCGTGCACTTGCACGGCAGCGCGATCAACCGCTGCACCATTCACCGCAATTTTGAATTTGCGGGGCAAGTGTGCGAATTCAGGGTGGAACGTGCTCCACTGGCGAATCAGTTCGCAGAAGGGGCGTGGGTCAACGAATTCATCTTTCGCAATGCCGGCAAACGGGTCGCTGGTGGTGTTGCGAATGCAGTTTCCACTGGTTTGAATGGCGTGCATTTCAACTTCAGCCAGTTCAGCCAGAATGGCGGGCACATTTTCCAGTGCGGGCCAGTTGTACTGAATGTTCTGGCGCGTGGTGAAGTGTGCATAGTTGCGGTCGTACTTGGCTGCAATGTCTGCAAGCTTGTGCAATTGTTTCGCACCTAGCAATCCATAAGGAATGGCCACACGCAGCATGGGTGCATGGCGCTGAATGTACAGGCCATTCTGCAAACGCAGTGGGCGAAACTCTTCGTCCGTCAGCTCGCCTTTCAGAAAGCGCTCGGTCTGGTTGCGAAACTGGGCCACGCGTTCGCGTACAAGGGCGTGGTCATAGTCGTCGTATTTGTACATTTACATCACCAATTTTGCGGCCACGGCGGTGAGGGTCGTGGCCAATACCCCGCGCAAAAACCTTTCAGGCACTGCGCGACTTAAATAACTACCCACGGTGATGCCAGGGATTGAACCCAGCAGCAGGGCGCCCAACAAACCAAAATCAACTGTGCCCAGGCTGAAGTGACCGAACGCTGCAACTGCCGTCAGTGGCACTGCGTAGGCAATGTCGGTACCCGCAATTTCAGAGGCTTTCAGGTGCGGGTACAGAATGATCAACACCATGGCACCGATTGCGCCCGCGCCAATCGATGACACGGTCACCAGCATGCCGATGACGGCAAATGCAACCACGGTGGCAATGGTACGCGTTTTGTCTTCCAATTGGGCTTGAGGGTGGTTTTGCAACCAGTGCACAATTTTTGTTTTGAAAATCAGCACGCCCACGGTCAGCATCACGCAGATTGAAATGGACCAGCGAATGAATACATCGATGGGGCTGCCTTTGCCTGCATTTTGAATGTCCAGGCCGTGCAGTACGGCAATGGTAACCAGCGATGCGGGCACGCTGCCCAGGCAAGCCAGACCTACGATTTTCCAGTTCACGGTGTTGCGCAAGCGGTGTACCAAGGTGCCCGCGCCTTTTGTGATGGCTGCAAAGGCCAGGTCGGTGCCCACAGCCGTGGTGGCAGGAATGCCAAACAGCACGGTGAGCAGCGGGGTCATCAGCGAGCCCCCGCCCACGCCTGTCAGGCCGACCAGAAGGCCGACCGCCAAGCCAGACAATACGTAGACTAGATCAATATCAAAAGGCACGTGAAAGCTCGATAAAAATGGTTTTTCAGGACTTGAATTGTAGGCGCGTCGCTTTATAATTCAAACGACAATATTTCCATTTATATATTCCCCTGTGGAATAAAGGGTTTTTATGAATTTGCACCAACTTCGGTTTGTTCGGGAAGCGGTTCGCCACGACTTCAGCTTGACCGACGCGGCCAAGGCGTTGTTCACATCGCAGCCTGGTGTGTCCAAGGCAATTATCGAATTTGAAGAGGAGTTGGGCTTTCAAATATTCAAGCGGCACGGCAAGCGAATAAAAGGATTAACACCACCGGGCGAGCTGGTATATAAAGCCTGCGAGCGGGCGCTGGCTGAACTTGAGAATATCAAGCGGGTCGGCGAGGAATTCGCTGCGCGTGAAAGCGGGCAGTTGACTGTGGCTGTCACCCACACGCAAGCCCGTTACGTGCTTCCACAGGCGGTGGCCACTTTTCGTAAAAAATTTCCGAAAGTGAAGCTGATTTTGTTACAGGGCACACCCGAGCAACTGGCCCAGTGGGTGCGCAAAGACCAAGCTGATTTGGCCGTGGCCACGGAAGCTTTGGCCGACGAGCCCGATTTGGTCACCTTCCCTTGCTACGACTGGGGCCATGTTGCGGTGGCGCCCACCGGGTCGCCCTTGTTGACGCCTTTTGTTGACGGCGGGCGGCAAATTGCACTGGCCGATTTTGATCAAATGCCCGTCATTACCTATGAAACCCACTTTGCAGGCCGCAAGAAAATTGATGCGGCATTTCAAAAGGCCGGGGTGACGATTGATTTGGTGCTGGAAGCCATTGACGCCGATGTGATTAAAACCTATGTGGGCCTGGGGCTGGGTGTGGGCATTATTGCTGAAGTTGCTTTCGATACGGTGAAGGACAAGGGTTTGATGGCGGTGCCCGTGGACCACCTGTTTGGCCGCAACACCACGCGCATTGCCTTGCGGCAGGGGGTGTTCATGCGCACGTTGATGTACGAATTCATTGCGGTGTTTGCGCCGATGTTGACGCCGAAGTTGATTGATCGTGTTCTTGGTGGCGGGGATGCGTATGACATCTGAGAGCCCGATCAAACCGGCATATCGCACATCGCGGCACCCGACAAGCAGTACAGCTACACTGTTCGGGCCGACTTCAGTTCAACCCGCCCAATGTTCTCGCAGCCGAGGGGCGATTCCGCATGGAATCGATGCAAAGGCGCCATTGCGCTTTGCATGACCCGAGCCAGAGGAAACGTTGGGGAATTCGGGTTGGACGAAGGTCCAAATAGTGTAGCTGTACTGCTTGTCGGCTTCGCCAATCGGCAGTGCCTTGGGTTTTGTCAACCCCGAAGGTGACTGCGCACGATTTCAAACACCCTCGACGTGTCTTGGCTTTTCGGCCCATTGGCCACCAGTTCATCCAGCAGCTCTGCGGTTTTAAGCAGCAGTGGCAAATGCAAACCCTGCTTGACCGCCGCATCGGCCACCATGCGCACGTCTTTGGCATGCAAGTGCGCTTCAATCGAAACCGGGTCGGCAAACCCGTTCGCCATGTGGGGGCCAGCCCAGTCCAGCACGCGGCTGGCGGGTAAACCGGCTTGCAGCAGTTCAAGCACAATTGTCAAATCCGCGCCCTGTTCAAGGGCATAGTTCATGGCTTCGGCAATGCCCACCAATTGAATGCACAGCGCCATTTGATTGGCCGCCTTGATGGCTTGGCCTGCCCCGGAGGGGCCGACATGGCGAATGGTTTTGCCCAGGTGCCTCAGCATGGGCTCAATTTGTTTGAATGCTGCCAAATCCCCGCCTGCCATCATGCTCAGCGTGGCTGCACGTGCACCGGCTGCACCGCCTGAAACGGGGCAGTCGATGTAATCAATCTCGCGGGATTTCAATTCACGCGCAATATCTGCCACCGTTGCTGCGTCGATGGTGCTGAAGTCCACAATGATGGTGCCGGGTTGGGCGCATTCAGCAATGCCACCTTCACGAAACAGCAGTGATTGCACATCGGCTGTGTTGGTTACATTCAGGGCAATTGCTCGTGTGCCGGCGCACAGTGCTGCGATGCTGGTTTGTGGCTTTAATGCAATATCGGCAAGCGCTTCAAATGTGGCCTGGCTTCTGGCCCAGGCCAGCACGCTGTAACCAGCGTTGCAAAGGTGGTTTGCCATGGCCGAGCCCATATTGCCCAAGCCAATAAAACCGATGGTCTTTGGTGTCGAGGATGGTGAGTTCATCCCCGAATTATAAACAGCTTCAATGAGCTTGCATGCCCGGGTTTTCAGCAATTTGCAGGTCGGCCAGGCGGCAGTAAAGCAGTTCACCTGTTTGCAGGCGAACCAGAATCGGGTGGCTGGTTGAAATCCAGCGGCCAAACTCGGCAATGTTGTAGGCAATCACTGTGGCGGGTTTGAAGTCCATCAGGACCTGACTACCCACTTTGAATTGCCGTGCAGTTTGGCGCAGGGTTTTCTTGCGCATCAGGCTTTGGCCGTCGGGGTAACGTCGGCCTGCGGAATTTGCGGCGTTGGTGTAGGCGATTGTAAGGGGCATGTTTGCCTCCAGGCTGGTGTGTACAGTTTAGTTATACGGCACCAGTCTGGAAAGCAGTTTACCGAGCATGGGGGGGATAACCCATTCAGTTTTTTTAATGTGAAGGCAGCAAAAGCTGGTTCTGGATCAGCATGAACAATTCGCTGTTGGGGTCTGCAATGCTGTCGCAAATGCTGAAATGATCTGCATTGACTTGCAAGGGTGGGTTTAATCCCCAATGCGACGCCAGGTACGCGCTTTGTTCCTTGAACGCATCTGTTTCCTTGGTGCCGAATGCCAAATGCACCGGAATGGTGGGCTTGGGCATCAGTGCCGGGCTGACCATGCGGGTCCGCTTCTGGTTCAGTTTCAGGTCTTTCTGGATGAAAGGGGTGTGCACCAAGGGGCTAAGGTCGTAAATGCCGGAAATGGCAATCACGGACTTCACCAGGTCTTGGGGCAGGTCAGAGGCCCACAGTGGCCAAAAGGCCAATGCGCTCATGACACCGAGATGCCCGCCCGCCGAGTGACCGCAGACCACAATCTGGTTGGCGTCGAAACCGAAGCGGTCAGCCTGGCGATACAGCCATTCAATGCCGCGCAGGGTTTGGCGTACGCTGTCTTCAATGGTGACGCGGGGGATCAGGCCGTAATTCAGCAGGGCAACAGAATAGCCGCGCGCCACATAGGGCTTGGCCAGAAAGGTGAAGTCGTATTTGTCCAGCGAACGCCAGTAACCGCCGTGGATAAAAATCAACAGGGGTTTACCGGGCTTGCCGGGAATGACATCCACGGTTTCTGCTTCTGATTCGCCGAAATACTGATTCCAGAAACCATCCAGATCAAAACGCGCATACCGGGACTGCTCGGCCCAGCGTGCAAAGGTTTTGGGGTGGTCGGTCAGATAAGAGCGAACATTGTATTGGCTCTCGAGCCAATCCACGTCGGGTTGGTTCTCGCCACTTTGGGCTTTTGTGTCGGCCATATGGCTGTGCAAAATTGTTTGATTGGGTTGTTGGACGGAATAAATTCGTGACACAACATACCGTAAAGAGACCCAAAAGTCCAATTTTTCAGCCATTTTTGCCTGTGCTTAAACATTGCAGCAATAAATTTGTGCTTACAATGAAAAGTTCAGCGTTTTAATTGTTGGCTGGCCCAGCAGGCAAGCATGGCAAAGCCAAGCACGGTGGCTGCCATGGGCAGGGCCGTGTTGTCATGCACCAGCGAAACCGCCCAACTGGCCAGTCCCCCCAAACCAAACTGCGCGCAGCCGTACAGGGCTGAGGCCGCCCCCGCATTTTTCGGATGCTGGCCCAGCAGTTGGGCCGTGGTGTTGGGCGCCACAAACCCCAGTGAACCCACGCACGCCAGAAAACCCAGCACCATCAGCCCAAGGTTCCATGCGTGGTTGCTGCCATTGAAGGCACTTGCAAACACCATTACTGCGCCGGCAAGGCCCAGAAGCGAACCGGTTTTGGCCAGGGTGGTTGTACCCAAGCGCCCAACCAGCCGGGTTGACAGGTAGCCAAAGCAGATCAGGCTCACAATGTTTGAACCAAACAGCAAGGCGTAGGTTTTCTCGCCAAGGCCGAAGAATTCAATGTAAACAAACGGCGTGCCGGTGATGTAGGCAAACATGGCTGCAAAGTGTGCACCACCTGCCACAATCAGCAGGCGCGCATTGGCTTGTTTCAGGACTGCCCGGTAACCCTTGAACGCCATTGAAATCGAGGCTTGGGTGCGCCCGGTGCTCAAGGTTTCCGGCAACAGCATGTAGGCGGCACCGCTGCAGGCCACACCAAACAGGGCCAATGCCAGGAACTCATAGCGCCAGCTTCCCAATTCCAGAATGTAGGCACCCAGAAGCGGGGCGATCATGGGGGCCACGGATGTCACCATGGCAATCATCGCCATGACACGTGATGAATCGGTTTCACCAAACATATCGCGCACCACAGCGCGTGAAATAACTGCTGCGGCCCCGCCTCCAAAGGCCTGAATCAGCCGAAACAACAGCAATTGTTCAATGCTTTGGGCCAACATGCAGGCCACACTGGCAAACACAAACACGCTGGTGCCAGCAAATATCATGCGTCTGCGGCCAAAGCGGTCTGAAAGCGGGCCGTAAAACAGCATGCCCAAAGCAAAGCCTGCCAGAAACACTGTCACCGTTTGTTGCACGCGCCCTGGCGTGGCTTGCAATTCTGCACCAATTGCGGTGAGGCTGGGCAAATACAGGTCGATCGCCAAAGGGGCGAAGGCGGCCAGCGCAGCCAGCAGCAGAAACATGGGGCGATTGATCAAACGGCGTTTCCTTGGGCAACAGATGGCGCATTGTACGTGTTTCACGGTGTTTCATTAAGCAAACCAATTTGACAGACCGCTTCTACCTAATTAAGGTCATGAAAGTGTCTATTCCTTTTTGTCATTGGGGTGGGCAGGTCACTTGAAGCTTAGATGGGGTGCAGCATGGATTTCACGTCGCTTGATCTTGCCCGAATTCAATTTGCAGCCAATATTACCTTCCACATTCTTTTCCCAACCATCACCATCGGCCTTGGCTGGGTCATGTTTTACCTGCGTTTGCAGCACGTGCGCACCGGCAAAACAGAATGGGAGCAAGCCCATTATTTCTGGACAAAAATCTTTGCGCTGACCTTTGCCATGGGCGTGGTGTCGGGCATCACCATGAGTTTTCAGTTTGGTACAAACTGGCCCGGCTTCATGGAAAAAACCGGCAATATTTCGGGGCCCCTGTTGGGCTATGAAGTGCTGACCGCGTTTTTTCTTGAAGCAACTTTTCTGGGTGTGATGCTGTTTGGCAAGCAACGGGTGTCGCCGAAAATGCATTTGACGGCCACTTTTCTGGTTGCGTTTGGTACCACCCTGTCGGCTTTCTGGATCCTGGTGTTGAACAGCTGGATGCAAACCCCGCAAGGATTTGAAATGATCGATGGGCAGATGCACGCCACCAACTGGCTGGAAATTATCTGGAACCCGTCGTTCCCGTACCGCTTCACCCACATGTTGCTGGCCAGCGGTTTGACCGTGTTTTTCGTGATTGCCGGTGGCAGCGCGCTGCAAATTCTGCGCAAGCGCGAAAAGCCTTTTACACGCCCCATGCTGAAGCTGGGTATTTATGGTGCAGCCGCCTTGATCCCGATTCAAATTTTTGTGGGCGACTTGCACGGCCTGAATACCTTGAAACACCAACCTGCCAAGGTGGCTGCCATGGAAGGTGTGTGGCACACCGAGAAAGGTGCACCATTGTTGCTGTTTGCAATTCCGGATGGAGAGGCACGCACCAACCATTTTGAAGTTGGTATTCCCAAAATGGCCAGTTTTATTCTGACCCACGATTTCAATGGCGAAATCAAGGGGCTCAATGAATTCCTGAACTCACACCCGCCAGTGGGCCCTGTGTTTTATTCGTTCCGCGTGATGGTGGGCATGGGCGTGCTGATGTTGCTGGTGTCGTGGGCCAGCGTGCTGGCTTTCCGCAAAGGCGGGCCCGTGCTGGAGAACAAAATGCACCGCGTGTTGCTGACCACCTTGATGTTCATGATGTTCTCGGGCTGGATCGCCACGGTGGCGGGCTGGTGGGTCACTGAAATTGGTCGCCAGCCCTACGTTGTGTATGGCGTATTGGGCACGGCCGATGTGGTGGCGCAGCACCCGCCGCAACTGGTGGCCTTCACGGTGTTGTTGTACATGGTGATGTACCTCGCCCTGATTATTTCGTATGTGTGGGTGCTGAGGTACATGTTGCTGGGTGGACTTGGGTCGTCAAAGAAAGTGAATTGGGGGGGCGTGCCGCCTGCCACTTCGCCGGCCGATCGCGTTCGCCGTGAACAATAAACCAAAGGAGCACAGGCCATGACTTTCAATGAATTTCTGCCACTGCTGTTCATGGGCGTGATGGGTTTGTCGCTGCTTATTTACGTGGTGCTGGACGGCTACGATCTGGGTGTGGGTTTGCTGTTGCCGCATGCCACCGATGACGAAAAAGACACCATGATCAATTCCATCGGTCCGTTCTGGGATGCCAATGAAACCTGGCTGGTGCTGGGTGTGGGCGTGTTGCTGATCGCGTTTCCCAAGGCACATGGCGTTGTGCTGACCGCACTGTATCTGCCAGTCACCTTTATGCTGATTGGCCTGGTCATGCGTGGAGTGGCCTTTGATTTCCGCGTCAAGGTTGAGGTGGCGTACAAGCCGCTGTGGAACAATATTTTCTTCACGGGTTCCTTGATTACCTCGGTGTCGCAGGGCTGGATGCTGGGGAGTTACATCACCGGTTTTTCAAACCACTGGTCGCAAATGGTGTTCAACCTGGGTGTGGCCATTACGTTGCCGTTTGCGTACACACTGCTGGCCAGCGGTTGGCTGATCATGAAAACCGAAGGTGATTTGATTCGAAAGGCGTGCCGGTGGGGGCGAATCAGTTTTTGGCCGATGCTGGTGTCAATTGCCTTTATTTCAGCCATGACCCCCTTGGTAGTACCCGAAATTTTCAACAAGTGGTTCAGCTTTCCGAACATTGTGGCACTGGCCCCCATTCCGATTGCCACGGCGGCATGCCTGTGGGGCACGCACCATGTGTTGTCGAGCCAACGCATCATTGATGCCGGTTATGGCTGGATGGTGTTTGCACTCACCGCAGGGGTCATGGTGCTGGCCTTCATGGGCCTGGCGTACAGCCAATACCCGTACGTGGTGTTGAATCAGTTGACTGTCTGGGAGGCTGCTTCCTCGCCCGAGGCATTGAAGATTATTCTCGTGGGTGTGGTCATCACTTTGCCAACCATCCTCGGGTACACTGCGTTTTCTTACAAGGTGTTCTGGGGCAAGGCCAAAGAACTGTCCTATCAGTGATTATGTACGAAGGAATTGTTGAATGAGTATCAGGCAATTGAGCGAAGATGTCGCCGTGTGCGGTCAAATCAGTCCAGACGATCTGGAGGCGATTGCACAATTGGGCTTCAAAACCATTGTGAACAACCGTCCCGACCACGAGGTGGGTGGGCACTTGCTTCATGCAGAAATTGAAGCGAAGGCCAAAAGCCTTGGGTTGGCCATTCACTATTTGCCCATGGAAGTGGGGCAGCCCCCGTCAGAAACGTTGCTCGAGGATTTCAAACGCATTCTTGACGCGGCAGAAAAGCCGGTGCTGGCCTATTGCCGTAGTGGCAACAGGTCGGGTCAAATTTATATGGGTGCCTGTGCGCTGAAGTAAATCGCTGCAGTAATTCAGTGATCTTTTCGGGGTTCGGGTGTTTGTTGTGGCATGGCCATGGCCAGTTCCCGAATCATGCGAACGGTGTCAATGTCGGCTGCCCGGTAAGCTTGTTTGCGCACTTCCTCCACTTCTTTGGATGACGCACCTGGCACATCGCCTGTGTTGGGTGCATCACTGACCTGGTAATGAAAACGCAGCCACAATTCGCCTTGCTTTGGTTCTTCAATGGAGATCGTCAAGGTGCTGTCGCCGCAAAATTCATTGGCTGCAATTTGTGTTTCTGTGCGGTCTTCTTCATGAAGCTCAATCGTGTCTTCAATCTTGAAAGGCCCGTAGTCCAGTACACGGTATAGTGTGGTGACATTGCCCTGTTGGCGGGATTCGGTAATCTGTGCGTCCTCAAGACCCAGTACAAACCGGGTGGGTTTCCACGCACGCGCCACAAGGCCAAGCCAAAGCTGTTGCCGTGTTAACCAGTCCACGCCTGGTAAGGCAGGGTCGTTGATCTGCACCAAATGTTCAAATTTCATGAAAGGAATCCTGTGATACACCCACACGGTACTACAAAACCTGGCCCCGATTCCAGCGGCCCCGGCACTGCAGTTTGTTTGCTTGAGCAATCCATGAAACACGTGGGTGTATTCGATTCCGGTGTGGGTGGTTTGTCGGTGCTGAAGGCTTTGCTTGAACACTTGCCGCTGGAGCAGTTTGATTTTGTGGCCGATGAGCGTTACCTGCCGTATGGCGACAAACCCCAGCATGAAATCACAGACCGGGTTTTGACCGTGTCCAACTGGCTGCGTAATCAAGGGTGCAAGGCCATGGTCATGGCCTGTAACACGGCCACAGCAGCCGGGGCAGGCCAGGCACGCGCTGTGCATGCCAATTGGCCCATTGTGGGCATTGAACCTGCAGTGAAACCCGCCAGCATGATGACACGCACGGGTGTGGTGGGCATTTTGGCGACCACCAATACGGTGGCCAGTGAACGTTTCAAAACCCTTGTTGAGCGTTTTGACCCCTTGGCCAAAGTCATTGCACAGCCATGCCCGGGACTGGTGGAGCTGATTGAAAAATCACCACTTCCACATGCCGACATTGAAGCCTTGCTTAAGCCAATTGTGGCTGGTTTGATTCAGAAAAAAGCCGATGTCATTGTGCTGGGCTGCACACATTATCCGTTTGTGGCCAACATCATTTCCGATTTGGCCGGGCCCTTTGTTGCCGTGATTGAAACCGGCATGCCGGTGGCCAGGCAATTGAAGTCGCGCCTTGAATCAGAAGGTTTGCTGGCCGACAAAAAGCCTGTAGCAACACTGCTGGATCGGGTCCGGTTTTACACCACGGGCGACCCGGTGGCTTTTAAAAACAAACTGGTGAATTTGCTGGGCAATGAATGGGCTGGTGCAAGCATTCATTTCCTTGCCATTTAATGGCTGGGTGGCTGTTGCGGTTGCAACTGGGCCAGCATTTGCGCCACATGCACAAACTGCGACGGTGCAATTTCTTCGGCACGGGCAGTCAGGGCAATTCCTGCATTCTGGGCAATGGCTTCCGGTACCACGTCGGCCCAGGTGTTGCGCAGCATTTTCCGGCGTTGTGAAAAAGCGGTACTGACTACTTTGCTGAATACGGCGTGCGGGATTTTGGCCCGTTCATCTGCTGGCTTGGGCACCATGCGCACAATCGCCGACATCACACGGGGTGGCGGATCAAAACATTCCGGCGGCACATCAAACAGATGGTCCATGTGGTAGTAGGCCTGCAGCATCACGGACAGCCGCCCGTAATCGCTGGTTTTTGGCGCAGCCACCATGCGGTCGATCACTTCCTTTTGCAGCATGAAGTGTTGGTCTGTTACCTGGTCGGCCACGTCAAGCAGTGCAAACAAAATGGGCGATGAAATGTTATAGGGCAGGTTGCCAACCACGCGAAACGGCGCCTGAATTTGCCTGAAATCAAACTTCAATACATCCACTTCATGCACGGTCAACTGGTTTTTCCAGCCACCGGTGCGCAGTTTTTCCGCCAGGTCGCGGTCAATTTCAATCACTTGAAGATGCTTGACGGCCTTGAGCAGCCAGAAGGTAAGTGCGCCCAGGCCGGGGCCGATTTCAACCAGTGTGTCGTCGGGGCGGGGGCGCATTTCGCCGATCAGGTTGGACAATACGCTTTGGTCGGTCAAGAAATGTTGACCGAATCGTTTTCTGGCTTGGTGTTTCATTGCGCTTTCCTGCGGCAAAGGTCCATGCGGTGTGCGCATTCAAGGGCTTGAATCAAACTGCCCACATCCATGTTTCGGGTGCCCGCAAGGTCAAGCGCTGTGCCGTGGTCTACGGAGGTTCGAACAATCGGCAGGCCCAGTGAAATGTTCACACCTTGGCCAAAACTGGCATGTTTCAGCACGGGCAGACCTTGGTCATGAAACATGGCCAGCACGGCATCGGCGTGTTCAAGGTATTTCGGCTGAAACAGAGTGTCGGCTGGGTAAGGGCCTTGTACATCGTGACCCTCCGCTTGAAGGGATTTGATCACCGGTGTGATGGTGTTGATTTCCTCTGTGCCCAAATCGCCGGATTCACCCGCGTGCGGATTCAGGCCTGTGACCAGAATTCTGGGGGTGTTCAAATTCCAGTACAGCGTCAGGTCATGGAGCATGATGCGCAAGGTTCGGGTCAATGAGTCGACGGAGATGGCACCGGGCACCTGTGATAGGGGCAGGTGGGTGGTGGCCAGCGCCACTTTCATGTTGCCACCGACCAGCATCATGACCACGTCGTTCTGGGCGCAACGTTGCGCCAAATATTCGGTGTGCCCCATGAAGCCCGGCCGGAAAGGGCTGATGGCTGATTTCTGAATGGGCGCGGTGACCATGGCTGCGGCTTCCTTGCCCAGGCAGGCATCGCAGGCGGTATCCAGCAAATCGATTACATAGGGCGCATTGGCTGGCTTGGGTTGACCCGTGGCGCAAGGGGCATGCAGTGCACGGTGCAACAGGTAATAAGCGGGCTTGGCTGCTTGTGCCTGCGCAAGGGTGTCGATGCGTTGCCATGTGGGTGAAATACCGGCTTGGGCTGCTCGCTGGTTCAGCAAGTTGGCGTCGCCGAGGATCACCAAAGGGCGTTGCAACTTGATGGCGGTGTCGCTTTCGGCCAGCAAGGCACACAATTCAGGGCCGATCCCTGCGGGTTCTCCGCTGGTAATCAGGATCGGTAGAAGTGTGTCGTTGTTCATGCCTTGAAATTAAAGGCGAATTTCAATGAAAGTGGCGTCGCGCAATTGGCGCAGCCATTCCTGATAGCTTTCTTCGGATTTGCTGGAACGAATGGCCTGGCGTGCTGCCTGGCGCTGGCGTTCTTCAGAAGCAGCCTGCTGGCGGCGTTCAACCACCTGAATGATGTGAAAACCAAACCGGCTTTGAAATACGGGGCTTACGTCGCCTGTTGCAAGCGGGTTCATTTCACGCTCAAATTCCGGCACGGTGTCGCCGGGGTACAGCCAGCCCAAATCGCCACCCTTGGCGGCTGAACCATCCTGGGAATAACGCTTGGCCAATGTGTCAAAGGTGGCCGCGCCGCCGCGCAATTGTTCCAGCGCGAAGTTCAGGCGGCGCTTGGCTTCGGCTTCCGTGATGTCGGGGCCGGGGCGAATCAGAATGTGGCGGGCGCGGGTTTGCGTCACCGGCGTGTTGTCCAGTGCGACGCCACCTTCGCGGCGGCCCAGCACTTTCAGCACGTGAAAGCCATTGGGGCTGCGCACGGTTTGCACTGCGTTGGCCTGGCTTTTTGACAAAAATTCATTGAACAGGCTTGGTACTGCATCGTAGCCTGACCAGCCCATTTGCCCCGTGCCTTCGATTGCCAGTTCAGGGTTGGTTTTCAAGATGTCTTCAAGCGATTTGCCGTCTTTCAGTGCTTTTTCAATGGTTTCGGCCTTGCTGCGGGCTTGGTTCAAGGCGTTGCCACTGGCATCATTGGGGGCTTTTACCAGCAATTGAATCCAGTTCACTTCGGGCTTGTTTGCAGTCACACCACTTTTCGTGCGTGCGGCCAGGTAATTCTGAATTTCAGCATCGGACACCTGAATGCGAGATTCAACTTCGCGTTCACGCAACCTGCCCAAGGTAATTTCGCTGCGCACTTCTTCGCGAAAGCGGGCGGGTGAAACGCCTTCTTCCTGCAATCGGGCCAGGAACTCTTCAAGTGGCAGACCGTTTTGGTCGGCCACACGGGCCATTGCGGCTTCAATTTGCGTGTCGTCAATCCGGATGCCAAGTTCTTCCGCTTTTTGAAGTTGGGCGCGGTCCATCACCATGCGGTCCAGAACCTGTTTGCGCAGTTCTACGCGATCGGGCAGGGGCGCGCCGCGCCGGCTCATTTGGCGTTCAATCAGGGCCACCTGGCGGTTCAACTCGCTTCGCGTGATGATGTCGGTATTCACCACGGCCACAATGCCATCAATGGTGGATGTGCCCGAGCCGTTGCCTGCACCCAGTTCAGAACTGAGTTTGCCCGCTGGCAGATTGGTCGAGGGTGCCTTCACGCCTTGTGCCTGGGCAGTTCCCAGAATTGAAAAGGCGGTGACTGCAAATAACCAGTGTTGAATGTGCTTCATTGTCATAACTTATCGGGTGGCTTGAGAGGAGGAGAAAGGCGTGTACCCGGGCACCTTTCTCGACAACAGGTCGGCCGGGTTGGAACCCAGTCGACCCAATCCAGTGAGTTCAAGTTGAACAAACAGCGAACTTGTTTCCAGTTGCGGCGCAGTGGCAAAGCGTTGTGCAATAACCCGCACTGCCCAGCAACCCTCGCTGTACTCCAGGCCGGCCACGCCTTCAATCAGGCGGTTGTCCAGCATGGAATAGTTTAGACGACCCACGCCGCTCCAGCGATCAGAGATTGGCCATTGCCCGGAAATGTCGAACTGATCAATTTGCGCACGCGTGTAGCGGTAGCCTAAATTCAGCTGTTTGCCCAAAGACGGCGCATAACTAACCGTAACATTGCCGCGTTCGTGGCGTCCACTTTCGGCATTCAGCTGCGAAGTGGCGTCCAGGAATACTGACTGGCTGATTCGTCCCCGCGCATTGGCGAAAAAGTCGGAGTCGCTGGTGGTCGGCGCTTCAAAGCCCTGCAGTATCACCCGGGGCGTGCTCAGGTTCAGGCGTTGACCACCTGTGACGCTGAACAGTTCTTCGCTGGTCAAATCATCATAAAACCGGCTGGTGACAGCCAGTGTTAACTGGTTGGCATCGCCTACACGATCCAGCCCGGAATAGCGGTTTTCCGCGAAAATTCGGCTCAGGCTTTGATCGGTCACTGAGGTGTCGAAAATTGGCTGGTCCGATTGATCCTTGAACGGCGTGTACAGGTAAAAAATGCGGGGTTCAAGTGTTTGGTTGACGTTGCGGCCAAAGAATCTGGTTTTTCGGTCAAAGTACACCGTGCTGTCGAGCGACACCGTGGGTATTACACTGCCCGGGGTGGCTGGCAGACCGGTTGTTTGGCTTTTCAAGTCGTAATTGGTGGTTTGAAGCGAAAAGGCTGGCGTAAACGAAAACTCGGATCGCTGAATGGGCATGAAAACCCGGGCACGCGTAACCCCCCTTGACCCTTCAACCCGCGCGGGTGCTGAAGATGGGCGGGCAAAGTCGGTGTACTGGCCTGAAACAGACACAAAAGCGTTGGCGTTGCCGATCCGCGTGGGGCTTAGCTCGACCGTTGCCTCAGGCAGGCGGTCGTAAGGTTCGGCAATCACGTCGTTGAAAAGCTGCAGGGTTTGGTGGGCCACGGTGCGCACATTGGCGCTCCAGTTTTTCTGGCGGTAAGAAAGGAAACCTTCCTGCACCAACACGCGCTGGGAGGCCACAGCCTGTGTGCGCGAGAAATCAACAAAATAATTGTCGTCTGAAACCTGATTGAAGTTCACGCCCGCATAAAAGGGGCCTTTTTCGAACTTGTGCAGAAGCGACAGCGCTGAACGGTCGGTGCCTGTTTTCTCGTCGTTGGGCAGGTAGTCGTACTTCAGTTCGCCGACATTGCCGGGCGTCAAGTAACGCGTTTGAGTGCCCAGCTGGAAGCCCCGCCCAGAAATGATTTTCGGGTACAGCGTCATGTCCTTGTCAGGGGCAACATTCAGGTAATACGGTACTGTAACTTCAAGCCCGCTGTTGGACACGGTGCCAAACGAGGGCGGTAAAAAACCGCTTTTTCGCCGGTCTGTTGTGGGAAACGAGAAATAGGGTGCGCCCAATATGGGCACATTCTGAAACACCACTTTGGCGCCACGGGCACGGCCTACCTCAGACGCTTGATCTATTTCAAGTGAATCGGCGGTGATGTACCAGTCGCCTTGGTCAGCAGCGCCGGGGTTGGGCACTTCGCACACCGTGTAGTTCGGGTTTTCAAGCGTCAGTGTTGAAATGCCGTCGTACTGCATTTTGTCGGCGCGGCCCTTGCCATTGATGTCTTTCAACTCAAAGGTGGGTTGGGTCATCTGGCTTTCGCCTGTGCCCAGTTTTACCGAACCTTCGGGTGCCCGAAGGATCATGCCTTCCTGTTCAATGACCACGTTGCCCTTGGCCGTGGCGCGGTCGGTGATCGGCGAATAATTGATTGAATCGCTGAACAGGCGCAACTTGTTGCGGCGCACTTCAACACTGCCTTCCAGAAAAGTTTCTTCGGCGCTGTTGCCGTACAGCTTGTCGGCGGAAATGTAGGTGGCTTCGTCTTCCGCAATGGGTGTACCGCCACCGAGCAAACTACCATCTATTTTCAAACGTGTAGAGCCCTCAGCATATTGGGGCTGATTCTCGGCATTTTGTGCAAAAGCGGTACTGCCGATGCAAAACAGGGCAAGGGCAAGTATTCGTTGGCGTGCAGGCACTTGGTGCAGTAGCGGTGAAATTTTGCTTTTCTTCAAGCTGGGTATGTACTCAAATAGATGACGGTTCAGTCAAGCGCCACAGGATCCTACTATTATAGGCATCTAACTACACATTAAAGAGATTGGACTGTTTGATGAGCGCCTTGCGTCAAGAAATGTTGAAAAAATGGCTGGCTGCCCTGTCAGGTTTTGAGTTTGATCTGGAAACCCTGGAATCTGCGTCAAGTGATGCAAGTTTCCGGCGTTACTTCCGGGTTGGCGAGGCGAATAACGCGCGAACCCTGATTGTGATGGACGCTCCGCCCGATAAAGAAGATATCCGCCCCTTTGTTCATGTGGCCGAGCTGCTGCGAAGCGGTGGTTCCAATGCGCCTGCGGTGTTGGCCCAGAGCCCGGAAGATGGTTTTTTGCTGCTTCAGGACTTCGGCAACACCACCATGTTGCAAGGATTGAATGCCCAGGCAGGGCAGCAAGACGCATTTTACATGCAAGCTATTCGTGATTTGGTGCACTTGCAGGCCAACACGCAAACCACCGGCTTGCCTGCGTATGGTGCCGACAAGTTGCTGCAGGAAATGAACCTGTTTGATGACTGGTATGTGGGCAAGCATTACGGTGCTGAACTGACCGATCAGGAACGCACCTGGCTTGACAGCATCAAAGGCATGCTGATTCAAAGCGCGCTGGCCGAACCGCAGGTTTTCGTGCACCGCGATTACCACAGCCGCAATTTGATGTTGACCAACGAACCGGGTGCCGCACCGCAATTTGGCATTCTTGATTTTCAGGACGCCGTGAAAGGCCCGTTGAGCTACGACCTGGTCAGCATTCTGCGCGATGCCTACATTGAGTGGCCCGAAGCCCAAACCGTGGACTGGACTGTTCGTTACTGGGAAGCAGCCCGCAAAGCTGGTTTGCCCATATGCGAAGACCCAGGCGAGTTTTACCGGCAGTTCGACTTCATGGGGCTGCAACGTCACTTGAAAATTCTGGGCATTTTTGCCCGCCTGAATTACAGGGATGGCAAAGCCCAGTATTTGAATGATCTGCCCGTGGTGTTGCGTTATGTGCGCCTGGTGGCCGCGCGCTACATTGCCTTCAAGCCGCTTTTGCTGTTGCTTGATCGCCTGGAAAACAAAGCGGTGAAAGTGGGGTACACCTTTTAAATGAAGGCCATGATTCTGGCGGCTGGGCGCGGTGAGCGCATGCGCCCCTTGACCGACCACTGCCCCAAACCATTGCTGCCTGCCGGTGGCAAGCCCTTGCTTCAGTGGCACATCGAGGCATTGGCTGCTGTGGGTATTGCTGACATTGCGATCAACCACGCGCATTTGGGTCAGCAAATTGAAAGCCATTTCGGTGATGGTTCAGCACTGGGTGTGCGGCTAAACTATTCACCCGAGGCCATCGCGCTTGAAACTGCGGGTGGCATTCGAAAGGCTTTGCATTTGCTGGGTGACGAACCGTTTTTGGTGATCAATGGCGATGTGGCCTGCGAATGGCCAGTTGCAAAAGCGCAGCAAATTGCGGGCGAATGGACGCAAGGGCAGTTGGCCCACCTGGTGATGGTACCCAACCCGGCCCACAACCTGAAAGGCGATTTTTCCTTGCAAGGCGGTTTGGTGAAGCAACCGGGCCAGGGCGAGGCCGCATACACATTTTCAGGCATCGGGGTGTATCACCCAGAGTTGTTCAAAAGTGTAAAAGTTGGGGATGTTGCGAAACTGACACCCCTGTTGCGCCAAGCCATGGCAGCAGGCAAAGTACAAGGTGAGTTGTTTGACGGGTTCTGGATGGACATTGGCACCCCGAAACGGTTGAACGAACTCAACGAACGTTTGAATTCAGCAAGGAAGCAGTCATTATGAGCAGGTATCCCACCCACAACCCCCTGATTTACGCCAAGCGCCGCGAACATCTGGCACGCCGTTTGAAAAAAATGGGCGGCGGTGTGGCGCTAGTGCAGTCGGGCATGGAGGTGATGCGCAACCGCGATGCTGATTATGCGTTTCGTTCCGACAGCTACTTTTACTATCTCACCGGCTTTCCAGAGCCCGAGGCCTGTTTGGCCCTGGTGGTGCCACCCACAGGCGATTCCCGGGCCGTGCTGTTTTGCCGCGACAAAAACGAAGAACGTGAGGTTTGGGAAGGCTTTCGTTTTGGTCCCAAGGCTGCGCAATCGGCCTTTGGCATGCACCAGGCTCACAGCATTGAAGACCTTGAAGAACACTTGATCGAGACACTGGCCAATCAGCCTGCGGTGTTTTTGCGCTTGGGTGAAGACGACAGCCTTGAAGCCGCCGTGGCCGATGTGCTGAAAACCTTGCGTGGCAAAGCCCGCATGGGTATTTCGGCACCGCACGCAGTGCTTGATTTAAGCCATTCACTCGATGAAATGCGCTTGATCAAAGATAAAACCGAAATCGACATCATGCGCCGTGCCGCCAATATTTCTGCGCATGCGCACATCGCCGCCATGCAGGTGTGCCAGCCTGGAAAGTTTGAATTTGAAGTGGAGGCGGAATTGCTTTACCAGTTCCGTAAAAACGGATCAGAGGCACCCGCTTACGGTTCCATCGTGGCTTCCGGTGCCAACGCCTGTGTGCTGCATTACCGTTCCAACGACGCCAAGATGCGTGATGGCGATTTGTTGCTGATCGATGCGGGTTGCGAGATGGACTGTTATGCATCCGACATTACCCGCACCTTCCCCGTGAACGGGCAGTTCAGCAAAGCCCAGCAAGCCGTGTACGAGGTGGTGTTGAATGCGCAATACGCGGCCATCGCCGCCACCAAACCCGGTGTTCGTTTTAATGATCCGCATGATGCGGCCGTGAAAGTATTGGCCCAAGGATTGATCGATTTGAAACTGCTGAAAACGGGCTTGAACGAGGCCCTTGAAAGTGGCGCTTACAAACGCTTTTACATGCACCGCACCAGCCACTGGCTGGGCATGGATGTACACGACTGTGGCAGCTACCGCGACCCTTCAGCCAAGCCCGAAGACGGCGTGGCCCCGCACACCAGCCGCAAACTGGAGGCAGGCATGGTGTTGACCATTGAACCCGGCCTGTACATTCGCCCAGGCAAGGGCGTGCCCAAGCAGTTCGAGAACATTGGCATTCGCATTGAAGACGATGCCTTGGTCACCCAGAAGGGCTGCGACATTTACACCGCCGATGCACCGAAAACCGTGAATGACATTCACGCCACCATGAAAGCCCACAAAAAAACAAGCAGCAAGGCAGCCTGAACGAACGATGACTTCGCACACCGATTTTGATGTTGCCATTGTTGGTGCTGGCCCGGTGGGTTTGGCCTTCGCTGGGTGGTTGGCCAACACCTGGGGTGAACGCGCCGATCGAATTGCGATATTTGATGCAAAGCCCCTGGAGGCTTCTGCGCAGGACCCCCGTATTCTTGCGCTGTCCGATGCCACTCGCTTGCGCTTGTCCAGCCTGGGTTTTCCAGCAGATGCCACACCCATTCACCACATTCATGTGTCGGAACAGTCGCGTTTCGGGCAAGTTCGCATGAAAGCCGATGAACTGGGCCTGCGGGCGTTGGGCTGGACCGTGCGCTATGGCGAGCTGGTCAATTGTTTGTCCGCATCGCTGGAACGAAGAGGCGTAAAAATTTTTCGCCCGGCGAATGTGAAGTACGCGCACCGCAGTGCTGTGGATTCACTGGAAGTGCTTGAGCTTGAGGACGGCACCGAATACACCGTGAACCTGCGCGTTGACGCAGAAGGTGGTTTGTACGGCGAGGCTGGCGAACGCGACCAGGTGGTGGATTACGACCAATGGGCACTGGTCAGCGAGGTGCTGTTGAACGTTGAGCCGGGCCTGCTTGATGAAAAAAATACTCTGGCATTTGAGCGGTTTACATCAGATGGGCCGCTCGCCCTGTTGCCCATTTCGGTTGATCAGCACAAGTACTCGCTGGTGTGGTGTGCGCCTTTGGCACAGGTTCAAAAGCGACTTGCTTGCAGCGATGCCGAATTTGCCGCTGAACTGCGTCAACAGTTCGGCCGACGCGTTTCAGTTCAGAACATTGGTCCCCGAAAAAGTTTTCCGCTGGGTATGAACTGGCGCGACAAACTGGTGCAGGGCAGGCGTGTGGCCATTGGCAATGCAGCACAAATTTTGCACCCTGTTGCAGGTCAGGGTTTGAACCTTGGCTTGCGTGATGCGGCGCAACTTTGCCGCAGCATTGACCCCGCGACTGTTGCACAGGAACATCGCTTGAGCGCGGCGCTTGATGAATTTGAGAAGTCCAGGGTGGCGGATCGGCAGGTGGTGGTTAAAATGACAGACTGGATGGTGAAAGGTTTTTCCAATCACAATCCCTTGCTGGGTGCGGGCCGACAAATGGCCCTGAACGTGATGGAATTCACGCCGCCCCTACGCAGGCAGTTTGCTGAATTGATGCTGTTCGGCCTGGCTGTTTAATCTGGAGCGCTTTAACCCATGTGGTCTGCAGAATTGTTGCGAGCCCGCTTTGCCATGGCCGATTTGCTTTGGCAGCCGGAGCCGCTCGAAGAACGTTTTTTCAAAGACCGTGACCCTGCCGATGCAGCGGTGCTGGTGCCTTTGGTTCAGCGGGAAGACGATCTTTATGTGTTGTTAACCCTGCGCACCGCCCACCTGAATGATCACGCCGGGCAAATCAGCTTTCCCGGTGGGCGTTGCGAACCCGAAGACGGGCACCCGATTGAAACTGCACTGCGTGAAACCGTGGAAGAAACGGGGTTGACACGTGACTTCGTTGAAGTGCTTGGCACCATGCCTGTGTATCAAACCGCAACCAATTTTCTGGTGACCCCGGTGGTTGCGCTGGTGCGAACTGGCTTTTCCTTGAAGCCAGATGCCTTTGAAGTCGAAGAGATATTTGAAGTGCCGCTTTCATTCTTGATGAATGTCGAGAATCACCAGCGGCGCAGCCTGCACACGCCCATCGGCGAGCGTACTTTCTATGCCATGCCGTATGAATCGCCTGTAACTGGAAAAAACTATTTTATTTGGGGAGCCACCGCAGCCATGCTTCGCAATCTGTATCACTTTTTGAACGCGAAGGCCTAGAACACGTGTCCTATCTGGCCCTGCTGATTGCTGCGGTGTGTGAAACCTTCCTGCCTGACGGGATGTTCACACGCGCGCGCAAATGGGTTGACCGTTTTAACCAAGAGCTGGAAATCAACCTGGAAGCCCTGGGCGCCCCGCGTTATGCCCATTTGCAGTGGTGGGTTCCGCTGCTGATCTGGTTGTTGGGCATGTATTTTCTGTACCAGGTGTTGTGGGTTATATCGCCTTCGGCGGCAGGTTTTCTCAGCGTATTCCTGTTGTTGTATGGTTTGCGTTTTCGCCACTTTGCCGTGGTGTTCACCAATGCCCAGCTGTTTTTGAATCAAGGCGATTTTTTCCGCGCGCGCGAATTGTTGCTGGTGTGGATGAAAGAATACGATGGCACGGAACCTGTCATTCACCGCCCGGGCGAACTGGTATTCCATGCCATTTACCACGGAACAGAGCGGGCCTTGCGCCAATACTTCAGTCTGTTTTTCTGGTTTTTGCTGGTGCCAGGGCCCATGGGGCTGGTGGTTTATCTGATGGCCCACTGGAGTGTGATTCGCGAGCGCGATGTGTGGCATGCCCAGGCTTTCGCACACGAGCGACCTTCCATGCAGGAGGCCTGGGAAAGCAACAGGTTGAAAGCGGTGTTTAGCCCACGTTTCGTGCTGTTTGCCATGGAATGGCTTCCTGCACGTTTGCTGGCCTTGACTGTGGGCCTTGTTTCGCAACTTGACGATGCTGCCTTGGCTTGGCGTGCGGCAAAGGCCCAGAGCCGTTTTTCGAACCGAGCACCGCTGACCGCTGTAATTTTCACGGCGGTCGGCCTGGTGGGCGGGGCTGCATTTGACCCTTCTTCCAAAGCCGCTACGGAAGGGCAATTGTTGAGCGAAGAAACCCAGGTGCAGGCTTTACAACAATTTCGCCAATTGGTGTTCAAGTGCGCGGTGGTGTGGTTGGTGGTGGCCTTGGTGTTTGCGTTGTTGGGTTGGTTACCTGGCAGTGCGCTGTAATGGTTCTTCCTTAATAAGTTTGGCTTGCCTCTTGCAGCTCGGCTTTCAACATTTGGTACAGGTCGTAACGGGCGGGGCTTAAGGTACCGTCTTCAAGCCCGTTCTTTACTGCACAATCAGGTTCCCGTTTGTGCTGGCAATTGGCGAATCGGCATTTGTTGCCTTCATCGCGAATGTCAGTGAACGCATTCAGCAAATCCGTCTCAGAAAGATGGTGCAAACCAAAAGCCTGAAAACCCGGTGAATCAATCAATTCCAGGCCCTGTTCACCAAAGTGCATCTGGGTGTGTGTGGTGGTGTGTTTGCCAGCATTCAGCGCCATTGAAATTTCATTTGTGGCGGCCAGTGCGTCGGGTATCAATAAGTTGATCAGGGTTGATTTCCCCATGCCCGACTGCCCCAGAATCAGCGTGCGTTTTCCTTCCAGCAATGGGCGCAACAGGCGTTCCGTTTCATCTGGCTGCTCGGTCACACTGATGTAGTGCGTAGGGATTTCATCCAGTGTGATTTCAAACAATTCTTGCTCAACGGCATTCAGGGTTTCCGCATCGCCTTGCAGAATATCGACCTTGTTGAACAGAATGGTGAGGGGAACTTCTGCGTGTTTGCAGGCAGTCAGCGTGCGGCCCAACAGCTCGGGTGAATAGGGGGGGCTGATGGCCAGCATCAGCAACACGCCATTCAGGTTCGCGGCAAACATTTTGCTTTTCAGGGCGTCTGAACGATACACCAGGTTTTTGCGAGGCTGAATGTCCTCTACCCAAGCTTGCATGTCGCCACTGGGCAAAATGATGATTTCATCGCCCACAGCCACTTCCCGCCGTTTGCCCTTGCCGTATACCTGCCAAATGGTGCCGCCTTCATCGCGGGCCAAAAAGTGGCGTCCGTAACTGGCCACCACCAAGGCTTGCAGCAAACCTGGGTTGCCCGAATTTTTGCCATGATTGCCGGTTTGTTTGCCCTTGTAAGTGGGGCGCACTTTGTTAAGTGATGAATTAGCCAATGTGTTTCAGCGCATCATCAAGTTTGGCGGCACAGGCCCAATCGTTGTCAGTAATGCCGTTGGCACTGTGCGTGCTCCACTTCACCTTGACCCGGTTGTAGCCGAAGGTTACTTCCGGGTGGTGGTTTTCATCGTCGGCCAAATGCGTAATTGCATGTACTGCCAGCTTCACGCCTTCAAAATTGGCGAATGAATATTGCCGCCACAGCACCCGGCCTTGTTCGCCTTTGGCATCAAATTCAACTGACCACTCTTCAAACTCATTCAGTTGCAGTTCAATGTCCTCAGGCGACCAGGCATGACCCTCACCCATGTGCTGGCAGTGAAGATGCAACCAGTCTGAAACGGGGCGGATAGGGTGCGGTTGGGTCATTGTGCGCCTTGCAAGGTGTTCAGCCGGCTGATGCGAATGGACGCCGGTGGGTGGCTGTCGTAAAACGCTGAGTGCAGTGGGTCGGGGGTCAGCGTGGATGCATTGTCTTGGTAAAGCTTCACCAACGCACTGATCAGGTGCTGGGGCGCGCTTTGTTGTGCCGCATAGGCATCGGCCTCAAATTCATGTTTGCGGCTTAACCACGACATCACCGGGCGAACCGGGAAGGTGAAGTAGGGCAGCACCATCATGAACAGCACCAGGGCCATGGCCTGCGCACCATTGGTCAAATCCGGGTTGACGCCCAGTTCGGTGTAAAACCAGGGTGTGTTGGCCAAAAGCCCCAACACAAAAAACATGAGCAAGCTGCCAATGCCGGAAAATGCCAAATGTTTCACGATGTGTTTTTTCTTGAAGTGGCCTAATTCATGGGCCAGCACCGCTTCAATTTGATCGTCGTTCAGGCGGGAAAGCAGGGTGTCAAAAAACACAATGCGCTTGGCCTTGCCCATGCCGCTGAAGTAGGCATTGCCGTGGCTGGAGCGTTTGCTGCCATCCATCACAAACAGGCCGTTTGAATCGAACCCGCAACGCTGTAGCAGGTTTAAAATACGCTGGCGTGTTGCACCGTCCTCAAGCGGTGTGAACTTGTTGAAAATGGGTGCAATCACCGTGGGGAACAGCCACATCAACAGCAGGCTAAAACCAAACCACAAGGCCCAAGCGTATACCCACCACTGTTGGCCCGCTTCACGCATCAGGTAAAGTACGGCAAACACCAGTGGGCCGCCAATCAGTGCACCCACCAAGAGACCTTTAAACCAGTCGCCGAAAAACAGGCCTTTGCCCATGCGGTTAAAACCAAAGTGTTCTTCCAGCACAAACTGCTTGTAATAGGTCAGGGGAAGGTCAAGTACGCTGCCAATCAAACCTACCACTGCAATCAACAACAAGCCGGCCAATATGCCCTCGGCTGCGGTGCTGGTGTGGCTTTGGATCCATTCCAGGCCGCCAAGCAGAGTGAAGCCTATCAGAATGGTGGCCTCGATCAGCACATTGACCATGCCCAGGCGGGTTTTGGCGATTGAATAGTCGGCTGCCTTCTGGTGGTCTTGCAGGCCGATCTGTTCACTGAATTCCGCAGGCACCTGCGCGCGGTTCACGGCAATGTGCCGTACCTGGCGGCTCGCCAAATACAGACGTAGGGCCACACTTAAAACAACTGCCAGAACAAATACTTCAGTAAAAACCATTTCCTGCCACCACCCTGAATTAATTTGAGTCGACCTGCCTGTGAGACAATACATCTTCCGACAGATTCAACCTTCAGCACACTTCCAAATTATGTCACAAGCCACGCCAAGTTCCACCCCTGATGAAAACAAGATTCCCCGCGACGACAATCGCCTGGTGTGGGTCGACATGGAAATGACAGGGCTGGACCCCTTCAATGACAAGGTCATTGAGGTGGCGGTGGTGGTTACCGACAGCGAATTGAACGTGCTGGAAGAGGGGCCCGTGCTGGCCATTCACCAAAGCGATGAAATTCTGGCTGGCATGGATGGCTGGAATACCAGCACCCATGGCAAGTCGGGCCTAACGGCACGCGTAAAAGAATCAACAATTGATGAAGCCCAGGCCGAAGATCTGCTGGTTGAGTTCTTGGCCAAGTACATTGGTCCAAATAAAAGCCCCATGTGCGGCAACAGTATTTGCCAGGACCGCCGCTTCATGGCCAAGTACATGCCCAAGCTTGAAGCGTATTTTCACTACCGTAACCTGGATGTGAGCACGCTGAAAGAACTGTGCAAGCGCTGGAACCCCACCACAGCCCGCAAATTTGTGAAAAAGACCAAGCACACTGCCTTGGCCGATATTCATGAATCAATTGATGAGCTGCGTTTTTACCGCGAGCATTTCATTGTGGCGCCGGAAGCCAAGGCAAGCCCGACCACCCCAGCGCCAACGCAAGCTTAACAACAACTACTGCCGCGCGCTGCGGGCGTACAAAAAGAAAAACTCGTGGCGATCCGAATTGCGATTGCCCGTCCAGATCAAGTCCCAACGTTCGGATGCCCTGGATTCAAAGCCGACCTTGATTTTCAAGCTTTGGCGCGTGTTGTCCTGCAGCAGCAGGAATTCGCATTCCGGTGCTTCTTTAAACTGGGCTTTGCGAACGAAACCAACTTTGGCGTGGTACTGCAGCGTGGCCCGTTGTGCATAGCCCAGGTTGAAGTCAGCCACACACTCATTGCCGTCTGATATTTCATGTGACCTCACGGCTTGCGTGATCGATTCACCCAATGACTTGAAGCTTTTGGCGTAGTCGATCCGGGGAATCCACAGCGTCATCATCAGCAGCCACAAAAGAATAACGCCGCCACTTGAAAGCACCATGGGTCGCCACAGGGCACGGCTGCCTGACGCGGTTCGCCAAATGATCAACCGCACCCAGGCAAAGCTGGCCAGCAACGCCAAAGCCAGTTCCAGGCCAATCACATCGGGTATGTAGCCGGGCGACAGTTTCTCAAAGTTGGCGGCAATTTTTGCCGGGAAACCAAATGTGGCGGCGGTCCAGCCTAACCACACCAACACAGCGGCAAAGGTGAACCACAACACGGCAAACCAGTCGATCAGGCTGATCAGTCCGCGCTTCATGGTGGACAGCCCGATGGCTGCCAGTACAGACAAGGGGGCCAGCAAGGGGAAGTAATTGGCCTCATCGGCCGGGTTGGTGATCAGCAAAACCACCACGCCGGCCACTGCACCCGCCAGCGGAATGCGAATGGACGGTTCGCTCAAGGCCTTGCGGTAACGCCATACGGTCCAGCATGTCATGGGCAAAACGGGCCACAGGAACCATGACAATGTTTTCAGGGTGACCACCAAAGCGGGCAGGTCAAATGACTTGGTCGGGTCCAGAATCAGAAAACGGCGCACATTCCATTCATTCCATGCGTTCCACCACAATTCGCCATTTTTTTGGCTCATCAACCAGAAAAACCAGACGGCAAACGGAATGGCAAACACCATGGTGGCACGGGCCATTCGGCGCAGCAGGCCAAACCGCAGGGAACTGTGGGTGGTTGAGCTAAGTAGCAGCAACAGCAGAAAGGGCAGCCAGTGCGCCCAGCCGCGGGCAAAAAACGCAATGGTGATTCCCGCGCCAAGCATCCACCCGGCACCGATTGGGCGGTCCAGCGAACGCACGGCGCCCAGCAGCATGATGGAAATACCCGCCAGTTCCGCAATTTCTGGAACCTGCATGTGGGAACGCACCAGCAACCCCAGCGTGCCCAAAAAACAAAGCACGGAGGCATCGGCCACTGCGCGCGCGTAATCTACCCGTGTGGGTGCAGTGCCAAGGGGGTCTTCGGGTTGAAGTTCAACCCGTTTGGCCAGGCGGTAGGTGGTGTTCCAGATTGCCCAACCTGCAAGAATCATCCAGAACACATTGCCCAGGCGCATGGCGTCGTCGAGCCAGTTGTGCGGTAGATCGATAGCCAGTGCAATTTTGCCCAGCAGACCGGCCAACCAGGCCGACAACAAACCGCCCTCTACGTACAGGCGGTCGCCAATAGATGACAATGCCCATTCTGAAAAAGGCAATTGAGACAGGGTGAAACTTTGCCCGAAACCGGCAGCATCGTCGGGTTTCCAGGGTGTGCGCGCAAACAGGCCCGGCAAGATGTAGAGCAAAATCAAGCCCCACAGAAGCCTGCGCGACAAGCGGGTATTGTTGGCTGCGGTGATGACCATATTCTTATTGTGTCCGGAAAAACAAAAGGCAGCCAGTTTTACTGAGCTGCCTTTGCATGATCACTGACGCAAGAAATTACTTCTTGAAGCGATCGAACCTGCGGCGGAATTTCTCAACCCGACCTGCGGTATCCACGATGGTGTTTTGCGCACCAGTGTAGAAGGGGTGTGATTCGGAACTGACGTCCAGCTTGATCATTGGATACTCTTTGCCTTCAAACTCGCCGTTTTCGCGGCTAGGTGCAGTAGAGCGACAAATGAATTTGAAGCCGTTGGACATGTCCACGAACAACACTTTGCGGTAATTTGGGTGAATGCCTTCTTTCATGAGATTCTCCGTTGCAGCCAACCCGGCGGTTGATTGGGTCAAATAGCCAATCGCCAAAGCCAAGTCACTTGCTGGTTAATTAGGTAACCAGCGATTATAGATTTACCCGTTGGATTGGTCAAGGAAAAGTCTCGGGTTCGTATTTGCAAAATCGGAAATTCGTTTTATTTGAATACAGACATTTAAAAATGTCGTAAACCACCAGCCACCTACACAAATCTTAACCACGTGTACAAGCAACAATGCATAAAAAACCGCTGGCCCGGTTCGTACCAAGCCAGCGGTTCTGTCTTCAAGCAGTAGCCTGGATGAGAGGCAATTACATGCCCATGCCGCCCATACCACCCATGCCGCCCATACCACCCATGTCGGGTGTTGAAGGCTTGTCTTCAGCTGCATCGGCCACCATGCAATCGGTGGTCAGCATCAGCGAAGCAATGGAGGCTGCATTTTGCAAAGCAGTGCGGGTTACCTTGGTGGGATCCAGAACACCCATGTCCACCATGTCGCCGTACTCGCCAGTGGCTGCGTTGTAGCCGTAGTTGCCTTCGCCTGCCATCACGTTGTTGGCCACAACAGATGATTCCTCACCTGCGTTGGTCACGATCATGCGCAGAGGCTCTTCCATGGCGCGCAGAACAATCTTGATGCCTGCGTCCTGGTCTGGGTTTGCACCCTTCAAGCCTTCAATCTTGGCGCGGGCACGCAGCAGGGCCACGCCGCCGCCTGGCACAATGCCTTCTTCCACTGCTGCGCGCGTGGCGTGCAGTGCGTCTTCAACGCGTGCTTTCTTTTCTTTCATTTCAACTTCAGTGGCAGCACCTACCTTGATCACGGCAACACCGCCAGCCAGCTTGGCCACGCGCTCTTGCAGTTTTTCACGGTCGTAGTCGGAAGAAGACTCTTCGATCTGGCCGCGAATCTGCTTTACTCGTGCTTCAATGTTTGCGCCTTCGCCTGCACCATCGATGATGATGGTGTTTTCTTTGCCCACTTCAATGCGCTTGGCCTGACCCAATTGTTCCAGGGTTACAGTTTCCAGGCTCATGCCAGTTTCTTCAGCGATTACAACGCCGCCTGTCAAAATGGCGATGTCTTCCAGCATGGCTTTGCGGCGATCGCCAAAGCCTGGTGCCTTCACTGCGCAAGTTTTCAAAATACCGCGAATGTTGTTTACGACCAAGGTGGCCAAGGCTTCGCCTTCGACGTCTTCAGCAACAATCAACAGCGGGCGGCCAGATTTGGCCACCTGTTCCAGTGTGGGCAACAGGTCGCGAATGTTGCTGATTTTCTTGTCGTGCAACAACACGAAGGGGTTGTCCAGGGCAACAACCTGCTTTTCCTGGTTGTTGATGAAGTAGGGGCTCAAATAACCACGGTCAAACTGCATGCCTTCTACAACATCCAGTTCGTTGTCCAGGCTCTTGCCGTCTTCAACGGTGATTACGCCTTCCTTGCCTACTTTTTCCATTGCTTCAGCAATGATATTGCCGATGGATTCGTCGCTGTTGGCGGAAATTGAGCCAACCTGCGCAATTGCCTTGGTGGTTGCGCATGGCTTGGACAATGTGCGCAATTCCACGATTGCCGCTGTAACTGCCTTGTCGATGCCGCGCTTCAGGTCCATGGGGTTCATGCCGGCGGTTACAAACTTCATGCCTTCTTTCACAATGGCTTGTGCCAGAACCGTGGCGGTGGTTGTACCGTCACCAGCATTGTCTGATGTGCGTGAAGCAACTTCCTTCACCATTTGTGCACCCATGTTTTCGAACTTGTCTTTCAGTTCGATTTCCTTGGCCACAGAAACACCGTCTTTGGTGATGGTGGGTGAGCCGAACGAGCGCTCAAGCACCACGTTGCGGCCACGTGGGCCCAAGGTTACTTTCACTGCATTGGCGAGAATGTTTACACCACGCACCATGCGGCTGCGTGCGTCGTCTCCGAAAAATACTTCTTTAGCTGCCATGATTAATCTTCCTCTTGAATTCGGTGTAATTGGGCTTCGTGCTTAATGTTCGCAATTAAGCTTCAATGACGCCCATGATGTCTTCTTCACGCATAACCAGCACTTCCTTGCCATCAACCTTGATGGCCTGGCCTGCATACTTGCCAAACAACACGCGCTGGCCGACTTTTACATCCATGGCGATCAGCTTGCCGCTGTCATCGCGCTTGCCTGGGCCAACTGCAATCACTTCACCTTGATCGGGCTTCTCGGCGGCGGCTTCTGGAATCACGATGCCAGAGGCTGTTGTGCGCTCGCTGTCGAGACGCTTCACGATCACGCGATCATGCAACGGACGAATGTTCATGGATACCACTCCTAAAATTGTCTTTGAAAAGAATTACCTGGTGAAACGGATGGGTGCGTTTTTAGCACTCACCGCTGTCGAGTGCTAATAATAGGGGTGAGATGACGGTATTTCAAGGGGCTGACCAAAAAAAACTTGCTTGCAAGCAGGCAGTCAGCCAGTTTTGTTTACACTAGGGGTCAATTCAACAATGCCCCATCCCGAATGAACAAAGCAAAGTCCATCTTTATTGTCCTTTTCCTGATCCTGATCAATTTAAGCCTGTTGCATGTTGCTACCTTGAGTTGGCATAGCCCCTTGGGCGCAGGATGGATAGGTGTGTTTGTATTGGCCCTGCCGAATTTTTACCTGTTTGTGTGGATGTTCATGGGGCGCCGGGCGCGAACATCGCGAAACCTACACTTGCTGATGGCCACCAACATGATGGGTATTGCCCTGGTGCTGACTGACCCCGCCATGGACGCTGATCCCTGGCCACTGGTCATTGGCAACCTGATTTTCTTTGGCAGCATGGCCTATGTGTTCTGGTATTCCCACCTTGGTGAACGTGACAGAACCCTGTTGAATGAGGGAGAAAAACTGCCCGTGTTCGAGCTTAAAACGCTGGATGGTGAGGTGTTTTCAAGCGAGCAGTTCAAGGGCTCGGCCTGGTTGTTGATGTTTTACCGTGGCAACTGGTGCCCACTGTGCATGACCCAGATTCGTGAAGTGGCAGGCCGTTATATTGATTTGGATCGTCTCGGCGTGAAAGTGGCCTTGATCAGCCCACAGCCGGAAGTTAAAACACAGGAATTGGCCAAGCGGTTCAAGGTGCCCATGACGTTTTTTGTGGATGACAACTTCAAAGCCTGCAAAAAGCTGAACATCGTGGGTGAAAACGGTGTGCCGTTTGGTCTGAAGTGGTTCGGGCATGGCGAAGACACGGTGTTGCCCACCGTGTTGCTTGTCAACCAGCACGGTCGAATCGTGTATTCGGATCAAACATCGAACTACCGGGTTCGTCCCGAACCGGACCAGTTTCTGGAAGTGGCCCGCCAAAAATTGCGTGGTGCCGAAGGCTGATTCAATGTCGCCGAATCAGCGCTGAGTGTCGTCGGAGGCCGCCTGATCTGATGCGGCCTTCCGAATGCTGTTGATCAGGTCTTTGTTGATGCGGCTTTCCATTTTGCGATGTACCGGCTCCAGCGCTTTGCGCCAGGCCGCCAGTTCAGCGTTGTTCAAAGTCACTACCTTTGTTGTTTCTGATTTCTTGACCTTGAGCAATGCTTGTGAATTCAGCTTTTCAGCTTCATCGTTATTTTTGTGGGTGGCATCCAGAATGCAGCGCTCCAGGGTGGCACGAATATCTGCTGGCAAGCTGTTCCAGAACTTGCGATTCACAATGACCGCGTAGCCCAGGTAACCGTGGTTGGTCACCGCCACGTATTTCTGGACCTCATGCATTTTTTTGGAATACAGGTTGGATGGCGGGTTTTCTGTGCCGTCCACCAAGCCGGTTTCCAGCGCGGTGTGAACGTCGGAAAATGCCAGAGGAATGGGTGTGGCGCCCAGTGCTTCCATTTGTGCTTCAAGGACCCGCGACGGTTGAATGCGCATTCGTTTTCCCTTGAGGTCTTCCGGCAGTCGAATTGGCGTGTTCGCGCTCATCACCTTGAATCCATTGTCCCAGTAGGCCAATCCAAGAATGCCCCGGTCTTCAAGTTGGGCGAGCAGTTGACGGCCAATTTCACCCTGAGTGACCGTTTTGAGCACCTGCTTGTTCGGGAAGATGTAGGGCAGATCAAATACCTCAAAGTCTCGCATGCCCAACTGCCCGAACTTGGCCAATGAAGGGGCCAGCATCTGAACTGCACCCAGCTGGAGCGCTTCCAGTTCTTCGCGGTCTTTGTAAAGGGACGAGTTTGGATAGACCTGTACTTTCACGCGCCCGCGTGTCCGTGCTTCGGCAAGGCGTTTGAATTCCAGTGCTGCAAGCCCTTTGGGCGTATTCTCATCAACTACATGGCTGAATTTGATGACAATCGGCGGGGCAGCATAAGACAGCGACTCGCCGAGAAGTGCGAAGCCAAACAAAACAGCGAGTACGGACAAAGATTTCATAGTGTGGGTGGTTTGTGTGCTTTTATTGAAAATTCCAGAGTAAGACCCTTGTCACCATTGTGGGTTTCCACATACTCTGAAATCTTTCAGTTTTTTCATGGCACTATCCAGCCATGCAGGAATTTGCCAACTATCAGCCCAATTTAAAGCAAATCAAGCGCCAGCAGGCTGTGCGCTTTGGCGTACCTGTGCTTGTGTTCTCGCTTTTGATGGCCTTGCTGGTGGCGGCAGTGTACTACGCCCAGCAGGATGAGCGAGATCAAAATCAGGCAAAATTGATTGCAGATGCCCTTTGGGCTCGTCAAAACATCCAGTTCCAGGTGGGCAGTTTGATCAATTCGCTTCAAGCCCTGACCAATGATTCCCTGATTTACCCGTCTCCCCGCATGGCAGCAAGCCTGAATCAACTGGGCCAAAGCTCGGGTGAACTGGTCGCTGTTTTTAAAGGGCAGGAATTGACCCCCTTGGTCAATATTGAAAACAACTTTGACGAATACGATCTTGAAGCCGTTCGCCAGTTGGTTTTCATTGCAGTGCGTCAGCGCTTCGATTCACGGCTGAATGGTTTGGTGGGGCCTTTCCTGTTTCAGGGGCGTCACTACGTGGCCAATGTCAGCGTGGCCCAGCGTGGTGAAGCAATGACCGCGGGCCTGATTGATCTTGATTTGATGCTTGAAAAAGGCTTGCCCTGGTGGTTTGTGCAAGACAACCAGGTTGAGTTGCTTGATGCAAGTGGTGCCACCCTGTCCCGGTTGGTCAAGGCCAGCCCGGGGGCCGGTGTTTACACCCACACCACCTCGCTGGAACTGGGTGGTCTGCAATTCCAGCTCAGCGTCAACAGCAGTCAGGAAGGGCCACGTCTGTTCAATTACGGCATCACCGGTGCCCTGGCGTTTTTGCTGCTGCTTTTGCTGCTCAGTTTCATGATGTTGTGGCATGATTCCCGACGCAGGCTTGAAATTGAGGCCCGTCTGGAGGAGGAAAAACTGTTTCGTCAGTCCATGCAGGATTCCATGGCTGTGGGGCTTCGCGTGTGGGACTTGCAGGGTTTTATCCGTTACGTGAACCCGGCTTTTTGCAATATGGTGGGCTACACGCCAGAAGAGTTGCTTGGCATTCCCCAACCGCTTCCCTATTGGCCCAGCAAAAGTGCAGAAGAATACAAACGCCTGGTGGCCGATGTCATTTCAGGCAATGCACCGCGTGAAGGTTTCGAAACAGTTTACCAACACAAAAATGGCAAGTTGATCGATGTGCTGATCGTGGAAGCGCCCCTGAAAGACGTGCGTGGCATGCACACCGGCTGGATGAGTTCGGTGATCGACATCACCGATCGAAAGCGTTCGGAATCCTTGATTGCCGAACAGCGTGAAAAACTGCAGTCGGCGTCCCGTTTTGCTTTGGTTGGTGAGGTGGCCTCCAATATTGCCCATGAGCTGAATCAGCCCTTGGCCACCATGGTGTCGTATGCTCAGGCTGGCATGAACCTGAGCCAGCGTGGCGGCAACGCAGATACCTACGCCCAGTTGTTTGAGAAGTTGCGGGATCAGGCACAACGTGCAGGGCGGGTGGTGGGGTCTGTTCAGAACCTGGTTCGCAAGCGCCGCCCCACCCGGGAAAACGTGCGTGTGGCCGATTTAATTGATTCAATCCGGTTTATGGTCAACTCAACCGCCATGCTGAATCAAGTCCGCTTGCATTTTAATATTGCCACCCCCGATTTCGTGCTCTACATCGACCGCATCATGGTTGAGCAGGCATTGGTAAATTTGGTGAAAAACGCATCCGAGGCATTTACTGCCTCGCAACGCATTCGAAATGTCTGGATCCGCACGCGTTTGCTGGACAATTCATTTGAATTCTCTGTTCGGGATGATGGGCCTGGCTTAAGCTTGAACAACACCGAAAAAATGTTCGAGGCGCTGGTGTCTACAAAACCCGATGGTCTGGGTTTGGGTTTAAGTTTGTGTCGTTCTGTGGCGGAATCCCATGGTGGGCGCTTGAAAGCCGAGGCGGTGCCCACTGGCGGCACCTGCTTTACAATGGACTTGCCGATGGCAGTCAAAGAATCCTTGGAAGGGGAACAGTCAGTTGGAAACAACTAAAAAAGTGCAGGTTTTGCTGCTGGACGACGACGACGATCTACGTGAGGGCATGAAATGGATGTTCGAAACCGTGGATTTGCCGATGCAAGGATTTGCGACATTTGAAGGTTTCAAGAACCGGCTGGATGAGTATGTGAACAGCGACGCCGGCTTGTGCCTGCTGCTGGATCTGCGAATGCCTGACATGTCGGGTCTGGAGGTGTTTGAATGGCTTAAGCGTTCGGGCTACAGCCTGGATCGTTTGCCGGTTATTTTCCTGACGGGCCATGGCGATATTTCAACGGCGGTAGAAGCGGTTAAAAACGGCGCCTTTGATTTCTATGAGAAGCCCACCACCGATCAGCGTCTGGTTGAGCGGGTCAAGCAGGCCCTGCAAAAGTCGGGCGAGTTTTTGGTGAATCTGGAAGTACTCAAACAATGGTCTGAGCGAATTGCCCGCTTGTCACCGCGCGAACGCGAGGTCATGTTTCTGGTGGCCAAAGGCAAGTTGAACAAGGTTATCGCATCTGAACTGGATATTTCCATGCGCACGGTGGAAGTGCACCGCGCCAATGTGTTCGACAAGCTGAAAGTTCGGTCTGCCGCCGAACTTGCGACGTTGCTGAGCCGTTTGAGTGACCGCTTGGGTTTTGATCAGTTGGCTGGGCTGGAATAAACCTCGATCACATTGGGCAGTGTAATGGCCGCCCCAAAAAGCGGGCTGGATGTGTCCGGGTGTAATTCCAGTACAAACGCTTTTCTGGCAAGCCGGTGGTCTCTCAAGTAATGTTCGATTGCTTCAAGCCGCTGGCTGGCCAAGGCCAGACCGAGTTCTTTGCTTGCTTCATGTCGGGTGCTTGATCGAATCAGAATGGGTCCGGTTTTGCCGGTTTTTGTCGATTGGTTGATTGCGTGCAGTTTGGCGAGGCAGTTCACGGGAATGTCACTTGAATCCGCGTCAAAATGAATCAATAGCTCAAGTCGCCTGTCGTTGCGCTTCAATGTCAGCCCTCGCGCCGTACTTTGGGGCACAGCCAATGCATTCATCACCCCATCGAACAAATCAAGCTTTGGTTTTTGGCCGCAGTGCAGGTTGGGGTCGTTCAGTTTTTTGACCACCCCATCAAGGGCTTGGGCCTGAACCGTTTCCGATAAAACAAGACAGCATGCAATCAGAAGCGTGCCACCAAACTGAGCGCACCACGGATTCATTTTTTCTCGTCCGCCGTGCCGGGTTCAAGTTCAACGGGTGGTGGGGGAGAGACCGGTTTTTCTGATGTTGGCTCCAGCTGGCTGAAGCTGACCTTGATCTGGTTGGCCAGCAGGTGGTAAATGGATGCTGGCAAAATGCGTTTGCTGACCTGCGTGGAAATGGCGGATACAAAAATAAGCGGCATCACCAAATCATGGTTGTCTACCATTTCCAGCACAATCACAAACGCGGTGATGGGGCAGTGTGTAACAGCAGACAGCACGCCCACCATGGCCAGCAACATCAAGGGTGCAGTTTCGCTGTTGGTCAGGTTTGCGAAAAAATGACCAAAACCTGCACCAATCGACAATGTGGGTGAAAAAACACCGCCCGGTATGCCGCTGGCAAACGACACCACGGTGGCTGCCATTTTGGTCAACCAAAACATGGGGGAAAGTTCTTCGCTGTCTTGAAGTGCTGCCTTGGTTTCCTCGTAGCCCGCCCCAAATACTTCAACACCAAACACCAGCGCCATGAGTGAAAGCACCACGCCGCAACATGCCGCAAAACGATAGGGAAAACGACTGCGCAAATTGCCCAGCAAGCTTTTGCTGGACACGAGAATCAACATGCTGCGCCCATACAGGCCACCAACAATGCCCGTGAGAATGGCCAGAGAAAAGATGACCAGCCATTCTTGCCCCCAATCAATGGTGGCGTTGGAATAGCCAAAATACGAGTAATTGCCCTGAAGGATCAATGCCACCAAACCGGCAAGAACAATAGCCATCAGCAAGGCTGAAGTGTGGCGCATGGTTTTGCGCCGCCCCAGCTCTTCAAAGGCAAACATCAGGCCGCCCAGTGGCGTGTTGAAAGCCGCAGCCACCCCTGCCGCACCGCCAGCGATGATCAGCGACCGGGTGTCAAATAGTTTCGCGATGCTGGGAAAACGGCCAGCATAGGCCATCAAGGCCGCACCAATTTGAACTGTGGGGCCTTCACGCCCAGCGGCTGCACCGGCTGCAATGACGAAGGGAGTGATCAGCAGTTTGCCCAGAAAGGCACGTGGCCCCAAAAGCTTTTCCATCAGCCGTGGCTTGGGGTGTTTGGTTACCTTGATGGCTTGCGGTATGCCGCTGCCGCCCGAGCCCCAGAAGATGGTGTTGACCAGCCATAGCGCAATTGGAAAAACCACGGGTGGCAACAGCAACGCCACCCATTGGTGTTCGGCAAATAATTCCTTGTTCCATTCGCCTGCGTAATCTGACATCCAGGCAAAACCGACGGCCAGAAGGCCGACCAGCAGCGAAAACGCGTAGATCACGGACACAATCATGCCCCGGTCTGCCATGAAACGGGAAAGTCGAGCGCTTTGCGCCAGCCACTTGCTCTTTGAATTAGGCCGCACTGTGGAAATGTTCCTGATTGGTTTGGTTTGCTCTTCGGATGTTTCCAAATTGTCGCATAAAAACAAAAAACCCTCAGTCGCTAAACCGAGGGTTTTTGTTGGGGATTACCCCCTTGACTGCTTTTTTTAGTGATTAGTCAGCACGGCGGCGACTGAAGCCACCACGATCACCCATGTTGCGCGCGGCCTGTTCCTTGCGGGCACCCGATGCGTGTTCACGCTTGGGGCCAGTTGGGGCAGCAGTGCCTTCTGCGCGGAATGCCGGGCGTGCGCGTTCTTCCGAACGCGGGAAGCTTGGGCGCTCTGCATCGCGGTTCCACTTTTTAGGTGCGTCGGAGTTGCCAGCAAAGCCAGCAGGCTTGCGATCGCCGAAGGGTTTGCGGTCGCCAAATGATGGCTTGTCACCAAACGATTTGCGCTCGCCGAAGGGCTTGCGGTCACCAAACGATGGCTTGTCACCGAAGGGCTTGCGGTCACCAAAAGGCTTGCGATCGCCAAAGCTGCGCTCTTCGCCCTGAACAAAAGGTTTGCGGTCACCGAAGCTGCGCTCTTCGCGTGCTTCGTAAGGCTTGCGCTCACCGAACGACTTGCGTTCACCGAAAGCTGGCTTGTCGCCGAACGACTTGCGTTCACCGAAAGCTGGCTTGTCGCCGAACGACTTGCGTTCACCGAAAGCTGGCTTGTCGCCGTATGATTTACGCTCGCCGCCACCAAAGCTGCGGCCTTCCGAGCGGCCACCGCCGTTGCCAGCATAACCACCACCGGAACGACCACGGCCACCACTTGGCTTGCCGCCGCCACGGGGAGCTTGTGTGAAGTTGCCGCGTGGCTCCAGGCCTTCAACCTGTTCTTCTGGAATGCGTGAATTGATGAAACGCTCGATGCCGCGAACGCTGATGATGTCGCAGGCCTCGGCCAAGGTAACAGCCACGCCACTTCGGCCAGCACGGCCGGTACGGCCAATGCGGTGCACGTAGTCTTCCGACTTCATGGGCATGCCGTAGTTGATCACGTGTGAAATGGCAGGCACGTCCAGGCCACGGGCAGCAACATCGGTTGCAACCAGCACCTTGATATCGCCTTTGCGAACGCTGGCCAAACGGCGGTTACGCACCACCTGTGGCATGCCACCGTGCAGGGCGCAGGCGCGAACGCCTTCGTCTGCCAAATCACGGGCCAGGTTTTCAGCGTCAATTTGTGTACTTGTAAACACAACCGCTTGAACCATGTCCGGGTGCTCCAGCCAGTGGTTCAGCAGCTTGCGCTTGTGGCCACGGTTGTCAGCCCACATCAATTTCTGGGAAATGTCTGTGTTGGCTTCGTTTTGCGCTGCCATTTCGATGCGCTTGGGGTTGTTCATGATGTTTTCAGCCAAACCGATAATGCGCTTGGCAAAGGTGGCAGAGAACATCAGTGTTTGAATGCGGTTGCCGCACAGCTGGTCGATGGCTTCCAGGTCTTCAGAGAAGCCCAGGTCAAGCATGCGGTCTGCTTCGTCAACGATCAGGGTGGTTACCGTGCTCAGATCCAATTTGCCTTGCTGGGCCAAATCGAGCAAGCGGCCAGGTGTACCCACAACGAGGCGTGCACCGCGCAGGCTGGCCATTTGCTTGCCGTAAGGCATGCCGCCAACTACAGTGGCCACACGAACACCCTTGGTGAATTTCACCAGGTTGATTGCGTCTTGGCTTACCTGTTGGGCCAGTTCACGGGTGGGGCACAGCACCAGGCATTCCGGGCCAGCCAGCATTTCCATGGGGCTTTGTTCGCCGGTCATCATGCGGTGCATGACGGGCAGCAGGAAGCCAAAAGTTTTGCCGCTACCTGTCTGGCTGGAAACCATAAGGTCGCCACCGTCTTTGCCCAGGGGCACGACTTCTTGTTGTACGAGTGTAGGGGCAGTGATGTTCAAAGCATTCAGGGCTTGCAGCAAAGGCGCAGCAAGACCCATGTCATCAAATGACATAGACATGATAAAAGTTCCAATTCGATGTGGACTTAAAAATTCATCGACGAACAGAAATGAGACGACGCGGCTGGGAACTTGGTTGTTCCGGATGGTCGCAAGAGAACTGGCGGCGATGGGCAAAGCACAGCTTCAAGAGCTTGTGCCGACAAAGGCAACCCAACGCGGTCCAATGGTGAAAATCGTATAAACGACCCGTTGATTTGCAATCTGGAGCGAAGTCTACTGGGTTTGTGTGCGATGCACAAGAAAAGATTGCAATTAAAACAACAATTGGAAGAAAAACACCAATATCCTCGCGATTGCCTATCAATATTTCCAGAATCCGGACGTTATCACCTACAGAGGTAGTCAATCAGGACCGGGTTATGAGAAAACTAAAGATATTGATGGTGGCAGGTGCAGCGACCATGCTGAGTTCGTGCGATCTCTCGCAGATCCCCGGGCTGGACGGCAAGTTGTCCCTGGACGACAGCAAGGCTGTGGGCGCGGCGTGTCGGCATTCCGGGCGGGCGCTGGAAGACTGTTTTGCATTGAATCCGAATACACACCAGTCTGGGGTGTTCGACGGGTGGCGCGACATGAACGATTACATGCTGGCCAATGAAATCGAGGTGGTGAAACCTGAGATCCGTAATTCATCCTACAAGCCGGACAAAGTGTCGGTCGAGCAACACAGTGTGCATGCACAGCCAATGGATCCCGGCTCCAACCATTCAGACGCACCTGCTGATGCAGTGCCCTTGGCGCAAGGTCGGCAACGCTGGTCGCCCAAAGGGCTCTCGGGTGCAGGCGATGCGGCACCCAGCCCGCAGCCTGGTGTAGAGAAAGCCGAGAACACTGCCCAGGCACCTGTGGCCAGCAAGGAGGAATCTCTCCCTGCCAAAGAAGAACCCATAGTGGAGGCACCTGCCCGCCCATGGGAGCGCAAGAAAGATCCGAAGAAACACACCTGATTCAGTTGCGGTTCATCAACAACGTGGCGTGGATGATATCCTGAAAGTTGACAATTGACTTTCAGGATTTTCAGCGTGCCAATCTGCAAAATCTGCCGTATTTCTCTTCTGCTTTCCCTGGTTCTGCCCGCAGTGGCTTTGCCCAAAAGCCCTGAACCTTTAACCAGAACATTCCCGACCCCAATCACCCAAGCCTTTGTTAAAAAGGGCATTGCCAGTAGCGATTTCACCGCATACGCCTTGCCTGTTGAGCCCTATGCAAGCCGAAAGCCGCAAGCCTATGCCCATGGCTCAAGCCAATTGGTGAACCCGGCTTCTGTGGCCAAGGTGTTTACCACGGGTTTGGCATTGCAAGCGCTTGAATCAACCTACCGGTTTAAAACCGGCTTCCATGCAGATGCCGAGCCCGTGGACGGAGTGCTCAACGGCCCTTTGTATATCAAGGGCACAGGTGACCCGGCTTTTCAAACTGCCGATTTGTGGACATCTTTGCGTCAATTGAGAAGCAAGGGCGTGAACGTAATCAATGGGCCGGTTGTGCTGGATGATTCTGCCTTCACTGAACAGATGCCAAGCCTTGGGCTGGCTGAAGAAGATGCCTTTGACGATGCGCCGCACCGCGCATATCACGCACAGCCCGATGCGTTGCTAATGAATTTCGGTGCCATGTCCATTGACCTGAAAATCAATGAGAACACGGTGGTGGTGGTGCCAGAAGAGGCGCCCAAAAGCTGGGCATTTGTGTCGGAAGTCCAATTGATGTCTGCGGGTTGCGGGGCCTGGAAAAACGGCATGACCGTGGATTTTGCCAAGTCAGGGCAAAATGTGGTGGTCACTGTGCGAGGCAATTACCCGCGCCGTTGCGGGCAATCCCGGTTGCCCATTCGCGTGCCAGTACAAGACTGGCTGTGGGAAGCCTGGGTGAAAGAGATCTGGCTGCAACTGGGTGGCAGGTTTGCTGGCCCCATGGGAGGGCAGGTTGTCAAAGGGGTCACGCCGGTTACCACGATCGCTCTTTACACCCATTTCGGAAAGCCGCTTGGGGATTTGATTAAACAGATCAACAAGTGGTCCAGTAACGTGATGGCCCGGCATCTGGAGTTGGCGGTGGCGGGTACGCCCGAGGCCTTCAATTCACAAATGAAAGAATGGTTGAAGCAGCAGGGAATTGCATCAAACGACTGGTTTTTTGAAAACGGTTCCGGCTTGTCCAGAAATACCCGCATTGATGCCAAAGGGTTGGCGGAATTTTTGCGCAACATGGCCCAGCGCCCCGATTTCCCGGATTTCCTGGCCAGCTTTCCGCGCGCAGGTGCGGACGGCACCTTGCACCGGCGTGTGAACAATGTCAACGGGTTCGCTTATCTTAAAACGGGCAGTTTGAACGGCGTGCGTTCGCTGGGTGGTTACCTGCGCGATCGCGAGGGGCAGTTGTGGGCCGTCGGTATTTTGGTGAAAAGTCCAAGGTCGTATGACAGCTGGGGCCCCATGGAGGGCTTGCTTGAATTCCTGTACAGGGCGGAGTGAATTGTCTCAAAAATGATGCGCTTGCCCGCAAGCTTTGTTCAATCTGGGTTTTCCTTTGTTAGACTGACTTATACCTTTTTAACCACGAGCACGGAGTTAATAACATGGACGAAAGCAAAGACAAACTTTTTAGTGACATGAAGATCGTGTTGAGTGACGCCGAAGATTTGTTGAAGGCAGCGGCGGCATCTTCGGGCGAACGTGCTGTTGAGTTGCGTGAAAAAGCATTGGTCAGTCTGCGCCGGGCCAAAGAAGTGATGCAAGACGCGCAATCTGCTGTGGTGGAGAAAGGCAAGGCTGCAGCACGCGCCACTGACGATTACGTGCATGACAACCCATGGAAAGCCGTTGGCATTGCTGCCGCTGTGGGCTTCGTGCTCGGTCTGATCGTTAACCGCCGATAAGAAGGTACACGGTGCTCAATTCAAATGCCAGGGCTGCGTTGAAACGGGTGGCTGCAAGTTTGCTGGGCATGGGCCAAACCCGCCTTGAATTGGCTGGGGTGGAGTTGGCGCAGGCGCGGCAAACCACGGTTAGAACGGTGCTTTGGTCAGTGCTGACAGCGCTGGCTGTTGCATTTGCTACCCTGTTTGTCTGCGTGTTGGTTGTTGCGCTGGCTTGGGACACGCACCGTTTTATTGCCATTGCTGGCTGTGCTGCTTTTTACGTGGTGCTGGCGGTTTATTTTTACGTTCAGCTTAAAGACATGCTCGCCGCACAGCCGCCGCTGTTTGAAGCCACCATTGCTGAATTGGGCCGTGACAAAAACGCCTTGCTCGAAAGTTTGTCCGATGACAACAGGCGGGGGCCGCAATGAGCAACAAGTTTGATGCACTGCAGGCGCGCAAGGAATTGCTGATGATGAAAGCCGAACTGGAACGCATGGAACTTGGTGCACAGTTTGACGCGGTGAAGAAAGAATTTGCCTGGGTGAAAATGTTCACGCAATTCAGCGGCTGGCTGGGTCAGCGCAACCTGCGTGCACTGGGTCCTGTTGCCACTTTGGGCGGGCAGATTTGGCAGGATGGCGTAAAAAAGTATCCTTTGCTCGGTTTGCTTGCTTCTGCTGCACTGCTGCGTTTTCGCCAACCCATTGCTAAAGTGACCCTGAGGGCCGGGCTTGGCGCGGTGGTGCTGGCGGCAGGCATGTACTGGTTTCAGTCCAGAAAAAAACTTACAAGCCCAGGCGGCTCATAAGTTCGCGCACCCGTTCATCCAGGTTCGGATCGGGCTGAATGCTTCTTCCCCATTCCCGGGCGGTTTCACCGGGCCACTTGTTGGTGGCGTCCAGCCCCATCTTTCCACCCAGGCCGCTGACCGGGCTTGCAAAGTCCAGGTAGTCGATCGGGGTGTTCTGAATCAGCACCGTGTCGCGCACCGGATCCATGCGGGTGGTGATGGCCCAAATCACTTCTTTCCAGTCGCGGGCATTCACGTCGTCGTCCACCACCACAATAAACTTGGTGTACATGAACTGGCGCAGAAAGCTCCAGGCACCCATCATCACGCGCTTGGCATGCCCGGCATAGGCCTTTTTCATTGAAATGACCGCCATTCGGTAGCTGCAACCTTCTGGCGGCAAGTAAAAATCCACAATTTCCGGAAATTGCTTTTGCAGAATCGGCACGAACACTTCGTTTAAGGCCACGCCCAGCACGGCAGGTTCATCGGGTGGTTTGCCGGTGTAGGTGGAGTGGTAGATCGCATCGTCGCGAAGCGTAATGCGGTCTACGGTGAATACCGGGAACCAGTCTTGTTCATTGTAATAACCCGTGTGGTCGCCGTAAGGGCCTTCCAGTGCGCAATCCCAGCCCTTAAGGTATTCCGGCACGGGGGGCGGGGCGCGCAGCACAGTGACGCCGCTGCGAATTTCGGGCACTTCGCCATCTGTTCGCCCTTTGCGTGCAGCCACGGCAATGGGGTGGTCGTAAGGGTAAATGTGCCCTTCCAGCACCATTTCCGCTTCAGCTGGCACTTGCAGTTCATTGCCTTTGCAGGCCACCAGTTCAGTGCGGCTGCCGCGTAGCAAGCCGGCAAACTGGTATTCCGACAGGGTGTCGGGTACTGGCGTGACCGCACCCAGAATGGTGGCAGGGTCGGCGCCCAAGGCCACCGAAATGGGGAAGGGTTGGCCCGGATGCTTCAGGGCATGGTCACGGAAATCGAGCGCGCCACCCCGGTGGGCTAACCAACGCATGATCAGGCGGTTTTTCCCCACTTGCTGTTGTCGGTAAATTCCCAGGTTTTGCCGCTTGCGGTTTGGGCCTTTGGTGACCACCAAACCCCAGGTCAGCAGGGGTGCCGCATCGTCGGGCCAGCATGTCCAGATTGGAATTTTGTTCAGGTCAACGTCCGGACCCTCTACTACGTTTTTATGGCACGGGGCGTTGCTGACCACTTTGGGCGCCATCGACAGCACCTGTTTCACCAGCGGCAGTTTGTCCAGTGCATCGCGCATGCCTTTTGGGGGTTCAGGTTCTTTCAGGTAAGCCAGCGTGCGGCCAATTTCCCGCAGGGCCTCGGTGTTGCTGGCGCCCATGCCCATGGCCACGCGCTTTGGGGTGCCAAACAAGTTGCCGAGAACCCGGTGCTGAAAGCCGTTGGGCGCATCAAACAACAAAGCCGGGCCTTCAGCGCGAAGTACCTTGTCGCACAAGTGGGTCATTTCCAGGATTGGGCTGACTGATTCAGGAACCCGTTGAAGTTCACCTTCTTTGTAGAGTAAATCAATGAAGTCGCGGAGGTTCTTGTATCGCATTGTGAAAAAAGCAGCCTGTTTGTGGTCCGAATGGAACAGTTAACAAGAAATAACAACCCACACCCAGAAGGCTTTTTCAAGCCCCCCAAAAGCGCATAACGCCTAGTTGTGGGGGTCAGTTATAGTTTGAAGTAGAAAGACTCTACCAGATTTTGGATTGACCCCTGCCCGGGTAGACCCTAGAATCCGCTCAGCTTTGTGACAGGTACAAGCTAAGTAACACAAACGCAGTTGGAGGGTGACACTTAAGGGATCTTAAGCAAACCTAACTTCATCTTAAGAGTGCTTTGACCATGCAGTACAGGCAATAGTGGTTAAAGCAGAACGTTCTGCCTCACGGACAAAATGGAGGCAGATGCACCGCTGAGTCAAACAATGCAGGGTCAAGCCTGCGTTTGCGTAGCAGAGGAGGTTGCATGAAGCAGTACGAAACCGTTCTGAGCGTCAATGGCCAGCAGGTCCCGTCTCAGAGATTTTTTCAGTCATTCCGCAATGCCCTGACAGGTTTGGGCGTGGCCACATCGGTGTTTGCAACTGGCGCAGTTGCCATCTTGCTGTCCAATGCCGAACTTCGAAGCCAGGTGTTTTTCTCGGCTCCGGTGCAGGCTGTGTTTGCTGCCGAGATCGATCTGTTAAGCGCAGGCTTGGCAGCCAGTGGCGTTCAAGTGGTCAGCACTGCTACGGCAGCGCAAACCCCGCAAGGTTCCAGGAATCTGGTTCCTGTCAAGTTCAATGCCCTCGACACCAGCAAACCGCTGACTGCGGGTCAACGACAAATTGCCTCGTATTTGGCCAAGCGCTACAGTGTGTCGCCAGAGGCCGTGGAATCGATTGTCCGCCTGGCCTATAAAGTGGGTAAGGAAGAGAAAGTAGAACCCACCCTGATCCTTGCCATCGTTGGCATTGAATCCTCCTACAACCCGTTTGCCGCCAGCCCGGTGGGTGCACGTGGTTTGATGCAGGTGATGCCCAAGATCCACAAAGACAAGTTTGAAGCCTTGTCGCCCGGTGACTGGTCTGCCCTGAACCCTGAAATGAACATGCGCGTGGGGGCGAAGATTATTCGCGAATACACCCGCCGCACAGGTTCGGTCAGTGCGGGTTTGCGTTGGTATGTTGGCGCGGCTGTGCATGGCAACGACGGTGGTTACCCCAACAAGGTGCTGGCATTGAAATCCCGTATCGACGGGGCTTACCAGCATGGCCACATGTTGGCATCGCGTGAAAAAACCGAGAAGGTTTCAGTGGTTGCAAGCGCTGCCAACGAAGGTTAAAAACTGGTGTTGAACTGGCGCAGCCTTTGAAGGGCTTCGTCCAGATTCTCCATCGAATTGGCATACGAAAACCGCATCATTTCATGCCCCCTGTGTTGAGAAAAGTCTTTGCCGGGCACGGCACAAACCCACGCTTTTTCCAGTAGCTCCCTGCAATACGCGTCGCTGTCGAATGGCGCTTTGGCATAAATATAGAAGGCCGAGTCGGGGGTGGAGTGCAATTCAATGCCTGCCTTGGGCAACGCCTCGACCATGAAGTTTCTTCGTGCTTTGAAGATTTGGCGGCGTTCTTCACAAATTTGCATGGTGTCTTTTTCAAAGCAGGCCAATGCTGCCCACTGTGCGGGCGTGTTTGGGCAAATGTTCAGGTTTTGTGCAAAACGTTCTATGACTGGCAGCAGGCTTTCAGGCACCACCATCCATCCCAGGCGCAAGCCTGTCATGCCGAAATACTTCGAAAAACTGTTGACGACCACCAAAGGCATTTGTTCACCGGGTGCACCGGTTACTTGCAAAACACTTTGCGCGGGAAGGTTGTAACACAGGGATTGGTAAATCTCGTCGACAATTGCAAATGCCCCTTGTGCCTGGATGCCCCCAACAATTTCCTTCATGGCGGTGGTGGTCAATTGTGTGCCCGTGGGGTTGTTGGGCGAGGCCAGCAGCACCCCGGCGGTTTTGCCGGTCCAGTGATCGAGCAGATCATTCCATTCGGGCTGGAAGTTGTGGGTTTCCCTGGTTTGAACAAAGGTGGGAAGGCCTCCGGCCATTTGCACAAAAGTTTTGTTGCACGGGTAGCCGGGGTCGGTCAACAGCACTTCCTGGCCGGGGTTGATCAAGGCCAGGCAAGCGTACATCAGCGCAGCGGATGCGCCGGAAGTAATCACGATCTGTGTTGCTGACACGCGAACATTGAATGCGCTCCGGTAGTAATTGCTGATAGCCTCCCGCAACTCAGGCAAACCCAAGGCCGGGGTGTAACGGGTTTTGTTGTCAGCCACTGCCTTTGTCAGCGCAATTTGTACGGGTTCGGGAATGGGGAAATCAGGTTCACCGATGGACAGGTGAATGACCTGTTTGCCCTGTGTTTCCAGGGCGTGTGCCTGTTTAACCAGTTCCATGACATGGAAGGGTTGTATCAACTTGCCAAGATCAGACTGCTTCAATTCTTCACCATTGTTAGTGAGTGGCGCCAACAAGTTGCGCGATTTGTGGAAACCCCTAGGGACAGCCTCTCTGGCTGAGCCTATAATTTTCGGTTCTGTTGTTCACCTCAAAGAGAAGATTATATGGCTCAACCAATGGATCAGCGCTTCAGGCAAGCCGCCCTTGAATATCATGAATTTCCAAAGCCTGGAAAGTTGCAGATTTCGGCGACGAAAAGCCTGGTCAACCAGCGTGACCTGGCCTTGGCCTATTCTCCCGGTGTGGCGGCAGCATGCGAAGAAATTGAAGCAGATCCGTCCACTGCAGTGCGTTACACCGCCAAGGGCAACCTGGTGGGGGTGGTCACCAACGGTACGGCGGTGCTGGGTCTGGGCAATATTGGACCTTTGGCAGCCAAGCCTGTGATGGAAGGCAAGGCGGTGTTGTTCAAGAAGTTCGCCGGCATTGACGTGTTCGACATTGAGATCAACGAAAGCGACCCCGACAAGCTGATTGAAATTATTGCTTCGCTGGAACCCACTTTTGGTGGCATTAACCTTGAAGACATCAAAGCCCCGGATTGCTTCAAGGTTGAGCGTGCTTTGCGCAGCCGCATGAACATTCCGGTGTTTCACGATGACCAGCACGGCACAGCGATTGTTGTGGGTGCGGCCATCCTGAACGGGCTGGAAGTTATTGGCAAAAAGATTGACGAGGTCAAGTTTGTGGTGTCTGGCGCAGGCGCTGCTGCTTTGGCCTGCCTTGAATTGCTGGTTGAACTGGGCTTGCCCCGCAAGAATGTGTGGGTAACCGACATTGATGGCGTGGTGTACAAAGGTCGCCCCACCAATATGGACCCCGACAAAGACCTGTTCGCTCAAGACACGGCTGCACGTACCCTGGCTGATGTCATCAAAGATGCGGACGTGTTTCTGGGACTGTCTGCCGGCGGGGTGCTTAAACAAGACATGGTGCGCGCCATGGCCGCCAAGCCGTTGATTTTGGCGCTGGCCAACCCAACACCTGAAATTTTGCCTGAACTGGTGAAGGAAGTTCGCGACGATGCAATCATGTGCACGGGTCGCACCGATTACCCGAACCAAGTGAACAACGTGTTGTGTTTCCCCTTCATTTTCCGCGGTGCACTGGATGTGGGTGCCACCACCATCACCAAGGAAATGGAAATTGCAGCGGTTCGCGCCGTGGCTGAATTGGCCCGCAAAGAACAATCGGATGTGGTGGCTTCGGCCTACCGCACCCAGAACCTGAGCTTTGGTCCGGAATACCTGATTCCCAAACCTTTTGATCCGCGCCTGATTGTGCACATTGCTCCTGCAGTGGCCAAGGCAGCCATGGAAAGCGGTGTGGCCACACGCCCCATTGCTGACCTGGACGCCTACAAAGACCAGTTGCAGCAGTTCGTGTATCACTCTGGCACGTTCATGAAACCAATCTTCACAGTGGCCAAGCGCTGCGTGGCTGAAACACCTGAAACCTGCCGCATTGTGTTTGCTGAGGGTGAAGACGAACGCGTGATGCGCGCCGTGCAAGTGGTGGTGGACGAGGCAATTGCCAAACCCATCATGATTGGTCGCCCCGCGGTGATCGAGCGCCGCCTGGAACGATTTGGTTTGCGGATCAAGCCTGGTGTTGATTTTGAATTGATCAACCCTGAGTACGATGAACGCTACAAAGAATACTGGCGCATGTACCACGACCTGACCAAGCGCAAGGGCGTGACGGAAGCCTACGCCAAAATTGAAATGCGCCGCCGCAATACCTTGATAGGTTCAATGATGATCAAGAACGGCAACGCAGACGGCATGATCTGTGGCACCTTTGGTACGCATTCGCTGCATTTGCATTATGTGAACCAGGTGCTGGGCTTGCGTGCAGGTTGCAATACATACGGCGCAATGAACGGCTTGATGTTGACCAACCGACAGGTGTTTCTGGTCGATACCCACGTAAATTACGACCCCACAGCCGAGCAAATTGCTGAAATTACCTTGATGGCCGCTGAAGAAATGCTGCGTTTGGGTGTACAGCCCAAGGCGGCATTGCTGTCGCATTCCAACTTTGGTTCAAGCAACCAGCCATCGGCTGTGAAAATGCGTGAAGCGCTTCATATTCTGCGCAACATAGCACCCTGGCTGGAAGTGGACGGTGAAATGCATGGCGATTGCGCCATCGACGAAGAGGTGCGCAACACCATTTTCTCGGGTTCTACCCTGACAGGCGAAGCCAACTTGCTGGTCTGCCCCAACATTGATGCTGCCAACATTGCATACAACCTGTTGAAATCGGCCGCCGGCAACGGCATTGCAGTGGGCCCCATCTTGTTGGGTTCTGACAAGCCCGTGCACATTTTGACTGCATCGGCCACTGTTCGGCGCATTGTCAACATGACTGCACTGACTGTTCTGGACTCCAATTCCGAACGCGTCAGCTCCATCTAAAGTGAATTTTTAAAACAATAAATGGGCGTGCAAGTCACGCCTGTTTTTGTTTTAACTTATTTACAATGTGTCGCACAATGGTTTCATGAGCGAACACGACATATTTCACACTGAAGATCATGATGATGTCACCGGACTGGTGTTGTCAGGCGGTGGTGCACGTGCGGCTTATCAAGTGGGCGTGTTGCATCAGCTGGCCAAATGGTTTGAGCATGAAAACAAACGCGAGTTTGATTTTCCTTTCAAGATTTTGTGTGGCACCTCCGCTGGGGCCATCAACGCGGCGGCACTGGCGTGTGCGGGCAGAAATTTTTACCAATCCACCGACCGCATGATGAAGGTGTGGGAGAACTTCAGTTCGGAACAGGTTTTCCGTTCTGACTCCCTGGGGATCATTCGAACAGGTGCACGCTGGTTGTCTGCCCTGTCGATCGGATGGATGCTGCGCAAACGCCCCAAGTGCCTGCTGGACAATTCGCCGTTGTCGCATTTGATGCACCAGTTGTTGCACTTTCGTCGGCTGGATGAAGCGCTTGAAAATGGCACCATCCATGCCTTGGCTGTCACAGCATCAAGCTACAGTTCAGGTCGAAGTGTCACTTTTTTTCAAACACAGAAAGTAATCGAAAGCTGGGCCAGAACCCAGCGGGTGGCCTTGCCCGATCGAATTACGGTTGAACATTTGTTGGCCTCGGCCGCCATTCCCTTTGTGTTTCCAGCCGTTAAGCTGAATATCGAGGGACACATGGAGCATTTTGGCGATGGTTCAATTCGCCAGTTGGCACCCATTAGCCCGGCCATTCACCTGGGTGCAAACCGGGTGATGGTGATCGGTTCCAGTCAGTCAGACAAAGACCACACGGCGGCCACTGAAGTACAGAATGCTTACCCCAGCCTTGCACAAATTGCAGGCCATGCCATGGCGTCCATTTTCCTGGACAGTTTGTCGATCGACATTGAGCGGCTAAGTCGGGTAAACAAAACCTTGGGGCTTTTGCCGCCTGAAATGTCCACCAAAACGACCTTGAAGCCGATCGAGTTGTTGGTCATTTCCCCCTCCGAACGAATCGATGAAATTGCAGCACGGCACACGCAAGATTTGCCGCGCCCCGTGCGCACCTTGTTGTCGGCCCTAGGCGCGACAGAGGCCAGCGGTTCTTCCCTGGCCAGTTATCTGTTGTTTGAAGCGAATTACACCCGCGAGTTGATTCGTATGGGGATCGCAGACACGATCGCCCAACGCGATGCGGTCTACGAGTTCTTTCATTTGGGCAAGGCGGGTAACTGAGTTCATTGCCAAGCCGCGTTACAATTGGCGCTTCCAGGGCAGTTCAGGCGTTCTTTCTTCATGTCTTCACCTTTTGTTTCTGCCGCATGGCACGCCAGAATGACACACGCCGATGTGCCTGAAGGCCTGTGCGTGGCCAGTGGGCCGCCCGTGGAGGTGTTGCGCACTTGTTCGCTTGATGCAGTATGCCCCATGATTGACAAGGCCCACGCTTTGGCAAAACAGGGCATGTATGTGGTCGGCGGCTTAAGCTATGAAGCAGCACCTGCGTTCGATTCGTCTCTGCAGGTGTGTGAAACCAACGATTTTCCCTTGCTGGAGTTTCATGCTTTCGAGCCTGGACAAATTTCAGTGTGGCCGATCAAGCAGATACAGTCCATGGGGCAGAATGGTTTGTTCCGTCCCTGGCAGGATGCGCAAACTTCTGAAGCGTATGCGGATAATTTTGCACAGGTTCGGCGCGCCATCGAGGCGGGCGAGTTTTACCAGATCAACTTGACCACGCGTTTGAAAGCCAGGCGTGAGCCACAAGATTCCTGGGCACTGTTTCAACATTTGTACCTTGCGCAAACCGCACCACAAAGTGTGTTTTTAAGGGGCACTGGGCTGGATGTGCTTAGTCTTTCACCAGAACTGTTTTTCCAGTGGAACGGTGTCGAATTGCAAACCGCGCCGATGAAAGGCACCCGCCGCCCGCAAGTGGGCGGCTTTGATGTGCTGAGCGACAGTGAAAAAGACCGTGCAGAAAACGTGATGATAGTCGACTTGCTGCGCAATGACATGGCCAAGGTGTGCACGCCCCGGTCAGTGCAGGTTCGTTCCCTGTTTGATGTGATGCACCTGCCCACTGTCGATCAAATGACATCCAGCATTTCAGGAACCACTGCTGCTGGCACCCGGCTGCGCGATATTTTTGCAGCCCTGTTTCCCTGTGGCAGCGTAACTGGCGCACCAAAGGCACAAGCCATGTTGCGCATTGCGCAGTGGGAAAAAATACCCCGCAAGTTTTACTGTGGTGCCTTGGGCGTGCTGAGCCCGGGTGGCGCCGCGCATTTCAATGTGCCCATTCGCACAGTGATCGCCAGCAGTCATGAACTTGAATACGGTGTGGGCAGTGGCATGACCTGGTATTCAACACAGGTGGACGAGAAAAAAGAATGGTGGCAGAAAACCACTTTTCTGCGTCAGGCCACGCGCGATTTTCAACTGCTGGAAACCTTGCGCCTGGAGCAGGGGCAGTGGGTGAATCTGGACGATCACATGGGCCGCATGGCGCAAGCCGCAAATTATTTTTCCTACGTGTTTGATCCAGTGCATGCGTTGGGTGTTCTGGCCACGCTTGCATGCCAACATGCGCAGGGCGTTTTTCGTGCGCGGTGTTTGCTCCATGCCGACGGTGAATTCAATGTGGAGTTGCATCCGTTTGAAGGCAGTAATGTGGCTGTTCAGCTTCGCTTGGCAAACGCCCCCATGACTGCCAGCCCGGACTTTATTCTGCACAAAACCACGCACAGGCCAGAGTACGATCGTTTTCTGGGTCAGGCACAAGGTGCTTTTGATGTGTTGTTGTTCAATGAAGCGGGTGATCTTACCGAGACGTGCCGCTGCAATTTGATCGTCAAAATTCAGGGCGAGTTGTTAACGCCACAAATTTGTTCAAGCACCAGTACTTATTTGTTGCCCGGGGTGTTGCGCGAACGCCTTTTAAGGGAAAATACGATTCGGCAAACAAGGCTGAATGTGCAAGACTTGCAACGCGCTGAGCAAGTGTGGGTGATCAACAGCCTGCGCGGCTGGGTGCCTGTGTTCGCAGTGCTGGGTACCCAAGGCGAAGTACTGTTTTCCGACAATCAACAATCAACAATAAACAAAAATCAAAGGGACGTGACATGAACCCGACCACCATTGAAATTATTGGCGCCAGTTTGTTCGCCATTGCGGTCATCCATACATTTTCAACCAAATACTTTGAACGTTTGGCGCACTCGCAGCCGAACCATTCCGGCCTGTGGCACTTGTTGGGTGAAGTGGAGGCTGTGTTCGGTTTTTGGGCCATGGTGCTGGTGGTGTTCATGTTCTTCGTGATTGGCCAAAGCGACGCCATTGCATATGTTGACACGCGAAACTACACTGAACCGTTGTTTGTGTTTGCCATCATGGTCATTGCCGCCAGCAAGCCAATCCTGGTGCTGGCTGGGCGCATTGTGCGTGTGGTGGCTTCGCTTATCCCCATTGACCGGCAAGTGGCGTATTTCTTTACCACCCTGTCGATAGTGCCGCTGTTGGGTTCCTTCATTACCGAGCCGGCAGCCATGACCCTGGCCGCCTTTTTGCTGCGCGACCGTTTTTATACCCAGGGCATCAGCAACAAACTGATGTACGGCACACTCGGCGTGCTGTTTGTGAACATTTCAATCGGTGGAACGCTGACCCCGTTTGCTGCACCGCCTGTGCTGATGGTGGCTGCAAAGTGGGGCTTCGACATTCAATACATGCTGACCATGTTTGGCTGGAAAGCGGCCATCGCAGTGTTTGTGAATGCAACGGCGCTGACCTTCCTGTTCACCAAAGAATTAACGGCCATGAAAAAGCCTTCCGAAAATGGCCCGAAAGAAAACATGCCGGTGTGGGTAATTGTCACCCACTTGTTGTTTTTAGTTGGTGTGGTGGTGTTTGCGCATCACCCTGCGGTGTTCATGGGTTTGTTTTTGTTCTTTTTGGGTTACACCAGTGCTTACAGCCAGTACCAGGACAAACTGATTTTGAAAGAAGGCTTGATGGTGGCGTTCTTTCTGGCTGGTTTGGTGGTGCTGGGTGGCATGCAGGCGTGGTGGCTGCAAGATGTATTGAAAGGCATGAGCCCCACGGCGCTGTACTACGGCGCCACAGCATTGACAGCAATTACCGACAACGCGGCATTGACTTATCTGGGTTCGCTGGTGGAAGGTGTAGACGACCAGTTTAAATACGCCCTGGTGGCTGGTGCGGTAACCGGCGGTGGTTTAACCGTGATCGCGAACGCGCCCAACCCGGCAGGCTTTGCAATTCTGCAAAAGTATTTCAATGATGGTTCCATTAACGCTGGCAAATTGCTTGTCGCCGCTTTGGGGCCAACTTTGGTGGCGGTTGTTGCGTTTCAATTGTTGTAAATACAACTTATTCAGGACTTTGTTTTGAGCGAACAAAACATCGATTACAACGATCAGGAGCCAGCAGTCGAGCTGCCTCACGATCTCGATGATGCACAGCGGGCCTTGGCCGAAGTGCAGGCCTTGTTGCGCAAACAAAAAGTAATCGAAAGTGTTGTTCACAACCAGCAAACCACAGTCAACCCCGAGCGCCAAAGCCTGGTTGAAGAACTGGTGCACCGCCAGCACTTGACCGAACTTGGCAACAAGCTGTACATGCTTCACCCCGCCGATGTGGCTTATGTGCTGGAAAGCCTGCCGCAAGAAGACCGCATGTTGGTGTGGGGTTTGGTGCGCTCGGACCGCGATGGCGACATTCTGCTTGAATTGAGCGACGCGGTTCGCGAAACCCTGATCAAGTCCATGGACAGCGAGGAATTGTTCGCTGCGACGGAATCGCTTGATGCCGATGAAATTGCGGAACTGGCCCCCGACCTGCCACGCGATGTGGTGGAAAAGCTGGCCAGTGGTTTGAGCCTTGAGGAGCGCGAACAACTGCGCGCCGCCATGAGCTACCCCGAAGACACTGTGGGTGCGCGCATGGACTTCGACATGGTGACCATTCGCGACGACGTGACCCTGGAAGTGGTGTTGCGTTACCTGCGCCGCTTTGATGAACTGCCTGAACAAACTGACCAAGTGTTTGTGGTGGACCGCGTGGACCACTTCAAGGGTAGTTTGCCTTTGGATCGTTTGTTGGTGAATGAACCTGAAACGCTGGTTTCAGAAGTAATGAGCCGTGAAGTGCTGATGCTGTCTGCACTCGACGACGCCTACGAGGCCGCACAGGCCTTCGAGCGTTATGACCTGGTTTCCGCCCCCGTGCTGGATCCTTCGGGCAAACTGATTGGCCGCCTTACCGTGAATGAGGTGGTGGACGTAATCCGTGAAGAAAGCGAAGCGGATTTGCTTTCCAGCGCAGGTTTGCGTGAGGAAGAAGACCTGTTCGCGTCGGTGTGGGAGTCGGCAAAAAACCGCTGGCTGTGGCTGGGCTTGAACCTGTGCACCGCGTTTTTTGCCAGCCGCGTGATTGACACCTTTGAAGGCACCATTGCCAAGGTAGTTGCCTTGGCAACGCTGATGCCCATAGTGGCGGG
>NZ_DAIUBR010000001.1:0-52243 GCF_036846585.1 Limnobacter sp. | reverse complement strand
ACCAGACCATGACCCTGATGATCCGCTCGCTGGCGCTGGGGCAAGTTACAGCGGCCAACTTCAAGCTGTTGCTGAAAAAAGAACTGGCCATTGCCGGCCTGAACGGCCTGGTGTGGGGCAGCCTTGCCGGCCTGGCCGCGTGGGGTCTGTATTACGGCACCCCGAATGCCGTGATGCTGGGTTTATTGATGACACTGGCCGTGATGCTGAACCTGTTGGTGGGTTCCCTGATTGGCGTCATGGTGCCCTTGGGCCTTGAAAAAATGGGCAGGGACCCGGCCATGGGTTCTTCGGTGTTGCTTACGTTCACCACCGACAGCATGGGCTTCTTCATCTTTCTGGGCCTGGCCTCGATTTTCTTTTAAGGCATGGGCAACATGCCATCTGTCTCGATAGTTGTGCCCGTGTACAACGAAGTACCGGGCCATCAAACCGATTCATTTTCCCCTCGCATTGAAGCCTTGCTTGAATTGCTTCGTTCGGGCGATGAAATTGTGCTGGTCGACGGTGGTTCCAGCGATTCAAGCTGGCCAGCCCTGTTGGCCCTGGCACAGCACCCACAAATTACTGCCATTCAAAGCACCAAAGGCCGCGCCCGGCAAATGAATGCCGGTGCAGCGCAAGCCAAGGGCGATGTGCTGCTTTTTTTGCATGCCGACACCGTGTTGGGTTTGGCAGCCTGGAATGCTTTGTTGGCTCAAGCCAGTTCCCGCGCCTGGGGGCGTTTCGATGTGCAAATTGAAGGCCAAAGCAGGTGGTTGCCAGTGGTTGCCTGGTTCATGAACCAGCGGTCGCGTTTGGGCAAAATTTGCACGGGTGATCAGGCCATGTTTGTGGGCCGCAATTTGTTTCAGCGTGTTGGCGGTTTTCCTGAGCAGCCCCTGATGGAAGACATCGAGCTGTGCAAACGTTTGAAGCGCGCGGCACCGGAATGTTTTCTGGCGATTCGTTCGCGTGTAGTAACCTCTGGGCGGCGTTGGGACACCTATGGGGCATGGGCCACCATTGTGCTGATGTGGCGTTTCCGCTTTCAATACTGGCGCGGTGTGCCACCCGCTGATCTGGCTCGGCTGTATGCCGATACGCGCGGAAAACTGCCGGTAATTGTTGCCGTGTTTGCCAAGTACCCGCAGGCGGGTCGCGTAAAAACCCGTCTGGAACCGCTGCTGGGTGCGCAGCAATGCGCAGCCTTTGCGCGTTACCTGTTGTTGAGCACCCTTGATAAATTGCAGGGTGTGAATGTGGCTTTGTGGACCGATGGTGGCACCGATGAAGAATGGGCAGCATTGTTGAATGGCAGGCCTGTGGCACGCCACATTCAGCCCCCGGGGCATTTGGGCTGGCGCATGCAAACCGCAGTGGAAACGCATCTGAAGCACAGCGAACTGGTGGTGTTGTTGGGGCCAGATGCAGTGCAGTTTACGTTTGCCGATTTGGGTAAATTGGAGCTGGCGGCGAAGCAGCACAACATTGCCTTTGTGCCCGCGCATGACGGCGGTTATGTGGCACTGGCCTGCGCCCGCTGTTTGCCGGCTGTGTTTTCTGAGTCAATTGACTGGGGCACACCGCGGGTTGCGGAACAAACCCGAATGATTCTGAGTCAACAACATCAACAGGCACATTGGCTGCTCCCCCAGATTGACATCGACGAACCCGAGGATTTGAAAAGGGCGATTGCAACCGGTTGTGTACCTGCCGATTGGACTGAACGTTATAAGAACGAACAGCCCTGAACCGAACCGGCAGCGAAGGATAAACAATGCGTGTGAATGGAAATCGAATGGAAATTACAAAGTACAAACGCCTGCCGCTTGTGGCATTCGGTGTGTTTGCGCTGTTCAGTGTGGTTGTTTTTGCATCACCTTCAAACGCGGCTGAACCTTTGAAGCCCTGGCCTGCGGACGTGGCTACCGGCATTCCCGCGCCCTGGAAAGCACAATACCACCCTGACATTGCGGCACACACACAGTTCAACCTGATCAAGCAAGGCGACAAAACCGTGTTGCAAGCCGATGCAGACATGGCGTATGGCACCTTGGTGCACCCGTTTTCCAAGCCCACTGTACTGAACACGCTAAGCTGGGAATGGAAAATGCTGACCCAACCCACCAAGGCAAATTTGCAAACCAAGGTCGGCGACGACGCTGGCGCGAAGTTGTGCGCATTCATACAGATTGACGAAAGAAAACTGGGGCTTGGAACCCGGCTGGCACTTGCTGCGGCGCGCACCGTGTCGGGTGAACGTTTGCCCGCCGCCACCCTGTGTTATGTGTGGGGCACCCCAGGTGAAAAAGTGGGGCAGCTGTTCGACAACCCCTTCACCGAGCGGGTGAAGAATATTGTGGTGCGGGATAGCGCCACAAGCAGCGAACTGATTGCCGAAAACCGCGACTTGCAGGCCGATGCGCGCAAAGCCTTCGGTGCCGAACTGCCTGAAGGGCCGGTGATGTTCACCGGCATTGCCTTGGGGGCTGATTCAGACAACACCAAGTCGAAAGCGAAGGCTTTGTTTGGGAAGGTTAGTGCGCGGTGATTATTCGTAAATCAGAATTGATGTTTCTTCGTCAATTGCAATTAATTGCCCAGAACCGTTTTGAATAAAGCGGTGGGATATTTTTTGACCTGCTGGGCCGCTGCACAGCACGTTGGCAACCAAAGGTTTGTTTGTTTTTACATCAAGTTCTTCCGGGCTAATATTCTGCAAAGGCGGGCGCCCGCTATTGATTTCTTTCAGTAGCGCATGAAGGTCAATTTCAGTTGTGTTCAGGTCGATCAGTTTTTGGCAGGCGTCAGCGGTGCCCGATGCCCACGCTGCTGCTCCCTTGAAATCGATTGGCTGGCCCAGTTGATTGTCCAACAGGTTTTTCAAAGCACTTGAACAGCCCTTTGGGCATTTGTAGGCACTTAGCTTCCAATTGGTTTTATTCAGGCCACCTGTTTTGATCTGATTGTTATCGCAGGCGGCTGAATAAGCACTGAAAAGCAGGAGTGACGAGAGCAATAACAGTTTAAGCGCGGCTTGCATTTGCGTGGTACAAGAAAGATGTTTGCAGGGATTTTGGCGACCCGTTTTTGTAACGACGGAAGTAGTGGGGGCGTGATGACCAATATGGGTTGTTTAGCTGAACTTCCCTGACCCCTTTTGACTGAGCACCAATCCAGAGTTTGTCAGAAACAACGATCCCGATGTGTTTAACTGCACCTTGATGCTCTTTGAAAATAATGATGTCTCCAGGTTGTGGGCTTTCAACCGTGTTGAACAAGTCGCTTTTTATGAAACCATCTACATTGGTCTGAAATTTCCCTCTGTAGTTGGGATGACCTGCCCGGGAATTTCCTACCACTGAGAACTTAACTTTCTGGTCTCGGTTGGTAAATCGCTTTTCAATCCTGCCACGAATTCATTCGGGGTCAGGTAGTTCAAACTGGAGTGCGGCCGGACTGCATTGTAATGCTGCCTCCAGTCTTCAATAATTACCCGTGCTTCAAGTCGATTTCGAAACCACTCCATCGACAGGCATTCATCCCTGAATTTACCGTTGAAGCTTTCGTTGGTACCGTTTTGCCATGGCTTGCCCGGATCAATCAACACGCTTTCAAGTTTCTCCTGTACGGCCCATTCCAGGAGCTTGGTGGCCACGAATTCCGGGCCGTTGTCGCTCCTGAGGTACTTGGGTGCTCCTCGCACACTGATCAGCCTGCTAAGCACATCAATGACTCGTTTCGAACGAATGCTGCCAGCCACATCGATTGCCAAACATTCCCGAGTGTATTCATCCACAACGGTTAGACATTTGATGGTTTGACCATTGGCACATGCGTCATACACGAAATCATAGCTCCACACCGTGTTGCGTTGATCAGGCATCTTGGGCCGCGGTGCAGCGCTGGCAATGGCTCTGCGTCGCTTCTTCTTTGCTGGTACTTGCAAGCCTGCCTGGCTCCAAAGCCTTGAACAACGCTCTTTGCCGATTTGCAGCCCTTCTCTTGCCAAGAACACTCGAATCCGTCTGGATCCAAACCTAGGGTATTGCCCCGATAGCCGCCTCATCACATCAATAATCGGCATGTCGCGACCTGGCATCTTGTGTTCGTAATACAAACCTGATCGGGCTACTTGCATCAGCGTGCAGGCACGTCGTTGACCCACGCCACGACCGATCGCGTAATGGGCCTGTTCCAGACGCGCCTGCACGCTCACCACTTTTTTCTGTTGATTTCCTTCATCACCTCAATTTCCAGATCACGGTCCACCAGCAGTTTGCGCAGTCTGGCGTTCTCAGTCTCCAGTGTCTTTAGGCGTCGAACTTCATCGGTTTCCAAGTCGCCAAATTTCTTGCGCCACGCATAAATTGTCGGTTCGCTTACGCCGTGGCGTTTGGCCACTTCCACTACGGTGTCTTTATCTGTTTCTCTCAGGATTCGAACAATCTGTTCATCGCTGAATCGGGCTCGTTTCATTTCGTCTCTCACTGCGTTGAGAGACCATTGTAGTTAAGTCACGCTGGATCGAAAAATCCGGGGCAGGTCACAAGCAGCATCAAATTCAATGGATCGAATGGTTGGTGCTGCTGTTTTCGGAAGGAAAAAACCATGTGCTGTCAGAAAATCGTTCAAGCCATTTCCGGTTGTTTAAGCCTTCGTGAATCTCAAACTGTCAGTTCGCGTCGTTTGCTGCCTCATTAAAAGCCCGTTATGAAATCAAGTGCTAATGTTTTCTGCAATCCGGAAACCACCTTCCACTTTGGCCAGCATACCGCCGCTTTCGGATTGTGGCGTGTAGATGATGCGGAACGAGGCGAATGTCAGGTAGACGGTTTCCTTAATCTGGTCGTTGCTGTTTTTGCCGCCTTGGCTAACGCGGTTTATCAGCACATCTTCCAGTTCAAAGCGCAGGTATTCCAGTGGTTTTTCACCTGCCTTGCGCACAATTACGCTGGCTTTTTCGAAGTGCCGCCCTGTGCAGCAAGCCTTGATTAAATTGGGCGTGGCCCGGTCAACAAACTTGGTCAAGCTGATGCTGTCAACTTCCACTTTTCCGCTTCCGCCACCTCGCCCAACATGCGTGGTGCCGGAGCTTTTCAGATCCCAGCCAATTGAGTCAATGTCGATGGCGTATTTGTAAACGTGGTCGGATGATTCACCGGTGATACCGGGTAGAACCAGGAAGAAATCGGTGCTCATTGATCAATCTCCACAGCGTTTTTCGTATTTGTAGCTTAACTTCATGGTGTCTGATTTGGCGGTGAACTTCGCCAAGGTGGCCTTATAGTAGCGACGATCACATTCAACAAAGGTTTGATACAGCGAGAGCTGGGCGGTTCCCTGAATTGATCGATTGAGCTGATTCTTGATAATTGACGCAGCTGTTTTGGTACCGAAAATCTGCGCCAATGCCTCACTTGGCGAGTTGATTTCAATTCGTTTTGGCAGATGGAATGGTTCTTCTGGATACAATGCCAAGGGAATTTTTTCGTATTCATCTGCATCGGGAACAAACTCAAGTTTCATGCGAATTTCTGACTCATCATCCAGCGTCCATTTGTACCAGAACACCTCTACTCGACCTGACAACACAAGCTGTCCTTCAAACTGATGCATGCCTGAGGTTTCTTGGCTGAGAGAATGAGTCAGATTTGAATTCGCTGGCATATGCACATGATCCGCGCGCGCGAATTCAGAAATATCTTGAGTTTGTGAATATGAAGATGGCAGGAAAATAAAACACTGAGCTATTAAAAGAACTGAGACAAACCATTGCGTTGAAATGCGCACTATTGAAAATCCTCAGAGATGATCAGCTTCGATTTTGATAGGTCGGTTGGTTCGAGCAACTTCATTAACTGATCAAATTTCAGTTTGCTGCCTTCCACTCGATTGACTTTTCGGCTTTGGCCTACGATCAAGCAGCCCTCTGTGTCTTTGGCGTCATTGCCAGGATGGATGAGAATCAATCGACCTGGGCTGACTTGTGCGTTGAAAAGTTTGGGCACTTGTTTCCCAAAACGACCGCCACGGTGCCACACCAAATTGTACTCTCCTACGGGAATTCGAAGCTGCATTCGGGCTTGTGCAGAAGATGGGCCTTTCTCCTCAAGAACGTACCCTTTCAGGTCAGTACCTTCAATATAGAAGTCAGAAATTGTTGATTCGCTTGTTTGCCAACGCCGGTTGACATAAATAATGTAACCCTCAGTCATACATGCTCCCGAATTTTTGAAAATGGAGCATAGCAGCTACACTGAGAAGAATAAAATCGCTACCTAACTAGAGTGACGAATTGGGTCACCTCCCGCATCCATGACCTTGCGGGATCGATGTCATTATGACTGGGGTAGACCTGCGTTTGAATGCCACTGTCTCACCATCGTAATGGCGTGCATTACATTCCATGTATGTGCTATAAACCGACAAGGTAATTCGGCCCTCGAATGACTGATTTTTCTTCTGTTTCATCATTTTCTTCGCTTCCTGAAAACCAAACATAAGAAGTAACGATTCAGCTTGTCGATGACCCAGATCACCCAAGCGAATTTTCATTTCCGATTTATTTTGTTCATCTGCGAACAATACGACGGGCAATTTACCCTGCGATTCGGTTGTGGGGTAAAAATCGAGGCCCAGTCGGGTTTCTGTCAACAAGTCGGTCGGGCTTTCTGCATCGATAACATGTTCATACCAGTACACATCAAGTCTTCCATCCAGTTCAACATGACCAAGAAACTCGAAAATATTGGATGCACAACGATTGGCATTGATTTTTAGCTGGCTTTCTGCCGGAATTTGGATGGATGGTTTTTCTTCTTGAGCAAGTACCCCAGGATCTGAATATGCTGTGGGAATGGCCCACAGCAGTTGAATTAAAAACCCGGCGAGAAAAATCGTTATTTTGATCATTGAAGCCAGCGCTCTGTTGGAAATAATTGATTGTTACCCCTGATTCAAATTCATTGTCTTCACAATCCGCTCGCAGTAACGCGCAATCTGGTCAATTTCCAGATTCACCGGGCTGCCCGCTTTCAAGTGTTTCAGCGTGGTCATTTGCACAGTGTGCGGAATCAGGTTGATGTGAATGTCGCATTCGCCGTTTGCATGGTCGTCGACCAGGTTCACGGTCAGGCTGACGCCATTCACGGTCACCGAACCTTTGTAGGCAAAAAAAGGCGACAGGGTTTTGGGTGCGCGAATTTGCAGGTGCCAGCTTTCACCCACGGGTTCAAATTCGGCAACGCTGCCCAGGCCATCCACGTGGCCGCTGACCAAGTGGCCACCCACACGATCGGACAAGCGCATGGCTTTTTCCAGATTCACTTCACCGGGCTGGTTCAGTCCCACTGTTTTTGACAAACTTTCCTGCGACACGTCGACATGGAAGGTGTGGTCAGCCATGGCCACCACAGTCATGCAGGCACCCTGAATGGCAATGCTGTCGCCCAGCTTTACGTCTGAAAAATCAAGCGTGGGTGCATGCACGGCAAGGCGCACGCCTGCATATGCAGAATTTTGCAGGGGCTCGACAGTTTTGATTTGGCCGATCGATTCAATGATTCCGGTGAACATGGGTGCTACTACTCCTGATTGTTGCGAATCCACGTAATGCGCAGATCGCTTCCTTTTTGTTCAAATGAATGCAATGCCCAGTCCATGTAGGCGGGCAGGGCGTCCAGTTCGGGCAAGCGGAACAGGCCTTGGCCTGGCCCCAGAAAACGCGGGGCAATGTACTGCACAATTTCATCGACCAGCCCGGCTTGCAAGAACGAACCGTTCAGGCCGAACCCTGCCTCCAGATGCAATTCGTTGATGTCACGTTCGGCCAGTTCCTCTAGCAGGCGCAGCAGGTCGGTTTTTACTTTTCCAGCGTGCAAGCCTGCTGCAACCGGGGCCACATTCAGTGCTTCAATGTTGGCGGTGTTGGGGTGCGTACTTAACCAGGCTGGTGCTTCAGGTTCGGTGTGTGCAATCAGTACCCGCCCGGTTTGCAGAAGCCGGGCTTCTGGCGAAATTTCCAGCTTGCTGTCCACGATCACTTTCAGTGGTTGGCGGTCAGTGTCGACGCCGCGCACATTCAGTTGTGGGTTGTCCGCTTTGACCGTGCCAATGCCGCTAAGCACGGCGCAGGCTTGTGCGCGCAGGTGGTGCCCGTCCAGCCGGGCTTCTTCGCCGGTAATCCATTGGCTCACGCCGTTGCTCAAGGCGCTAATGCCATCGGCGCTGCTGGCTATTTTCAGGCGTACCCAAGGGCGCTTGCGTTCCATGCGGCTAAAAAAACCACGGTTGATCCAGCGGGCCTGCTCAACCAATACACCGCTAACAATTTCAATGCCGGCAGCCTGCAAAATGGCCATGCCTTTGCCGGCCACCTGCGGGTTGGGGTCAAGTACGGCCGCTACAACCCTCGCGACACCCGTGGCCACCAGTGCTTCAGCACAGGGGCCTGTGCGGCCATGGTGGGCGCAGGGTTCAAGTGTTACGTAGGCGGTGCTGCCTTTTAAACACACACCGCGTGCTTTCGCATCGGCAATGGCTTGCACTTCGGCATGGGCTTCGCCAGCCCGGGCATGGAAGCCTTCTGCAATTGCAGCACCATCACGCACAAACACGCAGCCCACACGCGGGTTGGGCGTGGTGCTGTACTGGCCCTTCCAGGCCAGGTTTAGCGCATGCTGCATCCAGTGTTCATCGTCGGGGTGCTGGGTCGCCATGGCCTCAGTTACTTTTAATCGCCTTTTTTGATCGGGCGTGCTTTGGGTTTGCTGGTGTTGACCGTACTTTCCGCAGGCGCGGTCAAGTGCGCAATTTCTTCCGAGAAACTTTGCAGGTCTTCGAAGCTTTTGTAAACCGAAGCGAAGCGAATATACGCCACGGTGTCGAGCTGTTTAAGCTGTTGCATCACCAATTCGCCCAGAAACTTGGTATCGACCTCCCGGGCTGCGCTGACCAGCAGTTTTTCTTCAATGCTGGAAATGGCCTCGTCAATCGCTTCTGCGCGAACAGGGCGTTTGCGCAGCGCCAGCATCAAACTGCCGCGCAGTTTGTCGCGAGAGAATTCAACCCGTGAACCGTCTTTTTTCACGATGGCAGGCAGAAACAGTTCTGCCCGTTCGTAGGTGGTGAAGCGTTTGCCACAACTGCTGCATTGCCTGCGGCGGCGAATCGCGTCGCCTTCTTCAGACGTGCGCGAATCGACTACCTGGGTGTCGGCGTTGCCGCAGAAGGGGCATTTCATTACGCCGCCGCCCCTTGTTTACTTGTAAACAGGGAACTGGCTGGTCAATTCCTTGACCTTGGCACGAACGGTGGCCAATGTGGCTTCGTCTTCCGGGTTTTCCAGTACATCAGCAATCAAGTGACCAACCGCGCGGGCTTGTTCTTCCTTGAAACCGCGTGTGGTCATGGCTGGGCTGCCCAAGCGAATGCCGCTGGTGACAAACGGCTTTTCCGGATCGTTTGGAATCGCGTTTTTGTTCACGGTAATGTGCGCATTGCCCAAGCAAGCTTCAGCAGCCTTGCCGGTAATGCCCTTGGCGCGCAGGTCAACCAGCATCACATGGCTTTCAGTGCGGCCAGACACAATGCGCAGGCCACGCTCAACCAGTGTTTCAGCCAATGCTTTGGCGTTCAGTACAACTTGTTGCTGGTATTCCTTGAATTCAGGTTGCAGCGCTTCGAGGAAGGCAACTGCTTTGCCTGCGATCACGTGCATCAAGGGGCCACCCTGAATGCCGGGGAAAATTGCGCTGTTGATTTTCTTGGCCAGCTCTTCTTTCATCAGGATGATGCCGCCACGTGGGCCACGCAGCGATTTGTGCGTGGTCGATGTACACACATCGGCGTGTGGCACGGGGTTGGGGTACACACCCGCGGCGATCAAGCCGGCGTAGTGAGCCATGTCCACCATGAAGTAGGCACCCACTTCCTTGGCAATTTTTGCAAAACGTTCGAAGTCGATGCGCAGCGCGTAGGCTGAAGCGCCAGCGATGATGATTTTTGGTTTGTGTTCACGGGCCAGGGCTTCAACCTGGTCGTAATCAATTGCTTCTTCCTTGTTCAAACCGTAGGACACGACGTTGAACCACTTGCCCGACATGTTCAGGGGCATGCCGTGGGTCAGGTGACCACCTTCCGCGAGAGACAGGCCCATGATGGTGTCGCCGGGTTGCAGCAAGGCAAAAAACACGGCCTGGTTGGCCTGTGAACCTGAATTGGGTTGTACGTTGGCTGCTTCGGCACCGAACAGTTGCTTCAAGCGGTCAATGGCCAGGTCTTCCACCACGTCCACGTATTCACAGCCACCGTAGTAGCGCTTGCCGGGGTAGCCTTCGGCGTATTTGTTGGTCAGTTGTGAACCCTGCGCTTCCATGACGGCCGGGCTGGCGTAGTTTTCAGACGCGATCAGCTCAATGTGGTCTTCCTGGCGGGTGGTTTCCCGCTGGATAGCGGCCCACAGTTCAGGGTCGGTTTGGGCGATGCTCTTTTGGCGGTCAAACATAACGGTTTCCGAAAAAGGATTGGGTTCAAGACAAGCCCAACATTCTAAATGATTTCAAGCGATTCGACCATCGACTTCGTCCATGTTTTGGCCCGTTTCGTCGTTGCGCAAATGGCCCAGCCATGCCCACACCGGTACACTTTTACTGCCTGAAGGCTCAATATCGACCACATTCAGCGCGCAATTGGGCAGTTGCCAGTCACGTTGTTTTTCCAGTGGTTCGCCTGTGCAATGCCGGTAAATGCAATCCAGTACACCGCCGTGGGCAACCAGCAATGTGGTGTGGCCCAGTTGCTCAAGGGCAATTTGCTGAAATGCAGACACCACGCGGTGGTAAAACTGTTCCAGGCTTTCGCCGTCCTGCAGTGGCGCATCGGGTACCCGGTTGCGAAGACTGGCGAATTCTTGCGGGTTTTTCTCGTGCATTTCATCGCCGGTCAGCCCGGAGAGGTGACCGTAATTCCGTTCGCGCAGGCCTTTGTTCAGCACAATCGCAGGGGTTTTGTTGCCGTGAATTGTTTTGGCGGTGGCGTGGGCACGGCCCAGGTCGCTGCTGACGCAGTGCTGGTAAAGCGGCACGCCAGCCGCTTCAAGCTGATCAAAATAACGCTGGACAAGTTGGGCCTGCTGCACCCCGTGTGCGTTCAGGCCAATGTCGGTGTGCCCTTGAAAGCGTTTTTCCTTGTTCCAGTCTGTTTCGCCATGGCGCACCAGAATGAAACGGGTGCCATCGGTCTTCTTGCTGACAACTGTTTTGAAATTCAGGGTTTGTGTACTCAATTCAACTGCACCCTTGCAAACCGGCGTTTGCCCACCTGGATCACATGGCTGCCTTTGGGCAGGCGGGTTGCTTTGTCCGACACTTTTTCGCCTTCAATTTTTACGCCACCCTGTTGAATGTTCCGATTGGCGTCGCTGCTGCTTTCACACAGCCCTGCGGATTTCAGCACCCAGGCCAGGCCTGCGTCGGTTTCACCCTCCGGCAATTCCAAAACCACTTCGGGCATGTCGTCGGGAAGAACGCCCTGCTTGAAGCGGGCTTCAAATTCAGTCAGTGCATCCACAGCAGCTTGCTGGCTGTGAAAGCGGGCCACCAGTTCCTGGGCCAGTGCCACCTTGGCATTGCGCGGGTTTTCACCGTTGGCACAGGCGGTTTTAAGGGCTTCGATTTCCGCGATGGATTTGAAGCTGAGCAGGGTGTACCAGTTCCACATCAACACGTCGGAAATGGACATCACCTTGCCAAACATGTTTGACGGGGTTTCAGTCACGCCCACATAGTTGTTCTTGGACTTCGACATTTTGTCAACGCCATCCGTGCCAACCAGCAGCGGCATGGTCAAAACACATTGCTGGGTCTGTCCGTGCTGCTTCTGAAGTTCACGGCCCACCAGCAAGTTGAATTTCTGGTCGGTGCCACCCATCTCCAGATCCGATTTCAATGCCACGGAATCATAGCCCTGCATGAGCGGGTACAGAAACTCGTGAATTGCGATGGGAACACCCCCTTGATAGCGCTTTGTAAAGTCTTCCCTTTCCAGCATTCTTGCAACTGTGTAACTGGAAGCCAGTTTGATCATGCCGTCGGCGCCCAGGGGCATGCACCATTCACTGTTGAAGCGAATTTCCGTTTTGTCAGCGTCCAGAATTTTCACAGCCTGCAGATGGTAGGTTTTGGCGTTTTCCTGGATTTGTTCGCGGGTCAGTGGCGGGCGTGTGCTGTTTCTGCCCGATGGATCACCGATCATTGAGGTGAAGTCGCCGATCAGGAAAATGACCTGGTGGCCCAGGTCCTGCAGCTGGCGAAGCTTGTTGAGCACCACTGTGTGGCCCAAATGAATGTCGGGTGCCGTGGGGTCCAGACCCAGTTTAATACGGAGAGGTTTGCCCGTTTTTTCGCTTTGAACCAGTTTTTGAATCCATTCTGATTCGATTAATAATTCCTCGCAGCCGCGCTTGGTTACCTCAAGGGCATGGCGAACGGATTCAGACAAATTCTCAGTAATTTCCGTAATATTGGGGGGCCTTCTATCAGGTGACTGTTTCATTTGGCAATCCTTTGTTACACTCTGGCTGATTACGTGTTGTATTTTTGAAAATAATGCTGATTGTGGGCTGTCGGCAACGTGAAATTTCACACATTTAAAACTAAAAAATGATGCTTCAGAATTTCTTAGAGCGAGCAATCGCCGCATGCGTGCAGGGTGTTTCATTCACAAAGCGCCTTGTTCATACAAGTTTGCAATACGCAGACGCCGCACTACCCGAGTCACACAACCACAGAAAGTGGATCATTGTAGGGGTTTTTTCATTCCCTGTTCTTGGTGCGGTGGTGGCAATTGCAGGCTCTGTTCAAAATTCTCCGGTTGATTCAGCCTTGCTGAATTCCGAGGTGGTGCTTGAAGCGATTGAACTGAACCTGGCTGACCAAGGCGTTTATACCTTCGATCCACTGGTTGCCGAAGAGCGCATTCGCCGTGGCGATACCCTGATGGGCTTGCTGGAACGAATGGGCGTGAACACCTTGGGCCTTGGTCCGTTTTTGGCCCAAGACAAAGTGGCCAGAAACCTTGTCAACTTGCGTGCAGGCCGTGTGCTGAGCGTTCAGCAGAACGCAGATGGCGATTTGCAGTGGCTTCGCTACAAAAGTGGTGTGGACGAAGACAAGCAGGAATCAATCCTGATTCAGAAAATCAATGGTCGGTTCATGGCCAAGCTGGAATCTGTCAACTTCGAAAAGCAGATCGTGTTTCGTGCCGGGCGCATTGAGTCTTCCCTGTTTGCAGCGGCTGATAAGGCAGGTCTACCCGATTCTGTGGCCATTCAGTTGACCGAAATTTTTTCATCAGACATCGACTTTCACCGTGAATTGCGTAGAGGCGATGAATTCAAGGTGGTGTATGAAGACCTGACACTGGAAGGGCGCTCTGCCCGTTCAGGCCGGGTGCTTGCTGTGGAATTTGTCAACAACAACAAGCCTTACAGGGCCTATTGGTTTACCCCAAGTGGCAACCAGACTGCGGGCTACTACAACGAAGATGGTCGCAGCCTGAAAAAGTCGTTCCTGCGCTCGCCGTTGGCATTCTCCCGTATTTCGTCCGGCTTCACGCCACGTCGTTTTCACCCCATCCAGCAGCGCTGGAAAGCTCACAACGGTGTAGATTACGCGGCACCGACAGGCACGCCTATCATGGCCACGGCCAGCGGCACGGTGAAGTTTTCCGGTACCCAGAACGGTTATGGCAACTTTGTTGAAATTCAGCACCACAGTGGCTACAGCACTGCGTATGCCCACCTGTCGCGCTTTGCCAAAGGGGTGCGCGTGGGCCAGAAGGTAGAGCAGGGTGATGTAATTGGTTACGTGGGTGCAACTGGCTGGGCCACCGGCCCCCATTTGCATTACGAGTTTCGCGTGAACCGTGTGCCCAAAAACCCGTTGAGCATTACTGTTGCACAGGCAGAGCCATTGAACCGGAATTCCTTCAACGAGTTCAAGCGCGTGCAACTTGCCTTGGACCGTCGCATGGAACTGGCCACGGCGCAACGAATTGCCCGCGCGCAGTAAACCATGATTGCATTGGGCGTCATGTCCGGCACCAGCACAGATGGTGTCGACGTGGCCGCCATTCAAATAGATCCCAAGTCTGAAGAAATGCGGTTTCTCGGTGCTGTCAGTGCCGAATTTCCGCTCGACCTGCGCAGCAATTTGTTGTTGTTGCAACAAATTCCCCCACAGTTTGATGCCAATTCCGATCCCCTTGGTGTTTTTCTTCAAGCCCGCCGTGAGCTGACCTTGATGTACTCGGACTCTGTGAGCGAATTGCTTGTCACCTTGGGCCTTGATGCAGCAGACATCCGTGTGCTGGGTGCACATGGGCAAACCCTGCGACATCGCCCCGACCTTGGGTACACCTATCAGATGCTGGATGGTGCCTTGTTGGCAAGTGCATCCCAAATTGATGTGGTAAGCGATCTGCGTTCCAAAGATGTTGCTTTGGGTGGGCAGGGCGCTCCACTGGTGCCTGCCTTCCACCGGGCGTGGTTAAACGGTAAAGGCATTTATGAACGCACAGCCGTGCTGAATCTGGGTGGCTTTTCGAATTTGACGGTGCTGCATGGTGCGGGTGTGCCTGTGACTGGTGGTGATTGCGGCCCTGCCAATTGTTTGATGGATTTGTGGGCGCAGCGGGTTTTCAATCTGCCCATGGATGAGGACGGTGAAATTGCTGCCTTGGGCAATCCCGATCAAGGTCTGTTGGATATGTTGTGGGCGCATCCCTTTTTTACGCAAGCTTGGCCAAAAAGCACGGGGCGAGATGAATTCAACGAGCAGTGGTTTGATGCGTGTCTTGCATCGGTCAGTGCGCTTGGGCCCGAAGATGTGATGGCAACGCTGTTGGCATTGACCGTGCAAGCTGTTAAATCCAGTTTGCCAATCGAAGTTGAGCAGGTTTACGTGTGTGGGGGTGGTGCGAAAAACAGCACATTGATGGTCCAGTTAAAATGTGACTGCGCGCCAGTTGATTTCCTGCCCATCGAGAACCTTGGTTTGCCCACGCAGGCCGTCGAAGCGTCAGCGTTTGCATGGCTGGCCATTCAGAATGTTTCCGGAAAAGTCGGAAATTGCCCTTCAGTGACCGGTGCCCGGCGAGGGGCGGTGCTTGGTGCTTTGCACCTGTGTGATTCAGGTCGATAAGATTGGGCTTTTCGCGTGCATGTTGCTGACTGATTGCGCTTGGCCCACGCTGGATTGGTTAATCGATGGCACTGTGTCCCGGCAAGGGAATAATTCCGAGATGATATGCAGGCTGTGGTCCGCCTGATTCGGATTCATCGGGATTCGAATCATCTCGCGGCTGAATTCAACTTGGGGATTGCTTTCTTCGCTGGCGTTGTATATCAGAATGCAGCAGGGTTCGTAATCCAGCATGGATCCAAGAAGCTTGAGTTGTTTGCTTGCGATTTCCTTGTGACCCGCCTCACCGGCGTACATGATGTACACGGGAGACATTCCTTTTCGAAGCGCGCTCAGGTAAGCCCGGTATGCTCCATTCAAATTGAAGTCGACTTTGTCAAAGCCCTTGACGGGCAGACAACGTTGGATGTCCAGCAGATGCTCATGGTTCATGGCCATTACCTGCGCTTCAAATGTACTTTGAATTGCGTTGCTGGGTAACTTCCAGTGATGGGATACCTCGCCCTCTCCTGGCAATATGACTTCAAACACGGAACCGGCCAAATTTCCGTTGTAATAGCGGTTTCTACATTCGGTTTTTGCCTGAATCTGTTCGCTTAGATCCCGAACAATGTTGGAACCGTGCCCCCAACCTTTGTTGTGAGCAGCCACTTTGTTGTTTTCAACGCCGGAACCTGTGTCGGCAATTTGAAGGCAAATGCGACTATTTCGCCGCCTCAGGCCCACCACCACGCCGCCCTTGGATGTGTATTTGATTGCATTGTCCAGACCATTCCGAATTATTTTTGACAGGGCTTCTTTGTTGCTCAACACGGTCAGGTTGCTGGGCACATAACGGATCTGTAGTTCCTTGACGTCGGCCAGCATTCTGTACTCTTCAATCAGTGGGTTCAGTACTTCGTCTATGGATATCTTTTGAAGTTGTGCTGTATTTTCCTCAACTGGATATCGAATCGCGCTTCCAAGTTGATCGAAAAACTCTTCGAGCATGTTTTTCAGCGCCTTTTGGGCTGTTTGAATGTGTTGGTATCGGGCAGTGACTTCCGGGTCTTTTGAAATTGCTTTGCCCACGCTGGCCAGAATGCCCAAGGTGCTCAAGGGTTGTCGAAGGTCGTGGCGGAAGTCTTTCAATACACGTCGCCCCCGGAATGCCAGTTTCATCAAATCCTGGTCAACTTTGGTTTGTTCGTCCCAGCCTTTCTTGGTTCGGGTTCTGGAAAAGTCTTGAAAACACATGTGAAACAGGCAGGTTCCTAACAGCACGTAATAAGAAATGATGATCACAGACTGATCGGGCTGCCAAGCGTTGGGTGCCGTTGTTTTGAAGTGGATCAGAACGTTCACCGCACAATACATCAGGCTGAAATAGGCGGCTTTCAGGAGTGTTACTTTGGGCAGGTTGTTGTAGGTTCTGGTTATTGCCAGCAGGCATGCGAGTTGAACCGTGATCAAAAGCATCTGTGCAATCAATGAAGTTGCCAGTATATCGGCAGCAGCTAGAAAAACACCCATGCCAAAGGGCAATAGCGCGGATCCTTCTGCGGTTATGTCGCCCCGTTTTCGACCCAGAAAGCCGTTTCCAAAAAACAGGAATGACAACATCAGTAATGCGGCGTGTTGCGGCGTGCCGTGCGCAATTTCAGTGATTGTTTCGTGGCTTAACACCAGAAACCCCATCAAAACGACACCGATTACAGCAGATGCATTTTGCCGTTGATTGGGCAAATGGTTTGCAAAAAACGGATACAGGGCAATCCCCAACAAAATTGCCAACACTGGGAACGAGCTTAATGTCATTGATAAGTTTTATTGACCGCCAACACCAAGGCCGACGGTTGGGTTGTTTATGCCATGGCTGAGGTATTGAGTCGAGGAATTTTTCGATACAAACTCACGGCCTGGGTCCGGTTCTTGACGTTCATTCGGGTAAAAATTTCACGTAAATGGGTTTTAATGGTTTCCGGCGACAAATCCAGCTTTCTGGCGATTTCCTTGTTCGACAAACCCGATGCCAGATAGTGCATAACCTGCTGCTGCTTGTGCGTAAGCTGAATGCCGTTGTTCTGGCCCATGCGACCTGTAATGTGTTCACCATTTGTTTGGCGGTTGGACAGTGCATTGGGGCGCCATTGCACTTGGACGCCAGCCCTGGTCAATGCCTCCAGCAGTACAGCCGAAGTTTGCTCGAAGCCTTCCGACTTGGACAATGTCCAGAACGGGGCTTGTTGGTTGGGCGACACTGAATGCAATAGTTGATCGTCCCCACTCATGATCAACATGGGCAAAGTCGGATTAATCTGGGCCAGGGTGTCAATTACCTCTTGGCCCTGCATGTCGGGCAGGCGAAGGTCGGTGATGACCAGTGCCGGTGTGTTTCTGCTGCAAAGTTCTTTTGCATGGGTAACACTGGCCGCGCACAGTATGTCAGCGTTGGTGGCCACGAACTCTACCAGGTCTTTAATGCCTGTTGCAAAAAGTGGATGGTCTTCGATAACCAGGATTTGGTTTGATGGCATTGTTATTTCCTCCCGAGGATGGATTAGTTTAAAAGGTGTCACCAGATGTGGGCATATGAATATCTTTTATTGATTAACACTTTTTTCCAACCCTCTTTAGGGTGAGTTAATCGCTTCGTTCTGGGACAGTCAATACGCAAAACCCGTAAGTGATGCGATTTATGACGAATTAACCTCGTTCTGTCGCTTTATTTCATTTGGCGTGCATGCCAAATTCATGGCCTTGTCTACTTCTGGGTCGAGTTTGCGTCACTTTTCATTACAATGGCAGGAGGTGGTCGCAAGAACTGGCGATCCGGACGAGGTTCAATCTAACGACATGAGAACAAGACTAAGTGGTGCATCGAAGCCGGCCGATGAAAGCCAGGCCCGCGTAAGACGTAAAGAACAAACGCGCCAGAATTTGATGCAGGCCGCACTCACTTTGGTTGGTAATGGCAGCAGTTTTACTGCGCTTGGAATCCGGGAAATAACCCGGGAGGCTGGTGTGGTGCCTACGGCGTTTTACCGCCATTTCAAGACCACTGACGAATTGGGTCTGGCCTTGGTTGAAGAGAGCGGACTCACATTGCGCCGCCTGTTGCGAGAGGCGCGCCAAGCCAGCCTGCCCGGTGAAGACATGATCCGGCATTCTGTCAGTGTATTTGTAAACTATCTGAAGCAACATCATCTTGAATGGCGATTCATCAGCTCCGAAAGGTCTGGTGGTTCTCAGGCCCTTCGAAACGCCATTCGAAATGAAATTGTGCATTTCACCAATGAAATGGCCAGTGATTTGCGCTTGTTGAACATATTCCCTGGTCTTTCCACCCACACGCTGACGCTTATTTGCAGCGTGGTGGTGACCCTGATGATGAATTCCGCCACTGATTTTCTGGATGCAAGGGCAGATCAACCCCAGATCGAGAAAGAAATGCTGGACAACTTTGTCAAGCAGATTGTCATGGTGTTTCTGGGTGCTGCGCACTGGGAAGAAGAGCCCACAGGCTCTTTGTTCAGTGGATTGAACAAGCCCAAATGACTACAAAGCCGATTGTTTATGTCGACCTGGACGGCACGCTGAGCCCCTCGGATGTGTTACTGGAGTCCAGTCTTCTCTTGCTCAAGAAGAATGTTTTTTACGTGTTCCCGATGCTGTGGTGGGCTTTGCAGGGCGGGTGGGTTTTTAAAACCGAGGTGGCTCGGCGCATTGATCCTGTTCTGGATTTCCTGCCCATTGATGCAACGGTGCTTGAGCGCTTGAACCAGTTGAAGTCTGCCGGGCACGAGTTGGTGTTGGCCAGCGCCTCGATGCGTCGGGATGTGCAAAAGGTTGCCACGCGGCTTGGTTTGTTTGATCGTGTGATTGCCAGTGACGAGTTCAATTTGAAGGGTGCGCGCAAGCTGCAGGCCATTGAGGCAGACAGCAAAGGCGAGCCATTCATGTATTTTGGCGATGCTGCAGTGGATGTGTCTGTCTGGAAGAAAGCCGCTGTGGCCTTCGGGGTTAATACCTCGATGAGCACGCGCACCAAGGCGTTTTCTGCAGGCGTAAGCCTGAATAGAATTGATTCACGACGCACTGGTTTGAAGGTGTGGTTAAAGGCCATGCGTTTGCAGCAGTGGGCCAAAAACGGCTTGTTGTTTTTGCCCTTGATTGCTGCCCACGAAAACGATGCGGCATTGTGGTTGAACATGTTGTTGGGTTTTGTTGCGTTCGGTTTGGTGGCATCGGCCACGTACATCTGGAACGACCTGATGGATTTGAATTCAGACCGGCAACACCCCCGCAAACGCCATCGCCCCATGGCAAGCGGTACTTTGACGATTGCAAAAGCCCTTGTTTTCATGACGCTGCTTGGTTTTGCAGGTTTTGCACTGGCTTGGTTGGCTGTGGGCTGGAAGTTCACCCTGGTGCTGTTGATCTACACCGTGGTGACCCTGCTGTACACCTTTGTGTTCAAGCGCACGGCCTTTGTGGATGTGTTGCTGCTGGCCATGCTGTATACCGTGCGGGTCATTGCCGGTGGTGTGGGCACCGGCATTGGGTTGTCCAGTTGGTTGCTGGCCATTTCGCTGTTTGTTTTCTTGAGCCTGGCTTTAGTAAAGCGTTGTGCTGAACTGGAGTTTTTACAAATTGAGGGCACGCAGCCCCAAGGGCGGGGTTACCGCATGAGCGACCTGAGCTACCTGGTGTCCATGGGCATTTCCAGTGGCTTTGTGGCGGTGCTGGTGTTGGCCTTGTATGTGGATAGCCAGAACGGATCCATGTTGTACCAAACCCCCGAATTTTTGTGGGGCATTTGCCCGCTGTTTCTATATTGGCTGATGAGGATCTGGATCATGACTTCACGCAAGGAAATGATTGACGACCCCGTGCACTTCGCCATTCACGACCGCATCAGCTGGGCCTTTTTGGTGTCCGTGAGTGTGCTGGTTTTTCTGGCGTCCTGACAGGGGTTAATTGATGCAGCAAGCAATCACCTTGCCATCCGCCAAACACGTGTTTTGGCTCACGGTGCTTGTCACCGCGATCGTCAAATTGTGGTTGGCCAGTTTTTTTCCGATGACAGGCGACGAGGCTTTTTTTCATCTGTGGTCGACTGACTTGAACTGGGGCTATTACGACCACCCCCCCATGGTTGGCTGGTGGCTGTGGGCTTTAAGCCATGTGGGCAATCAGCCCATTGTGGTTCGCAGCCTGACCCTGTTGTTAACCACGGTGATTGCCGGCGGAATTGTGCTGCTTGCCCGGGAATTGCTGCCGCGCGATCAAGAACCACGGGCCTGGTTGGCTGGCGCTGTGTATTTGTCCATGCCCGCTTCGTGGTTTGCGGTGTTTGTGACCACCGATACCCCTTTGATCTTTTTCATGGGTCTGTCGGTTTTTACTTATGTGCGGGCCATTAGGGCGGGGTCTGGGGCGGGTATTTTTCTGACCGGCTGATTTCTGGGTCTGGCGTTTTTGTCAAAATATTTTGCAGTGCTGCTGGGCTTCGCATTTGGTTTGCATTTGCTGCTTCAGCGTGAGCGTTTCAAATACCTCTTTTTGCTGCTGGCCGGGGTCATGCCGTTTGCCAGCGTGAACATTGTTTACAACCTGCACAACTGCTGGAACAACATCATGTTCAACCTGGTGAATCGTCACGAGGACGCGCAACTGGGTTGGGGCACCGTGCTGACCTATCTGGGAATGATGTTGTACCTGCTGACACCCTGGGCTTTGTGGAGTTTGCTCAAGGGTGTGCGTGCATGGGCTGGTCAAGGTGCACTGGTGTTTGCCTTGCTGGTGCCATTGGGTTTGTTCTTGCTGATATCCCTTGAAAAAACCGTGGGTTTGCATTGGGTGCTGGGGTTTTTGCCAATCGCCTTCGTGTTGTTGGCACTGTGCACAAGCGGTGTCTGGATGAAGCGTTTTGTGTGGTTCAACGCGGTGTTGTCGATTCCGCATGTGGTGTTGTTCGGCCTGTTGATGCATGCAGACGCAGGCATATGGCCCAGGAAAAGTTTTCAGGAAGATGTGTTGTTTCACCGTGAAATGCCTGCCATCCTGGATGCGCTGACCCGCGACATGCCACCCGGTGGTGTGTTGACGACAGTGGCCTATTCGCCCGCCGCATTGATGACATACCACCATGGCAAAGTGGTGCCTGTGTTTGGTCCGGGCAAATACCATGCGCGCAATGATGACACCTTTGTGGACTGGCGGCAGATGAATGGCAAGCCCATCCGCATTGTGGCCAAGGCCAAGCCGATCGACCCGGCCTTGTATTCTGCTTATCTGGATGATGTGGTTGTGAGAACTGCCGTGGTGCAGGGTGTGCCATTCACGATTGTGGATGGCACTAATTTCAACTACCCCAGGTTCCGTGATGTGGTGTTGCGCGAAGCGGTGGAGAAGTATTATCAAATCCCATCGGTCTTGCCGGTGCTTGATTGCCCGTTTGCCCGCAAGTACGGGTTCGAGGCGCAGTGCGGGCTGTAATTACGTGGCTTTTACTTGCTTGCTGGCGTAATGCGTTGCCACTTCAGTTCGCCTTTCAGCACACTCAGTTCATTCGCGCCTTTCAGTTTCACGGGTATGGTCCAACTGCCAGTGCTGGAAATTTTTGCCGGTTTTTGGTCAAGTCGAGGGTCGTTGTAGGTCACAGTGCCAGTTTCAGACACTTTCACCCACGGTGATCCAGAATTGCCGGGGCTGAAAAACAGCGCTGTTTCCTGTGCCCACTTGTGGGTGCTGTTTAGCCACACGCCATTGTTGCGAAGCTCGAGAAAGGGCTCGTTCTGGTCATCAAGCACCTGAAACTCTTCTTGAGCGGTGCCCATTCGGGCAAGCAACAAGGCATTGCCGCTCAGGCCGGGGATCAGTGCGTTCAATCCCGTGAATTCGGGTTCAGTGGTCAACATGGGGCGCCAGTAGCCAGTCATGGGTTCAGGTTGTACGCGCTCAATTCGAGCATTGACGGGTTTGCCGTTGGCAACAATGCCTAAATTGAAATGCGCAACTTCTTCGTTCATCAAGCGCGGGTCGTACCAGCCATAACCAGCTTGCTTGTCCAGAAGTACCCAGTTGGGTTTCTGTTTCGGCTTGTTTTTCAGGCGATCGGGAATTGGGCCACCGCCAGGTTGCCTGGATCGGTGCCAACCCCTTGCGTTCAGGTCGGCGTACAGTTTGTTGCCATCAAAACGCAGGAAGGGGCGCTGGTCTTCGCCCAGCACCTCAACGCGCTGTTGCCCGTCTGTGGCCAGGGAAAATTGATAGGCATTGGTTTTTACAACCTGAAGGCTGATGCCTTTGGGCAGTTTGGCCTTTGGGCTGACTGTGGGAATGCCACCTTCGCTGCCATGTTCAGCATGCGCAAAGGCTGGGTTTGTTTGGATAAGGGCGGAAATGATCAGGGTTGAAAAAGAAAACGCCAGGCAGGCGCCCAGCGTTTTCTTCACCCAGTGCGTATTAGCGACTGGCATTGGCGGTCGCCACTGCCTGGCTGCCATGCTTGAGCATGAAGCTGACTGCTTTCGAAGGCAGAAGGCTGCCATCTGCCTGCTTGGTACGAACAATGGTCATGTAAGCACCTTGTGGCACAACAGCAGCCTGGTCTGGAATGTTGAAACGAACGCTTGTGCCCGTGATGGTCAATCTGTTTGTTGGAATGATCACGGTGCGCTGGTCAGCGTCAGTCAGGTGGGTGGTCACGGTGTGGCGAACCAGGGAAACCGAGTCGATCTTGCCCATGTCGGTGCCTGGTGCCATTTCCAGTGTCACTTGCTGGCCTTTGTTGAAAAGGCGCATTTCAGTTTTGCCGTTGCCGGTTGCTGTGCCATTGCCACCCGCGAAACCAACCAGTACCGGGCGGTTCGGGTTGCTTACATAAGGCGGGGAGTAAATTTCGAACGATGGATCACGGCCGTCATTGGGTGAAAATCCAAAGGCAGCCAGATTGATGTTCTTGGTGTACAAGGTTGAAATTGGCGCGTGGCCACCCACCAGTACCCGACCGTCTTGCATCAACAATGCGGTGTTGTGATAAGTACGCGCGTTGTTGGCCACGGCCATCTGTGTCCACTTCTTGGTAACGGGGTCGAAGCGTTCTGCGGTTTTGCGCGGAAACTCCACGCCTGGCGCAGCCACACCATCGCGATCGCCGCCGCTGAAGGTCATCACGGAATCATCCGGCAGCAACACGCCGGAACCATACCAGCGTGTCTCGTTCAGTGACCCCGTCACTTCACTTTGATAGCTGGTGATATTGTTCCCATCGGTTTTTACCGTGTCAATCCGTGAGGAAGCCACTGCCACATAACCACCGGGTGATGTAGCACCCACCAAAGGCAGCACGCCGCCTGCGGTCAGGAAACTTGCGTCCTTGTACTGTCCCTGCGCGTTGGGGCGCAACGGCATCATGACGGAAAACGTGGATCCGCGCATGCCCGAGCCCACAACCTTTTGAGCCATTTGTTCGGGGTTGCTGGTGGTGACTGTGCTTAACGCTTGCTGAAGTGCCTGGGGGCTCTTCATTGGGGCGCTCATGAGCGTTTTTGTCAGCGCGTCCATGGCAGCACTTTGTGCCGTCAACGGGTTCATGATTTGGGTCAGCGATTCAAGGCCTGCATCACTGAACTTCAGCGGGAAGCCAGCGTAAGCCAGGTCAGACCATGTCTGGTTGGCTGGGTTGTAAGTTGCTGCGATATTCCACAAAGGCTGGTCGTAAGATTGACCGTTCGGGTTGAATGCCTGACCGCCCGCGTTGTAGTACACATGGCCGTTGGGTAGCAGGTGCAAGCGCGGGTACAGGGGCAGTGATCGCTGCCCGGTCTCTGCATTGACAGTCCACTTTCCTTTTCCGTCATTGGCTTTTGGGTCAAATGTTTCTGTTTGTGGCACATTGCGACCGCTTTGCTCGGGTGCGTTGGGATAGATCGGCTTGATCAGTTTGGTCACGCCACTGGCCACGAACATTTTGCTGTCGGGCAGTGTGACAAGGGCAGGGTACCAGCGACCGAAATTCATGTCGGCCAATTGACCCCAGGTGTTGGTGTTGGGGTTGTAGGCACGGCTGTTTTTAAGGCCTTCCAGTTCGGTCAGGCCATAGCCAACAGCGTTGTTGCCAGGTTCGCTGTAATAGGCGGTTCCGCCCACAGCCATGATGCGGCCATCGGCCAGCATGGCCACGTCGGCACAGAACAATGCACCATCGGCACTGTTGGTTTCTTTGTTGCTCAGGCCAGGGATCAATTCGGTGATTTCATAGCCATCGGGGTTGGCGCCTGAATCCACTTCAACCGGGCGTGTCCACAGCGTTGCGGCATTTGCATCACGGGGAATTTGCATGACACGGGTTTGATCGTTGATGGCTTTTTGGCCAAAGTCGACCAGAATGCTGAACTCGAAATCTTCAGTGCCTTCCAGCGCGTTGAAATACAGGAAGTCGCCATTGGGCAGCAAGGAAATGGTGCCGGCGGCGGGCTTGCAGCGCAGTTTGCCATTTGCCCCAATCCCTTCGCATTTGTTGTCAGTGCGAATGCCTTGCAAGTCTCCGTTGGCATCGTCTGCCGCGGAACGTTCGTAAACGAAAGGCTCAGCAAATGGTTTGGTGAATGAACCCTTCTGAGTCGCAGGCGCGACGCCTTTGTCTGTACTCACCGGGTTGTATTTGGCGCCGATCAAGTCGTCCAAAAGACCCGCTTGTGCGGGCAGTGCAGACCCCAATCCAATGGCGATTACTGCAGATAGTTTATTCAGCTTGAACACGTGTTATCTCCTCTCGACAAGTATTTTTATTCAAGAAAGAAGAAACGTGGTCACAGCGTGCTGCGTGTCTCCATTCTTGTTGTTAACGTTTGTTACTGTTGGAGTGCATTTTTAGATGCATCTTTCTAAAAAGAATAACCGTGATTATGGTTTTAAACAATCGTCGCTATATTCACTTTAATGAATAAATTACGGAGTCATTTGTGGGCTATTGGCGGGATTGTGTGAAGAATGGTCGAACAGAAAAAATGCGGTATATTGGAAAGCAAAAAGCCCATGCAACAGTGCATGGGCTTTTTCTGTATTTTATTTCTGAAATTTGGTGGCGAATCAGGGACTCGAACCCCGGACCTGCGGATTATGATTCCGTCGCTCTAACCAACTGAGCTAATTCGCCGAAGACCGAGAGTATAACCGAGCTTTCTGAAAAAAAGAAGGGCTTCAAACACTCTTTGTCATCAATTTTAAACCATGCGCTCTACGCGCCACATTTGGTATTTCAACGCCAGCACTGCGCCCAACAGAATGCTGCCCAAGGCAACCCACGAAGCCAGCGACAAAGTGCTGACGCCGCTAAGGCCCTGGCCCACCGTGCAACCCAATGCCAGTACGCCACCGACACCCATCAGCACGGCGCCGATGGTGTGGTTCGCGGTGTCTTCGACACCTTGAAATGTTTCCCAGCGAAAAGATTTTTCTGCGAATGCATTGCCGGCTGCGCCCAGAACAACGCCAAAGCAGGCGACAACGCCCACGGTCAGCACGCGTGACTGGTCTGAGAAAAACATCAGCCATTCCAGTGTGTAGGCGTAAGGCGCAACAAAACTGAACCCTTCGGCGCGGTTGGCATAACTGCCCAGGTAAGCGGCTTCCAGTGTGTCAGGGTGTTCTGGAATATAGGCCAGTTGAAACACCACCCACCAGGCTGCAAGAATGGTCAGGCCTACACCCACACCACCCAATATGGTTTCCTTGTTCCAGGCTGATTTGTTGGCCAGCGCTGCGATCAAAAGCAAGGTTGGCATGGCAATGGCCAGAACCGGCGCCACAATGCTTGTGTCGGTTGACACCAAGCCTGCAAGAAGATCAGGCAGGTAGGCGCTGGTTTCGAACTGAAAACGCACCGTATCCAGATAATTGGCGCGAAGCACGCCAAACACACCGCGAAGGGTCATGTAGGCGGCCACGCCCATGATCATGAACACCATCAAGGCTTTCAAGTTGCCTGCGCCCAGGCGAATCAGGGTTTTGCTGCCACAGCCAGACGCAAGCACCATGCCGGCACCAAACAGAATGCCTCCAAGAATGCCGGAAAGCCAAGACCACTGATTGCCCAGATAAATGGTGTCGTTCAAGTTGGCGTAGCCAGCCAGGCTCATGGTTTGCAGCCCCAGGGTTGCGACTGCGATTGCGACAACCCACATGCGCATGCGGGTCCAGTCACCAAAGTTGACAATGTCGGCTACGGCACCCATGGTGCAGAAGTGTGTTCTGTGGGAAATGGCGCCGAAAGAAAGACCCACTCCGAAAGTAGCCCAAAGCACGACGCTTTGAATGTTGCTGACGTTGATTTCTTCCATGAACCGGCACCTTTGTATTTGTAGTGCCGGTATTTTACCCGCGCAGCGTAGCCGCGTGCAGGGTTTTTGTTTTTACTTCAACGCGTTCAAACGGGCTTTTGCGCTTGTTGCGGCGGGGCTGTCCGGGTATTTGGTTACCAGTTCATTCAATGTTTTCCTGGCACCGGGAATGCTTTTCAGCTCGAGTTGCGAACTGGCCATGCTCAACAGTGCATCGGGTGCGCGGGGGCTGTCGGGGAAATCTTTCGCCAGATCACGTTGAGTGACCAGCGCTGTTTTGTACTCGCCTTGGGCAAACTGTGTGCTGCCTAAAAAGTAGCGAACCTGGGGTTCCAGCTTGCTTTGTTTGTACTTGCCCAGGAACTCTTCAAATTGCCGAGCTGCGTCTTTGTAGTTTCCGGCCTTGAAGTGATCCAGGCCAGCCTGGTAATCACCGAATTGTTCGGGGGGGACGGATAGTTCTTCGCCATCAAGCTGCACGGCTTTGGGTTCCAGCTTTTTGATGCGTTCATCCAGGTTGGTGTACAGCAGTTTGTTGTCTTCTTGCAGTTTGCGAATGTTGTTGCTGGCAACTTCGAGATCGCCGCGCAAACGGGCGATCTCCCGGTCTTTGTCGCTCAGGGACTGCGCCAGTGTAAGTTGCCCCTGATTGGCCGACTCCATTCGGGCGATCCGTTCCTCAAGCTGTTTGACCTGTTGACGCAGTTCCACAATCGCTTTGCGGGCTTCGGTGTCATCAAAAATTGCAAAAGCAGGGTTTGATGCGAAGACGCAAAACAGGGCGCTTATCCAGGCTAATTGCTTGACGTTCAGAGTCATCTCGAATGGATTCCTTTAATTACTGATAAACGATGTCGGAACGACGGTTTTCTGCCCAAGCGGCTTCGTTGCTGCCGGTTGCTTTTGGTTTTTCTTTGCCGAAGCTTACGGTTTCAATCTGGCCTTCTTTCACGCCCAGTGCAGACATCAATGATTTCACTGCATCAGCGCGGCGCTGACCCAATGCCAGGTTGTATTCTGCGCCGCCACGTTCGTCGGTGTTGCCCTGAACTACTACCTTGCGGTTGGGGTTGGCAAGCAGGTATTTGGCGTGGTTTTGAACCAGTTCACGGTACTCAGACTTGACAGTATAGCTGTCGTAGTCGAAGTACACGCTGCGCTTGGCCAATACGCCTTGTGGGTCGTTCAAAGGATCGGCGTTGCCTGGGGTTACTGTGGGTACGGCACGGCCATCACCTGAACCTGGGGCTGTGCCTGTCTTTGATTCGACAGCGGGTTTGTCGTTCAAGGGGACGGCAGAGCTACATGCGGCCAATACAGCCACCATTGCTGAAATTGCCAAGTATTTGACCATCGATTGTTTCATTGTTTTCTCCAGACCTAAAGAATGTTGAGTGTAAAACCAGTTAAAGCAAATTCAAAATCAATCATTTAAAAATGGTCCCCAGGTGGGTTCCGAAATATCAGCGCCTGAACTGCTCAAGGTGTACTTGATCCGTCCATCTTTTGAAACCACGGCAAGGGTTCCCTTGCCTCCCGATCTGGTTGCATACAAAATGTAGCGCCCATTTGGCGAGAAGCTTGGACTTTCTTCGCGCCCGGTACTTGTCAGCAGCATCTCGGTGCCGCCTGCCAAATCAAGCACCGCTATTTTGAATTGTCCTTCCCGACGCGTTACGTAGGTCAGGGTTTTATCATCGGGGCTGATCCGGGGCGAGATATTGTATCCACCTTCGAATGTTACGCGTGATGCATTGCCTCCATTTGTGCTCATTCGGTAAATTTGTGGGCCGCCTCCACGATCGGAGGTGAAATAAATGCTTTGGCCATCGTGGCTGTAGGCGGGTTCGGTGTTGATTCCGTTGCCGCTTGTCAGCCGGTTAAGGCCTGATCCATCTGCGCCCATCGAAAAAATTTGTGATCCACCGTCTTTCGTCAGTACCACTGCGATTTTTCCACCCTTGGATGACCAGGCCGGCGCACTGTTGCTGCCTTTGAAGTTCGCCAGTGCCTTGCGCCGTCCTGTAGCAAGTGTGTGAACAAACACAACAGGTTTGCGGGTTTCAAAGGAAACATAGGCAAGTTGCGTGCCGTCGGGTGACCAGGAAGGTGAAATGATGGGTTCTTTGGAGGCCAGCGCGATCTGCGGATTTGCACCGTCAGCATCAGCAATAATTAAGCGGTAGCGGCCAGGTGCTTTTTCAACATAGGCTAGGCGGGTCGCAAACACACCTTTTTCGCCCAGCATTTTTTCATATACGTAGTCGGCAATCTTGTGTGCGGTCAGGCGCAAGGCGGATTGCGCGATGACGTAGCTGAATTTGCCAAGGGACTTTTGCTGCGCGGTGTCGTGCAGGTTAAAGCGCAGGTCCAGCCGCCCATCGGGCAGTCTCTTTACGGAACCGACAATCAGCGCGTCCACGCCGATTGATTTCCATGCGGTTGGATCAATCAAGGTTGCTTCGTTCAGGTCAATGTTGCTGGTGGTGTTGATCGAGCGGAAAAAGCCGCTTCGCACCAAGTCGTCTTCGATGATCTTTTTGATGTCTTCAGGCAAGCCCTGATTGCCCTGGAATGGCGCAGCCGAAAAGGCGATCTGGTTGGCGCCTACGCCTGTGATATCGATTTTCAGCTGGGCTTGTGCAGTGTTTGAAAATGCCATCAAGGCGAACGTGGCCAGCGCTGCGTGTGCCACACGGCGGATACGGCCCCAAAGGGCGGTGTTGGGGATTGAATACATGGGTGTGTTGGCGTAGTTCATTGTTTCACTATGAATTAAACGTCTTTTGGACGAAATGAGAGGACAAGCACGGGTTCAACTGAACCATCTTCGGCCCTGGGTAGTGGACTGGAGCGCTGCAAAGCCCGCTCCACAGCGCTGTCCCACGCTGGCAATCCACTGCTTTTCTTTTGTGTAATAGATACAATTTCCCCGTTGGGCAGTTGTTTAACCTCAAAAACGGCCTCTGGGTTGCCGTCCACGGAATCGGCACTTGGAAACACGATCTTGCTTCGAACATATTGCCGTATCCGGTCACTGTACAGTGCCTTGTTCCGGCTGTTGCCTGCAGACGTGCTTCCAGTGTTGGGTGCGCCACCTGTAATGCGGGCCAGTTCTTCCTGTCTTAACTTCTTTGCCAGTTCGGGATCAATTCTGGGTTCTGGCTTGGGCTCAGGCTTGGGTTCCGGCTTGGGCTTTGGCTTCGGCTCAGGCTTGGGTTCCGGCTTTGGCTTTGGCTTCGGCTCAGGCTTGGGTTCCGGCTTTGGCTTCGGCTTGGGTTTGGGCAATTCAATTTCGGCCTTGGGTGGTTCCACTGGTTTTGGGGGTGGAGGGGGTGGTTCTACCTTCGGTTCTGGCTTCGGCTCGGGCGTTGGCTCTGGTTGTGGGGCGGCAATGGGCTCGTTGGCCGGCATTTCAGACCACAATACAGCCTCAAAGGCGGCGGGTTCTTCGGTGTTCCAGTTCAAGCCGACAACAAAAAAAGCAACCAGTGCCAAGTGGGCCAGCAGTGATGCGGTCAGGCCCACCTTCTCGCCTGTGTGGTCTTTGGGCGGTGGCAAGCGTGCTTCAAGCCCGCTTTCCTTGGTCATCTTGGAAAGCAGTGCCTGATGGGCTTGGGTAAATTCCCAGCCGTTGCGTGGCTTGGCTGTGTCTGCGTTCATTTGATTTTCGGTTTCACCAGCAGGCCAACTTTCTGGATCTGTGCGTTTTGAAGTGCATCCATGGCGTCGACCACCGCTTGGTACTGGATCGATTTCTCGGCGGAAATGACCACGGGGCGATCAGGTTCATCGGCCTGAAGTTTCTTGACTTCAGCGGCCAGATCTTCCAGGCGTACTTCAGTGCTTTTGTTGGTTTTCATGTCTTTGACCACCAAGCTGCCTACTTGACGCACCGTGACTTCAATTGGGCGCATCTGTTTGGGCGGGTTGGTGTTGGCCATGGACGGCAGGTCGATCACCGATGGGGTGATCATGGGTGCCGTGACCATGAAAATGATCAGCAGCACCAACATCACGTCGATGTAGGGCACCACATTGATCTCGTTCATGGCGCGTCTGGATTTTCGTCCAAGTTCGGCTTTCATTGATTAAATTTCCTGTTGCTAATTGCTGGCCTCAGTGCTGCCATTAATGCTGACGTTGCAGAATGTTCAAAAATTCTTCAACGAAAGATTCAAACTGCGTGGACAAGCGATCGATGTCGTTGGCGTAGCGGTTATAGGCGACCACCGCAGGGATGGCTGCGAACAGGCCAATTGCGGTGGCAATAAGCGCTTCGGCAATGCCGGGGGCCACGGATGCAAGGGTCGCTTGCTGCACATTGGCCAAGCCAACGAAAGCATGCATGATGCCCCACACAGTGCCAAACAGGCCGATGTAAGGGCTGACTGAGCCGGCCGAGGCCAGGAAGGGCAGGTTGCGTTCCAGAATTTCATTTTCGCGCTGGAAAGCGGCTTTCATGGCGCGGCGTGACCCGTCGATGATCAAGGAGTAATCGGTCAGGCCTTTTTTGTCGCGGGCGCGCAGGAATTCGCTCATGCCAGCTTCAAAAATGCGTTCAAGCGGACCAGCTTCGTTGCGGCGCATGCCTGCACGCTGGAACAAGGTATTCAGGTCACCGCCAGACCAGAATTCTTCTTCGAATTTGTCGGCTTGGCGTTTGGTGCGCTTCAGGACTGCCCACTTTTTGAAAATGGTCGCCCAGGAAATCAAGGAAATCATGACCAGAATCAGCATGACCAACTGGACAACCAGGCTGGCCTGTGCGATCAGGGAAATGAACGACATGTCGGTAGAGATATCCATTAATGGTCCGGGATAAGAAAAATGATTTGAATCGAATAACGCACTAGGCCATCAATTGGTTGAGTTGCGTGAAAACAGCAGGGGGAATTGCAGCGGGCTTCAGGCTTTGGGTGTTTACACACCCCACCTTGGTTTTGCCTTCGCAAAGCACCTCGCCTTGGCGCGTAACCACTTGTTTGAAGACTGCAGAAACCCGCTTAAGTTCAGTAAGTTCCACTGACACTTCAAGTACATCCTCAAGTTTAGCAGAGCGCAGGTAATTCAGTTCGGTCCGACTGACAACGAAGACCAATTGGTGCTCATTCATTAGCGATTTCATGCCGATGCTTTGCTGCAGGAACCATTCGCTGCGGGCGCGCTCCATGAATTTCAGGTAGTTGCCATAATAAACAATGCCACCGGCATCGGTGTCCTCGAAATACACACGCAGTGAATACTTGAATGTCATGAAATGGCCAAGGTCTGTTTCAGTAGTATGCTAGCGATATTGTAAGCAGGAGAGGGGCTTGACTTAAGGGTTGAGTGGTCCTGTAACTACTAATTTATTGAATTTATTAAACCAATAACGAGAAGTGGAGACCACTGAGATGGCAAGAAATATTCCTTTGCTGGACGCATCCTGGCTGTATGTGGAGTCGAAAGAGGCACCGATGCATGTGGGCAGCATGGCAATTTTCACTGTGCCGGATGGCGAAACCACCCAAGATGCCATTGCCCGCATTGTTCAAATGCTGCGCAATTCCGTCGAGTTTTCCCCGCCATTTAATTACCGTTTGTCCAGCCCGCGTTTGTTGACCCTGATGCCCAAATGGATTGAGGCCGACAAAGTGGATCTGGATTACCATTTTCGCCACAGCGCTTTGCCCGCACCCGGTGGCGAGCGCGAACTGGGCACCTTGATTTCCCGCCTGCATTCGCACCCCCTGGATTTTCGCAAGCCTTTGTGGGAAATGCACCTGATTGAAGGCCTTTACGGCAATCGATTTGCTTTGTACACCAAGATGCATCATTCGCTGATGGATGGCGTAGGCGGCATGCGCCTGATGGAACGTATTTTTGGCAAGTCGGCCAAAGAAAGCCTGGGTTTGCCCGCCCCATGGTCGGTGGGCACCATCAGCAAAAAGAAGAAAAGCAGCGAACCGCAACATTTTGCAGACCAGGCCCGCGAGGCTTGGGAAGCCGCCAAGTTAAGTGGGCAATCGTTGCCTGCCGCAGGCCGTGCCTTGATGGACCTGATGCGCGAGGCGTTGAAGCCAACCGACCCGGCTTTGGCCACGCCTTTTTCTGGCCCCAAGTCGATTGTGAACCGGCGCGTGGGTGGCGCCCGCCGTTTGGCTACGCAAACCTATCCCCTGGAACGAATTCGCGCGGTTGCCGAAGCCGCCAAGGTGAGCGTGAACGATATTTTTCTGGCAATTTGTTCTAGCTCCATTCGTCGCTATTTGCTGGAGCGGGATGCGCTGCCTTCGGAATCACTCACTGCTGGCTTGCCAGTGTCCGTTCGTCCCGCCGATGACCTGGACGGTGGCAATGCAATCAGCTTTATCATTGCGAACCTGTACACAACGGAAAGTGATCCTTTGGTGCGTTTGAAGGAAATTCGCCGATCCACGCAACTGGCCAAGGCCAATTTGCAGGCCATGCCCAAGGAGGCGATCAACAACTACACCATCATGTTGATGGCACCGATGATGTTGCAGTTGGTGTCGGGTCTGGGTGGTTTGACCCGTCCAATTTTCAACACGGTTATCTCCAACGTGCCCGGCCCATCGCGTGATTTGTATTTCTCGGGTTGCCGCCTGGAGCAGTTCTATCCAATTTCGCTGATTCCACACGGGCAGGCATTGAACATTACGGTGGTCAGTTATTCCGGACAGTTCAATGTGGCCTTTACTGGTGACCACGATGCCTTGCCGTCCATGCAGCGTTTGTCGGTTTACACCGGCGAGGCGCTGGAAGAGCTTGAGGCGTTGTTGGGCGTGAAGCAGGAAAGCAAAGCACCTGTTGCTGCGAAGAAGCCAGCTGTGCGAAAGAAGCTGAAAGCGGCTGAGGATTGATTGTGCCCACTCGGCGCGAGAGTCCCAATCGCTCGCCTGAAAACCTGTATTTCCCCGTTTGAATTGATTCGCAGCGTTCGGCTGCAAGCCGACTCCGAATCAGGCCGTCTGTTTTGCCTGATTCGGTGAGCAAGAGTGAATTCAACAAGGGATATAGCGGTTTTCAGCGCGGAATCAGGCAACCCCGACGAGTTGGCGATAGCAACAGCAACAACCGTTACAACAAATCGCCTTGCGGCAAATTCGCCGCATGCGTACCAGCCAAACTGGCTGGTGCTGTCAGCCCAAAGTGCGCGTAACTGTTCAAGGTGGCAATGCGCCCGCGTGGTGTGCGCTGAATGTAGCCTTGTTGAATCAGGTAGGGTTCAAGCACGTCTTCAATGGTGTCTTTTTCCTCACCAATGGCGGCAGCCACACTTTCAAGCCCCACTGGCCCCCCACCAAATTTGTGAATGATGGTTTCCAGCAAACGGCGGTCCATGGGGTCCAGGCCCACTTTGTCCACGTCGAGCATGGTGAGCGCGGCATCGGCCACTTCCGCCGTGATGATGCCGTCGGCTTTCACCTGAGCGTAATCGCGCACGCGGCGCAACAGGCGGTTGGCAATGCGCGGTGTGCCGCGTGATCGGCGTGCAATTTCAAGGCAGCCCGATGCTTCCGCCGGTGTATCAAGCAGGTTCGCGGAACGTGCCACAATGCGGGCCAGTTCTTCGGGTGTGTAAAATTCAAGCCGGGACACAATGCCGAAGCGGTCGCGCAGCGGGTTGGTCAACATGCCCGCGCGCGTGGTAGCGCCGACCAGGGTGAAGGGTTGCAAATCAAGCTTCACGCTGCGTGCGCCTGGTCCTTCTCCGATCATGATGTCGATTTGATAGTCTTCCAGTGCCGGATACAGAATTTCCTCGACCACCGGAGAAAGCCTGTGAATTTCATCGATGAACAACACATCGTTGGCTTCAAGGTTGGTCAGCAAGGCAGCCAAATCGCCGGGGCGTTCAAGCACCGGACCTGATGTTTGGCGCAGGTTGACACCCATTTCGCGGGCCAGAATGTGGGCCAGCGTGGTTTTGCCCAGGCCGGGTGGGCCAAATAGAAGTACATGGTCAAGCGCTTCCTTGCGCGCGCGCGCAGCGGCAATGAAAATATCGAGTTGATCGCGAATTTTCTGTTGCCCCACATACTCGTCCAAATGCTTGGGGCGAAGGGCGCGCTCGAAGGCTTCTTCGGCGTGTGTAGTTTTGACGGGGCTGATCAGGCGATCGGGTTCAATCATGGTGGGTGCGCTCTTGTGGGAATTCTGTTTTAGCCTTTCGACAAATTACGCAGGGCCAGTTTCAGGCCGTCGGTGACACTGGTGCCTTCCGGCAAACCTTTGCAGGCCAGCGCCGCTTCTTTGTCAGAATAACCCAGGGCACACAGGGCTTGAACAATTTCGCTTTGGTTGCCCACCGGCAGTGGCATGCCTTCTACAATATTGGCAGTGCCGCCCAGCGCAACAATTTGGCCTTTCAATTCCAGCAACAAACGTTCGGCAGTTTTCTTGCCGATGCCTGGAATTTTTACCAGACGGCCGGTTTCCTGGCTTTGTACCGCGAGCAAAAATTCATTTGTGGAAATGGATGACAAAATCGCGAGCGCCGTGCGCGGCCCAATACCGGACACTTTAATCAATGTTTTGAACAGGTTCTTTTCGGCAACATTTTGAAAGCCATACAAGGTGTGCGCGTCTTCACGAACAACAAGGTGTGTCAGCAGTGTGCAACTTGCGTTGATTTCAGGCAGGTTGAACAGTGTGCTCATGGGCACTTGCAATTCGTAACCCACGCCTTGCACATCGAGCAAAATCCACGGGGCGTTTTTCTCCAGCAAAGTGCCTTTCAGGCGACCAATCATTGCAGCTTCTCCACACTGTTTATAACTACAGTAAACTGATTTTGATTATACGCCAAGCGAATTCATTTCCAGCTGGTGCGGCCCTTTCGGGTGCGGGTTTTGAAAATGCTGGTGGGAAGGTCTTTGGCAGCCAGTGCGCCCAGCAATTTGCTGCTTTGTGCGTGTGTTAAGGCGGCAGCCAATGCATCGGCGGCATCGGCCGATGGGTGGGCGGGCAGTTTCAGCAAACGCTTCACCATTTCCTGCACTTGTTCTTTGTTGGCTTTGCCGTGTCCCACAATGGCTTGCTTTATTTGCAGTGCGGTGTATTCGGTCACGGCCACACCGCTGTGGGTCAGTGCCGTCAGCACGGCACCGCGCGCTTGCCCCAACAGCAAAGTTGATTGCGGGTTCACGTTGACAAACACTTTTTCAACCACGGCCACTTGGGGTTTATATAATTCAGCCAGTTCACAAAGCCCTGAGAACAGGGTGTGCAAACGGTCGGGCAGGGACGCATCGGAATTGGAGCGGATTACACCACTGGCCACATAAATTTGCTGGCTTTCAATGATGTCGACCACACCATAGCCGGTAATGCGCAGGCCTGGGTCTATGCCAAGAATGCGCATCACAAGTGAACGTACTTAGTGGCGGAAATGGCGAACACCGGTGAGTACCATGACAATGTCGCGCTCATTGGCGGCGGCAACCACTTCGTCGTCGCGCATGGAGCCGCCGGGTTGAATTACGCAGCTTGCGCCAGCATCGACCACCACGTCCAGACCATCGCGGAAGGGGAAGAATGCATCGGATGCAACCGCGCTGTCAGCCAGTGTAAGGCCAGCGTTTTGTGCCTTGATGGATGCAATGCGTGCGGAATCCACGCGGCTCATTTGGCCCGCACCCACGCCCATGGTCATGCCGTCTTTGCAGAACACAATCGCATTGCTTTTTACAAATTTGGCGCAGCGCCATGCAAACATCAAATCAGCCCATTGCTGTTCTGTGGGCTGGCGCTTGCTGACCACCTTGATTTCGCTTTGTTGCACATTGCGTTCATCGGGGCTTTGCACCAGCAGGCCGCCGCCTACGCGTTTGTAATCAAACTTGTGTGTGCCGGCTTCCACCGGAATTTCCAGCAGGCGAACGTTTTGCTTTGCGAAGAACACGGCGCGCGCAGCTTCGTCGAATGCAGGGGCGATGACCACTTCAACAAACTGTTTTGCAACTGCCTGTGCGGTGGCTTCATCCACGGTGCGGTTAAAGGCGATGATGCCGCCGAACGCGGAAGTGGGGTCTGTTTTGAATGCCTTGTTGTAGGCATTCAGCGGGCCTTCGGCCACAGCCACGCCGCAGGGGTTGGCATGCTTGACGATGACACAGGCGGGTGCATCAAATGTTTTTACGCATTCCCATGCTGCATCGGAATCGGCAATGTTGTTAAAGCTGAGTTCCTTGCCCTGCAGTTGGCGGTAGTTGGCCAACAGGCCCACAGGTGCTTTGGCTTCACGGTAGAACGCTGCGCTTTGATGCGGGTTCTCGCCGTAGCGCATGTCTTGCACCTTGTGGAATTGCATGGAAAGCACTTCCGGGTATTCAATGCGAGCGGGGGTGTCTTCCAGGGCTCCATCGGTGCCCTGGAGGCTGGTCAGGAATGCTGCAATTGCACCATCATAGCGTGCTGTGTGTGCATAGGCTTTCGCAGCCAGGCTGCTGCGGGTTTTCAACGTGGTGGCGCCATCGTTGTCTTTCATTTCATCGATTATTTTTTCGTAATCAGTGGGGTCTACAAGAATGGTGACGCCTGTGTAGTTTTTCGCAGAAGCACGCACCATGGCGGGGCCGCCAATGTCGATGTTTTCAATCGCGTCTTCCAGTTTCACGTTCTTGCCGGCTGTTGCCTTGTCGAAGGGGTACAGGTTCACTGCCACCAAATCGATTGCACCAATGCCATGTTCTTCCATTGCATCCAGGTGGCTTTGCAAATCACGGCGCGCCAGAATGCCGCCGTGGATTTTCGGATGCAGTGTTTTTACGCGTCCATCCATGATTTCAGGGAAGCCGGTGTGGCTGCTCACTTCTTTCACGACAAGGCCTTTCTCGGCCAGCAGCTTGGCAGTGCCGCCAGTGGACAGAATTTCCACCCCACGCTCGGCCAGTGCTTTGGCCAATTCAAGAATGCCGGTTTTGTCGGACACGCTGAGCAGCGCACGTTTGATTGTTGGGTTCGATGTCATGGCTTTGTTGTGAAAATAAAAATCAGATGAGGCCGTGCTGCTGCAACTTTTTGCGCAATGTGTTGCGGTTAATGCCCAGCATTTGGCTTGCGATTGTTTGGTTCATATTGGCTTTTTCCATGACCACTTCGAGCATGGGTCGTTCGACTGCGGACAGCACCATGTCGTAAACCGATTTGGCACATTCTCCTTCAAGGTCGTCAAAGAACTTGTCGAGGTTGCTTCGTATGCACTCGGATATGGTGACGGGGGCGAGATCACTGTCATTGGGTTTCATGCTGCCAATCTTCTTTTTTGTGTTGGTTGGAGTGAATCGTTTGCGGCGGCGAAGTAAATGTGGCCGCTTGATTTCCAGGTCAGAAAAAATTTGTCAACAATGCGCAATTGTTCGCAAGTGGTTTGCGCCAACATCAGTTGATCAATCACGGTGTTGTTTTTTCCGGCTGGGCCGCAAAGATACCATTGCAAATGCTTTCTGGCGGTGAGCAGGCCCGTTTTCTCGCCATAAAATTCATGGTGATCACGCAGGTGGTGCATCATGACTTCATGCGCCTCTTCCAGTGTGGCAGGTTCAAGGTGTTCACCCGTTTTCAGGTAATGCAACACTTCCCTGAATATCCATGGATTGCCTTGCGCGGCCCGGCCTATCATCAGGCCGTCTGCGCCGGTGTAATCCAGCACAAACTTCGCTTTCTCGGGGGTGGTGATGTCGCCGTTGGCGATCACCGGAATACTGACCGATTTTTTCACGGCCCGAATGGTGTCGTATTCTGCGTTGCCTGTGTAACCACAGGCGCGTGTACGCCCGTGCAGGGTGAGCAGTGACACACCAATGGATTGCGCCAATTGCGCAATGTGGATTGCGTTTTTATGTTCTGGCGACCAACCCGTGCGGTATTTCAAGGTAAGCGGTACGCCGCGTTTTTCGCATTCGGCATGCACGGCTTTCAGAATGTTTTCAACCAGGCCTTCGTTTTGAAGCAGGGCGGAACCTGCGGCCACTGCACACACTTTCTTGGCCGGGCAACCCATGTTGATGTCGATGATTTGTGCGCCGCGCTCGATGTTGTAGGCTGCGGCGTGCGCCATCATTCCGGGGTCGGCCCCTGCAATTTGTACTGCGATTGGTTTGGTTTCGCCGTAGTGGTTCAGGCGGCGTGTGCTTTTGTCTGTTTTCCACAGTGCGGGGTTGCTCGCTGCCATTTCCGACACAGCATGGCCCGCGCCCAGTTTTTTGCACAACTGGCGAAAGGGGCGATCTGTTACGCCTGCCATGGGGGCCAGGAACAGATTATTTGGAAGTGTTAAATGGGCGATGCGCACGTTGCACAAAATTTAAGCAAATTTCGAGCAGCCCATTGTAACGTTCAGGGCAATTTTATTCGACCCTAATTCGGGAAAAAAATGGAAATTTTTTACTTGACTTCTGTTTGTCAAAGTGGGCCGCAAGGCCTTGCCTGCCCTAGGGGGCCGGGGGCCTTTTCGGGTTAACGCCTTGTCTGGATCAGCTCGATTTTATAGCCATCGGGATCCTCCACGAAGGCGATTACCGTGCTGCCACCTTTCACCGGGCCAGCCGGACGGCTTACTTTTCCACCGGCCAGGGTAATACGTTCGCATTGTGCGTAAGCATCGTCGACTGCGATCGCAATATGTCCGTAGGCGCTACCCAGTTCGTAGCTGCCTACGCCATGGTTGTGGGTTAATTCAAGTACGGCGCCGTCCTGTTCGGTGCCATAGCCTACGAAGGCAAGGGAGTAACCTTGGTCGGCACGTTCGGTTGTGCGAATCACTCTCATGCCCATGACTTGGGTGTAAAAATCAATCGATCGTTGCAGGTCGCCCACGCGCAGCATGGTGTGAAGAATTCTCATAATACGGGCACCTCAGAGGGGTTCATTTTTGCAAGTGTTTTGTGTGGTTCTTTGTAGTTGGGCATCAGGCTTTCCACCACTGTCCAAAAACGCGCACTGTGATTCATTTCTACCAGATGGGCCAGTTCATGTGCAATCACATATTCAATCAACTGCGGTGGGTAGTGCACCAGGCGCCAGTTTAAGCGTACTTCCCGCTTGCTGTTGCAACTACCCCAGCGTGAGCCGGGGCTGGACAGATGGATTGAAAAATTCGGCAATTGTTGCCTGTCTGCCTGCCGTTGCACCAGCTTGGCGGCCATGTGGGTAAACACGTCTTTGGCATGAGCTTTCAGCAATTTCTCAACTGCCTTGTTGCGTTGTAAGCTGTTTTCGCAGGCCGGCAGGGCAATGCTTTTGGTCCACGGGTTGAGCAGGGCTTTGCTGCACGCAGGCAGTGCTTCAAGTTGATAGGGTTCGCCACGCACGGGGATCGGTTTGCCTTCATCGAGCAATTGTTCAAGCCGGGTGGTTTGTTTGCTGCGAACTTGCCATTGTTCAAGCCGTTTTTCGATCCAGCCCGATTTGGATTCAATAATGCTGTGAAGTTCAGTGATTGACAGGCGAAGCGGCGCTGAAATTTGCAGGCCCTCGTCACCAATCAAAAACCCCACCGATCTGCGTTTGCTGCGCTTCAATACGTAGTTACACACGCCCCAAGGCAGTTCAATGCTGCGAACTTCATTGGGGGTTTGTGCTGCTGAACGCATGTGTCACTTCTCGCCTTTGCCCACAAAGGGGGTTTCGCTGCTGGTGTAGCGGTGTGGGCTGATTTTGTGCATTTCGTATTCAATCCATTCTTCGACCACATTCATCAGGCTTTGGGCGTCATGCCCTTCTGGTGAAATGGGCGGGCCAAAGCGCAAGGTCACTGTGCCGGCTTTTTTGAAAAAACCTTTGCGCTTCCAGTATTCACCTGCGTTGTGTGCCACGGGCACCACGGGCGTGCCGGTTGCAACGGCCAAACGGGTGCCGCCTGTTTTGTAGCGGCGTTTGTAGCCCACCGGCACACGTGTTCCTTCGGGGAAAAACATCATCCAGGCGCCTTCTTTCATGCGCTTGCCTGCCATGGTTTTAACCTGCTCAAAGGCTTCTACGCCATTTTTTCGGTCAATGGGTACCATGCGCAATACCCAAAGACACCAGCCAAAAAAAGGCACGTACTGCAGTTCTTTTTTGAACACAAGGCACAGTTGGCGGGGAAGCAGGTTGGCTGGAATGCCGAAAGTTTCCCAGGCTGACTGGTGTTTGGCCAGAATGATTGCGCCGGTGTTGGGCAGGTTTTCCATGCCCTCTACGCGGAACTTGATTCCGCAAAGCCACTTCAGCATGTGGATGTTGAGTGCATTCCACCAGCAGGCGACTACGTAACGATTGCGGATGGAAATAAAGGGCGATGCCAACAACAGGGCGCTGGCATGAATCGGGGTATAGACCACGACGTAAACGAAAAACAGGATTGAGCCAACAAAGGATCTCACCACAGGCCTCCGATAGTTTTAATCTTTATCGATTGTTTGCAAAGGGGTCGTCTGGCACCAGGTGTTCGGCCACTGCCATTAAATTGTCGAACACCAAGGTGCCTTTGGGCAATTCGTCTTTGCCTTTCTCAAGCGTTTTTTTGCCTTTGCCGGTTTTTACCAACAAGGGTGTGCACCCCATGCTGGCGCCGGCTTGCAAATCACGCAGTGAATCGCCCACGCAGGGTACGCCGCCCAGATCAAAACCGGTTCTGGCCTGGATTTCCTGAAACAGGCCTGATTTGGGTTTGCGGCAATTGCATTTGTCATCGGGGCCGTGTGGGCAGAAGAAAATGCCTTCAATGTGTGCGCCTACCACGCCAGCCAGTTCATGCATTTTCTTGTGCATGGATGACAGTGTTTCCAGGTCGAACAGACCCCTGGAAATGCCACTTTGGTTAGTTGCCACCACAACGCGATAACCTCCGCGGTTCAGGCGTGCAATGGCTTCCATGCTGCCTGCAATGGGAATCCATTCATCGACCGATTTGATGTATTCATCCGAATCCTCGTTGATGACACCATCACGATCCAGCACGATGAGTTTCATGGGCTATCCTTGCGAAGTAGTCAGGCTTAAGCGGCCAGTTGTGAAATGTCGGCCACGCGGTTCATCAAACCATGCATGTGTTTCAACAAAGCCAGGCGGTTGTTTTTCAGGGCTTCATTGTTGTCCATCACCATGACGTTTTCGAAAAACGCGTCTACATTGGCTTTCAGGGGTGCAAGCGCCAGCAAGGCCTGTTGATAGTCCCCTTGCTCAAAAGCTTTTGTTGCCAGTGGTTCCACTTCTTTCACTTGCGCAGCCAGGGCCTTTTCGGCATCCACTTGCAGCAGGCTTGTGTCTATTTCAGAAGAACACACGTCGGTTTTCTTCAGAATATTGGTGATGCGTTTGTTAGCGGCAGCCAAAGCTTGCGATTCCGGCAATTGCGAGAATGCTCGCACGGCTTCAAGACGCTTGGGCAGGTCTGCAAACTGGCTTGGGTTTTGGCTGAGAACTGATTCAACTTCGGCTGTGGAATAACCCTGGTCTTTCAGGTAACCGCGCAGGCGGTCTTGAATAAACTTTTCCAGACCGCCCAGATCAATTTTGAAATCGGGGTAATTGCTGAACAACTGGCTTGCTGCTGTCAGCATGCGTTTCAAATCAAGATTCAGGTTTTTCTCAATCACCATGCGGATCACGCCCAGTGCATGGCGGCGCAGGGCGAAGGGGTCTTTGTCGCCAGTCGGGATCAGGCCAATGCCGTATATGCCCACCAGTGTTTCCAGTTTGTCGGCCAGCGCGGCGGCCACACCCACGGGGTTGCGGGGAAGTTGGTCGCCTGCAAATCGGGGACTGTAGTGGTCGGCAATGGCTTGGGCTACATCAGCTTGTTCGCCATCATGGCGGGCGTAATGTTCACCCATATTGCCTTGCAGTTCGGGGAATTCGCCGACCATGTCGGTGAGCAAATCAGCCTTGCACAGCAGGGCTGCGCGCTTGGCCATGTCCGCATCGGCGCCGCACACGCTAGCCAGAGCGGCTGCCAATTCCACCAAGCGGCCATTGCGGTCTTTCTGGGTGCCCAGCTTGTTGTGGTACACCACATTGGCCAGGCCGGGCAGGCGGCTTTCCAGTGTTTTTTTGCGGTCTTGGTCGAAGAAGAACTTCGCATCGGCCAAACGGGCGCGCAACACGCGTTCATTGCCGGTGGTGATCAGTTCGGGTGTGTGTGTCAGCAGGTTTGAAACCAGCAAGAAGCGGTTTTTCATCTTGCCTTTCTGGTCGGTAATCGCAAAATACTTCTGGTTTGCCTGCATGGTTAAAATCAAGCATTCCTGCGGCACTTCCAGAAATTCTTTTTCGAAACCGGCTTCATACACCACGGGCCATTCAACCAGTGCGCACACTTCATTGATCAGGTCGTCGGGTTGCACCACTTTGTCGCCAGCGGCCTGGTCGGCCAAGGCTTTCACAATGGCGGCCTTGCGCTTGGTGAAGCTGGCAATCACTTTGCCTTCTGTTTCAATTTGTTGTTCGTAGCTGTCAGCACTGGCAATATTCACCACGCCGGTACTTAAAAAGCGGTGGCCCAGTGTAATGCGGTCGCTTTCCAGGCCCAATACTTGAGCGGGCACTACTTTGTCGCCGTGCAGGCAGATCAAACGGTGGGCGGGCCTCACAAAGTGCACGGTGCTGCCATTGGGGCGCTGGTAGCTCATTACTTTCGGAATGGGCAGCTTGGTGGTGGCTGCATCCAGTGCTTTGTTCAGCGACTCTTCAAGCGCTTTGCCAGCTTGGATGCGCGAAATGTGCAACACATCCTGTTTGCCGTCGTTGATGGTTTCAAGTTGATCCACGCCAATTGTGCCTAGCCCCAGGGAATCAAGTTTTTTCTGCAGGGGTGGGGTGGGTTGGCCGTTGGCATCCAGACCAATTTTGGCTGGCAGCAAACGTTCCTGAATTTTTTTCTCGGGGCTGATGGCTGCCACATTGGTGATGCGACAAGCCAAACGGCGTGGGCTTGCAAAATTTTCCACCACGCTGTTGTCTGCCAAATGGCCTTCATCGCGCAGGGTTTTGCTCAATAGTTCGGCAAAAGCGTTGCCCAGTGTTTGCAGTGCCTTGGGTGGGAGCTCTTCGGTAAACAGCTCAACCAGTAGTGTTGAATTCATGGGTCTCATGTGTTTTAGGCAGCTTGTGTATTGGGGGTACCGCACATAGGGAAGCCCAGCTTTTCGCGGGAATCGAAATAAGCTTGCGCCACGGCGCGCGACAAATTGCGGATTCGACCAATGTAGGCTGCGCGCTCGGTTACCGAAATGGCACCGCGTGCGTCCAGCAGGTTGAAGGTGTGTGCGGCTTTCAAAATCATTTCGTAGGCGGGCAGGGCCAAGCCCACTTCAATCAAATGCTTGGCTTCTGCTTCGTATTCGCCAAAGTGGCGAAACAACATGTCGGCATTGCTGTGCTCGAAGTTGTAAGTGGATTGTTCCACTTCGTTTTGGTGAAACACATCGCCATAGGTCAACACTTTTTTCACGCCTTTTTCTTCGCGCTCGGTCCACACCAGGTCGTACACATTTTCCTTGCCTTGCAGGTACATGGTCAGGCGTTCAATGCCGTAGGTGATCTCGCCCAAAATAGGAGCGCAATCAAGCCCGCCCACTTGCTGGAAATAGGTGAACTGGGTCACTTCCATGCCGTTCAACCACACTTCCCAGCCCAGGCCCCAAGCGCCCAGCGTTGGGTTTTCCCAGTTGTCTTCCACAAAACGAATGTCGTTTTGTTGGGTGTCGATGCCAAGTGCTTCAAGGCTGCCCAGGTACAGGTCGATGATGTTTTCTGGCGATGGTTTCAGCACCACCTGAAACTGGTAGTAGTGCTGCATGCGGTTGGGGTTTTCGCCGTAGCGGCCGTCTTTTGGGCGGCGCGAGGGCTGCACATACGCTGCATTCCAGGGTTCAGGACCCAGGGCGCGCAGAAAGGTGGCGGTGTGGCTGGTGCCCGCGCCCACTTCCATGTCGAAAGGTTGCAGCAGGGCGCAACCTTGGTGGTCCCAATAGTTTTGCAGGGTCAAAATGGCCTGTTGAAACGTCAGCGGTTTCTTGTGCATGTGCGCCGGTGTCCTTCGTGATTCAATTTTTTGTAAGTCGATTGCCCAGTATTGTAATGGTTGCCGGGGCTTTCGAACTTAAAGCGTGCCAATGCACAGGTACTTCATTTCCAGGAACTCTTCGATACCCCACACCGAGCCTTCGCGCCCCAGCCCCGACTGCTTCACGCCACCAAAAGGCCCCACTTCGTTGGAAAACACGCCCACATTGATGCCCACCATGCCGTATTCCAGCGCACGGCCCACGCGGAAAGTACGTGCAGAATTTTCGGTGTAGAAGTACGCTGCAAGCCCGTAGGGTGTGTTGTTGGCGTAATTGATAGCCTGTTCTTCGGTGTCGAAGGGGAAAATGGCGGCCAGCGGGCCAAAGGTTTCCTCTTGGGCCACCAGCATGCGGTGGTCTGCGTTGTCGATCAGGGTCGGTTCGAAAAAGCGGCCACCCAGGGCGTGGGGCTTGCCGCCGTGCAGCAGTTTTGCGCCTTTTTCCAGTGCGTCGTCCACATGTTTTTGAACCTTGGCAATGGCCTGGTCGTCAATCATGGGGCCGATGCTGGCTTTGGTCTTGATGCCGTCGCCCACCTCCAGTTTGGCCACTTTGGCTTGCAGTTTTTCCGCAAAGGCCTGCTGCACGCTGCGCTGCACATAAATGCGGTTGGTGCACACGCACGTTTGACCAGCGTTGCGGAATTTCGATGCAATCAAGCCATCCACGGCTTTGTCCAGGTCGGCGTCTTCAAACACAATGAAAGGTGCATGGCCACCCAGTTCAAGGCTCAGTTTTTTGATGGTGGGGGCGCATTGCTGCATCAGGATTCGGCCCACCTCGGTGCTGCCGGTGAATGTCAGTTTGCGAACCACCTCGCTTTCGCACAACACTTTGCCAATTTCAATCGAGCGTTCCGCGTCGCCGGTGATCACGTTCAACACGCCTGCCGGGAAGCCTGCTTGCCGGGCCAGTTCAGCCAGGGCCAGTGCGCTTAACGGTGTTTGTTCCGCGGGCTTGATGACCACGGTACAGCCTGCAGCCAGTGCCGGGGCTACCTTGCGGGTAATCATGGCAATGGGGAAATTCCACGGCGTAATGGCTGCACACACACCGATGGCTTGTTTCAACACCAGCAATTCCCGGCCCAGTTGAGGCGATTCCAGCACGCTGCCTTCAATTCGTTTGGCCTGTTCGGCAAACCATTCCACGAAGCTTGCGCCGTACACCACTTCGCCTTTGGCCTCGGCCAGCGGTTTGCCTTGTTCCAGGGTCATCAAAAATGCCAGGTCGTCGGCGTTGTCTATGATCAAATCAAACCACTTGCGCAGCATTTGCGCGCGGCTTTTGGCGGTGGTGTTGCGCCAGCTCACCAAAGCCTTTTCAGCGCACAAAATGGCGTCGTGCGCCAGTGCGATGGAGGTGTTGCCAACCTGGGCAATGGTTTCGCCGGTGGCCGGGTTGTCCACAGGGAAATCTTTTTCGCATTCATGGAAGCTGCCGTACACAAAAGGATTGGTTTGCAACAGGCTTGGATTTTTGAATTGAAAGGTACTGCTCATGTCCGTCTCTCTTGTTGTTAGTTTGCTTCAAGGTTTAGCAGGGCTGTCAGCTGTGCTGTGCAGGCCACTGCGAATGTTTCGGTTCGCAACACGCGTCTCGAAAAACTCAGGGGCAGGGCGCCAAGTTGCGTTGCCGTGTCGGTTTCCTCGGGTGACCAGCCGCCTTCCGGGCCCACACAAATGATCAATGGTTCCCCGGGTTTTGCACAGGGTGTCCAGTTTCTCAGTGATTCCCCGGCCTGCGGGGTAAACCACAGCACCTGCGCATTGGGCCAGGTTTTCGACACGTGTTCCAGCGCATCTTGAAGTGTTTTCACGGGTTCAACCTTGGGCAGGCGGCCGCGTTCACTTTGCAAACTGGCCGACAGCACCACACGTTCCCAATGGGTTTGCCGCTTGCTGGCACGCTCCCCTTCCAGTTTAACCACGCTGCGGCGGGCCTGAACGGGGTGAAAGCCGACAACGCCCAATTCCGTGCATTTTTCAAGTATCCAGTCCATTTTGTCGCCTTCCGGCAAGGCCTGAAGTACGTGTAAGGGTCTGTTCAATTCGGTGTCCAGAACCGTCAGTTGCTCAAGAATATGCACTTGCGCCAGTTTTTTGGACACATATTGCACTGTGGCCTGGTATTCACAACCGCGACCGTTCCAGACCCGCAATGATTCGCCCTCTCGCAAGCGCAAAACCCGGGAAGCGTAATGCATCAAGTCGTCCGACAGATCAAGCACTTGGCCCACGCTGTTGCAGTGTTCTAGCAGGAAGCGGGGTAAGCGCTTGCCTTTGTCTTGTTTCATGTTTGCCTGTCTTTATTCAGTGGTTTGTCCGCGAGGTGACACTTTCTTCGGATAGCTTTGATAAAATTCATGTTTTTCCAACTTTGCCACAGGCATAACCCTCAATCCCCATACCTATGTCCTCTTCGTCAAAGAACATGGCCAACGCGATTCGCGCGCTCGCCATGGATGCAGTTCAAGCCGCCAAGTCCGGTCACCCCGGCATGCCCATGGGCATGGCCGAGATCGCTGTTGCCCTGTGGGCCCGCCACCTGAAGCACAATCCGCAGAACCCGCTTTGGGCGGATCGCGACCGCTTCGTGTTGTCCAACGGCCATGGCTCCATGCTGCTGTATGCGCTGCTGCACCTGACCGGTTATGACCTGCCGATCGAGGAACTGAAGAATTTCCGCCAGTTGCATTCTAAAACACCGGGCCACCCCGAAGTGGACATTACCCCCGGTATTGAAACCACCACAGGCCCTTTGGGGCAGGGTATCGCCAATGCCGTGGGTTTTGCCCTGGCTGAAAAACTGCTGGCCGCTGAATTCAATGAAGCCGGTTTTCCTGTTGTTGACCACAACACCTATGTGTTTTTGGGTGACGGCTGCCTGATGGAAGGCATTTCCCACGAGGCGTGTTCGCTGGCGGGCACCTTGGGCTTGTCCAAGCTGATCGTGATGTACGACGACAATGGCATTTCCATTGACGGTGAAGTGGAACACTGGTTTGCTGACAACACCCCCAAGCGTTTCGAAGCCTACGGCTGGAATGTGATCCCCAACGTGAATGGTCACGATGTAGACGCTGTGGATGCTGCAATTACCCAGGCCAAGCAAAACGCTGCGCTGGACAAAGGCCCCACCCTGATTTGCTGCAAAACCAATATTGGTGAGGGTTCTCCCAATTTGGCAGGTACTGACAAAGTACATGGTGCCCCGCTGGGCGATGTTGAAATTGCCGCCACCCGCGCTGCCATTGGCTGGGAACATGCACCGTTTGAAATCCCTGCCGAGGTGTACAACGCTTGGGACGCGCAGGTTGAAGGCGCTGCCCGCCAGTCGGCCTGGGACAAACTGTTTGATGCCTACAGTGCGAAATTCCCGGCCAAAGCGGCTGAATTCAAGCGCCGCATGGCGGGCGACCTGCCTGCCCGTTTTGAGCAAACTGCGGCGCGTTTGCTGGCTGAAGTGGCTGCCAAGGGCGAAACCATTGCCACCCGCAAGGCCAGCCAGAATGCCATTACCTTGTTGGCAGCCGAACTGCCTGAATTGCTGGGCGGTTCTGCCGACCTGACAGGCTCAAACCTCACCAACTGGCCCAAGTGCGTGGCCGTACGCCGAAACAAGGAAGGTTTCACCGCGGGCAACCACATCAACTGGGGCGTGCGTGAATTTGGCATGAGCGCTGCTTTGAACGGTGTGGCACTGCACGGTGGTTATATTCCATTTGGCGCTACGTTCCTGACATTTTCTGACTACAGCCGCAATGCCTTGCGCATGGCTGCACTGATGAAAAAGCGCAATATTTTTGTGTTCACCCACGATTCAATCGGCCTGGGTGAAGATGGCCCAACCCACCAGCCAGTTGAGCACGCAGCTACCTTGCGCTTGCTGCCAAACATGGACGTGTGGCGCCCCGCGGATTCTGTTGAATCCATGGCCGCCTGGAATTCGGCTGTGCAGCGCAAAGACGGCCCCAGTGCGCTGTTGTTCAGCCGCCAGAACCTGCCATTCCTGGATCGTTCAGAGGCGGTGTTGAACTCAATTGCCAAAGGCGGTTATGTTTTGCTTGAAGCAGACAAGGCGCAGGTCACCCTGATTGCCACCGGTTCTGAAATTGAAATTGCGATGAACACACAGAAAGCCCTGTCTGGAAAAGGCATCGTGGCCCGTGTGGTGTCCATGCCGTCTACAAACGTATTCGATCGCCAAACGGTCGAGTACCGGGCTGGCGTGTTGGGCAATGCGCCCATTGCGGTAATTGAAGCCGGCATGACCGACGGCTGGTACAAGTATATTGCGCAGGCAGGTGTGAAAGGCACGGTGGTGGGCATGAGCACTTTTGGTGAATCTGCCCCGGCAGGTGCCTTGTTCAAGCATTTTGGACTGACCATCGAGAAATTTACTGAAGCCGCACTGGCCTTGGTCACGGCTTAAGAAACACGATAATTGATTTACTTTCAAGGAGATTTGTCATGACCATTCGCGTAGCGATTAACGGCTATGGCCGCATCGGCCGAAATGTACTGCGTGCCCACTATGAAGGTGGCAAGAAACACGACATTCAAATCGTGGCGATTAATGACCTTGGCGACCCCAAGACCAACGCCCACCTGACCCAGTACGACACCGCCCACGGCCGTTTCCCCGGCACCGTGAGCGTAGATGGCGACTACATGGTTGTCAATGGCGACAAAATCAAGGTGCTGGCCAACCGCAACCCTGCTGAACTGCCTTGGGGCGAGCTGGGTGTGGACGTGGTGATGGAATGCACAGGCTTTTTCACCACCAAGGAAAAGGCGTCTGCCCACCTGAGGGGCGGTGCCAAGAAAGTAATCATTTCTGCCCCTGGCGGCAAAGACGTGGATGCCACGGTTGTGTACGGCGTGAACCACACCGTGTTGAAAAGCACCGACACCGTGATTTCCAACGCGTCTTGCACCACCAACTGCCTGGCCCCGCTGGTCAAGCCTTTGAACGATGCAATTGGTCTGGAAACCGGGCTCATGACCACCATTCACGCTTACACCAACGACCAAGTGTTGACCGATGTGTACCATGAAGACCTGCGCCGCGCGCGTTCCGCCACCATGAGCATGATCCCCACCAAAACCGGCGCGGCCGCAGCTGTGGGCTTGGTGTTGCCAGAATTGAATGGCAAGCTGGATGGTTACGCTGTGCGTGTGCCAACCATCAACGTGTCGATGGTGGATTTGTCGTTCATCGCCAAGCGCGACACCACCGTTGAAGAAGTCAACAGCATTCTGAAAGCGGCCGCCGAAGGCCCGTTGAAGGGTGTGTTGGAGTACAACGAGGCACCGCTGGTATCCATCGATTTCAACCACAACCCTGCATCCAGCTCGTTTGACGCAACGCTGACCAAGGTCAGTGGCAAGCTGGTCAAGGTGTCCAGCTGGTATGACAACGAATGGGGCTTCTCCAACCGCATGTTGGACACCACCGTTGCCCTGATGACCGCCAAGTAATTTCAAGCGTGTTTTGATGTGAAGAAAACCGGGTTCATGCCCGGTTTTTTTTTGCCCGTATTTTCCTTGAAAAACCACCCCCTTTTGTGGGTCCCCCTACCTATATTGGTCATGCGCAAAGCCTTGTCTCATGCCGTTAAGCATGAACTTACGGTTATCGTACAGCGCGCATGAGAAGTAGACTCCGTTCTGCTTTCTATTCATCAAATTGATTGTGCAGCTTGCTCGGTAACCTCAATGCATTGAGATAAGCGAGTGCTGCCATGTTGACTTTCCGTCCCAAAAAGCAAAAATTAAGCCCCTTGCGAATTTTGGTAACCAGCGTGTTGCTGATACTGTGGATCCTTTTGGTGGCGCCGGTCCATGCCCAAAGCGGCGGCGGGCAATTTATCGTCAAACTGAAAAACTCGGTGGAACTTGGCAGTGCACCCACTTTGCGTCGTCTTGAGAAAGAAGGCGAGTTTCTGGCCGATGTCATGAGCCGCAACAATGTGGATGCCGTTTGGCTTCGGGCAGGCTCTGTGGGAACACACGTGATGCGTTGGGGCGGTAGTGTGCGCAACACGGACCAGCAAGCGATGTTGAATCGCTTGACCAGCGACCCGGAAGTTGAATTTGCTATTGAAGACCGCCCGGTGCGCGCTTTTGCGACCCCCAACGACCCCAACTTTTCAAACCAATGGGCCTTGCGGTCTACGTTGAACACTGCGGGTGCCAAATTTGATCAGGCATGGGACGTGATTCGTGGCGGTGCCGATGTGGTGGTGGCTGTGCTGGACACCGGTGTTGTGTTTGAAACACCTGACCTGATGGGCCGCCTTTTGAGTGGCTACGACTTTATTTCCGATGTGCCAACAGCCAACGATGGAAACGGGCGCGACGCCAATGCGGCAGACCCCGGCAACTGGATCAGCACGGAAGATTCCCAAACTTCGGCTTTCACGGGCTGTAGCGTTAAAAATTCGAGCTGGCACGGCACATTTGTCGCGGGTCAAATTGCAGCGAACACGCACAGCGATTCGGATGTGGCGGGCGCTGACTGGAACGTGAAAGTGCTTCCTGTGCGGGTGTTGGGCAAATGCGGTGGTTTGTTGTCCGATGTGTTGGACGCCATGTTGTGGTCTGCGGGGCTGGACGTGCCGGGTATCCCAGGCAACCCAACCCCTGCCGACGTGATCAACCTCAGTTTGGGCAGTTCAACCGCTTGCAGCACTTTTGAGCAAACCGTGGTGGATCGTGTAAACGCGGCGGGTGTGGTCGTTGTTGCAGCAGCAGGCAACAGTGGCGGTTCGGTCGATTCGCCAGCCAATTGCAGCAATGTGCTGTCGGTAGGCGCACTGGATCGTGATGGCAGCCGCGCCAGCTACAGCGCCATTGGCAATGGTGTCAGCCTGATGGCCCCCGGCGGTTTCAGTAACGGCTTGGTGGGGTTAAGCAATTCTGGCTCGACCACGCCAGGCTCCGCAAGTTTGGCCAGCAAAACAGGTACTTCATTTGCTGCGCCTTTGGTGGCGGCCACTGCGGGTTTGATGCGTTCGATCAACCCAGCGTTGACGCCAGCCCAGTTACGCAGCCAGATTCTGGGCAACACAGCGAATTTTTTAAGCCCCAGAACCAGCACATGCACGGCGAATCAGGGTTCCGGCACATGCAACTGCACCACGGCGGTGTGCGGTGCCGGCATGCTGGATGCTTTTGCGGCTGTGTCTGCAGCCAGGGCCAGTCGCCCTGTGGCCAATGCCTCGGTGTCGGCAAATGGTTTGGGCACCAGTGGTTATCAGGAAAGTGCCTCGGGTTTGAATCCGGTTCGTTTGCGCGGTTCTGCAAGCTCAGTGCCCTTGGGGCGAACCGTTGCCTCGTATGAATGGACCCAAGTGTCGGGCGAGCAGGTCATGACCGGTACCCGCAACACGGCCGATGTTGATTTACCAGCGGCAACAGCCACCTCGGATTTGGTGTTTCAGCTCACCGTGACTGATTCGGTCGGGGAAAACCACAGCAGTTTCACCGCGATCCGTGTGGTGGCCAGCGGTGACGATGGAAGTTCTCCCAGCTCGCTGGCCAGCGCCAGTTCAGGCGGTACCACGGCACCCACAACAGACAACAGCTCCACATCAACTGCGTCGGTTTCATCGGGCGGCGGAGGTGGTGGTGGCGGTGCTTCGGTTGTTTTTTCTTCAGCAGCATCGCCG